>NZ_JBIVCU010000002.1:0-163292 GCF_044746785.1 Pseudomonas sp. NPDC090208
AAAGCTGGCGCAGGTTGCATTTTCGCTGATGCGC
Organism: Pseudomonas sp. NPDC090208; assembly: GCF_044746785.1. Classification (NCBI taxonomy): domain Bacteria; kingdom Pseudomonadati; phylum Pseudomonadota; class Gammaproteobacteria; order Pseudomonadales; family Pseudomonadaceae; genus Pseudomonas; species Pseudomonas sp. NPDC090208. The sequence goes on from NZ_JBIVCU010000002.1 coordinate 35, forward strand.
AATCAGAGCGAATACGTTCCTGGGAGATGTTTGGGGAGTACAACCCAAACATAGAATCTCCCACGGCCTTCGGCCAGAAGCGGAGCGCGTCCACGATCAGCGCTTCATTGCCCTGACACCCCACACCCCCGTAGGAGCCGGCTTGCTGGCGAGCTGTTGTGTCAGGCGACATTGATGCAACTGACCCGACGCCTTCGCCAGCCAGCCGGCTCCCACGGCCTTCGGCCAGAAGCGGACCGCGTCCACGATCAGCCCCGCATCGCCCTGACACCCCACATCCCCGTAGGAGCCGGCTTGCTGGCGAACCTGGCTTTCAGGCAGCGTCAATCTAGAGCCAGACTGCATCCCATAACGGATAATCCTGTACCCGTTTCACCAGCCCGGCCCGAATCGGATTTGCAACGATATAGCGCGCAACGCTTGGCAAATCCTCATCACAACGGATGGCCCGATCATGGAATCCTCGCTGCCAGACAGCGCCGCTCCTTCCCAAGTGGGCATTTATTTCACGAGCTGCGCGGGATTTGGTCGCAAGTATCAGGTTCGACAGGTCACATGCCCCCAGTGAGAGCAGCCAGTGAAAATGATCCGGCATCACGACCCATGCCAATGAATCGGCCCACCCGTCCAGTTGGGCTCGTCGAAATTGATGCACCAGCAAGCGGCCGGTTTGCCAATCCTGGAACAGAGGCGTGCGGCTTCGGGTGACAGCAGTAATCAGATAAATCTGCTGGGTTTGAGAATGACGCCCGTAACGCAATCTGTCGGCGTGGTAAGTCTTTGGCACGCTTCACCCCTTCTTTCGATAAAGGAAAAAGGCTAGTGCGCTGACTTATTCGTTGAATGCCCAGTCTGCTTCTGGATGTGAATGGACGCGTGCCTTAGGCGAAAGACAGGCGGCAGGGCACACCGCGCATTTGTAGGAGCCGGCCAGAACGCGGGCGCGGTTCGTGTAAGTCTTGCCGATCGGTTTTATTCCCCGCCTCTTTGTATCGCACTGTGTACAGCCCCCCGAGAGATACATCTGCAAAGGCTTTGGCCTGTCCCGCGACACAGACGAGATACAGCCCCGCGATTAAATCTCCTCACCGAAAGGCGCCGCCGGTTTCGAACCTGAAACCTCAACAGGATGCCGGAACGGCCCACATTCTTAACGTGCAGGAGATGAGACATGAAGACTAAATACGCCGCCCTTGCCGCCACCCTGGCTCTGTCGCTGACCGCTATTGCCGGCACCGCTTCGGCGGCCGATCAGGCGCCGAAAGAAAAATGCTACGGCGTGTCCCTCGCCGGTCAGAACGACTGCGCCGCTGGCCCGGGCACTTCGTGCGCTTCCACCGCTGTCGCCGACTACCAGGGCAACGCTTGGGTGCTGGTGGACAAAGGCACCTGCACCTCGATCAAGACGCCGAAAGGCTATGGCTCGCTGACGGAACAGAAGTGATGCGCGGCTTGATTCTGGCGCCTGCGCTGCGGGCCGCCATGCCCGGCTTTCTGTTGCTGGTCGCGCGCATCGGTATCGCCTCGGTGTTCTTCCTCTCGGGACGCACCAAGGTGACCGGGCTGCTGACGATCAAGCCTTCGACTTACCAACTGTTCCAGTACGAGTACGCGCTGCCGCTGATTCCGACCGATCTGGCCGCGCACCTGGCGACCTACGCCGAGCATCTGTTTCCGGTGCTGCTGGTACTCGGTCTGGCGACCCGGCCGGCCGCTGCCGGTCTGCTGGCGATGACCGCGGTGATCGAGATGTTCGTTTACCCGGACGCCTGGCCGACGCACCTGACCTGGGCGGGCCTGTTGTTGCCGCTGGTGGTCTACGGCGCGGGGCGCTGGTCGCTGGACGAGCTGTTTTTCGGACGGTTTCGCACCGCCCGTCGTTGAACAAACAACCTGAAAACTGAACGGGGCCACCCGGCCCCTGTGGAGAGTCACCATGCGTACTGTTTCCAAACTCGCCCTTGGCGTCATGGCTGTGGCCGCCCCGTTTTTTGCCGCCGCCGCGACCCCGGCTGCCGCACCGGTACCAGCGACCGGCGCGAAGAACATCGTCATCGTTCACGGTTCGTTCGTTGACGGTTCGGGCTGGCGGGTCGTGCACGACATCCTGATCCACAAGGGCTACAAGGTCACCGTGGTGCCGCAGCCAGCCACCAACCTGGACGAAGATGTCGCCGCCACCCGTGAAATCCTCGACCAGCAGGTCGGTCCGGTGGTGCTGGTCGGTCACAGTTCCGGCGGCGGCGTGATCAGCGCAGCCGGTGTCCGCGACAAGGTCAAGGCGCTGGTCTACGTGGCCGCCCTGCAGCCTGAAGTCGGCGAAAGCATGGGCCAGTTGATCGCGTCGATGCCGTCGCCAAGCGATGACATCCGTCCGACCCGTGACGGCCACCTGTTCTTCGATCGCACCAAGTTCGCCACCGATTTCGCCGGTGACCTGACCACCAACCGCACCGACTTCATGGCCGCGTCGCAGCCTGCCGCGAACACCGCCACTTTCGGTGCCCAGGCCTGGGCCGCCGCGTGGCACAACAAGCCGACCTACGCCATCGTCGCCACCGAAGACCGTGCCCTGAACCCGGATCTGCAGCGCTGGATGTACAAGCGTGCCGGCTCCAAGGTCACCGAAATCAAGGCCAGCCACTCGGTGTACATCTCGCAGCCTGAAGCCGTTGCTCAAGTGATTGAAGACGCCGCCCTGGCGGTCAAGTAAGCCCGTTCGCTGACGTTGTTGATTGAACCCAAACCTATCGGAGAAACACCCATGATCGCTTCCAACAAATCCCGTTTCAGCATCGCCACCGCCGCCGCTCTGCTGGCCCTGGCTTCCGCTTCCTTCAGCGTCGGCGCTTCGGCTGCCGATGCCGGCGCCGAAAAGCCGGGCCGCTGCTACGGCGTCAACGGCTGCAAGGGTGAAAGCCTGTGTGCCACCGCCAAGAACGACTGCAAAGGCCTGAACAGCTGCAAAGGCCAGGGCGTGATCGTCAAGACCCCGTCCGAGTGCCTGAAGGCCGGCGGCACCTTGACCGAGCCGAAGTAAGCCTGCACAGAGCCCGCCTCGATGGCGGGCTTTTCTTTTCCCTATCGACGGCCTGTTCTGGCCGCCGCACCTCACGTCCACGTGAAGGATGACAACAATGAGCACCGTCCTGCCTGATCCGACCTCTGCAAAAGCGCCTGTCCAGCGCCTGACCGTCACCCGCTACACCAACGGCATCATCGGCCCGAGCCAGCCCATGCTGGGCCCGCTGGCCAATGGCGGCACCCTGATCACCGGCACGCCGCCGGGTTGCTGGGGGCCGATGATCACCCCGGCGTTCCAGGGCGGGCACGAAGTCACCGAACCAGTGGCCATCGAGGGGGCTGAAGTCGGCGATGCCGTGGCACTGAAAATCACCCGCATGCGCGTCACTTCCATCGCCACATCATCGGGTGTGATGAGCTTCGTCGAAGGCCGCTATCACGGCGACCCCTTCGTTTCCAAATTCTGCTCCGAATGCGGCACCGAGCACCCGGCGAGTCATGTCGAGGGCATTGGTGAAGACGCCATTCGGTGCGACAACTGCGGCGCCGAAGTCAACGCGTTCCGCTTCAGCAACGGCTATGTGATCGTGCTGGATCAGGAAAATCAGGTCAGCCTGACGGTCAATCAGGAGATTGCCAATCGCCTGGCTGGCAATGCTTCGGAAATGTCCGCGCTGCCGGAAACCGCCGAGCAGCATTCGATCCTGTCGCTGGCCCGCGCCGACATGCCGGGCTTGGCCGCGCACATGCGTCCATTCCTCGGCAACATGGGCACCACGCCGTCCCGCGATCTGCCGGACTCGCACAACTGCGCCGATTTCGGTCAATACCTGATCGGTGCGCCACATCGCTTCGGCATGACCCGCGAAGAGCTGCACGCGGCCAAGACCGACGGCCACATGGACACCAACTCGGTGCGTGAAGGTTGCATCCTGATCTGCCCGGTCAAGGTGCCGGGTGCCGGTGTGTACATGGGCGACATGCACGCTCAGCAGGGCAACGGCGAAATCGCCGGGCACGCTACCGATGTGTCGGGTGAAACCGAGCTGACCGTGGAAGTGATCAAGCACCTGACGATTGAAGGGCCGATCCTGCTGCAGAACTTCGACGACCTGCCGCCGATGGCACGGCCGATGACGCCCGAGCAACGGCGCAAGGTGCGCGAGCTGGGCGCGCGTTGGGGGCAGACCGAGATCGAAGAAAACGGCCCGATCACCTTCCTCGGCAGCGGGGAGAACCTCAACGTCGCCACCGAAAACGGCCTTGAACGTGCCGCTGCCGTGACCGGCCTGTCCTACGACGAAGTGCGCAACCGCGCGACCATCGCCGGCTCCATCGAAATCAGCCGTCTGCCGGGCACCGTGCGCGTCACCTTCCTGTGTCCGATGCACATCCTCGACCGCATGGGCATCGGCCATCTGGTGCGCGAGAAATATCAGCTCTGATGACAGCGTCCCGCGTAACACCCCCCACCTGTAGGAGCGCGCTTGCCCGCGAATACGTCAGTCCGGACACTGCGATGTCGACTGGACTGACGCCTTCGCGAGCAGAGCTCCCTCCCACGGCCTGCGGCCAGAATCAAAAGCCTTCATGCTCAACCTGTAGCAGGACTCCACACCTGTGGGAGCGTGGCTTGCCCGCGAAGGCGTCAGCCCAGACACTGCGATGTCGACTGGACTGACGCCTTCGTGAGCAGAGCTCCCTCCCACGGCCTGCGGCCAGAATCAAAAGCCTTCATGCCCAACCGGTAGCAGGACTCCACACCTGTGGGAGCGTGGCTTGCCCGCGAAGGCGTCAGTGCAGACAATGCCGCATTGCCTGACCCACCGCTTTCGCGGGCAAGCCCGCTCCTATAGTTTTTGCGCCATGCCGACTCTCACCAAACACCCCAATCCCGTGGGAGGGAGCCCTGCTCGCGAAGAGGCAGCCCAGACACTGCGATGTCGACTGGACTGACGCCTTCGCGAGCAGGGCTCCCTCCCACAAGGATCGTCCTCAGACCTTTTGTATCGAACTGTATATCGCCCCCGCGCAGATACATCGGCCCACGTTTGCCCCGACGGCGGGACACAGAGGGGATACAGGCGCGCGGTTAAATCTGTGTATCCCGTGACGACCTGGGCATGACTTATCGCCGGCGTCGTCAGCCACCTCTTTCAGTGGAGTACGCATGATGTCAGCAGTTTTTTCAGGCTATGGACTGGGTCTGCGCCGCGAGCACTACCGTGACTTTTTGGAAACCACCGTGCCGGTGGATTTCGTTGAAGTCATTTCGGAAAACTTCATGGTCGCCGGCGGCCAGCCGCGCCATATTCTGCGGCAGGTTCGCGAGCGCCATCCGGTGGTGCTGCATGGCGTGTCGATGTCCATCGGCTCGGCCGACGGCCTCAATCCCGACTACCTCAAGCGCCTGAAAAATCTGGTCGACGAGATCCAGCCGCTGTTCGTCTCCGACCACCTGAGCTGGTCGCGCATCGGCAGTTTCAACTCCCATGACCTGCTGCCGGTGCCCTACACCCATGAAGCGCTGGACCTCGTCTGCGCCAATATTTCCCGGGCCCAGGATGCACTGGGTCGGACCATGCTGTTCGAAAACCCGTCCAGCTACCTGAGCTTTCCCGATGCAGCGATGACCGAGTGGGAATTCATCGCCGAAATGTCCCGCCGTACCGGCTGCGAACTGCTGCTGGACGTCAACAACGTGTTCGTCAGCGCCAGCAACCATGGCTTCGATCCACTGGCCTTTCTCGACGGCATCCCCGCCGAACGCGTGCGGCAGATTCACCTGGCGGGTCACAGTCAGGGCCCGGATCTGCTGATCGACACCCATGACAGCCCGGTTTGTACCGACGTCTGGGAACTGTACGCCAAGGCGATTTCGCTGCTCGGCCCGGTCGCCACCATGATCGAGCGCGACGACGACATCCCGCCGCTGGCCGAACTGCTGGCTGAGCTGGCGATTGCCCGCAACCTCGGCGCCAAAGAGGCGCTGCGCCGCGCAGGAGATGCCGCATGATCCTGGCGACCTTGCAGCGCGACTTTCAGGCCTGGCTGGTCGAGGCGTCGGAAGATGCCGCCGATCGCCTGTCGGTGCATGCCGCTACCGGCCTGGCGGTCTACCAGAACAACTACCGGGTGCAACTGGTGACCTGTCTGGAAAACACCTTCCCGCACCTGCGCACCTGGCTGGGCGAAGACGAGTTCCGCAACACCGCCATCGCCCACATCGACCATTGTCCGCCGTACGCCTGGACGCTGGACGCCTATTCCGAGCACTTCGGCGAAACCCTGCTCAAGCGCTTTCCGCACAACCCGGATATCCACGAGCTGGCCTGGATCGAGCAGGCGCTGGGCGAAGCTTTCATTGCCGCCGATGCCGACCCGCTGGCGCCGGACGCTCTGGCGAGCATCGACTGGGACAACGCTCGACTGCATTTCACCCCATCGCTGCGCCTGCACGAACTGACCACCAACGTTGAGGCGATCTGGAGCGCGCTGTGCGAAGACCAGCCGGCACCGGAGAGCGAAATGCTCGCCATACCGGGCGGGCTGCTGGTCTGGCGGCGTGGCTTCACGTCACGGCTGCGCGATGTCGACGGCCTGGAATACGCCGCGTTGCTGCACCTGCAACAGGATCCGAGCTTTGTCGGCCTGTGCGAAATGCTGGTCGAGCAACTGGGCGAAAGCGAGGGCGTGGCGAAAGCCGGGGAACTGCTCGCCAACTGGCTGGGCAGCGAACTGATCACCGGTGTCGACAGCGACACTCAATCCGAGGAGCACCTGTAATGAACGGATTCACACTCAATCGCCGGCATTTTCTGGCGTCGTCCGCCGTGGGTATTGCCGCACTGGCTATGGGTAGCCTGGCCCCGGCGCTCGCCGCCAGAGAACCAGCTGCCGACAGCATCAAGCGGTTGGCCGCGCTGGCGCCTATCAAACAGGTCAGCACTGACATCCTCGACATCAGCTACTACGAAGCCGGGCCGGAAGAGGGGCGGGCGGTGATTCTGCTGCACGGTGCGGCGGGCGACATTCAGAGCTTCGCTGGCGTTGCGCCGTTGCTGGCTGCACAGGGTTTGCGGGTGATCGTGCCGTACCTGCGCGGGCACGGCAGCACCGTTTACCTGGACGACACCACGCCTCGTTCGGAAGAGCTGGCCGTGCTGGGGCAGGATGTGATCGACCTGATGAACGCCTTGCACGTCCCTGAAGCGGTGCTGGCCGGTTACGCCGAGGGCGGACGAGCTGCCAGCACCGCAGCGCTGCTCAAGCCGACCCGCTGTGTCGGACTGGTGTCGCTGAATCAGCCGCCGCAGGACACACCATCTGTCGTTGCCGACGTGGTGGTCACGCTGGCGAAGGAGGGCAAGTGGCGAACGTGATGTCCGCCGGCTGTTGCTGCTGGCCCAAGGCTGTGGGAGGGAGCCCTGCTCGCGAAAGCGTCGAGTCAGGCGCTGCAATGTCGGCTGGCCCACCGCTTTCGCGAGCAGGGCTCCCTCCCACCTGAGGCATCTGTCTGGCCGGTCGAATGTCTGCAGGTCGCGGGACAAGCCGCGCTCCTGCAAAAATCAGATCTGCTTCGTGGCAGGCTGGCGCGTTACACCCGAAACCGGCTGACCAGGGTATTGAACGACAGCGCCAGGCTGGACAGTTCCTGGCTGGCGGTATTGGTCTGCTGGGCACCGGCGGCGGTCTGGGTGGACAGGTCCTGAATGTTCACCAGGTTGCGGTCGACTTCACGGGCGACATTGGCCTGTTCTTCCGAGGCGGTGGCGATTACCAGGTTGCGGTCGTTGATTTGCGAGATACCGTCAGCGATCAGCTCCAGCGCCTGTCCGGCTTGATGGGCCAGGGCCTGGGTGTCGATCACCAGCGCCTGACTTTTGCCCATCGCGCCGACAGCCTGATCGGCGCTGTTCTGCACGCGGCTGATCATGCCTTCGATTTCCCCGGTCGAGGCCTGGGTGCGCGCGGCCAGCGCCCGCACTTCATCGGCAACCACCGCAAACCCGCGACCCTGCTCGCCCGCCCGTGCCGCTTCGATCGCAGCGTTGAGCGCCAGCAGGTTGGTCTGTTCGGCGATGCCGCGAATCACATCCAGCACCTTGCCGATGTCGCGCACCTGTTCGGCCAGGTCCTGGACCATGGTGGTCGACGATGCGATTTCAGTGGTCGCGCTGTTGATCGCGCTGACGGCGCTGCGGGCCTGATCACGGCCATTGATGGCTTGCTCGCTGGCGGCCCGCGAGGCTTCGGACGTGGACACGGCATTGCGCGCGACCTCCTCGACGGCGGAGGTCATTTCCGTGACGGCGGTGGCTGCCTGCTGGATTTCATCGTTCTGCCGCACCAGCCCGCGACTGGAGTTATCGGTGACGGCGGTCATTTCTTCCGAGGCGGATGCCAGTTGCTCCGAGGCGCTGGCGATCTGCTGGATGGTGCTTTTCAGGCTGTGCTGCATCTCGGCCAGGGCGCTGAGCAACTGGCCGGTCTCGTCGCGCCCGGTGCTGACGATGCGCTGGGTCAGGTCGCCTTCGGCAATGCTCTGGGCGCTGGCGACGGCACGGGCAATCGGCCTGCTGATCAGGCGACTGATGAACAGACCGAGGGCGATGGCCGCCACGAATGCCAGGCCGATGCCGGTGTACAGCGACACTTTCGCGGACGACTCCAGTTCAGCGGCGGCCGCTGCACCTTCGCCGACCTGGCGGTCGTTGGAGTTGGTCATGATGGTCAACTCGTCCATGACGCCCCGATAGGCTTTCTGCAGATCACCCAGCAGCAAGGCGCGGCCGTTTTCCACATCACCGGCCCTCATCAGCGCCACGTAACGCTGCACGATGGCCTGATACACCGGCCAGTCCCTTTCCATCTGATCCCCGGCGGCGCGCTCATCGTCGACCAGCGGGCGGGAGCGGTACAGGGCGAAGGCTTTCTCGCTGGCGGCCTGGTTGGCATTCATCGAGGCGATGAATTCGTCCTTCACGCTTTGTGGCAGCCCGGCCTGAGTCGCCACATAGAGCCGGTACATGTCACGGGTCTGGCCGACGGCCTTGATCTTGGCCTGGTCGGTGTTGGCGACGGACACCAGATTGTTGCCGAAGACCTGTCTCAGACTCTCCGAGAGCTGCGAAACGCCCCGGCTGCCCAGCACGCCAACGCCCAGCGTAATGAAGGCGCACAGCGCGAAAGCGGTGATCAATTTGGTCGAGAGTCTTGCATCCTGGGTCCAGCTCATCTGACGTCCTGCCGAGTGTTGTGATGATGAAAAACGCCGTATCGCCCTATGGCGACGAACGGTTGTCATATCTCTATCGGCGCGCTTGTCCATGGCTAAAGGGTTACTAAATGTTAATTTGCCATTAACCGCTCTATTCAGGGCTTTTAAGGCTGATTAAGGACGCGAATTGGCAGCTGGATTCGGGAGGTTTCCAGGGCTTGGCTACGCGGTTTCTGGCCTCGGTGGCACGCGAAAAGCAACGGAAGAGGGGACGGTTTTTGCGCAAAAATGGCACATTGGCGGTTTTGACTGAAAGTTGCCGCACCAGAGTTCAATAATTTTTCATTCCACGTAACAAATAATCACGGACCAGAAAGGCAGGATGGCGCTTATGCCGTCTTGTTTGTTGGTGATTTCTTCCATAAGTACCGTTATAGAGCGTTTTCACCAAATATGGCGGATGTGGCATTTTGCCGCTTTATTTTGTTGCAAGATGTTATCCTTTGTGAAATATTCAAAAAAATCATAAGACATCGTACCACTTAGGCCCCGCTTTTTCGGCTGACGGCCCGAGTGCGTTCGCGCTTCACACACCGTGGACAAAAACCAGAAAGCAGTCGCCTGAGGCAGGAATCATGTCGCGTTACGTGGGTAAGGGGAGGAGTGTGGGCCGGACCTTTGCAGGTCTGTTCACATTAATGGTCGTCAGCGCAGGTGCAGCCCATGGGCAGGCACTGGACGACAACGCATCGCCGGGCAAGCGCCTGGCCGTGGCAGCCGACTGTGTGGCGTGTCACACCGTGCCGGGGGGCAAGGCGTTTGCCGGCGGTTATCCGCTCAGCTCGCCAATGGGCACGATCTGGTCGACCAACATCACACCGTCGAAAACCGCCGGTATCGGCAATTACAGCGAAGCGGAATTTGCCCGCGCGGTGCGTGATGGCGTCACCGCTGACGGCACGCACCTGTATCCGGCGATGCCGTACACCTCGTACTCGAAAATGACCGACAGCGACATCGCCGCGCTGTACGACTATTTCATGCACGAAGTGCAGCCGGTCGATGCGCCGACACCGAAAACCGCGCTGGATTTCCCGTTCAATGTCCGCGCTTCGATGATCGGCTGGAACGCGCTGTTCCACAGTGACAAGCGCTTCACCCCGGACCCGGCCAAGTCGGCCGAGGTCAACCGCGGTGACTATCTGGTCAACGGCCTGGCCCACTGCGACACCTGCCATACCCCGCGCAACGTGCTGATGGCCGCTGACAACAGCAAGGCGCTGGCGGGTGGTGCGCTGGGCAGTTGGTATGCGCCGAACATCACCTCCGACAAGGTCAGCGGCATCGGCGCCTGGTCGGGCGACGAGATCTTCGCCTACCTGCGCAGCGGGCATGTCGAAGGCAAGGCGCAGGCCGCCGGACCCATGGCCGAAGCCGTGGAAAACAGCCTGCAACACCTGAGCGACGCCGACCTCAAGGCCATCGCCGCCTACCTGCTGCAGACCCAGCCGATCAGCAACGGCGAAAGCAAGGCCCGTCACGAATACGGCCAGGCCTCGACCGACGAGCTGACCCTGCGTGGCGGCAAGCCGGAAGACAATCCGGGCTGGCACATCTTCAGCGGCACCTGCGGCAACTGCCACCAACCCAATGGCCAAGGCAACAAGGAATACCCGTCGCTGTTCCACAACACCGCGACCAGCAGCAGCACCAATCTGATCGCCACCATCGTCTATGGCGTACACCGCGAAGTCGACGGCGTGGCCATCGACATGCCGGGCTTTGGTCCTGACGCGCTGTTCACCGACCGCTTGAGCGATCAGCAGATCGCCGACGTCAGCAACTACGTGCTCAGCCGTTACGGCCATGCCGACAAGACAGTGACCGCCGCCGACGTGGCTCAGGTTCGTGAAGGCGGCCCCAAGGCGCCGCTGGCGGTGATGGCGAAATTCACCGTCCCGGCAATCATCCTGGTCTGCGTGCTGATCGGCCTTGTGGTCTGGGCCCTGATGTCCCGCCGCCGTCGCCTGGAGGCCTGAGAATGGAGACTTCCCTGATGAACACTGCAACACCGGCGTCTGCCGAAATCTCTTCGGGCTTTTCCCGTCGCAGCCTGCTGCGCGGCTCGGTGACGCTGGGCCTTGCCGCCATGCTCGGTGGCCTGACGCCGCTGCAATCGGTCTTCGCCGCAGAAGTGTCGGCGGGCGACTTCATTGCGCTGTCGCAATTTCTGATCAGCCGTCCGGTCAATCCGGTGCTGGCGGCCCGTTATCAGGCGGCGCTGGCCAAACGTGCGCCGAACTTTGCCGGCAATGTCATCGCTCTCAAGCAACTGATCAGCGAGCAGGGCTACAAGCATGTCGATGAGTACCTGGCACAGGCCCAGCCCGATCCGTCGTTGAAAGCCACGGCGACCAGCATCGTTTCCGCCTGGTACCTGGGCATCGTCGGCGAGCCGGCCGATGCCGAGCTGATCAGTTACTCCGAAGCCGTGATGTACCAGCCGACCCACGGCATTCTCGCGATCCCCACTTACGGCGGCGGCCCTGCTTCCTGGGGCCCCAAACCAACAGCCAAGCAGGATTCCAACGTATGAGCAGCACTGATTTCGACGCCGATGTGGTGATCATCGGTTCCGGTGTCATGGGCGGTCTGATCGCCACTGACCTGGCCAAGGCGAACAAATCGGTGATCGTGCTGGAAGCCGGTCCCCGGGTGAACCGCCGCGACGTCGTGGAAACCTTCCGCAATGCCCCGGTCAAGCTGTCGCTGGCCAACGCCAAGTTGCAGGGCGCCGGCTCGCCGTACCCGAGCCTGCCCCACGCGCCGTCCACCTACGGTGACTATCTGCAACAGGTCGGGCCGGTGAAGTACAACACCTCCTACCTGCGTGTGGTCGGCGGCACGACCTGGCACTTCGGCTCTTCGCTGTGGCGCATGCTGCCCAACGATTTCAAATTGAAGTCGCTGTATGGCCGTGGCCGCGACTGGCCGATCAGCTATGACGAACTGGAGCCTTACTACGCGCGGGCCGAAACCGAGCTGGGCGTGTCCGGTGTCGACGGTCAGGACGAAAGCGGGCAGGGCGGTGAAGCGTTCCCGCCGCGTTCGATCCCGTACCCGATGGAAGGGCTCAAGCCGAGCTACATGTTCACCCGCCTGTCGGAGCTGCTGAGCAAGGGTGGCTACAACCCGATCCTCGAACCCAACGGCCGCGCCACTCGCCCTTACGGCAAGCGCCCGCCGTGCGCCGGCAACAACAACTGCAACCCGGTCTGCCCGATTGCCGCCAAGTACGACGGCTCGATGCACATCGACGAAGCGGAACGTCACGGCGCCAAGGTGCTGGACAACTCGGTGGTGTACAAGATCGAGGCGGGTGACGACGGCCAGATCACGGCGATCTGGTACATGCGCCCGGACAAGTCGAAGCACAAACTGACTGCCCGCTATTTCGTGCTCGCGGCCTACGGCATCGAGTCGCCGAAACTGCTGCTGATGTCGACCTCGGAGAAATACCCGAACGGCATCGCCAACTCTTCCGACCAGGTCGGGCGCAACCTGATGGACCACACCGGCATCAGCATGAACGTCATGACCAAGGAAGACATGTGGCCGGGCGAGGGGCCGACCCAGTTGCTGGTGTACCTGAACAGCCGCGACGGTGGTTTCCGCAAGGATTACCCGAGCTACAAGATCAAGGTGCGCAACACCGTGCCTACATCGCAGATCACCTCGAACCTGATCGCCAAGGGCGTGCTGGGCTCGAAACTCGACGAGCAGATCCGCCTGCAATCGGCGCGTTCGCTGAACTGGGCGGTGGACTTCGAAACCCTGCCGCTGCCGGAAAACCGTGTCACGCCGAGCAAGACCAAGTTCGACGCCATCGGCCTGCCGGTGCCGGAGATCTACTACAGCGTCCCGGACTACTGGCACGCCGGCAAAGAGAAAGCGGTGGAGGATCTCAAACAGTTCGCCAGCCTGCTCGATGCTGACATTCTCAGCACCGACACCGGCTTTCAGAACCGTCAGCACATCATGGGCACGACCATCATGGGCGACGATCCGAAAGACTCGGTGGTCGACCGCGATTGCCGCAGCCATGACCACCACAACCTGTTCATCGCCGGTACCAGCGTGATGCCGTCCTCGTCCTGCGTGAACCCGACATTGACCGGTGCGGCCCTGAGTATCCGCATTGCCGATGTGTTGGTGAAGGAGGTCTGAGCCGGTTGCATACCCCGTAGCAGTCCGGCTTGCCGGCGGTGGCGGTCCGCTTCTGGCCGCAGGCCGTGGGCGCCGGCTTGCTGGCGAAGGCGTCGGGCCAGTCAACTTCCAGGCCCACCGCAATCCCTTGTAGGAGTGAGCTTGCTCGCGATTGGCGTCTTATCAGTCAACCTCTCATTGACTGGTCCACTGCGATCGCGAGCAAGCTCACTCCTACGGACGGTGTTGAGGCGTAGGGATTACTCGGGCGCTTCTTCGCTCAACAACTCATTCAACGCATCCGGCTGGTTCTTGAACGCGCGGGCGAACACGTCGCGGTTCTTGGCCATGTAAATACCGGCCTCCTCAACCTGTGCCTCGGACAGCGACGGCACTGCCTTGGTCAGCACGCTAGCCAGCAACTCGGCGAGTTCGAGCATCTTGTCATGACGGTCAGCTTCGGCTTTATCCATGAACAAGCGCTCCAGATCGCGGCTGCTGCGGTATACCACTTCGACGGCCATTTACCACCTCATATGCCTTCACGATAGTCGTTGTGAAATAAGTACTGTGTTTATATACAGTGCGCAGCATACGGCAATCACTGCGGCCTGAATAGTGGCAATTCACTCCTCGTCACGCCGAAACACCTTGCGACAACCGGTCACGTTCTCAAAGGTAGCCCATGGCCCCTTAAATGCACTGACACAAGCGTCACACGTGCATTGCATCATCCGTACCGGGCAACTCAAGGAAGTTCATCGTGAAAATCAACTGGGCCGAATCCCTCCGTCAACGTGTCCACGGTTGCGCCGAGTCGCTGGGCAACCTGTTCGTGGAAACCTTCCACTACCTGGCGCTGTTCGCCATCGGCGCGGTCACCGCATGGGCGGCGGTCATGGCGTTTCTCGGGATGCTGGAGAAAGGCCACATCACCGTCGATGACATCCTGCTGCTGTTCATCTACCTGGAACTGGGTGCGATGGTCGGGATTTACTTCAAGACCAACCACATGCCCGTGCGCTTCCTGATCTACGTGGCAATCACCGCGTTGACCCGCCTGCTGATCTCCGACGTGTCGCACCATGCGCCAGCGGACCTGGGCGTTGTGTACCTCAGTGGTGCAATCCTGCTGCTGGCCTTCGCGATCCTGGTGGTGCGCTACGCGTCGTCGCAGTTTCCATCGGTAAAAGTGCCGGACCCGCACAGCAACAAGAAGGGTGCGCTGGTGGAGGAGAAGGGGGAGATTTGATGGGGTGTTGTGTCGGGCATCTGTCTGGTCGCCGGCACAGCGTTTCTGTGGGGGAGTCCTGCTTGCGAAGGCGTCAGGCCAGGCGCTGCGAAGTTGACTGACCCAACGCTATCGCGAGCAAGCTCACTCCTACAGGCCCTCGGCCAGAATCAAAAGCCCCTGCGAGCAACGCCAGATCTGTAGGAGCTGGCTTGTCCTGCGACCGGCGACGGAGTCGTCGTAAATCCGGTAAACGCGCTGTATCAGGTCAACCGCATTCGCAGGTTTTACGACGGGTTCCCCGCCGCTCGCAGGACAAGCCAGCTCCTACAAAAAAAGTGTTTACCGCTGCAGCCTTGGCTGCACCGAGTCCGCCAGGCGGGTGAGGATCAGGCAGCAGGACACCGCTCCGGCATCCAGCACGCCGAGTGAGCGTTCGCCCAGGCGGCTGGCGCGGCCGATCTTGGCGACCAGATCCCTGGTCGAATCACGCCCCTGCGATGCAGCCGTTTTTACCTGTTCCAGCATCTGCCCGAACGACGCGCCCTCGGCGCTGGCCTTTTCCGCGGCTTCCACCGCTGGAATCAACGTGTCCATCAGGCATTTGTCGCCGACGCCGGCGTCGGTGATGTCCTGCAACGAGGTCAGGCCGCCGCGCAGCAGTTGAGCGAAGCGCGCGGCGTCGATGGTTTCACTGTCGCGCACTTCGTTGGCCATGCCGATGAACAGGCTGCCGTACAGCGGGCCCATGGAGCCGCCGATGCCTTCCATCAGGCTCAGGGTCAGTTCGTCGAGGGCTTCGGCCAGTGAAAGCTGTCTGCCTTCGATGCTGCGCCCGCAATGGGCAAAGCCCTTGGCCATGTTGATGCCGTGGTCGCCGTCGCCGATGGCGCCGTCCACTTCGCTGAGGTATTCGCGGTTGGCGACGATCACGCTGACCAGATCGCCGACGATGGCGCTGCCGTCAGCGCTGGAAAAGTGCTGGCTCATGGTTCACTCCGTCTGGGTCATGCCGATGGACTGGCAGGGTTGGTCGATCAGGGTTTTCAGTTCGTCGTCCAGACCGAGCAGGGTCAGGGTCACGCCTATCATTTCCAGCGAGGTGAAGTAGTTGCCGACGTAGCAGCGATGCACCTTCAGGCCTTTCTCGGTGAGCAGCCGCTCGACCTCGGCGTAGAAAATGTACAGCTCCATCACCGGCGTGGCGCCGAGGCCCGACACCAGCACCACAACGCTGTCGTCCCGGCTGAAATCACGGTCGGCGAGGATCGGCTTGAGCATGCGCTCGGCCATGGCGGCGGCCGGTTCGATGGGCACCACTTCGATGCCTGGTTCGCCGTGGTGGCCGATGCCCAGTTCCATTTGCCCGTCGGGAATCTGGAAGTTCGGCTTGCCCACCGCCGCGATGGTGCACGGGGTCAGGCCGACACCGATGGAACGGCAGTGGTCCACGGCCTTTTGCGCGACGCGAATCACGCCGCCCAGGTCGTAACCCTGTGCCGCCGCCGCGCCGCCGATTTTCCACATGAAGATTTCCCCGGCCACACCGCGGCGCTTGTGGATTTCTTCTTTCGGCGCGGAGGCCACGTCGTCGTTGGCGACCACGGTGCGCACTTCGAGGTCTTTACTGGCGGCCATTTTCATGGCCAGTTTGACGTTCATGTTGTCGCCGGCGTAGTTGCCGTACAGGCAGGCGATACCCGCGCCATGATCGGCGGCGCGGAAGGCGTCGAAGAAGCTTTTCGCGGTCGGCGAGGAAAAGATTTCCCCGACCGCCACGGCGTCGACCAGGCCCTGGCCGACATAGCCGAGAAACGCCGGTTCATGGCCGGAGCCACCGCCGGTGACGATGCCCACGCGGCCGGCAGGCGAGGCCTTGGCCTTGGTGATGACGCGGGGATTGTTTTCGTGCTGACGCAGGTGCGGATGGGCGACGAGGATGCCGCGCAGCATGTCCTCGACTACCAGATCCGCATCGTTGATGACTCGATTCATGACGCGTTTCCTTGTTCTTTTTCTTGTTGAAGCGTGTTGATACGTGCCTGTCGGATCAGGGCTCCAGCACGACTTTCAGCGAGCGGTCGCCGCGTTCCATGACAGCGAAGGCTTCCTTGAAGTCGGCCAGTGCGAATTTGTGCGTGACCACATCGCGCATGTCAATCTTGCGGTTGCCGATGAAATCGATGGCGCGCGGGTACATGTACGGCCCCAGGTGCGAACCGAGCACGTCGAGTTCCTTGCGGTCGCCGATGATCGACCAGTCCACGGTGGCTTCGTCGTTGAACACGCTGAACTCGACGAAGCGCCCCAGTTTGCGCAGCATCGCCAGGCCCTGGTTGACCGCCTTGTGGTGCCCGGTGGCTTCTATATAGATGTCGCAGCCGTAGCCGTCGGTGATGTCGCGGATTTTCTTCTGCACGTCTTCCTGTGCCGGGTTCCACACTTCGTCGGCGCCCATGCGCAGGGCGAGTTCGGCGCGCTCGGGTTTCATGTCCAGCACGATCAGGCGTTTCGGGTTGCGCAGGCGCACCGCGCCGATGATGCCCAGGCCCAGCGTGCCGGCCCCGGCGACCACCACCACGTCGTCGAGGCCGACGTCGGCGCGGTCAGCGGCGTGCAGCGAGCAGGCCAGCGGTTCGATGAGGATGGCTTCGTCCGGAGCGATGGCGTCAGGCACTTTGTGCACGATGCCTTCCTTGGTGAAGATCATGTATTGCGCCATGGCGCCCTGCACGTTGTTCTGGAAACCGTACAGGTCGTGCTTCTGGCACATCCAGTACTGGCCGTGGTTGCAGAAGCGGCAGCCCCAGCACGGCACGATCTGTTCGGAAATCACCCGGTCGCCGACTTTCACGCCGCGCTTTTCCGCGCCGGGGCCGAGGGCGACCACACGGCAGACGAATTCATGGCCGGGGATCATTGGCGGCTTCACGTAGCGCGGCTGTTCATCGTCGCCCCAGAAGGACGGCGCGCCGCGATAGGTCTTGATGTCGCCCATGCAGATGCCGCACAGCTCGACCTTGGTCAGGATTTCTTCCGGGCCGGGTGTCGGCACCGCGACCTGTTCCAGCCGGTAGTCTTCCGGGCCGTAGCAGACCACCGCCTGCATGGTGGCCGGGATCACCGGGTTGAGGTGGTCGCTGGAGGTGCTGGTGGCCGGTGTGCGTTCGATGACGGCAGACATAAAAAACCTCACGAAAAAGAAAAGATGCAAATCACTGAATGCTGTAACCGCCGTCGATCACCACGTTTTCGCCGGTGATCATTTGCGCGGCGCCGCTGAGCAGGTACAGGACCAGCCCGGCGATTTCTTCGGGCTGGGCGAAACGGCCCACGGGAATCTGTTTTTTCGCCTGTTCACCGCGCTCGCCCGCCCAGGCTTTCTTGCCCAGCGCGGTTTCGACGATGGTCGGCGACACGGCGTTGACGGTGATGCCGTGAGGCGCCCATTCCATGGCCAGCACCTTGGTCATGCCGACCACCGCTGCCTTGCTCGCGCAGTAGGCAACGTGCTGGTCCAGGCCAATGACGGCGGCTTGCGAGGCGAGGTTGACGATGCGCCCGCTGCCTTGGTCGATCATGTGGCGGGCGCAGGCCTGGGCGACGAAGAAGCTGGCCTTGAGGTTGATGTCGAGGGTGGTGTCCCACGCCTCTTCGCTGACATTCAGCGCCTTGTCGAGAAACACCACGCCGGCGCTGTTGATCAGGAAATCGATGCGACCGAAACGGGTCGCGACGCTGTCGACGGCGCGCTGCACCTGGTCGAGCTGGCGCAGGTCGGCGACCACGCCGACATGTTCGCTGCCCAGTTCGGCGGCGACGTTCTCCACACTCGGGTCGCGGTCGAGCAGGGCGACCCGCGCACCGCATTCGGCGAGCAGGGTGGCGCAGGCCTGGCCGATCCCGGCGCCAGCACCGGTGACGACGGCGGTCTTGCCCGTGAGGTCGAAGGCGCGTTTGAGAAATCCGGACATCGAATGGCTCCTTGCAGGGCGGGCCAGCACAGCCCGCCCCGGTTGCGGTGGACGAAAAGCCTTACTTGGCGGCGGTGACCTGCTGATACAGCGCGTCGGCGTTGGTGTGCACCACCGGCACCCACGGCAGGATGTACAGCTGGTCCTTGCCATCAGCCCATTTCACGTCTTTGGCGTAGCGCTCCCAGATCACCGAGCGCGGCTTGTAGTCGGCGCCGATGAGTTTTTTCAGGGCCACGTCGAGGGCGCCCTGGGATTGCGCCTGAGCGTCTTGCAGGAAGGTGGTGACTTCGCCTTTTTTCGCCGCCTGAATCGCGTCAGGCATGCCGTCGATGGAGGTGATCGGCACGTCTTTCGGCGACAGGCCGCGGGATTTCACCGCCTGCAGCGCACCGAGGGCCATGTCGTCGTTCTGCGCGATGATTCCGGAGATGCCGCCGTTGGGGTGGGCGTTGAGCCAGTCTTCGGTGAGGGTCAGCGATTCGGCCCGCGACCAGTTGGCGGTCTTCATTTCGATGACCTTGATGTCCGGGTTTTTCTTGAGAATTTCCATCTCGCCTTTTTCCCGGTCGATCTGCGCCGACTGGCCGATCGGGCCCTGGATGATCACCACGTTGCCCTTGCCGCCGATCTTGTCGACCATCGCCTGGGCTTGCAGGCGGCCGCCTTCGACATCGTCGTTGCCGACATACGGCACCTTGTCACCGGCCACCTTGGTGTTGGAGGCGATCACCGGCACCCCGGCTTCCTCGGCGCGGGCCACGGCGCCGACACCGGCCTTGGTGTCGATGGGCACGAAGATGATCGCGTCGTAATGCTGGGTGACCATGGTTTCGATCTGGTTGTTCTGGGTCAGCGCGTCGTAGTTGCCGTCGAACACGGTGATCTGCACGGTGCCGTCCTTGACCGCCGGGTGCTCCTTGATTTCACGGACCCAGTTCTGCATGAACTGGCCCTTGAGGCCGTACACGGCGGCGCCGATCTTGTAGGTCTGCGCCTGGGCAATGCCGGTGGCGAGGGCGGAAAGGGCCAGGGCGGCCAGTAATGTCTTGCCTGCTTTCATGAACGAACTCCTTGTTGTGGTCTTGTTGGTCGTTTCGTTTTTGCACAGCACATCGGATGAAGCGGATCAGCGTTTTTTCTTGCGCCAGACATCGATCAGCACCGCGAGCACGATGATCAGACCCTTGGCCACTTGCTGGTAATACGAAGACACGCCGAGCAGGTTCAGGCCGTTGTTGATCACCCCGATCAGCAGCGCGCCGAACAGCGTGCCGACGATGCTGCCGGTACCGCCGGAGAGGCTGGTGCCACCGATGACCACGGCGGCAATGGCATCCAGTTCGTAGGACATGCCCGCCTGGGGCAGGGCGGAGGTGGTGCGCGCCGACAGCACCACGCCGGCGAGGCCCGCCAGCAGGCCGGACACCACGTAGACCGAGAACATCACCTTGCGCACGCCGATGCCGGAGGTGCGCGCGCTCTTTTCGTTGCCGCCGACGGCGTACACGTAGCGGCCGTAGGTGGTGTAACGCAGGACCATCCAGAAGATCAGCGCGACCACGGCGAAGATCACGATCGGGATGCCGATGGGGCCGAACTTGCCGATGCCCATCGCCAGGTAGGCGTCGGGCAGGTCGGTCACCGGGCTGCCGTCGTTGAGGATGAAGGTCATGCCGCGGGCGATGCTGAGCATGCCCAGGGTCGCCACGAACGGCGGGATCGACAGGTTGGCGACCATGAAACCGTTGACCACGCCGAGCATGGCGCCGGCGAACATGCCGGCGCTGACCGAGGCCAGCAGGCCATGGCCCTGGGTGGCGACCAGCGCGCTGCACAGACCGGCGAAGGCCAGGATCGAACCCACCGACAGGTCGATGCCCTTGGTCAGGATCACGTAGGTCATGCCCACGGCGAGAATGCCGTTGATCGAGGTCTGGCGCAGGATGTCCATCCAGTTGCGCCAGGTCATGAAGTATTCGCTGGCGAAGGCCATGACGATGCACAGCAGGATGAACACCAGCGGCAGGCCGAAGCGGTCCAGGGTCAGACGCAGGCGGCGTTGCGGTGCGGTGGAAGTGAGCGGGGCGGACAGGGTCTTGGTGTTCATGAGGCGAGACTCAACAGGGCTTCCTGGGAAAGGGCGGTGTCGCTGCTGACGGTGACCAGACGGCCACCCTTGAACACCGCGATGCGATCACTCAGATGCAGCAGTTCCGGGGCTTCGGACGACACCACGATGGCGGCGCCACCCGCGCGCACGAACTCGTCGAGCAGGTGATAGATCTCCTGCTTGGCGCCTTCGTCGATGCCCCGGGTCGGTTCGTCGCAGAGCAGGCACACCGGCTGCGTTGACAGGCATTTGGCGAGCACCACTTTCTGCTGGTTGCCGCCGCTCATGGAGGCCACCGGCAGGTCCAGCGAGGCGGTCTTGATGTGCAGGCGCTTGACCATGTGCTGGGCCAGTTCGTTTTCCTTGCGCGCGTTGATCAGCGACCAGCTCGACAGGTGCTTGTAGGCCGACAGGGCGATGTTGGCCATCACGCTGCCGTTGAGCACCAGGCCGCTTTCCTTGCGGTCTTCGGTGACCAGCGACATGCCGGCGGCGATGGTCGAGGCCGGTACGCCCACCGGCAGCGGCTTGCCCTTGAGGGTCACGCTGCCGGAATCGGGCAGGGTCAGGCCGTAGATGCAGTTGAGGAACTCGCTGCGCCCCGAGCCCATCAGGCCGTAGATGCCGAGGATTTCACCAGGCCGCACTTGCAGGCTGATGTCATGGAATTCGCCGTCGCGGCTGAGGCGCTCGATGTCCAGACAGGTTTCGCTCTGGCACTGACGACCGACCTTGTGATCGATGTTTTGCAGTTCCTGGCCGACGATGCCGCGCACCAGATGCGCGCGGTCGATGTCGGCCATGCGCCCGCTTTCGACAAAGGCGCCATCGCGGAAAATCGTGTAGTCGTCGGCGATCTGCGCCAGTTCGCTGAGGCGGTGGGATACATAGATGATCCCGGCGCCACGGGCGGTCAGGCGGCGGATGGCCTTGAACAGCGTCTCGGCTTCGCGTTCGCCGATGGCCGAGGTCGGCTCGTCCATGATCATCACCTGGCAGTCATGGCTGAAGGCCTTGGCGATTTCCACCAGTTGAATCTGCGCCACGCTCAGACGGTGCATCGGGCTCTCGGCGTCGACGTCGAACTCCAGCTCGGCGAGCAGTTCGCGGGTGCGCCGGTTGAGTTCCTTGTAATCGACGATGCAGCCCATGTGGCGCGGCTCACGGCCCAGCCAGATGTTTTCGGCGACGGTCATGAACGGAATCGGCTCCAGCTCCTGGGTGATCATCGCGATGCCGGCGGCCAGCGCATCGCTGGGGCGCTGGAAATGCACCGGCTGGCCGTTGAGGGAAATGCTGCCGGCGTCGCGCTGGGTGATGCCCATGAGGATGCCGAGAAAGGTCGATTTGCCGGCGCCGTTGCCGCCGCACAAGGCGTGGACGCTGCCGGCGCGCAGTGAAAGTCGGCCATCGCGCAATGCCGGGATGCCGGCATAGGCCTTGGCGACCTGTTCAGCCTGGAGCAGTAATGGCGTAGCCATTTGAAGTCCTCGTGCTGTGGTTCTTATTAGAAATTCGCAGCGGTCGGTGACGGATTGGGCTGCAAAGTGAGCATATGTTTAGCAAATGAAATTCTGATCAGTCAAATCGTTTATCGATGAAATGTTCTGGAGAGGCGTTTTTGAGCCTTTCTTTGGGGTGTTGACTGGTCTTTACGGTTGGTAAGGCAATATCTGGCTTGACAGGCGGGTGTCGTTCGCTGCGAAATGAATGAGCATATTTTCACGCAGTGATCATTTGATCGATGCTGCGTTTCTTTCGGCAACGGAGTGAAAACGCCATGAACACACCTTTTTCGGTGGCCATCGGATGTGACGAAGCGGGGCTGGAGCTCAAGGAATTGCTCAAGCGGCATATCCAGGCGCTGGGCCATCCGGTCGAAGACTTCGGCACCCACACGCTGGAGCCGGTGCTCTATCCGGACATCGCGCTGGCGGTGGCCACGGCCATCAGTGACGGCCACCACAAGCTCGGCGTGCTGGTCTGCGGCACCGGCATCGGCATGGCGATCTCGGCCAACAAGGTGCCGGGTATCCGCGCCGCTCAGGCCCACGACACCTATTCGGCGGAGCGGGCGCGCAAGAGCAACAACGCGCAGATCCTGTCCATCGGCGCGCGGGTGATCGGACCTGAATTGGCCCGGAGCGTGGTCAATGCGTTTTTGCAGTCGGAATTCGAAGCGGGCCGCTCAGGGCCGAAGGTCGAACGCATCAGCGCCATCGAGCGCGACCGTCATTGATGAGGGGCCGTGAAGCGGCGTGGCTGGACGCCAGCGGTCGGCTATAGCGAGAATGGGCCTTTGAAGTTGAAACGGAAGCCAGTTGCCATGAGTGACAGCACTCAAGCCGGGGTCAGCGACATCGATCTGATGACCGACGTCGCCATGCTCTATTACCTCGAGAACGTCACGCAGGAGGCGATCGCCAAGCGTTTCGATCTGTCACGGGCCAAGGTCAGCCGCCTGCTCAAGCGCGCCCGCGACGAAGGCATCGTCGAGGTGCGGGTGCTGCAGCATCCGACCATGAACAACGAACTGGAGCAGGCGCTGGTCAGCCGCTTCAAGCTGGATCGCGCGTTGATCGCGGTCGATCACAGTGACCCGGACACCCAGCGCTCGGCGGTCGCCAGCCTGGTCGCCAACTACCTGAACAAGACCCTGAGCGACGGCATGATCGTCGCGGTGGGCATGGGCCGCAACGTCGGCGCGGTGGCCGACAACGTGTTTCTGCCGGTCAGCCGCAACTGCACGTTCGTCTGCGCCATCGGCGGTTCACTCAAGGCCGGCGAATACATGAACCCCGACCACATCTGCCGCCGTCTGGCCCTGCGTTTCGGTGCTGAAAGCGAAACGCTGTACGCGCCGGCGTTGGTAGCCAATCCGGAATTGCGCAGCGTGCTGATCAGCAACGACACCGTGCGCGCGACCCTCGACCGCGCGCGGCGGGCCGACATCGCCCTGATCGGCATCGGTGACATGAGCGAGAACAGCAACATGGTGCGCATGGGCTGGTTCTCGCCACAGGAAATCGCCCAGGCGCGGCTGTCCGGCACGGTGGGCGACATGATGGGTTATGACTTCATCGACATTCACGGCAACCCGGCGATCACCGCCATGCAGGGGCGCATCATCGGCCTGAATGTGCAAGAGCTGGCACGGATTCCCGATGTGGTGGCGATTGCCAGTGAAAACACCAAGGCGGCGGCGACGCTGGGGGCCTTGCGCTCCGGGGTGATCAATACGCTGGCGACCACGGTGACCAATGCCCACACCATCCTTGCGCTGGATGACGCCACGCGGAAGGTGTGAAGGTGAGGGGACGCTTTTTGTAGGAGTGAGCTTGCTCGCGATAGCGTCTGGTCAGGCGCTGCAATGTTGCCCATGCCACCGCCATCGCGAGCAAGCTCACTCCTACGGCCTTCGGCCAGAATCAAAAGCCAGCATGCATACACTGCGATGCCTGTGGGAGGGCTCCCTCCCGCAGATTTGGTTCCGGTATTTATTGCCGGGCTGCGTCGCCTGGCCTGTAGCCATCTGCCTGGCCAGGTACGCCGATGGTGCCAATGGTGCCGTCGGTCATCGCCGCCAACACTTTGATCGCACTGTGGCCCTGTTCGATGGCGATGCCGAATTGCACGCTCTCGATCAGGCGGGCAAGGCGTTTGGGTGAATTGCGTTGTTCGGCGCTGATCAGCCGTTTGGCAACCACGCCGGAGTCATTGGACAGCGTCAGCATGATCGTGCCGTCCAGGTCCTGGATACTCAGATTGACCCGGTAGTCTGGGTGAAAGGCATCAGTGATCTGTTGAAAAGGATTATCCATGGCCTGTTACCTGATAATAAAAATCTGCATAAGTTGACTGGTATGAGTCCCTTTGGTTCTCGGCGCCTGATCGACAGCCTGATCAGCGGTTTTTGTAAGAGTGCACCTGGGTTGAAGATTCATCTGCCCGTCGAGCCATGAAGGGCGGGGCTTGCAGCGGGGTGAAGGCTCGATGCAGGGGTACTTGCAGGGTTTGGGCCATTCATGACGAACGGTGCTTTTAAATGCACCATTAATCCTTTCAGCAATAAAGCTGTGATCGGGTTTGCCGTTTTTTATTAATCCTTTAGTGCTAGCAAATTGCCGCTTTAGTTGCAGACGAGCACCATAAGTGCGCCGGGTGCCTGCTTTATGTGCGCGTTATTGCCGTGAAAGCTTGATCTGTGGGAGCAAATTCATTCGCGAGACGGCTGATCAGGCGATGCAGGTGTGTCGCCTGATTTGGCCTCTCGCGAATGAATTCGCTCCCACGGTGAGTATTGTCATCGCCCCGCTGTTGGTGAACTTCACCCACAAAAAAGGGCGGGCCTGTCTCCACAGGCCCGCCCTTCATTTATATAGGGGGAAAATATTCAGCGGTGTTTCACATGACCGGTTCAGCCGTGCTGCCGGGCCTGATCGTTTTCCAGAAATTCTTCCTGTAACAGGGCGTCGGAGCTTTCCGCATCCCGACTGCGTGCGCTGCTGATGGCGTACACGCCACCGCGTTTGCTGCGCAACTTGCCGAACAGGTGGTCCAGCGCGTGATCGAGTTTCACGGCAGCGCCGTCCACGGCCTGATCCAGCGAATCAGCCTTGTGGGTCACGGAAATCGGTTGGTGTCCTTTCGGCCGCGCCTCCATCTGGCAACGGATATCGTGTGGGCCTGGTTTGTCGCCGTTCTCGTCGCGGATATGGACTTCGACGCGGGTGAGATCTTCTTCGTAGCGGTCGAGCGTGCTTTCAACGGTGGTTCGTACCCACTCCTCCAGTCGGATGCTGCTTTCGATGTGGTTATCGCTGTTGACCTGGATTTGCATAGTTCTTCCCTTACTTTGGCTTGCTCGGGAGAGTCTCGACGAGGATGGATTTTCGTCTGCCCTCGTACACAGTGTTGGCGCCGAACGAAAAACAATTCAACCCCCATGCGAAAGAAATATTTCATTGCGGAAATAATTTTGCAGCGGCACAAAAATTCCGGTATCGCGCGAAGTTTTCCTGTCGTGGGAGGTATGTCGAGATCTGTCGAACAACACAAATCCTGTGGGAGGGAGCCCTGCTCGCGAAGGGGCCGGATCAGCCAACTGCGATGTTGACTGGCCCACCGCTTTCGCGAGCAGGGCTCCCTCCCACAGGTTATCCGTCGGGCTGGCAAGCCGGGTTACCCGCCCGAGAAGGGGGAGATTGGGCGTCAGAACGCCACAGAAGTCTGCAGGTACACCGTGCGCGGTTCGCCCACGTATTTGCCCTTGTTGTTGTCGTCGAACGAGCGGGTGAAGTACTCGTGGTTGAGCAGGTTTTTCACCCCGACCGCGACGTTCAGGTCGGACATCTGCGGGCCGAAATCGTAGGCGGCGCGGGTGCTGAACAGCATGTAGCCAGGGATGCGCCCGGTGCTGCCATCGGCGCTTTCAGTCGAGGTATTGGCGTTGTCGGCGAACTGGCTGCTCTGGTAGGAACTGTCCAGATTCAGCTTCCACGGCCCCTCGGTGTAAGCCACGCCCAAGGTGCCTTTGTGTTTCGACGAGAACGGCACACGATTGCCCTTGTTCGGTCCATCTTCGCGGATGGTCGCGTCCACATAGGCGTAGGTGGCGTAGACATCGAAACCGGCCAGCACCGGGCTCAAGCCATCCAGCGCGTAGTTGATGCTGGTCTCGATGCCCTGATGCCGCGTCTGGCCGCGGGCGATCACCGTGTCGTTGGTCTGGTTGCTTTCATACTGGTTGTCGAAATTGATCAAAAATGCGCCGATCTCCGCGCGCAGGTGGCCATCGTCATAACGCGTGCCGAGCTCCCAGGTGCGCGCCTTTTCCGGTTTCACTTCGCCGCCGGCCACGCGATTGGGCATCTGGCTGTACTGCACCGAACCGAACGAACCTTCGGTGTTGGCGTACAGATTCCAGCTGTCGGTGAGGTGATAGAGCACGTTCAGCGCGGGCAGGGCAGTGTTGTAATCGCCCTGGTATTTGACATGGGTCAGGTTGTTGGTTTGCGCCGAGTCGATCATCTCGTAGCGGATGCCCGGGGTGAACGTCCACTTGCCGATGTCGATGCGGTCGTCGATGTAGAACGCGTGGGCTTCGGTCGAGCCACGGGTGTCGCGGTCGTTGCGGCTGTCGGTGGTCGGCAGCAGGTTCAGCGCGGTGTTTTCGCGGTAGCGCAGCTCGTGGCCGGCTTCGTTGATGTAGCGATAGCCGACGCCGACTTCGTGCCAGCTTTCACCCAGCGCGAAGCCTTGGGCGAAGCGGGTTTCCAGGCCGCGCACCCAGTATTCCCGTGGCGACAGCGAGACGAAACTGCCCTGATCCAGATAACCGCTGCGCAGGGTCTTGGTGAAGAAGCTGTTGACGGTGAATTCGCGGGCGTCTTCCTCGTAGTGGTAGCCGACGTTGAACATCGTGCGACGGCCCCAGAATTTGTCTTTCAACCGGGTCGATTGATACGGGTCGGCATCGTAATCGGCCACGTTCAGGCCGCCGGGCATGTCCGCTTCGCCCTCGTAGTACTGCGCTTCAGCGTTGAGGCTGTTGGCTTCGTCGATCTGGAATTTGCCTTTGAGGATCAGGTCGTCGATCTGCGTTTCGCTGTGCTCGCGCCAGTCGCCGCCGCGCACGCCGGAATACAGGATCGCGCCGCCCAGACCGTTGTCGGCAGTGCCGCCAGCCAGCAGGTTGCCAGTGGTCTTGAAGCCGTCATGGCTGGACGATGGGCTGGTTTCGGTCTGGATGCCGCCCTTGAGCGTCGGCGTGTCGGGGATGGCGCGGGTGACGAAGTTGACCACACCGCCGACGTTCTGCGGGCCGTAACGCACCGCGCCGCCGCCACGCACCACGTCCACTGCGTCCATGTTGCCCATGCTCACCGGGGCGAACGACAACTGTGGCTGACCGTAGGGCGCGAACGGCACCGGGATGCCGTCCATCAGCACCGTCGAGCGTGCGGCCAGACGCGGATTGAGGCCACGAATGCCGAAGTTCAGCGCCATGTCGTGGCTGCCGGTGCCGTTGTTTTCCGGCGCGTTGACGCCCGGAATGCGGTTGAGCACTTCCCGCGCCGAGGTGGCGCCGACCCGTTCAAACTCCTCGCGGCGGATCACGTCGCGCGCGCCTGGGTGCTCGAAGACATTGCTCTGCTGCGCCTCGCCCAGCCAGTCGCCGACCACGGTCGAAGCGCCCAGCTCGATAGGGCCGCTGCCTTGCGTGTTCGTCACCGGTTGCAGGGTAAAGCCGCCCTGTTCGTCGCTTTGCGCCTGCAGGCCGGTACCCTCCAGCAACGCCGCCAGCGCCTGTTCGACGGTGTAGTCGCCTTGCAGCCCACGGGTCTTCAGACCATTGGTGACGTGCGAGCCGTAGGAAATCAGCACGCCGGCTTCACGGCCAAACTGGTTCAGCGCGGTTTCCAGCTCGTTCGGTGCGATATGCCAGGTTTTCGCTGCAGCATCATCGGCCCAGGCCAGCGAACCGGCGCTGAGCGACAGCCCGGCACCGAACAGGACATGGCGCAGGGTGCGGGGCAGCAGGCGCGGCAACGGCGAAAAAGAAGTCGGTCGGGATGACATGCAGGAGTCCTTTGGCGAAGCGAATGAAAGGGGCTTTTCCTGTCTGTCACGCGAGGCGATGAAAACAGCTCAGCGGGTTTGAAAAAAATCTGCGGGATTTATGATCGACACGATTTTGTGTCTTGCCCGCGACCGAATGTTAGGAGCTGGCTTGCCCTGCGACCGGCGACGCAGTCGTCGTAAAACCATGCGCATTGGCAGTGTCAGGAATAACGCATGCGCAGGTTTTACGACGGGTTCCCCGCCGGTCGCAGGGCAAGCCAACCCCTACAGGTTTGATCGCGGTGGGTGCTTAGACCCGCCGTTCAACACTCACCCAATACCGCGTAAACCGCTGCACCTTCACCGGCAGCGCCACTTCCAGCATGTCGAGAATCCGTTCGCTGTCGTTCAGCGGGTAGCTGCCGGAAATCAGCAGGTCGGCGACATTCGGGTCGCAGTTCAGGCGGCCACGGCGGTAGCGACTCAGTTCGGCGAGGAAGTCGCCCAGACGCATGTGTGCCGCCACCAGCATGCCGTCGGCCCAGGCGCCGCTGCCGGCGTCCAGCGGGCGCACGCTGTCCCACTGACTGCGGTTGAACGCCACTTGCTGCGCCGCCTTGACCAGCAGATGCGGCCCGCCGTGCTCCAGCGGATTGAGTTCGACGCTGCCGCTGAACACCGCCAGTTGCGAGCGTCCGGCCAGTTGCCGCAGGTTGAAACGGGCGCCGCTGCCAAGGGCTCGCAGCCGACCTTCGGCGGTGAGCAATTGCAGCGGCCGCGGGTCGCTGGCGACGGTCATGAGGATCTCGCCCTCCAGCAAGCGGATCAGCCGCAGGTGGTTGTCGAAACGCACGTCCAGCGCGGTGCCGGTGTTTAGCTGCAACTGGCTGCCATCGGCGAGCGCGACCTTGCGTCGTTCGCCGACGCTGCTGCGGTAATCGGCCAGCAGCGGCGGCAGGTCCAGTTGATCGCGCAGGCTCCAGGCCGCAGCTGAGCCCAGCCCGAGCAGCAACATCAGCTTCAGCGCCTGACGCCGGCTATTGGAGACCGGCGCGTTGAGCGTGGCGTGGGCCAGCGGCGACGACAAACCATGCAGGCGCTGATTGACCCGCTGAATGTGCGCCCAGGCGCGCTGATGGTCGCTGTGGCTGTTGAGCCAGAGCTGCCAGGCTTGCTGACGACCGCCGTCGAGCTGGCCGCTCTGCATCTCGATCAGCCAGTTGACTGCCTGCTCGGCGACCTGCGGCGAAATCTCCGGGCGGTTCATCGAGTCCTGAGCCAGACCGGCCTGCGCCTTGCTCACAGGGCGAAGTAGCAGCGCATGGCTGCCTTGGTCAGGTGGCGTTTGACCGTGGCCACGGAAATGCTCAGCCGCGCGGCAATTTCGTTGTGGGTCAGGCCGTCGACCTGAGCCAGCAGGAACGCGCGCTTGACCAGCACCGGCAGGCCGTCGAGCAACTGATCCAGCTCCACCAGGGTTTCCAGAATGATTGCCCGCTCCTCCTCGGACGGCACCACGGCTTCCGGCAGTTCCGCCAGCGCCTGGGCATAAGCCCGTTCCAGTTCCTGACGGCGGTAGTGGTTGCACAACACGCGGCGGGCGATGGTGGTGAGGAACGCGCGCGGCTCGATCAGTTGCGGCGTTTCCCGCGCCAGCAGCACCTTTATGAAGGTGTCCTGGGCCAGGTCGGCGGCGTTGTGCGGACAGCCCAGACGCCGCCGCAGCCAGCCGGTGAGCCAGTTGTGGTGGTCGTGATACAGACCTTCGACGGTGGAGTTCAGGGCAGAAGACGCGCTGGACATGGGCTGCTGCAATCCGCAAGGGGCCAGTGATGGCGGCGGATTCTGTCAGAGTATTTTGCGTATGAGAATATTTATCATTAATATTGCACCCCTTCGCGGCGCCCCGATCCGACGGGCTGTCACGCACCTTTCAGGAACCTTTCAAGCATGTCGACTGGCACCGCCGGCCGCTGCCGTTTCGTCGGCACAGGCCTCTGATGGAGACGGCCACAATGACCACCGTCCCGCCCGCAAAGCGCGTGAAGAAAACGCGCGAAGTACCCCTGCGCTGGCGTCTGGCCGTGGCCTCACGGGTGCTGGCGGCGCTGCTTGGCGGTTATCTGCTCAGCTCGCTGGCCAGCGTGTGTATGGCGCAGTTTCTGCCGCTGGCCCGTGCCGAAGCCGTGGTGCTGGGCATGACCCTGTCGTTTCTCGTCTATCTGCCCGCCGTGCTCTGGTGCTTCGCCTGCCGCACGGCGTGGCGGGCGTGGCTCGGCGTATTGCTGCCCAGCGCCGTGTTGGGCGCGCTGTACGCAGCAGGCAGGTGGCTGACATGAAAGAGGGCTTCCGTCAGGCGATGGCCTGGTTGCACACCTGGGCCGGGCTGACGTTCGGCTGGCTGCTGTTCGCGATTTTTCTGACCGGCACGCTTTCCTACTTCAAGGATGAGATCAGCCAGTGGGCGCAGCCGGAAATCGTCGCCCGCGACGTACCTGCGGCCGCCAGCATGGAGCTTGCCCAACAATGGCTGCAGGCCAACGCGGTCGATGCCAAGCGCTGGTTCATCAGCCTGCCGGACCAGCGCTCGCCCGCCTTGGGGGTGAGCTGGGTGCCGCAGAAAGGCCGCTTCGAAAAACGCGACCTCGACCCTCAGACGGGGCAACCGATCGAAGCCCGGCAAAGCCTGGGCGGCGAGTTCTTCTACCGCTTCCACTTTCAGTTGCAGATGCCGTTTCCATGGGGGCGCTGGCTGGCGACTGCGGCGGCCATGGTGATGTTCGTCGCGCTGATCAGCGGCATCATCACCCACAAGAAAATCTTCAAGGACTTCTTCACCTTCCGCCCGCGCAAGGGCCAGCGCACCTGGCTCGACGGCCATAACGCGGTGGGCGTGCTGGTGCTGCCGTTCCACCTGATGATCACCTACAGCAGCCTGGTGATTTTCATGAGCATGGTCATGCCGGCGAGCATCGTCAGTACCTACGGCAAGGACACTCAGGCGTTCTTCAACGACCTGTTCCCGACCTTCAAGGCAGTGCCGGCTGCTGGCACGCCTGCGCCACTGGCCCCGCTGCGGCCGATGCTGGACGTGGTCGGGCAACACTGGCCGCAAGGTGCCGGACTGATCACGGTGAACAATCCCGGCGACGCCAGCGCCACCGTGTCGATTTCGCGCAATCGCAACGACCACATTGCCCACGAGCCGGCCACCGCGCTGGTCTTCGACGGCGTCAGCGGGCAGTTAAAAAGCGAGAGCCGCACCGATTCGGCTTCCTTGCTGCTCGCCGGCGGCATGTACGGCCTGCACATGGGCCATTTCGCCGGGCCGTGGTTGCGCTGGCTGTACTTCCTTTGTGGCGTTGCCGGCACGGCTATGATCGGCACCGGGTTGGTGATCTGGCTCGGCAAGCGCCAGCTCAAGCATGCCAAGGACGGCGTGATGCCGTTCGAGCTGCGGCTGGTGGAAACCCTTAACATCGCCAGCATGGCCGGACTGATGTTGGCGGTGATCAGCTTCTTCTGGGCCAATCGTCTGCTGCCGGTGAGCCTGGCCGGGCGCGATGACTGGGAAGTGCAGACCTTCTTCTGGGTCTGGGCGGTTGCCTTGCTGCATGCGGCCGTGCGGGTGTTTGCCGGCAAGGGCCGCAGCGCGTGGCGTGAACAGTTGGCGCTGGCGGCCGTGTTGTACTGCGCGCTGCCGTTGCTGGATATCGTCATGGCCGGTGACACGCTGTGGGCCTCGTTGCAGCAGGGGCACTGGACACTGATCGGGGTGGACCTGACGGCGTTGTTTAGCGGAGTTTTCCTCGCTTGGGGTGCGCTGAAGTTTCGTGGTGACAGGGCTGGCGCCTTCGCGGGCAAGCCCGCTCCCACGGCTAGACGACAGACTCAACCCTGTGGGAGCGGGCTTGCCCGCGAAAGCGTCAGCACAGACGGCGCTGCCGTGCAGGAGCCTCGCTGATGCTGCTGGCGACCTTGCTCTGTTACGTCGGTTTCACCGCGTTGTGCCTGTCCATGGGGCGGCACCCTGTCGCTGCATTGGCCGGACGCGAGCGCCTGCTGCGCTGGCTGGGCTGGAGCGCATTGCCGCTGTCGTTGTGGGTGGCGCTGGCCACTGCTGCGGATGTCGGCATGGCGCTGATCGAATGGTTTGCCGCGCTGATGGGCAGCGCGGTGTTGCTGGTGTTCACGATGTCGTATCGGCCAGGGCTGGCCTTGTCGCTGGCGGGACTCGGGGCGCTGCTGTGCCCGCTTGCCGCTTTCTTCCTGCTGCTGGCCTGAGTCCTTTGCATGCTTGACCTCACCCCGCCGACGCCCAACCGGCTGTCGCCCGACAGCGACCCGGACAGCCCGAAAGCTGCCCGCGCGCATTTTCTCAAGGTGTTTCTGTCCCAGCGCCCGCAGATGGAAGCGCTGGTCAGCCGCCGCGTCGGTTGCCGGGCCACGGCGGCGGATCTGGTGCAGGACCTGTTCGTGCGTTTCTGGCGCCGCCCGTTGGTGCAGGTCGAGGAGCTCAACACCTACCTGCTGCGCTGCGCCGGCAACATCGCCATCGACCACCTGCGCAGCGAAGGCTCGCGGGCGCGCCTCTGCGAAGAACTGACCCCGGACGAGCCGCAGGGCCATGTCGACGAGCCGCAGGCCGCGCTGGAAGCCAGCAAGGACCTGCGCCATATCGAAGCGGCGCTGCGCGGGCTGCCGGAGAAAACCCGGCAGATCTTCCTGCTCAACCGCATCCACGGCCGCACCTACGCCGACATCGCGCGGGTCATGGGGCTTTCGCCAAGCGCTGTGGAAAAACATATGATGCGCGCCTTGCAAGCCTGCAAGGCGAGCCTGGAGCAGGGCGCCGCGCAGGTCTCAGCCCTGCGTGCGAAGTCCGAGGACGCCCGTCGATGAAAGCGCCAACGGATACAGCCTCGATGAGCAGCCCCTCGATCATCACCGCCGAACAACACGACGCCGCGCTGCGCTGGCTGGGCCTGTTGCACGACCAGCCCAGCGCGACCGATCAGGCGCGTTTCAGCCAGTGGTTGCAGGCCGACCCGGCCCACGCCGAGGCCTATGCGCAGGCGCAGGTGCTGTGGGAACTGAGTGAAGAACCCGCGGCAAAACTGGCTGATGAGGACGCGGCAGCGCTGGACGCCTTGCTCAAGGCCATGGATGCGCCGCCGGCGGTTTCGCAGCGTTCATGGTCGCGCTGGGGCGGCGGGCTGGCGCTGGCTGCCTG
The DNA here is from genome assembly GCF_044746785.1 of Pseudomonas sp. NPDC090208. Taxonomy (NCBI): domain Bacteria; kingdom Pseudomonadati; phylum Pseudomonadota; class Gammaproteobacteria; order Pseudomonadales; family Pseudomonadaceae; genus Pseudomonas; species Pseudomonas sp. NPDC090208. The sequence goes on from NZ_JBIVCU010000002.1 coordinate 33,599, forward strand.
TCTGCTGTTGGCGGTCAGCATCGGCCTGGGTTTTCAGCCGCAGCGCTGGATCGACGATGTCGGTGCCGATTACGTGTCGGCGCCGGGGCAGGTGCGCAGCGTCACCCTGGCCGATCAGTCGCACATCACGCTGGACGCCGACAGCGCCATCGCCGTGCATTTCGCCAATGGCGAGCGGCACGTTGAACTGCGACGAGGCGCGGCGTTTTTCCAGGTCACCCATACCGGCGAGCCGTTCGTGGTCGACGCCGGGCGCGGCGAGACCCGTGTGCTCGGCACCCAGTTCGAAGTGCGTCGACAGCCTGACGGCGCGCAAGTCACCGTGCTGTCCGGGCGCGTCGGGGTCAAGGCCGGGGCCGACTTGCCGCAGCAGATTCTGACCCTGGGCCAGCGCGTCAGCTACGACCAGAGCCACACCAGCGACCCGCAGACGGTGGACAGCGAAAAGCTGCTGGCCTGGCGTCAGGGCTGGCTGAACTACTACCGCACGCCGCTGGCCGAGGTGATCAACGACCTGAGCCGGTATTACCCCGGTCGTATCGTCTTGCTCAACGATCAACTGGCGACGAAGAAAGTCAGCGGCAGCTTCCCCAGCAACGACCCGCGGGCGGTGCTGGCGGCGCTGAAAGCGGTGTTCGGTTTCGAGCAGTACGAAGCGCTGGGGCGGGTGATTGTGATTCGGTAGGCGCGGGCACCGCTTCCCACAGAGTGCCTCCGCCGCTTGTCCCTGTGGGAGCCGGCTTGCTGGCGAAGGCGGTGTGTCAGTGGCGAAAATGTCGGCTGATGTACCCGGTTCGCCAGCAAGCCGGCTCCTACAGGAAACGTATTGGCAATCCTGTTTGTGAGGAAACCATCGTTGAAAGGCTGGTTCGGCATCCCTGTGTTTGCCCTCTGGAGCGCCTGCGTGCAGGCGGTCGAGCCTGCCTATGATTTCGCCATCCAGGCCGAGCCCTTGCCGCGGGCGCTCGCCGATTTCAGCCGCATCACCGGCCTTGGCGTCATCTACACCGAGGACGTGCCGTACAGCGTCACCGCACCTGCGGTCAGCGGCTCGCTCACGGCGGAGCAGGCGCTGGGTCGGTTGCTGGGCCATTCCGGGCTGATCTACCGCCGTGCGACGGCTGACACTTTCACCGTCGAACCGGCACCGGCCAGCGGCGCGATCACGCTGGGGCCGACTCAGGTCGATTCTCGTCGCAATCCGCTGGAGAGCTATCAGCCGCCGTCCTCGACTTCGGTGATGCGCAGCGCCACCCCTGCGCTGGAAAACCCGCAAACCGTCAGCATCGTTCCGGCCCAGGTGCTGCGTGACCAGGCGCCGCGCAATCTGGACGATGCCCTGCGCAATGTCAGCGGCGTGACCCAGGGCAACACCCTCGGCAGCACCCAGGACACCCTGATGAAACGCGGCTTCGGCGACAACCGCGACGGCTCGATCATGCGCGACGGCATGCCGGTGGTGCAGGGCCGCAGTCTGAACGCCACCGCTGAACGGATCGAAGTGCTCAAGGGGCCGGCGTCGCTGCTGTACGGCATTCAGGACCCCGGCGGGGTGATCAACGTCGTCAGCAAACGTCCTGAATTGCAGGCCGCCACTGCCCTGACCGCACGGGGTTCCAGCTATGGCGCGGGCAAGAACGGCAGCGGCGGCGGCCTCGACAGCACCGGCGCGCTGAGTGATTCGGCGCTAGCGGGGCAGGGGTTGGCCTATCGGTTGATCATCGATCACGAAGACGAAGACTACTGGCGCAATTACGGCGTGCACCGCGAATCGCTGGTGGCGCCGTCGCTGGCCTGGTACGGCGAGGACACGCAGATCGTGGCGTCCTACGAGCACCGCGAATTTCTTTCGCCCTTCGACCGTGGCACCGCTATCGACCCGCGCACCAACCGCCCGTTGAATATCCCGGCGACCCGGCGTCTGGACGAGCCGTTCAACAGCATGGAAGGGCGCTCGGACCTGTATCACCTGGAAATCGACCATGAGTTCGACGACAACTGGAAGGGCCATCTGGGCTACAGCTACAACCGCGAAACCTACGACGCCAGCCAGGTGCGGATCACCGCCGTGAACCCGGCCGACGGTACGCTGACCCGCTCGATGGACGGTACCGGTGACTCGTTGAGCACCGACCGTTTCACCACCCTGACGCTCAATGGCAGCGTCAACGTCGGCGGCCTGCAACATGACCTGCTGTTCGGCGCCGACGATGAGTACCGCAAGATTTATCGTGGGCAACTGATCCGGCAGAAAAGCCGCACCACCTTCAGTTATGCCAACCCGGTCTACGGTCTGGAACCCGAGGGCACGCAAGTCAGCGCACCGGACAGCCACCAACTGGACATCCTGCGCACCGATTCGCTGTTCGTGCAGGACGCCATTCACCTCAGCGACCAGTGGATTTTCGTCGCTGGCGCCCGCTATCAGCGGTTCGATCAGCAGGCCGGCAAGGGCATGCCGTTCACCCGCAACACCGACCTCAACGGCCAGCAGTGGATTCCCCGCGCCGGGCTGGTCTACCGCTACAGCGACGCGCTGTCGCTGTACGGCAGCTACACCGAATCGTTCAAGCCCAACTCCAGCATCGCCGCGCTGGCCGGCGGCACGGTGCTGGATTCGGCGACGCTGCCGGAGCAGTCGAAGGCCTGGGAGCTGGGCGCCAAGTGGGAAGTGGCCGACGGCATCAGCGGCAATCTGGCACTGTTCGACATCCGCAAACGCAATGTGTTGGTGGCGAATTTCGATTCGCTGACCACCAACACGGTGTACACCACTGCCGGGGAAGTGCGTTCGCGGGGTGTCGAGCTGGACCTTAGCGGCCAGCTCAGCGAGCGCTGGAGCCTGATCGGTGGCTATGCCTTCACCGACGCCTGGGTGGTGCAAGACCCGACCCTCAAGGGCAACCGCCTGCAAAACGTGCCGAAGCACAGCGCGTCACTGTCGGCGGTCTACGACGCGGGCAGCGTACTCGGCGGCGACCGCCTGCGGCTGGGGGGAGGGGCGCACTATGTCGGCGAACGCGCCGGCAACCCGGACAACGACTTCGACCTGCCGGGTTACACCGTCGCCGACGTCTTTGCCACCTACGAAACCCGGCTGGACGGGCAGAAGGTCAAGTTCCAGCTCAATGTGAACAACCTGTTCGACCGCACCTACTACAGCTCGGCGGTGAGCCGGTTTTTCGTTTCGATGGGCGATGCGCGGCAGGTGGTGTTTGCGACGACGCTGGAGTTTTGAACGTTAAAAGTGTGAAGCGGACGAATACGGCTTCTGCCCGCAGGGCGTGGGAGCCGGCTTGCTGGCGAAGGCGGTGTATCAGTCATGCAGATGTGCGCTGGCACAATTGGTTCGCCAGCAAGCCGGCTCCTACGCCTTCGGCAGAACCAACGGCATACGCAAAACGCTCAGGACTGAAACGCCGCCCGATACGCCCCCGCCGTCGCGCCCATGGCCTGGCGAAAGCGGTTGCTGAAATGGCTGGCACTGGTGAAGCCGCATTCCAGCGCGATCTCGCCGAAGGGCAGGCGGGTGCTGCGCAGCAGTTCGCGGGCGCGGTTGATGCGGCGGGCCAGCAGGTATTGATGGGGCGGCAGACCGAAGCTTTCGCGGAACATGCGCGCGAAGTGGTACTCCGACAGCGCACACATCCCGGCCAGTTGCCCGAGGCTCAACGGCTCGCCCAGATTCTGCTCGATGAACTCCACCAGCTGTCGGCGCAGGTGCGGTGCCAACCCGCCTTTCAGGCGCAGACCGTCGCGCAGGCCGACCTGATTGAGCACCATGTGGTCGAGCAGTTCATGAGCCAGGCTGCTGGTCAGCAGACGCTCGCCGGGCTCGTTCCAGTTCAGGCGGATCAGCCGGTGGAAACGCTCGGCCTGCAGCGTGTCGTCGAGAAAGGTGTGTTCCTGCAACGCCAGTTCGCGAGGTTCGCGGTCGAGCAGGGTGACGCAGTTGAGGGCGAACTGTTCGGGGCTGATGTACAGATGCGCCAGACGGATATCGCCGTTGACCACCCACGACGACTGATGTCCGGCCGGCAGCACGCAGAGTTTGTCCGGTGCGCCCTTTTTGTCGGGCTGATCACGGCGGAAAGTGCCGGTGCCGCCGCCCACGTAACAGGACAACGTGTGATGGCTCGGCGCGTGATAGTCCTGCGCGTCGTGCCGGTTGTTCCACAGGGCTGCAACCACGCCATCGCCGAGCAATGCGCTCTGTTCCAGCTGCGCATGGGGCGAGCTGTTCAGCGATTGGAAGACCTGGAGGGTATCCAGTGGCGACATGGCGGTTCTCGGTAAACGGAATAAGGCGAGCGTTATGGTTTTGCATCCTACTCCGTAGACCCGGGGCTGCCAGCCGTCGAATGCTCAAAAGCGCAAGTTTTTGCAAATCATGTCATGGGCCGGGATTCACACTGGAGCCTCATAAAGGAGCCGGACCATGAACCTCTCGCTGTATCTACTCACCGTCCTGATCTGGGGCACCACCTGGATCGCCCTGAAACTGCAACTGGGCGAGGTGGCGATTCCGGTGTCCATCGTTTACCGCTTCGGCCTGGCGGCGCTGATTCTGTTCGCCATGCTGCTGATCAGCGGCAAGCTGCAGAAGGTCAACCGTCGCGGCCAACTGATCTGTGTGGCCCAGGGCGTGTGCCTGTTCTGCGTCAATTTCATGTGTTTCTACACCGCCAGCCGCTGGATCCCGAGCGGGCTGGTGGCGGTAGTGTTTTCCACTGCCACGCTGTGGAACGCGCTGAACGCACGGATCTTCTTCAAGCAGAAAGTCGCGCGCAACGTGCTGGTGGGCGGCGCCCTCGGCCTGCTCGGGCTGGGCTGCCTGTTCTGGCCGGAGCTGTCGGGCCACAGCGCCAGCCGCGAAACCCTGATCGGCCTGGGCCTGGCGCTGCTCGGCACGCTGTGTTTCTCGGCGGGCAACATGCTTTCCAGCCTGCAACAGAAAGCCGGCCTGCGCCCGCTGACCACCAACGCCTACGGCATGCTCTACGGCGCGGCGATGCTCTGCGCGTACTGTGTGATCAGCGGCACGCCGTTCGCCTTCGAGTGGAACACCCGCTACATCGCGTCGTTGCTGTACCTGGTGATTCCGGGTTCGGTGATCGGCTTTACCGCCTATCTGACCCTGGTCGGCCGCATGGGCCCGGAGCGCGCCGCGTATTGCACGGTGCTGTTCCCGGTGGTGGCGCTGAACGTCTCGGCGTTCGCCGAAGGCTACCAGTGGACAGCGCCGGCGCTGTGCGGGCTGGTGCTGGTGATGGTGGGTAACGTGCTGGTGTTCAGAAAGCCGAAGGCGGTGATGCCGGTGGGCGGGAAATTGGCGTAAGCCCCAACAGCATCGCGAGCAAGCTCACTCCTACAGGGGATGCATTTTCTGTAGGAGTGAACTTGCTCGCGATTGGAACTATCGGGTGAAACATTGTGGGATCGGATTTATCCGCGAGAGGCCGGTACAGGCGATACATCATTGCCGCCTGTACCGCCGTCATCGCGAATGAATTCGCTCCCACAAAGGGCGGCGTGCCGTTCGTGAGAAATTAGCCCTTCCACACCTGCCCATTCACCAGATCCTGCGGCTTCTCGCCCAACAGCGCGGCGCGCAGGTTGGTGTAGGCGCGGTCGGCCATGGCCTGGCGGGTTTCGTGGGTGGCCGAGCCGATGTGCGGCAGGGTCACGGCGTTGTCCAGCTTGAACAGCGGCGATTCGGCCAGTGGCTCTTTCTCGTACACGTCCAGACCGGCGCCGCGAATGGTGCCGTTCTGCAACGCTTCGATCAGCGCCGGTTCGTCGACGATCGGGCCACGGGCGATGTTGATCAGGATCGCGCTCTTCTTCATCAGCGACAGCTCGCGGGTGCTGATCAGGTGCTTGGTCTTTTCACTGAGCGGCACCACCAGGCAGACGAAATCCGACTCGGCCAGCAGTTGATCCAGCGTGCGGAATTGCGCGCCCAGCTCCTGTTCCACAGCGGTCTTGCGGCTGTTGCCGCTGTACAGGATCGGCATGTTGAAACCCAGACGACCACGACGGGCCACGGCCGCGCCGATATTGCCCATGCCGACGATACCCAGGGTCTTGCCGAACACATCGGTGCCGAAATGCGGCGCTTCGATGCTGCGGGTCCACTTGCCGGCCTTGGTGTAAGCATCCAGCTCGGCGACCCGACGGGCGCTGCTCATGATCAGCGAGAAACCGAGGTCGGCGGTGCTTTCGGTCAGCACATCCGGCGTGTTGGTCAGCATGACGCCGCGTTCGCTCAGGTAGCCGACGTCGTAATTGTCGTAACCGACCGAAATGCTCGACACCACTTCCAGCTGCGTGGCGCTTTCCAGCTGCTCACGCCCCAGCTTGCGCCCGGCGCCGATCATGCCGTGGACGTGGGGCAGGGCCTCGTTGAACTGCGCATTCAGATCACCCTTTTTCGGGTCCGGGATGATCACGTTGAAGTCTTGCTGCAGGCGCTCGGCCAACTCCGGGGACACGCGGCTGAAGGCAAGGACGGTCTTTTTCATCGGATAGCTTCTCTCGGGCGGTTCAGATGGACAGTGCGTAGCACGCTAACATTCTTGCCCGAGGATTGGCAGGGGGCTTGTATCTGGGGGATTGCTGAGGCTGCTAACGCAGCCTTGTTTCGCCTGCGGCGAGTTACTTGGAAAAGCCCCAAGTAACCAAGGGCTCCTCACCCCGCCATACGGTGCCTCGCTAATGCTCGGCATGCCCTCACTCCGGCGACGCTCCGTGGGCCCGCCGCGAATGGGCCATCCATGGCCCACGCGGCTCTCGCGGCATCCATGCCGCTCAACCCACTCCACATCGCCTGCGTTCGGCCTTCTGGGACGGGGCCCCAACATCAAAAGCCAGATCAAAAGCTGGCGAAACACACACTCCCTGTGGGAGCGGGCTTGGTCTGGGCCGCATTCGGACGAAGGCGTCCTTGGAATCGCTACCGCCGGCAAGCCGGACTGCTACGGATGTGTGGGTGCCAAACAAGGCCGAGGTCGCTACAGACCATTGTGGGAGGGAGCTCTGCTCGCGATAGCGGTAGGGCAGACGACCCTGCATTGCCTGGCCTGACGCTTTCGCGAGCAGGGCTCCCTCCCACAGATGTGTGGTGTTTGCGGGATCTCGGCGTGGTAACACAATCCACAGAGCCAGCACGACCCCCTGTGGGATCCGAGGTTACGAGGGTCGCGAAAGCGGTTTGCCTGACCCACCGCTTTCGCGGGCAAGCCCGCTCCCACGGCCTTCGGCCAGAAGCAAAAGCAGATGGCAGGCGCTGATCGTCCGTAGCAGTCCGGCTTGCCGGCGGTAGCGATTCCAAGGACGCCTTCGCGGGCAAGCCCGCTCCCACAGGGAGTGTGTGTTACGCCGGCTTTTGATCTGGTTTTTGATTTTGATGTTGGGGCCCCGTTCCAGAAGGCCGAACGCAGGCGATGCGCAGTGGGTCGAGCGACAGGATGTCGCGAGAGCCGCGTGGGCCATGGATGGCCCATTCGCGGCGGGCCCACGGAGCGTCGCCGGAGTGAGGGCATGCCGAGCATTAGCGAGGTGCCGTATGGCGGGGTAGAGAGCCCTTGGTTACTTGGGGCTTTTCCAAGTAACTCGCCGCCAGGCGAAACAAGGCTGCGTTAGCAGACCAGCAATCCGTCAGACAAACCAAGGACACAGGTTTTACGACGACTTCGTCGCCGCTCGCAGGACAAGCCAGCTCCTACAGGGGGGCGCGTAACTCGCCGTCAGGCGAAACAGGCTGCGTTAGCAGACTCAGCAATCCGTCAGACAAACCAAGGACACAGGTTTTACGACGACTTCGTCGCCGGTCGCAGGGCAAGCCAGCTCCTACAAGGGGCCGCGTAAGGCGTCAGACCGTCTCCGGCAACACATGAGTCTGCAGATCCGCCTCGTGGGCCGCCATGATCTCCGGCAGCGAACCGCGCAGGTACTCGACCCACGTCTTGATCTTCGCGTCCAGATACTGCCGCGACGGGTAGATCGCATACAGATTCAGCTCGTTCGAACGGTAAGTCGGCAGCACCCGCACCAGCGAGCCGTTGCGCAGCCCTTCGATCGCCGAATAGATCGGCAGCATGCCAATGCCCATGCCACTGCTGATCGCCGCTTTCATCGCATCCGCAGAGTTGACCATGAACGGCGAACTGGCAATGGTCACGGTTTCCCGGCCTTCCGGACCGTCGAACGTCCACTTCTCCAGCGGAAACGCCGGGCTCACCAGGCGCAGGCAGGCGTGGTTGAGCAGGTCGGCCGGCTCGTTGGCCATGCCGAAAGCCTTTATATAAGAAGGCGAGGCACAGACGATGCTGTAGGTGATGCCCAGCCGCTGCGACACGAAACCCGAATCCGGCAGCTCGCTGGCCAGCACGATGGACACGTCGTAGCCTTCTTCGAGAATGTCGGGCACGCGGTTGGTCATGGTCAGGTCGAACGATACGTCCGGGTGATTGCGCCGGTAACGGGCAATCGCGTCGATCACGTAATGCTGGCCGACACCGGTCATCGAATGCACCTTCAGCTGCCCGGCCGGACGCGCGTGGGCGTCGCTGGCCTCGGCCTCCGCTTCCTCGACATAGTTGAGGATCTGCTCGCAGCGCAACAGGTAACGCTTGCCCGCTTCAGTCAGGGCGATGCGTCGGGTGGTGCGGTTGAGCAAACGGGTTTGCAAATGGGCTTCGAGGTTGGAAACAGCGCGTGAAACGTTAGCGGTGGTGGTGTCCAGTTGTGCTGCGGCAGCGGTGAAGCTGCCAGCCTGTGCCACGCAACTGAAAGCGCGCATGTTTTGCAGAGTGTCCATGGGCCGTTCTCTGGTGAGATGGCACGAATTGTGACATGAAGTTACTGATCCGTGTCAGCCATACCAAAGGATTATCTTCCGTTCGGTAATAAAGATTCACAGAACTCTCGGCTTATCGGCGATTCGGGCGCATCCTAGAATCTCGGCTCGATTCACTTCTCCTCTACTCGGGTAATTGCAGCTGTGCCGCGTCGCATCCTCAGAGGGCTCAAGCCCCTCAGTGTCTGGGCTTTAACGTTACTCATCAGCGGCTGCATCGGCACCGGAGGAATTGCCCCTCAAGGCACTTCGCTTTCCCCTGACGCGCTGGCCACCGACGACGCCATCAAAGAGGCCGCCAAGGATGCGCACTGGCCGGATGGTCAATGGTGGCGCGCCTATGGTGACGATCAGCTGAACCACTGGATAGAACTCGCTGCCCTCGGCAGCCCGAGTCTGGCCATCGCTGCTGCGCGGGTGCGTCAGGCGCGGGCCATGGCGGGTATCGCCGAGTCCGCCGAGTCGCTGCAGATCAACGGCGACAGCACCCTGAAACGCCACAACTGGCCGACCGACCAGTTCTACGGGCCGGGCGAGCTGTCCAACACCAGCACCTGGGACAACAACGCCTCCATCGGCCTGAGTTATTCCCTCGACCTCTGGGGCAAGGACAGCAACACCACCGAAGAAGCCCTGGACCTGGCGCACATGACTGCCGCCGAAGAGCGTCAGGCGCAACTGGAGCTGCAGGACAACATCGTCCGCGCCTACATCCAGTTGTCGCTGAACTACGCCCAGCGCGACATCGTGGAAAACACCCTGCACCAGCAGACGCAGATTCTCGATCTGGCCCAGCGCCGGCTCAAGGCGGGTATCGGCACCCATCTGGAAGTCAGCCAGGCGGAAGCGCCGCTGCCGGAAACCCATCGTCAGATCGACGGTCTGGACGAAGCCATCGCCCTGAGCCGCAACCAGATTGCGGCGCTGGCCGGCAAAGGGCCGGGCGCCGGTGCGAGCCTGCAGCGTCCGACGCTGTCGTTAAACACCCGGCTGAAACTGCCGTCGGCCTTGCCGGCTGAGTTGCTCGGCCAGCGTCCCGACGTGGTCGCCGCGCGCTGGCGTGTTGCCGCACAGGCCCGTGGCATCGATGTCGCCCATGCCGGTTTCTACCCCAACGTCGACCTGATGGGCAGCCTCGGCTACATGGCGACCGGCGGCGGCATGCTGGAGTTTCTGACCGGCAAGAAATTCAACTACAGCTTCGGCCCGGCCATCAGCCTGCCGATCTTCGACGGCGGTCGCCTGCGCGGTGAACTGGGCGTGGCGTCGGCCGGCTACGACGCCGCCGTGGGTCACTACAATCAGACCCTGGTGACGGCGCTGAAGAGCATTTCCGACCAACTGATTCGCCGCGAGTCGATGGACAAGCAGCAGGGCTTTGCCGATCAGTCGGTGGCCGCTGCGCAGAAGACTTACGACATCGCCCTGATTGCATTCCAGCGCGGCCTGACCGATTACGTCAACGTGCTCAACGCGCAGACGTTGTTGTTCCGTCAGCAGCAGATTCAACAGCAGGTGCAGGCCGAGCGTCTGGCGGTCCATGCCGAGCTGGTGGTGGCGCTGGGCGGTGGCCTGATGGCCGGTCGTGATTCGCCGGCCCCGGAAAAAACCGCCGCGCCGAAGACCCCGGCGTTGTTGCAGGTGTTTGACCGGTGAAGGTTTTAGAGATGCATCGCTCTGAAATGCCTCATCGCGAGCAAGCTCACTCCTACAGGGGAGCGCGGTCATTTGTAGGAGTGAGCTTGCTCGCGATTACGATTTTTCAGCCAACGTAGGTCCGGAATTGAAATGACGACCGTCTTGCACTGGTTCAAATCCCTCGAATGGCGCCGTGAGCTCAACGGCTGGGCGCGCAGCGACGGGGTGACCTGGATCTACATCGCCAAGGTGCTGCTCGCCGCCTTCCTCACCTATTGGGTGGCGATGCGCCTGGAACTGCCGCAGCCGCGCACGGCGGTGATCACCGTGTTCATCGTCATGCAGCCGCAGAGCGGCCATGTGTTCGCCAAGAGTTTCTATCGCCTGCTCGGCACCCTCGCCGGGTCGGTGGTGATGGTGACGATGATGGCGCTGTTTCCCCAGGACAGTGCGCCGTTCCTGCTGCTGATGGCGCTGTGGGTGGCGTTCTGCTGTGCTGGCGCGGCGCGCTATCGCAACTTCCGCGCCTATGGCTTCGTGCTGGCCGGCTACACCGCCGCGTTCACCGGGCTGCCGGCACTGGCTCACCCGGAAACCTCGTTCATGGCGGCGGTCTGGCGCCTGCTGGAAATTTCTCTGGGAATCATCTGTTCGACGCTGGTCACCGCCGCCGTCCTGCCGCAAAGCACCGGCGCGGCCATGCGCAACACCCTCTATCAGCGCTTCGGCACCTTCGCCCGTTTCGTCATCGATGGTCTGCGCGGCGACAGCGATCCGCAGAAATTCGAAGCCAGCAACGTGCGCTTCATCGCCGATGCCGTGGGCCTGGAAGGCCTGCGTGCGGTCACGGTATTTGAAGACCCGCATATGCGTCGGCGCAATGGCCGCTTGAACCGTCTGAACAGCGAGTTCATGACCATCACCACGCGCTTCAACGCCTTGCACCAACTGCTCGAACGCCTGCGGCGCAACGGCGTGACCCCGGCGGTACAGGCCATCGAGCCGGGGCTGTGCGCGCTGACCGCACTGCTGGAACCGTTCGCCGGTCGTGCCCTGACCAACGCTGACGGGGCGAAACTCGCCAGCCGTTTGAGCGACTACAAGGCCAGCCTGCCCGAGCAGGTGCGCAGCCTGCGCGCCGAGTTCGTCAAAAGCGCGCCGAGCGACGACGCGCTGCTGGATTTCCACACCGCCTACGAGCTGCTCTACCGCTTCGTCGACGACATGCACGACTACGCGCAGACCCACGCCTCGCTGGCCGACCACAGCCATGAGCGGGAAAAATGGGTCGAGCCGTTCGTCAACACCACCAACTGGACCCTGTCGCTGGCCTCCGGGCTGCGTGCGCTGGCGGTAATGGCGGTGATGTCGTGGTACTGGGTGGCCACCGCCTGGCCGAGCGGGGCGACCATGACCCTGGTGTCGGCCGCCACCGTGGCGTTGTCGGCGACCACGCCGAACCCGCAGCGCATGTCGTTCCAGATGGCCTGTGGCACCGGACTCGGCGCGCTGCTGGGCTTCTTCCAGACGTTTTTCGTGTTGCCGCTGATCGACGGTTTTCCGCTGCTGTGCATGGTGCTGGCGCCGGTGTTCGCCTTCGGTGCGTTCCTCACCACCCGGCCGCAGTGGGCCGGGATCGGCATCGGGCTGCTGATCTTTTTCAGTATCGGTTCGGTACCGGACAACCTGACCGTCTACAACCCGTACGCCTTCATCAACGACTACATCGCCATGGTCATCGGCATGCTGCTGTGCGCTGCCGCTGGCGCGATCATCCTGCCGCCGAACAGCCGCTGGCTGTGGCGGCGTCTGGAAGACGATCTGCGTCAGCAGGTGAGTTTCGCCATCAGCGCGCCGCTGCGTGGCATTCGTTCCAACTTCGAAAGCCGCACCCGCGACCTGATGCACCAGGCCTACGGTCTGGCCGCCGGCAAACCTGCGGTGCAGCGCAACCTGCTGCGCTGGATGTTCGTGGTGCAGGAGATCGGCCATGCGGTCATCGAACTGCGTCGCGAACAGGAGGCGCTTCCGCCGCACCCGAGCTACGCCGAATCGCAACCTTGGCGGCAGGCGGTGCGGGCGTTGGGCCGGGCGCTGATCCGTCTGTTCCTGCAACCGGACCGGCACAATCTGGCACGCTGCCTGTATGCGGTGGATCACGCGATCATCTGTGTGCAGGAGGTCGACGAGCCTTGCCCGCCGCATTTCGACACGTCGCCGCTGCGGCGGGTGAAGAGCTACCTGCACTTCATCCGCACTTGCCTGCTCGACCCGCAATCACCTTTGGCCGCGCATGCGCCGGCACAAGCCGCGCAAGGACTTTCCCATGCCTCGTGAATTCGCCTTTCATGGCGTTTACATGCCGACCGTGACCGTGATGTTCCTGGTCGCCATGGTGCTTTCCTGGGCCCTGGACCGTTTCATGTCGGGGTTCGATCTGTACCGTTTTTTCTGGCATCCGGCGCTGTTGCGCCTGAGTCTGTTCAGCTGCATTTTCGGCGCCATGGCGCTGACTGTTTACCGTTGAGGCACATGGGTTCGCGATGAAAAAGCTCTTCAGTCTGATCGCCACATTACTGATTCTGGCGCTGGCCATCTGGATCGGCCGGCTGCTGTGGATTCACTACATGGACACCCCGTGGACCCGGGATGGCCGTGTGCGCGCCGACATCATCAACGTCGCTGCCGATGTCACCGGCGTGGTCGTCGATGTGCCGGTCAAGGACAACCAGCCGGTGAAGAAGGGTGACCTGCTGATGCAGATCGACCCTGAGCATTACCAGTTGGCGGTCAAACAGGCCGAAGCGATGGTCGCCTCGCGCAAGGCCACCTGGGAGATGCGCAAGGTCAACGCCAGCCGGCGCAAGGACCTCGATGCGCTGGTGGTGTCGGCGGAAAACCGCGAAGACGCCTCCAACGTCGCCAACTCGGCGCAGGCCGACTATCAACTGGCGGTGGCACAACTGGAAGCGGCGCAGCTCAACCTGCAACGCACCCGCGTGCTGGCGGCGGTGGACGGCTACGTCACCAACCTCAACGTGCACCGCGGCGACTACGCGCGCATCGGCGAGGCGAAGATGGCGGTGGTCGACAAGAATTCGTTCTGGGTGTACGGCTTCTTTGAAGAAACCAAGCTGCCGCATGTGAAAGTCGGTGACCCGGCGGACATGCAACTGATGAGCGGCGAAGTGATGAAAGGCCACGTCGAAAGCATCGCCCGCGCCATCTACGACCGCGACAACCCGGAAAGCCGCGAACTGGTCGCCGACGTCAACCCGACCTTCAACTGGGTCCGCCTGGCGCAGCGCGTACCGGTGCGCATCCACCTGGATCAAGTGCCGGAAAGTGTGGTGTTGTCGGCGGGCATCACCTGCACGGTGATCGTCAATCCGGAGAAAACGCAGTAACCCTGCGGCTAACACAGATCTATCTTGTGGGAGCGAATTCATTCGCGACAGGCCCGTTCAGTCGACAGGGATCTGGCGTCTGAAACACCGCATCGCGAATGAATTCGCTCCCACAGTGGGCCTATGTGCCCGCCATCAAAGTTTCGGAACACCTCGGACTTGTAGGCGCTGGCTTGTCCTGCGAGCTGGCGCGAAGCGGCAGTAAACCCTGACGACTATGCCTGCCTGACACACCGCGTTTACCGGTTTTACGACTGCTTCGCAGCCGCTCGCAGGACAAGCCAGCTCCTACAGGGGAGCGAGTTCATCCAGTCGGGTTCGCGGTGACTTATAAGGGCACATCCAGCTTGAAGCGTTTGCTGAGGATTTTCTCCAGCAACCCTTGCGGCAGCAGCCGGGCCATCAGGGGCAGGGCGCGGCTGCCGTTGCCGGAGCGCAGCAGGCGCGGCGGGGTGGGGCGTTGTACGGCGTTGAGCACGTCGCGGGCGAAATCGCTGGCCGGGGTGGGGTGGGTCTGCGAGGCATTGGCCCGGGCACGAATCCCTTCCCGCAACGGCCACCACGGCGATCCTTCACGAATCACCTGTTCGGCCTCATGGCTGGCATTGCGCGCAAATTGCGTGTCGATGGCGCCGGGCTGCACTTCCATGACCCGCACGGCAAACGGCGCCAACTCCATGCGCAGGGCGTCGCTCATGGCATGCACCGCCGCTTTCGACGCGCAGTAGGCGCCGCCGAACGGCGTTACCAATACGCCGGACACGCTGCCGATATTCACCACCAACCCTTTGTTCTGCCGCAGCAGGGCGAACAGCGCGCGGGTCACGCCGACGATGGAAAACACGTTGGTCTCGAACTGCCGACGCATGGCCTCGACGCCGCCATCGAGCAGCGGGCCGATGCCACCGTAACCGGCGTTGTTGATCAGCACATCCAGGCCCTTGCCGTGCCGTTCCAGCTCGGCGGCCAGATTTTCCAGCGCCGCGCTGTCATTGACGTCCAACTCCAGCGCGTGAAAACCGGCGGCACTCAGTGTGGCGACATCGGCGCTCTTGCGCGCGGTGGCCCAGACCTCGTGGCCGGCGGCCTTGAAGGCATCGGCCATGGCCCGGCCAATGCCGCTGGAACATCCGGTGATCAGGACCACAGACATGTCGATTCCTTTCTTTTAAAAAGTGGGTTCAGCCGGAAAAGCTGCCTTGCAGACGCTCGGCGCGGAATTCCAGGGTTTGCGGGCGGTAGCCGGGGCGCAGGGGCGGCAGCGGCATGCAGTCCTGCCACTGGCTGCCGGGCAACAGTTCGCCGGGGCCGCGATAGCGCGGGGCAGTATAGGTGTCTTCGGTGAGATTGACGGTATCGCCCGGTGCGTAGGCGCCGACTCTCCAGCGCAGCTCCTTGAGCGGTACGTCGTTGCCGTTGTCGATCAGCACCAGCAAAGGTCGCCCGGCCGGGCATTGCTGTGGCCGGTAATCCATGAGCAGCTGCAGACGATCCAGGCGTCGGCTTTCCCGGCTGTCTTCCCAGACCACCATCGCCGCAACGATAGCCAGCCCCGCCGCAGCCGCCAGCGACACCGGCAAGGCCTTGGCCGGGTAGCGCAACAGAAGGACCAGCCAGGTGAAGATCAAAACGGCGCCGATGATCATGGTCTTCGATCTCGCGAAATGCACGAGTGGGCATCGTACCGAAAGGTGCGGACACAGACCAAATGGCAGTTGCACGCAGATTGTAGGAGCCGGCTTGCTGGCGAACAGGTTTGTCAGTCGACATCAATGCCACGGATCCGCCACATTCGCCAGCAAGCCGGCTCCCACGGCCTTCGGCCAGAAGCAGATAGCAGAGCCCGCAGGGGATTGCGCAATGCCACGGATTTCGGGGGAGTCTTCAATGGTCACGCAAAAAAAGCCCCCACCCCCACTCTGCGGATGGGGAGTACGCAGAGGAGGGGGAGGGACACTGCAAAACGTGAAGCGGTCAGCGATCAGCGGGCGATGGTCTGGGTCCGGACGCCGGCTTCGATACCCGGTGTGGAGCGGCCGTAGACGTCTTCGAAACGCTCGATGTCGTCTTCGCCCAGGTAGCTGCCGGATTGCACTTCGATGATTTCCAGCGGGATCTTGCCCGGGTTGCGCAGGCGGTGAACCGAGGCGATCGGGATGTAGGTCGACTGGTTCTCGGTGAGCAGGAACACGTTCTCGTCACAGGTGACCTGCGCGGTGCCCGACACCACGATCCAGTGCTCGGCGCGGTGGTGGTGCATCTGCAGCGACAGGCTGGCGCCCGGCTTGACCGAGATGCGCTTGACCTGGAAGCGGCCGCCCATGTCCACCGAGTCGTACGAGCCCCACGGGCGGTAGACTTCCAGGTGGTTCTGGGTTTCGGTGCGACCCTGCTCGTTGAGGGTGTTGACCATCTGCTTGACGCCCTGAACCTTGTCCTTGTGGGCGATCATCATGGCGTCCTTGGTTTCCACCACGACGATGTTGTCCAGGCCGATCACCGACACCAGCTTGCCGTTGCCGTGGATCATGCAGTTGCGGCTGTCCTGGATGACCACGTCACCCTTGGCAACGTTGCCGTTTTCGTCTTTCTGGTGCACGTCCCACAGCGACGACCAGCAACCGACGTCGCTCCAGCCGGCGTCCAGCGGCACCACGCAGGCGCGCTGGGTCTTTTCCATCACCGAGTAGTCGATGGAGTTGTCCGGGCAGCAGGCGAAGCTGGCCTGATCCAGTTCGATGTTGTCGGCGTCGTGCTTGCTGCGTTCCAGGGTCAGCAGGCAGTTGTCGTAGATGTCCGGATCGTGCTTTTTCAGTTCTTCCAGATAACGGCTGGCGCGGAACAGGAACATGCCGCTGTTCCAGTAGTAGCCGCCGGCTTCGACGAATTCCTGGGCGCGTTTTTCGTCAGGCTTCTCGACGAACTGAGCAACGCGGGCGACGCCCTCCGGCAGCAGCGCGTCGGCAGTGGAGCGGATGTAGCCATAGCCGGTTTCCGGCTTGGTGGCCGGCACGCCGAACAGCACCATCTCGCCACGTTCGGCGGCGA
This sequence comes from Pseudomonas sp. NPDC090208, assembly GCF_044746785.1. Taxonomy (NCBI): domain Bacteria; kingdom Pseudomonadati; phylum Pseudomonadota; class Gammaproteobacteria; order Pseudomonadales; family Pseudomonadaceae; genus Pseudomonas; species Pseudomonas sp. NPDC090208. Next base: position 50,552 of record NZ_JBIVCU010000002.1, read on the forward strand.
CGGTGGCCAGGGCCAGCGCGCGTTGCAGGGCTTTCTGGTCGTCGATGACGTGGTCGGCTGGCAGCACCAGCATCAGCTCGTCACGGCCTTCGTTGGCCAGCATCATCGCGGCAATCGCCACGGCCGGCGCGGTGTTGCGGCCGAACGGTTCCATGATGATCGCCTGGGTGTCGATGTTCAGCGCATTGAGCTGCTCGCCGACGATGAAACGATGGTCCTTGTTGCACACCACGACCGGGTGCTGCATGCCATCGAACTGCAGACGCTCCAGGGTCTGCTGGAACAGGGTGTGTTCGCCGGTCAGGGCCAGGAACTGTTTCGGGTACTGTTTGCGCGAAAGAGGCCAGAGTCGGGAACCGCTGCCACCTGACAAGATCACTGGAATCATTTTGTTTCTCCAAATAGCAATAGCGTTTGAATGGGCTATACGTCGGTTTTTGTCTGTCGTTTCGGTGTTTCTTGTTCTGCTGATTCCTTGTAGGAGTGAGCTTGCTCGCGATGGCGTAGTGTCAGTCGATATCTCAGCGTCTGAGGGGACGCCATCGCGAGCAAGCTCACTCCTACAGGGGGTTAACTGTTTCGGCTTACTGAGTCGAAGTCGGGCGTTTCACCCACACCGGCGACAGGCTGCTGCCACTGCCGGTGACGTACAGCACCGCGGCTTCGCCGCGCTCCAGGGCGACCGGTTTGACGTCGCTGACTTTCTTGTCGCCGTCGAACAGCGCCAGGCTGACTTTCACCGGGTTGATCTCACGCTCGCCGGTGCCCTTGGCGGACACGGCCTTGACCACGTCGGTCTTGCCGTCGGCGGTTTTCAGGGTCAGCGATTTGTCGCTGAGGTTCTGCACGCGCACTAGCGACTTCTGCTTGTTCTTGAACGGTGGCTCTTCCACCAGTTGCGGTGCGCCCGAGGTGTTGTTGACGATGGTGTAGTAGTGGTCGCTGGCCAGTTTCACCGGCAGGGTCTGGCTGCCGATCTTGGCGCTGTAGTCACCTTGCGGCATGAAGCTGAAATCGCTGCTGGCCAGTGGGCCGACTTCGTTGAGGCTGGTGTTGCCGACGCTGGCGCTGATTTCGGCGTTGCTGGCGTTGTATACACGCACGAAGGTCGAGCCTTTCGGTGCAGTCGGGCCGTACAGGGCGGCGTCGCCACCGGCGAAGGCAGAGAGAGAGACGAAGCCCAGGCTTGCGGCCAGCACGCAGGTTTTCAGCAGGCCGGATTTGGTCGAACGGGTAGGCATGTGAGTGGTGGTCTGCATAGTCATGTGAGGAGTCCTCTTCAGTTCTGCGCCCGGTCGGGCGAGTCGGAGTTGTTGGCGTTCTGCGCCAGATTTTGTTGTGGGTCACGGGCCTTCTTGAGTTCGGCGATCCACTGCGGATCGAACTCGGTCAGGTCGTTGTGGGCGGGCAGGTAACGCTCCGGGAATTCCCAGATCAGCACCTGCGGCGGGTTGCTCTTGAAGGCGTCGGTCTGCAGATACTTGAGCATCGGCAGGATCGGGCCATGGCCGTCTTCGGCGTAATTGACCACGTCGCTGTGCAGCGCCTGCTTCAGGGCGCCGGCGAAGTTCCAGTTGGGGTTGGCGCTGTAGCTGGTGCCGACCAGGCCCACCGACACGCTGTTGTCGGCGAACAGGGCATCGTCGCTGTCGCCGGCGGCTTCGGCCGGGTGGGTGTCGCGTTTCTGCAGGTCGTCCGGCTTGGGCAGCAGGTTGCTGAACAGCGGATCGAGCGGCAGGAAGTTGGTCAGGTCGCCCTTGTACGGCGCGCTGCTTTTGGCTTCGGTGACGAAGGTCTGCGGCTCGCCGCTGAGCGGGGTCTGCTGGCTGATCGCTTCACCCAGCTGCTGCGCCACCACTTCGGCGCCCATCGGCGTCCAGTGGGTGTCGGTGCGCAGGAACACCTGGCCCTTGTCCTTGGCGCTTTGCAGCGGCGCCAGCAGATCCGGGGCAAAAATGCCAGCCTGATTCACCTGGGCGTGGAACTGCTGATACAGGTCGGTGTGCAGGGTGGCCGGCTTGTTGTCGCCGACGTGTTCCGGGTACAGACGGGTCTTGGCCGGAACGATCGCCAGCACCAGTTGCGTACCGTGCTGCTTGAGGGTGTCGCGCACGCCTTGAATCAGCGACAGGTTGTCGGCTTCGTTCTGCTCGCCATTGGCGACGGCGTCGAATTCCTCGTCAGTGTACAGCCACTGGTCCTTGCCGAGGATCACCCCCGGACGACCTTCGTTGAACACCTTGTAATCCAGCGCGGCCCACAGGTTGGTGCCCAGGCGCTTGATCGGAAACTCGTCGTCGTAACGGGTTTCCACGGCTTTGGTCCAGTGACCGTTGAGCACCGTGGTTTCCTTCGAGGTCGAGAAACCGATGAAGCTGCGCAGCGACCACAGGCCCAGCGCCAGCAGGATGCCCAGGAACAGGAAGATGTAGAGGAAACGCAATGAGCGGGTCATGTCAGGCGCCTCAGAACTGGAAGTACAGGAACGGCGAGAAGCTGGCCGCCGAGAGTTTGAGAATCGAGGCGACGAACATCAGCAGGATCAGCGCGCGCATCACGTAGCGCGACCAGTCGGCGGTCCAGTAGGCCGGCTGCACCTGGGCTTCGCTGCCGACGGTGTAGCCCGGCTGGTGGATGCTGCCTGGTTTGTCACCCGGTACGGCTTTGATCAGGCCCGGCTCGGCCGTGGCAGGGCCATCGGCTTTTTCCGTCTTGGCTTTGGTCGCGGGTGGGTTCTGATAGAAATCGCGCAGGCCGAAGAACGCCAGGGTGATGTAAGCCACGATCAGCGTGGCCACTTGCAGGCCGGTCAGGCTGGCGCGGTTGAGTTCCGAGAGCTGCCAGTCGCCGAAGCTGAACATCGCGCCGTACATGCGGGCGGCAACGTGCAGGTTTTCCGCACGGAAGATCACCCAGCCCATCACCACCAGCAGGAAGGTGAAGGCCCAGCGCACGACGTTGAAGGTGCGCGGCGTGGTGTTGATGCCCAGTGCCTTTTCAATCGCCAGCCACACGCCATGCCAGGCGCCCCAGACGATGTAAGTGATGTTGGCGCCGTGCCACAGACCGCCGAGCAGCATGGTCAGGAACAGGTTGCGGTAGGTCGCGACCTTGCCACCACGGTTGCCGCCCAGGGTGATGTACAGGTAGTCGCGCAGCCAGGTCGACAGGCTGATGTGCCAGCGCCGCCAGAACTCGGTGATCGACTGACTGATGTAGGGCTGCTTGAAGTTTTCCATGAAGCGGAAACCCATCATCAGGCCCAGGCCGATGGCCATGTCGCTGTAGCCGGAGAAGTCGAAATACAGCTGTGCGGTGTAGGCCAGCGCGCCGAGCCAGGCATCGCCCGTGGTCGGGTTCTGCAGGGCGAAGCAGTGATCGACCACCACCGCCAGGGTGTCGGCGATGAAGACCTTCTTGATGAAGCCCTGCATGAAGCGCGTCACGCCCTCGGAGAATTTGTCCAGGGTGTGGGTGCGGTTGTTGAACTGGTCGACCAGGTCACGAAAGCGCAGCACGGGGCCGGCGATCAGGTGCGGGAAGATCGCCACGAACGCCGCGAAGTCGATCAGGTTGCGGGTCGCCGGGGTGTCGCCGCGGTAGACGTCGATGATGTAGCTGATCGACTCGAAGATGTAGAACGAGATACCGATCGGCAACAGCACGTGGGTCAGGATGAACGGCTCAAGACCGAACGAGGTCATGATCGCGTTGAGGTTGTCGACACCGAAATTGGCGTACTTGAAATAGCCGAGGATGCACAGGTCGACCGCCACACCCAGCAGCAGCCAGCGCTGCGCAGGTTTGGTCCTGACGCCGGCGGCGCCGACGCGCAGGCCGATCCAGTAGTTCCACAGCGTCACCGCCGCGAACAGGGCCAGGAAGTCCACTCGCCACCAGGCATAGAACACGTAGCTGGCAATCAGCAGCAACAGGTTGCGGTAGCGGGTTCCGCTCACGTAGTACAAGCCGAGAAACACCGGCAAGAACAGGAACAGGAACACGTTGGATGAGAAAACCATCCTTATCTCTCCATTTGTCCAGCACCAAGGGCCAAAGCCCCCCCAAACCCCCCATGGAAAATCGGGGGGGTACAACATTCACCGCACGGTCCTTGTAGGAGTGAGCTTGCTCGCGATAGCGTCGGGCCAGATACCTCTATGCCGACTGACACACCGCAATCGCGAGCAAGCTCACTCCTACAGGGCAGGTGTTGTTCTCACGAACCGCCTTTCTCACCCTTCTCATGACTCGGGTCGTAGGTCCGGGTCATGTCGCCGCCGAGGCGGAAGTTCTTGAACGGCTGCATCTTGTGCTTGCGTTCCAGCACATCCGGGCCGCAGTCGTAGAGCGAGCAGTAGGGTTCCAGCCAGGCGAATTTCATGTCGGTCTTCAGGTCCGTCATGTCCTGCTGCTGACCGTCACGCGCCTGGAATTCGCTGCCGGCGTTCTGCACGCCGGCCAGCACCCGGTCACCCAGCCGCTTGAGCGCGCCGTTGTTTTCCTGGCGCAGGTCGACGCCGTTGGCCTGGGCGAAACTGGCGATCATCGCCAGCGGCGGCAGGGCGTAGTTGTGGTACGCCAGCGCGCGCTGCTTGCGCTTCAATTCGTTAGGCAAGAAGCCCTGCGGGTCGACCTGATTGGCGGCGACCTTGAACTCCTTCACCGACCAGTCGAACAGGTCGCGGCGGTTGGTCGCCACGGCGGTGGACATCACCGACCACGCCGCCCAGTACGAGTGGTTGTTGGTCTTGTCCAGCGGCAGGTTGTTCCAGTCGCTGACCACCTGATCGGCGAGCTTGCTGAACCAGGCCTCGATCACCTGCGCGTCCTGCTGACGGGTGGCCAGCGGGTGCGACTCGGAGAACTTCAGGCGCAGGTAGGACGAGGACATGCTGCCCAGCGCCCATTTGCGCATCGACTTGCCGGTGTGGTTGAAGTCGGTGGACTCCAGCGCGTCGGCCCTGGCCCAGGTCGTCAGCATGCCCAGCGCGCAATCCAGCTGCTCGGGACGCCCGTCACGCATGTACTGCATCACCACCTTGCTGGTGTTGCGTTCCATGTTGGTGATGTCCTTGGTCGAATCGCGGAAGGCCTTGTCCGAATCGGCGTTGAACGTCGAGCGCGACTTGTCCGACCCTTCGTACTTGCTGCGGAACTGCAGCGAGCCGGTGTACGGCTGCGGTGTCGCCTCGCAGCTGAAGTTGCCTTCCTTGCTTTTGAATTTCTCCACGCCCTCGTAATAGCCCTGCGGCGGTACCAGCGCGGAGGCCGCGCTGGCCGTGGTGGCGAAGGCCGTGGCGGAGATCACCGCCAGCGACAGGAGAGTAGGGAGCATCAGTCTTGGAGTGTGCATAAGAGCCTCATAACCCGGCTTGCGCGGTTTGATGCGCGACATTCGGGAACACGTTGCGTTTGCATACTTTCGCTTCGACCTGCTGAGGCGCAGCGCCCGCTTCCGGACCCTGCACTTCTACGGCGAGCAGTTGCTGGTCAGCCCAGTCTTTGTCATCGCGCAGTTCGAAGGAGAAGCGCCCGTCGGTTTCGGATGTTTCAGGTTTTTCGATCTTCAGATCTTCATGGCGGCCATTCATGTACCAGAGGCGCGCCTGCAAGGTTTTCACCGAGGTGTCGGCGAACTTGATGTCGACCTGGTTGCTGCCATTGCGCACGTCCTTGATGCCGTTCTTGCCGTTGACCAACAGCTCGTTGGTGCCCGGCTTGAGGGTGGCCTTGGTGGTCATCAGCGCCGGTTTGCCTTCGCAGCCGTTGTCCAGCAGCGACATCATCTGGCGGTAGATGGTCTCCTGATCCAGGCGGTACAGCGGCGAGAATTCCCAGATGAGAATCTTCGGCGGGTGCTGCTGGAAGTCGTCGCTGCCCAGGTACTGCAGCATCGAACCTTCCAGGCCGCCGCCGGGGAAGGCCACGTTGAGTACGTCGGCGCCCATGTATTCCTGCAGGAAGCCGGCGAAGTTGTAGTTCTTGCCGCTGTGACTGGTACCGACCAGGGTGATTTCCGGGTTGCCGGAATCGCCGAACAGGTCGCCGTCGCCCGCTTCGCCCTTCGGTTCGGTCTCGAACTGATCCATGTACTGGATGGCGTAGCTGGTGCCGCAGAGTTGACCGGCCATGTTGTGCAGAGTGCCCTTCTTGCCCATGCGACCCGACAGGTGGGTCTCGAATTCGCGCTTGGGAATGTCGGCGAAGGCCTGCATCTTTTTCACCGACTCGGCGACGATTTTCGCCGTGCGCTGGGCGCCGTACGGGGTCCAGTGCTGGTCACCACGGAAGTAGAAATCGTGGGCCTGCTGCTCGTTGGTCAACGGCGACAGGTCCGGCACGGTGTAACCCATTTTCGCGAAGCGACCGAGCATGGCCTGGTAGTTGCGCAGGGCGGTGTTGTAGTCGAACTTGTCGCGCTCGGCCGGGAACAGCTTGTTGCGGTCGACCAGGCCACGGGTCGGCTGATAGACGATCACCAGCTCCACGCCCTTGCTCTTGAAGGCGTCGTGCAGCTGCTGCATGCGGCGATAGCCTTCCGGCGTGGTGTCGAACTCGGTGCGCAGGTCTTCACGGGTACGGAACAGCCAGTCGCCCTGGGCCTGCACCAGCGTGGTGAAGTTCTGCTGATAGCGGGTGACGTAGTTCTTCTCGTCGTGCGCTTCGGGGCACAGGCTGCAGCAAGGCTCGGCGGTGAAGCTCGGGGCCGGCGCGTCATCGGCACAGGCGGCGTTGCTGGCCATGAAGAGGGCTGCGGTCAGAGCCGAGAGGCCAAGCAGTTTGTTCAAGTGTGCGTGCATGGATATGGCTTCCTCAGTCCCGGAGTTGTTTCTGGCTTTCGACCGGGTCGATCAACACGGCTTTTTGCTGGCGCACCAGCAGATCGAGGATCTCGTCCTGGCGGTCGCCCAGTACGCCGTTGAAGCTGATGCCGCTGCTCTTGGTCGGTGCCAGCATCGACACCTTGTACAGCTCGACGCTGAGCGGCGAGTCGATGGACAGCGGACCGGAACCGTTGGAGGTCAGCTCGCCGCCGACCATGATCAGCGACACCTCAGCGTCGAACGGGTCGAGCTTGATGTCGCGGTCGGTGTCGGACAGGTCCTTGATGTGGCCGTAGACGCCCATCAGGCCGTTGCCCACCGCCAGGTTCTCGTAGAGCTTGATGTTGGTGCTGTTGCGCACGCGGATACCGTGGCGCTTGTTGGCGAACACGCGGTTGCCCCACAGCAGGTTGTCGGCACTCTCGTAGAGGGTGATGCCGTCGGTGTGGTTGCGGTAGATCTGGTTGTAGGCCACCAGATTGTTCACGCTGTTACGGTCGAGCACGACGCCCGAGAGGTGGTTCTCGTAGCTCTTGTTGTTGATGATGAAGCTGTCGTTGACCTCACGGGAAATGATGATCCCGTGCTTCTTCTTGGTCCCGTACACCGTGTTCTCGGCAATGATCAGACCGTGGGAACGGTCGTGCGGGTCGATGCCGTAGATGATGTTGTCGCGGTAGGTGTTGCCCTTGACCACGAAGTCGCGGGTTTCATAGCAGTAGTAGCCGTACCACATGTCCGAGAACTCGGAATTGACGATCCAGCCGGTCGGGTCCGGGCGGTTCATCTGCGCTTTCATGTTCGGCGTGTACTGCGAAATGCTGATGCCGTACGACTTGCTGTTGTTGTAACCCAGGCTCGCCACTTTGGTGTTGAACATGTAGGTTTCGCTGCCGCCCCAGGACAGCAGGAACGGGCGGAATTCCTTCGGCGCCTTGAACGTCGACGGGCCGTTGGCCTTCTCGCTCCAGCCGGTGATTCTGGTGTCAGCGACGAACAGTTTGTTGTCGTTGACCAGAAACGCACCGGCTTCCTGGGACAGGCGCAGTTCGGCGGTTTTCTTGTCGATCTCGAAGACACCGTGCTTGCCGACCACGATTGGCAGACGCGCCAGCCATACGCCCGGCGCGGTTTCGCTGAGGTACTGTTTCGGCACCTTTTTCGCCAGGTCCTGCAGGGTCATGTAGCCGTCGTCGATGAAGATCGCCTGCGGGATGCCGTGCTGACGGGCCACCCACTCGGCCATCTTGTTGTCGCCGCCGATGAATTCCTTCAGTGCGTCTTCCTGCATCATGCGCCGGATCGACACCTTGCCGGCCTTGCTGCGCACGATCTTCTTCTGCATGGCCTGCTGGGTGTAGCCCGACAGGTCCGGCAGCTTGGGTTTGTCCATCATCAACGGCTCGGCAGGCGGGCTGGTGATGGTGTAAGTCTTGGCCTGATGCAGGCCCTTGACCGTACCGTCGTCTGCCGGTGGCTGCGCGGCGGCTGCCGGATGAGCGGCTGGCGCGGTATTGGCCAGCGCCGGAACACCGGCCAGCAGCAGAACACCGCCGAGCACCGCGCTTCTCAGCGCAACGCTTTCCAGCAGGGCGTGGGGCCGGTTCTGGCGCCGCGTCATTTGTGTCGGGTTGTTCATGTCATTGCACTCCCTTCGCGGCTTGCATCAGAAGCGCCAGATCACGTCGACGATGGCGCGGTGCATGTAGTTGTCCACACCGCTGTGATACGCATCGCCGGGTTTGAACACGCCCGCGCGCAGACGAATCAGCGCCGACGGCTCGTCGAACGACTGGCTGACCGAACTCGGCAGCAGGCCCTGTTTGAAGTACTTGGTGACCACCAGGTCCATCTCCTGACCCAGATCCTTGCGCCCGTCTTCCAGCGGCAGCGAGTCGAAGGTGCCGGTCGCCACGCCATCGGCGTCGACGTTCTGGCGGGCCGGGTTGATGCCCGCGCCGCCGATACCGGCGTGGCCATCGACACGACGGAACTTGTGGTAGATCAGCGAGGCGTCGTAGTCCTCCTGCATCTGCCAGGAGGCGAACAGCGAGCCGGATTCGACGTTGGCCATCTCGCCCTGGAACGCCTCACCGAAGCGGTGAATGCGCGAGCGGGTGCCGGTCCAGTTCGAACGGTTGCTTTCCAGGCCGTTCTGTTCGTAGTTCTTGCTGGCGCGCGAGTAGGCGCCGCCGACTTGCCACTGCGGATCGAGACGGAAACGCAGGCCCAGATCGGTGGCCCAGCCGTTGACGTGGCTGCTGTCTTTCTGCCCGGCCAGATACTGGTCGGTGCTGGCGTCGTACTGGGTGCCGATCTGGTCGCGGTTACCGGTCAGCCAGGTCAGGCTGCCCCAGTAATTGATGGTGTTCAGATTGCGATAGTTGTAGGCATCGCTGTTGGCCTGAATGCCCAGCCAGGTCAGGTCGCCACGGCTGGTCTTGTCCAGATCGTCGATGGCTTCGCCCTGATGTTTCAGGCTGCCGTCGTCGTGGCTGTGATGGGCGCGCACGCCGGCCCACTGGCCCGGCATCCATTGGTACTCGACATCGCCGAACAGGTGCTGGCGGTCCTTGTCTTCGGGTGCCAGCTCGGTGAGGTCGGTGCGGTATTCGCTGAAGCGCTGGGCGGCGCCGACTTCGGCCTTGAGCAAGGTCGTGTCGAAGGTCCAGTTCAGCGCTTCGATGTTGGTGTCGTGCCACTGGCCGTCGTCGTTGCGCAGGCGCTGGCGACCCAGTTTGAGGATCTCGCCGGGGTAGGGCGTGAAGCCGCTGTAGCCGATCCAGAACTCGCGCAGGGCGGCGTAGCTGTCATCCACTTCGCGGCTGCTGGAAGTCTTGCGCGCACGCTGGCTGGATTGACCGTTGCTGTCGGTGACCTGCTGGTCCAGCGGGTCGGTCTGGATGGTGTCGGTGGCGGTGACCACCTGGCCCATGGCATAGGCACTCCAGTTGCCCCACTCGCCGTACATCCACGGACGCAGGTCGAGGCCGACACCGTTGACGTCGCCACCGCCACGGGTGCCGAGGTCGCGGTCGTCTTCCATCTGCCCGGTGATCTTCACTTCGATACCGAAGTTCTGCGTGTCGGTCAGGGCCGCCAGCGTCGGCGTGGCCCACATCAGGCTGAAGCCCAGGCCTAACCCTGCGGCCATCAGAGGATTCAACATAAGCTTCATAGAGGTGTGTCCTCGCCGTCTTTTTCTTCTTGCAGGGTTTGCAGGGCCAGCGCGTTCTGCGCTGTCGTCCCGCGAACCTGCTGTTCACGTGTCAGAAGGCTCTGCGCCTGGGCGCGCTTCTCGGGCGGCAATTGATCGTTGAGTTGCTGAGCCAGGTCCGCCGCCTGCGGAGTGCCCTGTGCCTGTGCGAGCTGGCCGAAGACCCAGGCGTTGACCGGGTCCGGCTTGATGCCCTTGCCCTGGGAGAACAACTGGGCGAGGGCGAAGTCGGCGCTGTTCTGGCCGCCACGGGCGGAGGTCAGCAACTGCTCGACGGCTTTCTGCGGATCGGGATGACCGAGGTAGCCACGGCGATACAACTGGCCGAGGTAGTAGTGCGCGGAGATCTGCGTCGGCGCGGCCTTGAGCAGGTGCTCTTCGGCTTTCTTCGCGTCCGGAAGCACCAGCTTGCCTTCGTAATACAGCTTGCCCAGCAACAGCTCGGCACGCGGCTGATCGGCGGCGCGGCCGTTGTCCAGGTACTCCATCATCTTGTTGACGTCGCCCAGTTCGGGGTAGTCGTAGAGCAACTGCGCCAGGCTCACCCACGACGCCGGGTAGACCGGGGCGACCTTCTCCAGCAACTGCTGGGCGGTCTTCTCGTCGGGCTTGCCGAGGGTCGCATCGGCCAGCACACGGGCGACGGTGTCGACGCGCATGGCCGGCACGGCGCCGGAGGCGTAACCGCTCTGCATCTGTTGCAGCAGCGCTGCCTGTTTGTCGGCTTCGCCGCGTTTCTGGTAGACCGTCGCCAGTTCCATGTAGCAAACGTCATTGGCGCGCAATGCCTGTTTGCAGATGCTTTCGACTCCGGCCAGATGCTGGTCGTAGGTGCCCTGAGTGCGATACAGCAGCACCTGGGCCAGACCGGCTTCCGGGTAGCCCTGGGCGCGCCATTCGTTGATCTTCTGCTGCGCATTCACATTGGGGAACGTGTGCGGGTATTGCAGGTAGAGCATCGCCAGCGGGATCAGCGTGCCGCTCTCGCCATTGGCAAACGCCTTCTTCAACAGCCCTTCTGCTTCACGTTGTTCCGCTTCGGTGGAGTTGGGTTTGACCGCCAGCAGCTTGCCCAGACGCGATTGCGCCCGTGGCGAGGTTTCGGCGGCGGCGCGGTAGGTCGCCTCGGCCTGCTTGATCAGGTCAGGGTCGCGGGTGCCGACCTGAATATCCGCCAGGCCGACCTGCGCGTCGCTGTAACCCATGTCCGCCAGCGCCCGGTAGTTGCGCTCGGCCAGCGCGGTGTCGCCGCGCTGCAGAGCTTCGTTGGCCAGACGCTGGTCAGGCAGGTTCAAACCGCAGCCGGCCAGACCCAACGCGATGGCCAGGCTCAGCAACGCTGGGGCGGACACGTTTCGTAGAGGGCCGTTCATGATCAGAGACCCGCAGCCGTGGCTTTATCGATCAGCCAGTTCAGCGATGGGCCACGGTCGCTGACCACTTCCACGGGACGGCCGGCCAGGCTGCTGCTGATCGACTCGTCCGGCTGGATCTGCACGCGCAGGTCGGAGGACAGGTCAGCCGGGCTCAGCGCGGTGGAGCTGACGATCTTGCCGCTGTGGGTGCCTTCTTCGCCGGCGACGGTGAAGTTGACCCGGGCGCCTGGTTGCACCTCGGCGAACTGGCGGTAGGTGAAGCGCGCATCGATGTTGGCGGCGACGTTGCGCGGCACCAACTGGAAGATCACTTGACCCTTGCTGGCGTACTGGCCGTCGGCGACCAGTTGCTTGCCGACCACGCAGTCGCACGGGCTGGTCATGGTGCCGGCCAGTTGGCGACCGAACAGCTCTTCGACCTTGGCCGGCTGCATCTCATCCGGGTCCAGGTTGCCCTTGAGCATCTCCAGCATGCTGGTGTTGAACGAGGCCAGCGGCGCGCCCTTGGCGACCACGCCGTCCGGGCCGACCAGGCTGGTCACGGTGCCTTCGCGAGGCATGGTCACGTCCATGCTCGGCACGCTGACCAGGCCCGAAGTGGAGTGGCTGACGAAGTACATGCCGTACACCGACTTGGCGACGAAGCCGAACGCGGCCAGACCGACCACGAAGATCCCGGCGCTGAACGTCACCGCACGCAGACGGCCGAAGGCGCTCAGGCCGCTGCCGCCGTCCTTGACCTTGCGCGCCTTGGTGAAGTTGTCGCGCTGCAGGGTGGCGAGCACTTCGCCCATGCTGACGATCTCGCCGGACAGGTGCGAGGTGATCAGGTGGCGCAGGGTGGCGATGTCCTGAGCTTCCAGATGCTGGAACTGGCAGCCAACACGGCCGCTGGACGGGTCGAAGGCGCGGATCTGCAGTTCGACGTCCATGGCCAGGCCCAGGTTGTCGATCAGGAACTGCATGCGGCCCTTGATCACCTGGCCGACGGTCGGTTTAACGCCGGCCGGAGTGATGTAGCTCAGGCCGCCGGCCGACAGGTCTTCGATACGCACCAGCGGCGCGTTCGGCTGGCCGTTGAGCAGGCGCAGTTTGGCGGGAATGCGAATCCGCGCATGCTGACGCTGGGCTTCGGATTCATGGACGACGTTGGCGTTGACGGCTGTATTCATGATGTTGCTTCCTGAATTAATCGGTTGATCCATGGATCCGGTCAGACCATCGTCAGCAGCACAGCAATGAAGATGCTGCCGGCGGAGAAGGTCATGGTTCGTGACGACCAGGTGTTGAACCATTGTTGAAAGCTGGCCAGGTCACGTTTGAGAGCAGTGGGCTGGCGCGTCCACGACTGCTTGTCGAGGCGGAAGAACACGTAGATCTTCATCAGTGCGCCGACGATCTGGTTGTAATAAAGAATCACGGGGTAGGCCGGGCCGATGGCGTGTCCGGAACACGACAGCAGCAGGGTCAGAATCAGGCGGGTGATGCCGATCCACAGCAGGTACACCAGCAGGAAGGCCACGCCGTACTTGAAGCTGGCGAGCACCGCCACGGTCAGGCCGAGGATCGAGGTCCACATCGACACGCGCTGGTCGAACAGCACGACGCTGGTGAACAGGCCCAGACGACGCATACCCAGACCGAGCGCGCGGGAGTTCTGCCGCAGGTTGTTGCCGTACCAGCGGTACATCAGCTTGCGGCTGGCCTTGAGGAAGCTTTTCTCCGGCGGGTGCTCGACCGTGTTGATCGCCGCGTCCGGCACGTAGAAGGTGTCGTAGCCCAGGCGCATCAGGCTGAACCAGCTGGACTTGTCGTCGCCGGTGAGAAACTTGAAGCGGCCCAGACGCCAGTGCTGCAGCGAGTCACTTTCCACGTCGGCGATGAAATCCGGGTCGGTGACCACGGTGGCGCGAAACACCGACATGCGTCCGGTCATGGTCAGCACGCGCTTGGAGAGGGCCATCGAGCACATGTTGATGTGGCGCTGGGCGAAGCGCAGCTTGTGCCACTCGCTCATGATGTAGCCGCCGCGCACTTCGCAGAATTCGTTGGTGGTCAGGCCGCCGACGTTGCCGAACAGCTGGAACCACGGCACGGTTTTCTGCACCACGCCTTCCGCCAGCACGGTGTCGCCGTCGATCACGGCCACCACAGCGCGGTCATCCGGCAGGTGCCGCGAAATCGCGCGGAAACCGAAGGCCAGGCCGTCGCGCTTGCCGGTACCGGCGATGCGCACGAAGTCCAGGGTCACGTGGGGTGGCGGGTTGTATTTGGCCCACAGCGCCTTGACCAGCAACTCGTCGGACATTTCCACCAGCGAGCAGACCACGGTGGTCGGGAAACCGCAGGCAATCGCCTCGCGGATCACCGAGCTGTAGACCTGAGCGGTGGTCAGCGCGTCGATACGGAAGCTGGTGACCATCAGGAACACATGGGACGGGTCGGCCGCCTTGCCCAGCTTGCGCACTTTGCGGCGCAGGTGCGGGTAGACGATGTAGAGAAAAATCATGCCCCGCACAAAGTGCGTGGCGCCCATCGAGTAACGCCAGATACCGACGATCCCGACCAGGAAAATAAAATCCTTCGACTGCGAGTCGAACAGGGTTACTGGCAGCGCCATTGCGATGGCGGCCAGCAGACTTAAATAAAACAGCCAACCGGCGGCCTGAAGAAAGCCGTGCTTGAGCCTTTGCATAATCGGAATCCTTGGAGTTGCAAGCCGCAAGCTTCAAGCCGCAAGCCCAGGCAGAACGCCTGAACTTGTGGCCTGCAGCCGCTTTGAACTTGTCGCTTGAAACTTGCAGCTTGCCGCTGCAGTTACCAGCAGATGCCTTCGACGCTGCCGTCTTCGCTGGTGGTGCCGGCCATGAAGCCGACCAGGTCGATGACCTTCTTGCCGGCCGGAGCGTTGTTGGCCAGCGCACGGAAGCGCTCGTCACGGTTGCCCAGGATGATCACGTCGGAGTTGTCGACCACTGCGTCGAAGTCCGAGTTGAGCAGGGACGAAACGTGAGGGATCTTCGACTCGATGTAGTCCTTGTTGGCGCCGTGAACGCGGGCGTATTCGACGTTGCTGTCGAAGATGCTCAGGTCGAAGCCTTTACCGATCAGCATCTCGGCCAGTTCGACCAGTGGGCTTTCGCGCAGATCGTCGGTGCCGGCCTTGAAGCTCAGACCCAGCAGGGCGACCTTGCGGGTGTCGCTGGCGGCGACGATGTCGAAGGCGTTCTGCACTTGCGACACGTTGCTGCGCATCAGCGAGTTGAGCAGCGGCGCGTCGACGTCCAGGGAGCTGGCGCGGTAGGTCAGGGCGCGCACGTCTTTCGGCAGGCAGGAACCGCCGAAAGCGAAACCAGGGCGCATGTAGTACTGCGACAGGTTCAGGGCCTTGTCCTGGCAGACCACGTCCATCACTTCACGACCGTCGACACCGACGGCCTTGGCGATGTTGCCGATCTCGTTGGCGAAGGTGACCTTGGTCGCGTGCCAGACGTTGCAGGTGTACTTGATCATCTCGGCGACAGCGATGTCCTTGCGGATGATCGGTGCATCGAGTTCTTCGTACAGCGATTGCAGGACGTCACCGGAGGCAGTGTCGAACTCCCCGATGACGGTCATCGGCGGATGGTCGTAGTCCTTGATCGCGGTGCTTTCACGCAGGAACTCAGGGTTCACCGCCACGCCGAAATCGACACCGGCCTTCTTGCCCGAGCAGTCTTCCAGAATCGGAATCACCACGTTGGCGACGGTGCCTGGCAACACGGTGCTGCGCACGACGATGGTGTGACGCGAAGTCTTTTCACGCAGGACAAAACCGATTTCACGGCAGACCGACTCGATGAAGTCCAGCTCCAGATCGCCGTTCTTCTTGCTCGGTGTACCGACGCAGATCATCGACAGATCGGTAGCACGAATCGCCTCGGAAAAATCGGTGGTGCCGCGCAGCTTGCCGGTCTTGATCCCGTTTTCCAGGAGCTCGCCCAGGCCCGGTTCCACGATTGGAGACTTGCCCTGATTGATCAGATTGATCTTGGCACTGGAGATATCCACGCCGACAACATCATGACCACGCGCCGAGAGGCAGCCAGCACATACTGCACCGACATAGCCCAAACCAAAGATGCTGATACGCATCGTACTCTCCTCGATTTTTACGCCATTTAGTTGGCCGGATATAAAGTCTGTCTTGCAACTTCGCGCACTTGTCCGCACGGCAAATACATGTCGTGTCACAAGCACAGGCAGAATTTAAGTGCGAGTTCCCTATATGTAAGGCGAACTCGGGTTCATCAGAAACACAGGCGTCAGGTGACTCATTGAATACTCACAAGTTCCTGATCTGGGATATGGCATAACACTCCAACAGATGATTGCGAGTCGCTGGCGCGGCTCTGGCTCAAGGCTTTAGGCCATGGTCAGTTTCGTCTTGCCCGTCAGTGGCTGCAGGCACCCGTATGGTGCTTGCTCGAAAAACTACAACTTGCCTGGTGCGTTCTCACTCCTTGCACGTACCACGCGGGCCGGGTTGGCCCTACTTCGCTGGGTGTAACTTCCAGTTCTGTCCTTATGCCATGTCAGAGATGTCTCACAAGGTGGACGAGAATTGTTACGGGATGTAGGAACGTGAGCGATCCCCAGAAGTTCCTGGCCGCTCGTCCTGATTTCGGGATTTTTTTTAATCACCCGAATATAGGTTGTGGTTGCATACTGATAGCCACTTCGGTTTTGCCCTTAATAATAAGGGGCTTAAGAGCGGCATATGTAACAATGCCACTAGCGAAAAAAACCAAAGTGCCAGTAGCAAAAAAAGTCGTTAAATTTTTGAGACAAATGGCGGGAACTTATTTTTGCCTGAATATTGGCGCCAAATAATCGGCAAATTGACCGTTGGTCTGCTGTTGCCGCAAAAGAGGAACTTGAAGAAGTTCCGCAGGGGAATGCGGATTTCATGTTTTCAACGTTTTTAACGCCGCACCAAATAGCAGCACCCCGGCAAACGCCTTGCCTCTTTCCGTAGCAGCCCGGCTTGCCGACGGTGGCGTCCCCGAGAATGTCATCGCCGGCAAGCCGGACTGCTACGGACAGGTTTACGCAAATCCCCGTAGGAGCGCGCTTGCCCGCGAAGGCGTCGTGTCAGTTGCTCCGGTGGCGTTTGCACGTCAGTCATCGCGAGCAAGCTCACTCCTACAGTGAGGGGGCGGGGAGTCAGGCGGGGTGGTGTTGATTGAGCTGGCGCCATCGCGGGCAAGTGCGCTCCTGCGGGGGCATGAACACGGGCAATAAAAAAGGGCCGTCTCCGGCCCTTTTTTTCACTCCTGAGGTTCGTCCCGCAGGAATACCAGTTTGTCGGTCTTCGACAGTTCCTGGCTGTAGCGGTAGCCCTGCACGTCGAATTGCTTGAGGTGTTCGGGGTTGTTGATGCGTTCGGAAATGACGAAGCGGCTCATCAGACCACGGGCTTTTTTCGCGTAGAAGCTGATGATCTTGTACTGGCCGTTTTTCTGGTCGCGGAACTCGGTGTCAATGATGCGGGCGTTCAGCGCCGGGCGTTTCACGGCCGAGAAGTATTCGTTGGAGGCGAGGTTGAGCAGGACGTTGTCGCCTTGTTCTTCCAGCGCTTCGTTGAGCCATTCGCTTATGCGCGTGCCCCAGAAGGCGTAGAGGTCCTTGCCACGGGCGTTGGCCAGTTTGGTGCCCATTTCCAGACGATACGGTTGCATCAGGTCCAGCGGGCGCAGCAGGCCGTAGAGGCCGGAGAGCATGCGCAGGTGCTGCTGGGCGTAGTCGAGGTCGGCTTCGCTCAAGCTATCGGCGGCAAGGCCGGTGTAGACGTCGCCCTTGAACGCCAACAGCGCCTGTTTGGCGTTGTCCGGGGTGAATGCCGGGGTCCAGCTGCCGAAGCGCGCAGCGTTGAGGCCGGCGAGTTTGTCAGACAGGTCCATCAGCTCGCTGATCTGCGCTGGCGTCAGCTCGCGCAGTTGGGTGATCAGTTCCTGGGAGTGGTCCAGGTATTGCGGCTGGGTGAAGCGCGCGGTGGTCGGCGGGGTCTCGAAATCGAGGGTTTTCGCTGGGGATATCACCATCAGCATGCGGTCGTCTCCTTTAATCGTGGGCGCGATTCTAGGGGTTGCGGGCGGATGACTCCAGCTATGGCGATGATAGGCAGTGCGAGTGGTCGCAGACGGTGTAGGAGCTGGCTTGTCCTGCGAGCGGCGACGGAGTCGTCGTAAAACCTGTACACGCGTTTTGCCTGATACACCGTGCTTGCCGGATTTACGACTGCTTCGCAGCCGCTCGCAGGGCAAGCCAGCTCCTACAGGAGACGGCAGATAGCCAGGCAAATCCGCTATAGTGCCTCGCCTGCTTAAATCTCCATGTTCAAGGATCGGGAGCACGTCGTTTTGCGCAAGTGGTTATTGATCGGTGCCTGTCTGCTGGCCTGCAACGCCGTGGCGGCGACCGGGGAGATCGCGACGATGGATCGCAGTGTCTGGCCGGAAGTGCTGGACACCCCGCAGTTGTTCGATGTCGCCTCGCGGGCGGAAATCCTGAGTTTTGCCCATCAGTTGCTGGAGAGTGAGAACCTCAGCGACGTGCAGTTGGCCGAGCGTCTTGGGCTGCGGCAGATCAATGTGTCGACCATCAACGTGATCCGCACGCGGATGTGGACGCGGCTGTTCGACAACTGGAAAGCCGCCGAAAAGTCCTGTGAAGCCGACGCCTCGTTCTGCGTGCTGGTCGACGACGTGCCGATGCTGCGTCAGCGCGCGGCGGAGTACAAAGTCGCCGACGACTCCTTCTATGCGCGCTGGGCAGCGCCGGCGGACGCTTTCAACCAGCGCTATCTGAATGAACTGCTGCGCATGGCGGCACTGTTTCCGCAGACCAGCAGCGAGATCGAGCGTTACAACTCCGATGAGCTGAGCGGCGAGGAGATGCCTGACCGCAGCTTCCTGCTGAACTTCGAGAGCGGGCCGAGTGTGGCCGACGGTGCCACCGACTGGCTGGCGGATTTCATGCGTCAGCAGAAGATCAACGCCACGTTTTTCGTGCTTGGCAAGAGCTTGCAGAGCCGTCTGGACACGTCGTCGCCTCAGGCGCTGCAGACGTTGTATCGCCAGCAATGCGTCGGCTTGCAGGGCTGGGAGTATCGCTCCCATGCGTACTGGAACGACTGGCAGGATTCGGTCCAGCGCAGTGCCGCGCTGGTGCAACAGGTGTTGCCCGACAACTATGTGCCGCTGTTTCGTCCGCCTTACGGTCATCGGCGGGCTGACGGCGCGCAGTTCTTCCGTGATCAGCAACTGCGGGTGTCGTTGTGGAACATCGACTCGCAGGACGCCAGCGGACGCATCAGCGCCGAGCAAAGTGGACATCGCGTACTGACCCTGATGCTGCTGTGGCGGCGCGGCAACATTGTCTTCCACGACAGTGCCGACAAGGCGCAACAGGCGGTGCCGTGGTTGATGGCCAATATCGCGCAGAGCGGGGTGCTGTGGCAGGACTGTCATATTTATCCGCAGCAACTGAGCGACGAGCCGGACGAAGCGCAGCCCGATGACGAGGACAGCGACGAGCCCGATGACGCCACCGATCAGGTGCCTGAAGACGAACAGCAGCAAGCGCCCGTGCAGGTACCGGACGATCAGGCCAAAGAGCCGGAAAACAAAGGGGAGTAGGGGGATCTGGCGGACGGAAGGTCGGGATTTTTCGAGGATTTCTCGTCGACCGGACTTCCGACTGTAAGCGCGTGCGAGGCATCCGCCAAGCGCTATTCGTCATACCGAGAAATATATTTCAAAAAGCCGATAAAACGCTTTTTTATGTCATCGGTTTTGCGGTATTACGACAACAGACCGCCGAAACCTGCAACACAGGTGGCGTCACCCAGACCCCACTTTGCGCAATGCTCACCTGCCTGAAGGTGAGCGCCTCGGCGGCCTTTTCGTGGCGCGACATCGTATGTGTGTCGCGTCGCCTGGCTACTACAAAGGTGACCGAGTATGGATGACCACGGACGCACGCCTTCCTCTAACCAGCCAATCCTCTATGTGCTCGATACCAATGTATTGATTCACGATCCAAACGCGTTGCTGAATTTCGAAGAACACCACGTTGCACTCCCCATGACTGTCCTCGAAGAACTGGACAAGCTCAAGGCGGGCAAGCACTCGGTCGCCGCAGAATGCCGCCAGGCTATCCGGCTGATCGACAAGACCCTCGGCGAAGCGACCCCGGAGGAGGTCGAACAAGGCGTACCGATCGATCGCGGTACAGGTGTTTTCAAGGGTTTTCTGTCCATTCTCATGAGCAAGCGGCAAGAGCCCAACAGCCTGTTGCCGGACAACCTCAACGACAACATCATCATCAACCAGTTGATTGACCTGCATGCGCGCAAGAAGGACCTGCGCATCGTGCTGGTGACCAAAGACATCAACATGCGCCTGAAGGCGCGGGCCTGCGGTATCGCGGCCGAAGACTACAGCACCGACCAGTTGGTCGACGACGTGTCGATGCTGTCCCGTGGCTATCACAGCATGACCGGCTCCTTCTGGGACCGCGTGAGCAAGGTCGAAACCCGCCAGGACCATGGCCGCACCTGGCATAAGGTGCAGATGAGCGAAAGCATCCCGGCGGTGCACATCAATGAATTCATCATCGATGAGCAGGGTTTCGTCGGCTGGGTGAAAGGCGTCAGACCTGATGAATTGCTGTTGCTGGACATGCACCAGGAGCCGCTGCTGCATCAGGAGGCCTGGGGCCTGAAACCACGGGACATCTACCAGGGGCTGGCGCTGTTCGCGCTGCTCGATCCGGATATCCACCTGGTCAACCTGTCCGGCGCCGCAGGCTCCGGCAAGACCATCCTGGCGCTGGCCGCTGCCATCGAGCAGACCATGGTCAGCAAACGTTATCGCCGCATCATCGCTACCCGTAGCGTGCAGGGCCTCGACCAGGAGATCGGCTTCCTGCCCGGTACCGAAGCGGAAAAAATGGAACCGTGGCTCGGCGCCATTACCGACAACCTGGAAGCGCTGCACATGGATGACGAAAACACCCATGGCAGTGTCGACTACATCCTCAGCAAGGTGCCGCTGCAGTTCAAATCCCTCAACTACATTCGAGGCCGCAGCTTCCAGCAAAGCCTGATCCTGATCGACGAATGCCAGAACCTCACCCCGCACCAGATGAAAACCATCATCACCCGTGCCGGTGCCGGTTCCAAGGTGGTCTGCCTGGGTAACCTGGCGCAGATCGATACCCCTTACCTGTCGGCCACCAGCTCTGGCCTGACCTACCTGACGGAGCGCTTCAAGGACTTCCCCAACGGCGTGCACATCACCCTGCAAGGGGTGCCACGCTCCATCCTGGCCGAGTATGCGGAGAGTCATCTGTAAGTTGGCCGCATGAGCCTGTAGGAGCCGGCTTGCTGGCGAAGGCGGACGTGATGTCGCTGACGCCGGCAAGCCGGACTGCTACGCAACTGATTGCCCATTTCCTTTGTAGGAGCTGGCTTGTCCTGCGAGCGGCTGCGAAGCAGTCGTAAATTCGGCGAATGCGGTGGATCAGGCAGAGCGCATGCACAGGTTTCACGACGACTTCGTCGCCGCTCGCAGGGCAAGCCAGCTCCTACAGCGGGTTGCGTCCGGTCATGCGACACCACCACGCCTACAGTTCGTTGTAAGCAAGGGTTACAATCGCCGCTCCTGTCCAGGAGACATCCCGTGCTCACTCATCTCGATTCCCAAGGTCGCGCCAATATGGTCGACGTCACCGAAAAAGCCGTGACGTCCCGTGAAGCGGTGGCCGAAGCGCGCGTGCGCATGCTGCCCGAAACCCTGCAAATGATCGTCGCCGGGGGCCATCCGAAAGGGGATGTGTTCGCCGTGGCGCGTATTGCCGGCATTCAGGCGGCAAAAAAGACCAGCGACCTGATTCCGCTGTGCCACCCGCTGATGCTGACCAGCGTCAAGGTCGAGCTCAATGCCGAAGGCGCCGACACCGTACACATCGTGGCGCGCTGCAAGCTGTCCGGGCAGACCGGGGTGGAAATGGAAGCGCTGACCGCCGCCAGCGTCGCCGCGCTGACCCTCTACGACATGTGCAAGGCCGTTGATCGCGGCATGGTCATCGAACACGTGCGTCTGCTGGAAAAACTCGGCGGCAAGAGCGGACACTTCGTGGCTGATTCGACGGAGGCCAACTGATGTATCAGGTTCAATTCTTTGCCCGTTATCGCGAAGCCCTTGGCAGCGATGGCGAGCGTCTGCAGGGCGAGTTTGCCACCGTCGGTGCGCTGCGTGACCACCTCGTGGCCCGTGGCGGCGAGTGGGAAGTGTTGGCCGAGCAGAACATCATGTGTGCACGCAATCAGGAGCTTTGTCAGCTCGACGAGCCGCTGCAAGCCGGTGACGAAGTGGCGTTCTTTCCGACCGTGACCGGAGGCTGAACATGACCGTTCGAGTGCAGGTGGCAGCGTTCGATCCGGGCGCCGAAGTCAACGCGATGCACGACGCCAACGTCGGTGTTGGCGCGGTGGTCAGCTTTGTCGGTTACGTGCGCGACTTCAATGACGGGCTCGACGTGGCCGGCATGTTCCTCGAACACTATCCGGGCATGACCGAGAAGGCCTTGGGCAAGATCGTCGAAGAAGCGAAGCAGCGCTGGCCGCTGCTCAAGATCGAGGTCTTGCATCGCATCGGCGCGCTGGAGCCAGGCGAGCCGATCGTCTTCGTCGGCGTCGCCAGTGCGCATCGTCAGGCCGCGTTCGAGGCCTGCGATTTCGTCATGGACTACCTGAAGACCCGCGCACCGTTCTGGAAGAAGGAAAACACCGCGCAAGGGCCGCGCTGGGTGGAAGGGCGGGACAGCGATCACGCGGCGGCAGAGCGCTGGAAACAGGATTAAACGGATTAACGGGATGAAGCGGCTTTTTGTGGGAGCGAATTCATTCGCGAGAGGCCGGTACAGTCGATGAATCTCGTCGTCTGCAATGCCGTCTCGCGAATGAATTCGCTCCCACAGGTTCGATCCCGGTGTTGAGCCGGGTCGTGATCACTCCGCCGCAGGCTGCGCCCGGTGCTTGCGCACCACCGCCCGCAGCAGCTCGGTCGGCGGCATTTCGCAGCTGATCTTGCGGCCGAGTTTCTCTTCGATGGCCGGCAACTGATACGAATCGTCCTCGCCGGCAAAACTGATCGACACGCCCTCCGCGCCAGCACGACCGGTACGGCCGATGCGGTGGACGTAATCGTCCGGCACTTCCGGCAGGGTGAAGTTGATCACGTGGCTGATGCCGTCGATGTGAATGCCGCGACCTGCCACGTCGGTGGCGACCAGTACGCGAATCTTGCCTTCGCGGAAACCTTCCAGAGTCTTGATCCGCTTGTGCTGCGGCACGTCGCCGGACAGTTGCGCGGCGTTGACGCCATCACGCACCAGCCGCTCTTCGATGCGGCGCACCTCGTCCTTGCGGTTGGCGAAGACCATCACCCGCTCCCAGCCATTGTCGTTGACCAGGTTGTACAGCAGCTTGTACTTGTCGGCCGAAGCCACGGCGTAGATGTGCTGCTCGACGTTGTCGCTGGCGACGTTTTCGGCCTCGATCTCGACGATGGCGGGGTCGGTGGTCCACTGCCGCGCCAGATTCATCACGTCATCGGTGAAGGTGGCGGAGAACAGCAGGGTCTGACGCTCGCTCTTCGGCGGGGTCTGACGAATGATCTGACGCACTTGCGGGATAAAGCCCATGTCGAGCATGCGGTCGGCTTCGTCCAGCACCATCACCTCGACCATGTCCAGGTGCACTTCGCCGCGCTGGTTGAAGTCCAGCAGACGGCCCGGGGTGGCCACCAGAATGTCGCAGTGACGGGCTTCGAGCTGCTTGAGCTGCTTGTCGAAGTCCATGCCGCCGACGAAGGTCATGACATTGAGCTTGCTGTATTTGGTCAGCGCCGCAGCGTCCTTGGCGATCTGCACCACCAGCTCGCGGGTCGGCGCGATGATCAGCGCACGGGGCTCGCCCATGTAGCGCTCTTTCGGCGGCGGCGTCTGGGTCAGCTGGGTGATGATCGAAATCAGGAACGCGGCGGTCTTGCCGGTGCCGGTCTGAGCGCGACCGATCGCATCCTTGCCCTTGAGGGTAAAGCCCAGCACGCCCGCCTGAATCGGCGTGCAGTAAGGGAAACCGAGGTCATGGATGGCGTGCATCAGCTCCGGGGCGAGCGGGAAATCATGGAAGCGCGTCTTGCCCTCTTGCGGCTCGACCGCGAAGTCTTCCAGTTTCCACGGCACGACGACCGGATTGGGCGCTGTCTTGGGCGCGCGTTCGCGACGCGGGCGTTCGCTGCGGGTACGGGCGGGTTTCGCCTCGCTGTCGGTAACGGGCTCGACTGCCGTCTGGGCAACGACAGGAGTGATTTCTTCCCGCGACGGGGTGTCGGTCGGGGTGATGGAAGCGCGGGGGGCTGCTGCGATCTGCTCGGCCTCGCTCTTGCCGAACATCTTTTTAAGTGCTTTGAGCACGGTCATCTCGTCGATTGATTAAGGAATGTACGCCGGGCAGTGTAAAGCAAGAACCCGGCGCGGCGTAGTGCCATACCAAATCCGCAGGACAATTGAAAGAAACAAATGCCGAATCAGCGCAGGCGATCCGCGAGCCAGACGCCTATATCGGTGATTTCCTGCGGTAACACTTCGTGGCCCATTGGGTATTCCTGCCATGTGGCGGTGACGCCGTGGGCTTTCAGATGCTCATACGCCGCCCGACCCATGGCGTTCTGTACCACTTCGTCGTGGAAGCCATGCAAGCAGTACGCCGGAATGCGCTGCTGGCTGGCCGACAGGCTCATGTCGTCACTGAAGGTCGGCGCGTAGGTCGACAGGGCCAGAACCCCGCCCAGCGGGCCCTGCCAGCGTAGAAAGGCAGTGTGCAGCACCACGGCGCCACCCTGGGAGAAACCGGCCAGGAAGATCCGCGCCGGGTCGATGCCGCTGTCGCGCTGCGCTTCGATCAGGCTCAGTACGCGCTGGGCCGAACCTTCCAGTTGGTCGCGGTCGATGGCCCGGGCCGGGCTCATGGCCTTGATGTCGTACCAGCTCGGCATCTCGTAACCGCCGTTGACGGTAACGGCGCGGGTGGGCGCCTGTGGCAGGACGAAACGGGTGGTCAGCAGCGTCTGCTGCAGGGCTTCGGCCACCGGCATGAAGTCGTAACGGTCGGCGCCCAGGCCGTGCAGCCAGATGACACAGGCATCGACAGCCTTTTCCGGCTCAAGGATCAACGGTTCGCTCATGACTGCTCCATTTGTGTGCGATGGCTCTGGCGCGGCGCTTCAAGGCAGTGCGCAGGCCTGTGCGGATATGAAAGAAGATGTCGCAAGGTTGCAAGTTTGGATCTTGACCTGAGGTCAATTCAAGTTTGCCGACGTAATGGTACGGGCTTTGCTATGAAACCCGCGGAGTGAAGGCGCTCACCCGGCCGGTAACACTGGATGATCTATGATCCATGGGTCCATTGTGACGTCCGGGGCAGCAAGGAGTCCATCGAGCAGGATTCCGGCACGATTCGCTTTGGACCTCGCGGTTCAAGGACATCATGGGGCTTCAGTCCACCTGACCAAATCGGGTTCGCAGTGGTGATGGGGGAGACGCCATACGCAGCTTGTGGATCCGGGTCTTGGGCTCCGTACGAAAGGTTCTGACGCGAAGGTGAGGCAAGGCGAAAGCGGCCGAGGAAGCGCAGTTTACGAGTTGTAAATGAGCATTCCGAGGCCGCTTTCAACGCAGCATCACCGAGTGTCAGGACATTTCGTACGAGCCCAGGTCGCATGACCCAAAAAAAGCCAGCACGGGTCACTAATGCCTCACAAGGGTGCGACCGGACTCAAGCTCCTACACAACAAAGAGCAAACTGGAGGTTTGAATGAAGATGTTGAAATCCACCCTGGCTGTAGTGGCCGCTGCGGCAGCACTCGGTGTCAGCAGTTTCGCTCAGGCGGGCGCGACACTGGACGCCATTCAAAAGAAAGGCTTCATTCAGTGCGGCGTGAGCGACGGTCTGCCAGGGTTCTCGGTACCTGACAAGAACGGCACCATCGTCGGTATCGACGCTGACGTCTGCCGCGCTGTCGCGGCTGCCGTGTTCGGCGACGCGAAAAAGGTCAAGTTCAGCCAGCTGAACGCCAAGGAGCGTTTCACCGCACTGCAATCCGGCGAAATCGACATCCTGTCGCGCAACACCACCTGGACCAGCTCGCGTGACGCCAGCATGGGCCTGAGTTTCCCTGGCTTCGTCACCTACTACGACGGCGTAGGCTTCCTGGCCAACAGCAAACTGGGCGTCAAGAGCGCCAAGGAACTGGACGGCGCGACCATCTGCATCCAGGCCGGTACCACCACCGAACTGAACGTCTCGGACTACTTCCGCGCCAACGGCCTGAAGTACACCCCGATCACTTTCGACACCTCCGACGAAAGCGCCAAGTCGCTGGAATCCGGCCGTTGCGACGTGCTGACCTCCGACAAGTCGCAGCTGTACGCACAACGCTCCAAGCTGGCCTCGCCAAAAGACTACGTCGTTCTGCCTGAAACCATCTCCAAGGAGCCTCTGGCGCCGGTCGTGCGTCGTGGCGACGAAGAGTGGACCTCCATCGTTCGCTGGGTCGGCTACGCCCTGCTGAACACCGAGGAAGCCGGCGTGACTTCGAAGAACGTCGAAGCTGAAGCCAAATCCACCAAAAACCCTGACGTTGCCCGCCTGCTGGGCGCCGACGGCGATTACGGTCCGCAGCTGAAACTGCCGAAGGACTGGGTCGTCAAGGTGGTTTCTCAAGTCGGTAACTACGGCGAAATCTTCGAGAAGAACCTGGGTAAAACCACGCCTCTGGAAATCGACCGTGGCATGAACGCTCTGTGGACCAACGGCGGCATTCAATACGCGCCACCAGTGCGTTGATGGATCTGCGCCCGGCTACGTGATCCGTAGCCGGGCGCTTCGTTGCATTTCTTCCGGGGCACTCCATGCAAAATCAAATCAGCGCACCAAAGCAGAGGCTATCCCTCAGCGATCCCAAAGTGCGTGCGTGGCTATTCCAGATAATCACGGTTATCGCCGTAGTCGCGATGGGTTGGTATCTGTTCGATAACACCCAGACCAACCTGCAACACCGGGGCATCACCTCCGGTTTCGGATTCCTTGAAAACAGTGCCGGCTTCGGCATCGCGCAGCACCTGATTCCGTTCACGGAATCGGACAGCTACGCACGGGTTTTCCTCATCGGCCTGCTCAACACCCTGCTGGTGACTTTCATCGGCGTGATTCTCGCGACCCTGCTGGGCTTCATCGTCGGTGTCGCGCGGCTGTCCAACAACTGGATCATCAACAAGCTGGCGACGGTCTACGTCGAAGTGTTCCGTAATATTCCGCCACTGCTGCAGATCCTGTTCTGGTACTTCGCGGTGTTCCTGACACAGCCTGGACCACGCGGGGCGCACAACTTCTTCGGTTCGTTCTTCATCAGCAGCCGCGGCCTGAACATGCCGGCAGCGATCCCGACCGATGCCGCATGGCCGTTCGTGATCAGCATTGTGCTGGCCATCGTCGCCATCGTGTTCATGGCGAAGTGGGCGAACAAGCGTTTCGAAGCGACCGGTGTGCCGTTCCACAAGTTCTGGGCCGGCCTTGGCCTGCTCATCGTGATCCCGGCGCTGTGCGCGCTGATCTTCGGTGCGCCGGTGCATTGGGAAATGCCTGAACTGAAAGGCTTCAACTTCGTCGGCGGCTGGGTCCTGATCCCTGAACTGCTGGCCCTGACCCTGGCACTGACGGTGTACACCGCGGCGTTCATCGCCGAGATCGTGCGTTCCGGCATCAAGTCGGTCAGCCACGGCCAGACCGAAGCAGCCCGTTCGCTGGGCCTGCGTCCCGGCCCGACGCTGCGCAAGGTCATCATTCCGCAGGCGCTGCGGGTGATCATTCCGCCGTTGACCAGCCAATACCTGAACCTGGCGAAGAACTCCTCGCTGGCGGCCGGTATCGGTTATCCGGAAATGGTTTCTTTGTTCGCCGGTACCGTACTCAACCAGACCGGTCAGGCCATCGAAGTCATTGCCATCACCATGAGCGTGTACCTGGCGATCAGTATCAGCATTTCCCTGCTGATGAACTGGTACAACAAGCGCATTGCGCTGATCGAGCGGTGAGGAAACGCGCATGACATCCCATACTTTCAAACCCGACATGCCGCCGCCGAGCAAAGTCTTCGGCCCGGTGGCATGGATGCGTCAGAACCTGTTCTCGAACTGGATCAACACGCTGCTGACCCTGTTCGCGATCTACCTGGTCTGGCTGATCGTTCCGCCGCTGCTGAGCTGGTCGATCTTCGACGCCAACTGGGTCGGTACCACCCGTGCCGACTGCACCAAGGCCGGTGCCTGCTGGGTGTTCATCGAACAGCGCTTCGGCCAGTTCATGTACGGCTACTACCCGCAAGAGCTGCGCTGGCGTGTCGACCTGACCGTCTGGCTGGCGATCATCGGCGCCGCGCCGCTGTTCATCAAGGCCATGCCGCGCAAGGCCGTCTACGGTCTGAGCTTCCTGGTGATCTACCCGATCGTGGCGTACTTCCTGCTGCATGGTGGGCTGTTCGACATGACGACGGTCGCCACCAGCCAGTGGGGCGGCCTGATGCTGACCCTGGTCATCGCCACCGTCGGTATTGCCGGGGCCTTGCCGCTGGGCGTGATCCTGGCGCTGGGTCGTCGTTCCGACCTGCCGGCCATTCGCGTGATCTGCGTCACCTTCATCGAGTTCTGGCGCGGCGTTCCGCTGATCACCGTGCTGTTCATGTCCTCGGTGATGCTGCCGCTGTTCCTGCCGGAAGGCATGAACTTCGACAAGCTGCTGCGCGCCCTGATCGGCGTGATCATGTTCCAGTCGGCCTACGTGGCTGAGGTGGTGCGTGGCGGCATGCAGGCCATCCCCAAGGGCCAGTACGAAGCTGCTGCGGCCATGGGCCTGGGCTACTGGCGCCGGATGGGCCTGGTGATTCTGCCGCAGGCCCTGAAGCTGGTCATTCCCGGTCTGGTCAACACCGTGATCGCGTTGTTCAAGGACACCAGTCTGGTGATCATCATCGGCCTGTTCGACCTGCTCAACAGCGTCAAACAAGCTGCCGCCGACCCGAACTGGCTCGGTATGGCCACCGAAGGCTATGTCTTCGCGGCCCTGGTGTTCTGGATCTTCTGTTTCGGCATGTCCCGCTACTCCATGCACCTGGAGCGCAAGCTGGACACTGGCCACAAGCGTTAGGAGTTTTGTGATGAGTGAAGCTATCAGTAAGCCTCTGGGCGCCGAAGGCATGATCCGGATGGAAGGCGTACACAAATGGTACGGCCAGTTCCACGTGCTCAAAGACATCAACCTGAACGTGCGTCAGGGCGAACGTATCGTCCTGTGCGGCCCGTCCGGTTCCGGCAAGTCGACCACCATTCGCTGCCTCAACCGTCTGGAAGAACACCAGCAGGGGCGCATCATTGTCGATGGCACCGAGCTGACGTCTGACCTGAAGCAGATTGAAACCATCCGCCGCGAAGTCGGCATGGTGTTCCAGCACTTCAACCTGTTCCCGCACCTGACCATCCTGCAGAACTGCACGCTGGCGCCGATGTGGGTGCGCAAAATGCCGAAGAAGAAGGCTGAAGAGATCGCCATGCACTACCTGGAGCGCGTACGCATTCCGGAGCAGGCGCACAAGTACCCGGGTCAGCTCTCCGGCGGTCAGCAGCAGCGTGTGGCCATCGCCCGCGCGCTGTGCATGAAGCCGAAGATCATGCTGTTCGACGAGCCGACCTCGGCCCTCGACCCGGAAATGGTGAAAGAGGTTCTGGACACCATGGTCGGTCTGGCTGAAGAAGGCATGACCATGCTCTGCGTGACCCACGAAATGGGCTTCGCCCGCACCGTGGCCAACCGCGTGATCTTCATGGACAAGGGTGAAATCGTCGAACAGGCTGCGCCAAACGACTTCTTCGACAACCCGCAAAGCGACCGCACCAAGCTGTTCCTCAGCCAGATCCTGCACTGAGTCGACAGTTGCGACACACAGAAACCCGGGCCTTGTGCCCGGGTTTTTTATTGCCTCGATTCTCTCTGTAGGAGCGCGCTTGCCCGCGATGGCGGTGGGTCAGGCGAGCCATTTTTAGCTGGCACGACGCTATCGCGGGCAAGCGCGCTCCTACAGGATTGGCGGCGTACCCAGGTCATCGGGTTGGCGATGATCCTGTGGGAGGGATCGGAGGTTACGACGGTCGCGAATGGATTTAACTGACACGACGCAATTCCTGTAGGTGCCGCCTTGCCGGCGAACTGGATGGTCTGCTGACATCTATGTGTCTGGACTGACGCCTTCGCCAGCAAGCCGGCTCCCACAAAAGTCCTGCGCATCCATCAAGGTCATTCTGTATTCAATTCCCGCGAAACTTGTGTTCTTCGTCGTTCTCCAACAGGATGCACCTTTGCGCAATGCGCTGTTACACATCCTGCCACCAAGAGAATCCCATGACGACCAAGGCGCCTACGGCGAGCGTTACCCGTTCCAGTCCCGAAAAACATCACGAAATCGACGAGTTGCTGATCGACGCAGAGGCTGACGACGCGCAAGTCCAACAGCCTCATGCCGCGCCGAAACACCCGTGGTTCCTGCTGTTCGGATTGGTGCTGGTGGCGCTGAACCTGCGTCCGGCATTGTCGAGCATGGCGCCGCTGCTCAGCGCGGTGTCGGACAGCCTGGGGCTGTCGGCGGCCAAGGCCGGTCTGCTGACCACCTTGCCGGTGCTGTGTCTGGGCTTGTTCGCGCCGCTGGCGCCGATCCTGGCGCGGCGTTTCGGCAGTGAACGCGTGGTGTTGGGCATTCTGCTCACGCTGGCGGGTGGCATCATCCTGCGCAGTTCGTTCGGCGAAGTCGGGTTGTTCGCCGGCAGCATTCTGGGTGGCGCCAGCATCGGAATTATCGGCGTGCTGCTGCCGGGCATCGTCAAGCGCGACTTCGCGAAGCAGGCCGGCACCATGACCGGTGTCTACACCATGGCGCTGTGTCTGGGCGCGGCGGTAGCCGCCGGTTCTACGGTGCCGCTGAGTCACTGGTTCGGCGACAGCTGGAGTCTTGGTCTGGGTTTCTGGATCGTCCCTGCGATACTCGCCGCCGTGTTCTGGTTGCCGCAGACACGCCAGCGTCAGGGCCAGCATCAGGTGGCCTATCGTGTGCGTGGCCTGTTTCGTGACCGGTTGGCCTGGCAGGTGACGCTGTACATGGGCCTGCAATCCTCGCTGGCTTACATCGTCTTTGGCTGGTTGCCGTCGATCCTCATCGGCCGTGGCCTGACCCCGACCGAAGCCGGCCTGTTGCTGTCCGGTTCGATCATGGTGCAGTTGCTCAGTTCGCTGACCGCGCCGTGGCTGGCAACCCGGGGCAAGGATCAGCGTCTGGCGATCCTGCTGGTGATGCTGCTGACCCTCGGCGGACTGTTCGGTTGCCTGTACGCACCGTTGAATCAACTGTGGGGCTGGGCGGTGGTGCTCGGGCTGGGGCAGGGCGGTACGTTCAGTCTGGCGCTGACCCTGATCGTGCTGCGCTCCCGCGATTCTCACGTTGCCGCCAACCTGTCGAGCATGGCCCAGGGTGTCGGTTACACCCTGGCGTCGCTGGGGCCGTTCGCGGTCGGCGTGGTACACGACCTGACCGGCAGTTGGAGTGCCGTGGGCTGGATTTTCGGTGTGATCGGCGTGGCGGCCACCGTAGCCGGCATGGGCGCCGGTCGCGCGCTGTATGTGCAGGTCACCAGCGAGAAAGTCTGAGTCGGGGTATTTACCGGGCTGATGTCCATGGCAAAAAACGCGATGTGCGCTTATCGTGCTGACATCCTTTTCCATGGACATCTTCCCGCATGAGCGAACACCCGAACGAGCAATCCCTGAGCGAACAGCACAGCGCCCTGATCAGCCGTTTCTATGAAGCCTTCAATCGCCTGGACGCCGAAGCCATGGCCGCCTGCTACAGCGACGACGTATTGTTCAGCGACCCGGTGTTCGGTGAGCTGCGCGGACGGGCGGCCGGCGACATGTGGCGCATGCTGACCTCGCGGGCCAAAGAGTTTTCGGTGCGTTTCGACAACGTGCGCGCCGACGAGCGTAGCGGCGCTGCCCACTGGGTGGTGACGTATCTGTTCAGCCAGACCGGGCGTACGGTGGTCAACGACATTCAAGCCCGTTTTGTTTTTCGCGACGGCAAGATCTGCGAGCACCACGACCGCTTCGATCTGTGGCGTTGGTCGCGCCAGGCATTGGGCGCCAAGGGTGCGCTGCTGGGCTGGACGCCACTGGTGCAGAACGCCATTCGCGCGCAGGCGCAAAAGGGCCTGAAGGCTTATCAGGCCGGGCGCTGAAGCTTTGCTAGAATCGCCGCCTCTGTTTCTGTGCTTCCCGGTCCGCCATGTCTGACACCGCTCTCACCGTTGAACCGCCCGCTGATCCTGCCGTGGCAAAGCCGTGGTTCGTTTATCTGGTGCGCGCCGCCAACGGTTCGCTGTATTGCGGCATCAGCGATGATCCGCACCGGCGTTTCGAGAAGCATCAGAGCGGCAAGGGCGCGCGCTTTTTTCATTCCAGCCCGGCGGTGGCACTGGTGTACGTCGAAGCCTGTGGCGACAAGGGCGAGGCGCTGCGTCAGGAGCGGTTGATCAAGAAGCTGCGCAAGTCGGCCAAAGAGGCGCTTGCGGCCAGCTATATCCATCAGGCTGATGCGCTGCCATCAGCGTGAACGGGTAGGCCACCGACGTGCATCGGACTAAGCTGCGGGTTCACCCCTGTGGATGGACCGAAGCATGTCAGAGCTGATTCTTCATCATTACCCCGCCTCGCTGTTTGCCGAAAAGGCCCGCCTGATGCTGGGTTTCAAGGGCCTGTCGTGGCGTTCGGTGACCATCCCGCCGATCATGCCGAAACCGGATGTCACCGCTCTCACCGGTGGCTATCGCAAGACGCCGGTGCTGCAGGTCGGCGCGGATATCTATTGCGATACAGCGCTGATCGCCCGCCGCCTGGAAGCCGAAAAGACCTCGCCGACGTTTTACCCTGAAGGCCAGGAATTCACCGCGGTGACCCTCGCGGCCTGGGCCGATTCGGTGCTGTTCTCCCACGCAGTGAGCCTGGCCTTTCAGCCAGAGGCACTCGCGGTGCGCTTTGCCCGGTTTCCTCCGGAGGCGGTAAAAGCCTTTGTCGCCGACCGTGCTGCGCTGTTCACCGGCGGCACGGCGTCCCGCATGCCGCTGGAGCTGGCGCTGCACCAATGGCCGACCCATATGACACGGCTGGACACCCAGCTTGAGCGCCATGGCGACTTTCTGCTGGGCGTGCCGTCGATCGCCGATTTCGCCGTGGCGCACACGCTGTGGTTCCTCAAGCAGACGCCCGCGACAACGCCACTGGTAGACGACTATCCGGCCGTGTCGGCGTGGTATCAGCGCGTCATCGGTTTCGGCCATGGCGCGCCGAGTGAGTTGAGCTCGGAAGAGGCCATCGAAATCGCCCGCCGCGCCGAACCCGTACCGCTGCCTGATGAAGCGCTCGTTGAGCCGAACGGCTTCACCCCGGGCCAGTCGGTCAGCGTCTCGGCGGTGGACTATGGCGTCGACCCGGTTCATGGCGAACTGGTGTTCAGCGGGCGCGAGGAGATCATCCTGCGCCGCGAGGATGAGCGGGCTGGCACTGTCCATGTGCATTTCCCGCGTGTCGGCTTCCGGATCTCCGCCCACTGAATGCAAAAAGCCGGCAGGCGGAAGGCAGGGCGATATCGTCATCTCGCCTTCTGCTCGTTGCAGTGCTATCGCGGTTCGCGATTAGCGCGCCCTGTTTATCGCGAAACGATCAGACGCCGAATAGGTATTTGTCGGCCAATGCACTAAACAGAGTGTTAACGGCTGATAAGTTGCTTGAACTTTGCGGTATTAAGCACCTGCTTTGACTGGTTATTGGCCGATGGCGCAATGCGCTTTGGCTGAAATAATCGGTGATGCAGTCGGTGAGAGGCTTGTCGTACCCCAGATGACCGATCAGTGCGCGATGCAACGCCTGCCCGTGGCACAGGCAGGCGGCGCTGCTGACAAGGACGATGAACATCGGGGTGTTTCGACATGGTTGTCGCCGGGCTTGATCGCCCATGAAATGGATTTGCGCGGGAATGCTGGTCTGGTTGGCGGGACAATCGTGTGTCTGTGCGTCGCCGCCGTTCAGCGTGTCTGAAGGCTTGGGCATCGCAGCCCGGTTGAACGCACGTCTCGACGACACACGCGGGCAATGCGACCCGGCTGCGATGCCGGTATGGCAATGCAGTGGCGTCATCCTCAAGCAGGCCGCGGTGAAGAAAAAGAGCAAAGCCCCGCGAAGTACCGACGATAACGGCAAGAGTTGGGAGCAGGGCACCACCCAGGTCGTTTACCTGCGGGCAGATTTGCAGGCGGCCTGGCCTTCCGGGCAAGTCGGTAATGGGCTCATCCTGTTTGCCGAGCAGCAAACACCGGGCAACAAGACCCGGCTCAGAATCCTGTGCTTCCCGCCGACCGGCAGCCTCGCCGACAAAGCGTGCGGGCCGCTCGACAAGTTGGGGGGCCGAGACCGGGCGCGTCCCATGTGGAAGTCCGGTTCATACGGTGTCTTCAGTGTCGAAGCGTGGCCCAAGGAGGTGCCGGAGAAGTTGCCCATCGAGGCGTTTTTCTTTCAGGCAGGCCAGCTTGAGGCCATGGCCGCCGCGCAATACGACCAGCGCGAACTCTATAAAAAGACCGGGATGGTGCTGCCGATCGTTGCGCTGGTGTCTGGGCAGAGGGGCTCATCGCGTTTCGTCTACGATCCGGAACAGCAGGGCGAATTGGGCAATTGTCCGCAATACATCCAGTCTGCGACCTGGTCGGGGCCGCAACTCAAAATCAGACCCACAGCCTGCGGGCGGACCTTTCCAGAGTGGGATAGCGATCTGGCCTACGCCGAACTCAGCCGTGAATATGGCAACGGCCCACGCTGGAAGGTGCGATCAAGCGCCGGTCGCGACCCGATGCTGCGCCAGTTCATCTGTCTGCGCGTCAATTACCCGGACAAGACCACTTGGGATATCGAGACGTTTCGCCCTTACGTCGACGGGGTAAAGGCTCGGGAGAAGAACTGCAATCCCTGAGCCCTGAGCGGCTATTTGAGGGCGGCGAGAATCTCGTCCGGAGAAAAGCCGCGAATCAGCGTGCCGTTGACGTCGATCAGCGGAATGCCACGGCCACCCAGCGCTTCATAGGCCTTGCGGCCCTCGGCGGATTTCTCGATGTCGTATTCGGTGTAGGGAATGCCCTTGCTGTCGAGAAAACGCCGGGCCTGTTTGCAGTAGCCGCACCAGTCGGTGGCGTACAGCACGACGCGGGCCTGAGCCAGCGTCTGTGCGGGCAGGGCCTGGGACGGGTTGAAGAAGTGTTCGACCTTGCCCCAGTTCTGGTACGCCACGACCACCAGCAGGATCAGCGCGAATTTCTTCAATGTGCGCGCGAGCATGGCCTCAGCGCCTCTTCAACTGATCGGTGAGCTGGGTTGGCAGGCCCTTGATGATCAGCGTGCCGGCCTCTTCGTCGTACTCGATCTTCGAGCCCAGCAAGTGCGCTTCGAAGCTGATCGACAGGCCTTCGGCGCGACCGGTGAAGCGGCGGAACTGGTTGAGGGTGCGTTTGTCGGCGGGGATTTCCGGCGACAGGCCATAGTCCTTGTTGCGGATGTGCTCGTAGAACGCGCGCGGGCGGTCTTCGTCGATCAACCCGGACAGTTCTTCCAGAGCAATGGGCTCGCCCATCTTGCTCTGGCTGCTGGCGTAGTCGACCAGCGCCTTGGTTTTCTCGCGGGTGGACTCTTCCGGCAGGTCTTCGCTTTCGACGAAGTCGCTGAAGGCCTTGAGCAGGGTACGGGTTTCGCCGGGGCCGTCGACGCCTTCCTGGCAGCCGATGAAGTCGCGGAAGTACTCCGAGACCTTCTTGCCGTTCTTGCCCTTGATGAACGAGATGTACTGCTTCGACGTCTTGTTGTTCTGCCACTCGGAAATGTTGATCCGCGCCGCCAGATGCAGTTGCCCCAGGTCCAGATGGCGCGACGGCATGACGTCCAGCGCATCGGTGACCGCCACGCCTTCACTGTGGTGCAGCAGGGCGATGGCCAGGTACTCGGTCATGCCTTGCTGATAGTGGGCGAACAGCACGTGGCCACCGGTGGAGAGGTTGGACTCTTCCATCAGCTTTTGCAGATGCTCGACCGCCACGCGGCTGAACGCGGTGAAGTCCTTGCCCTCGTCGAGGTATTCCTTCAGCCAGCCGCTGAACGGGTGCGCGCCGGACTCGGCATGGAAGAAACCCCAAGCCTTGCCCTGTTTGGCGTTATAGCTCTCGTTGAGGTCGGCCAGCATGTTCTCGATGGCCTGGGACTCCTCAAGCTCGGAATCGCGGGCGTGGAGAACCGCAGGCGTACCGTCGGGTTTCTTGTCGATCAGGTGAACGATGGCATGACGGATCGGCATGGGTTTCTCTGCTGCTCAAAGGGGAACTGAACGGGTTGAAGATGGCCCGTGCGAAAGTCGGCAAGTGTACCGCAGACGCGGCTCGGCGCGCCCGCAGAAGGCCGAAAACACGGCGCGAGGCCCGGTTTTGCGACATTTTTTTGCCTCAGGGGTGATAAAGCTGACCAAATGGGTAGTCGGGTGGCGATATTTGCGCGGCTCTGTGCTAGTTTTGCCCGGTCTTGCGCACTGAAGCGCGCCAAGCACGCAGTTTGTGGGGGTTCGGCCGAACCAAAGAGCGATTTCAGTATCTACATTTCGCGTCTGTACACACTCTGCAAACCATCTGAATTTGATAGGGAAGGAACACCACCATGGCTCTGACTAAAGACCAATTGATCGCCGATATCGCAGAAGCTATCGACGCGCCAAAAACCACCGCGCGCAATGCTCTGGACCAATTGGGCCAAATCGTCGCTGACCAACTGGAAAACGGTAGTGAAATCACTCTGCCAGGCATCGGCAAGCTGAAAATCACCGAGCGTCCAGCTCGCACTGGCCGCAACCCTTCGACTGGCGCTGCCATCGAAATCGCTGCCAAGAAAGTGGTCAAGTTCGTTCCAGCCAAAGTGCTGACCGACGCTGTCAACAAGTAAGCGACCACGCTGCTTGAAAGAAACCGTGTGACGGAGCGATCCGGACACGGTTTTTTTGTGCCCGCCGTTTGGTGGCCCTTGTAGGAGCTGGCTTGCCCTGCGACCGGCGGGGAACCCGTCGTAAAACCTGCAAATGCGGTCTGCCTGACACACCGCACATACCGGATTCACGACTGCTTCGCCGCTCTTGTAGGAGCTGGCTTGTCCTGCGACCGGCGGGGAACCCGTCGTAAAACCTGCAAATGCGGTCTGCCTGACACACCGTACATACCGGATTCACGACTGCTTCGCAGCCGGTCGCAGGGCAAGCCAGCTCCTACAAGGTTCAGTGGTTACCGCCCCAGCGCTGCGCCCGCCACGCTTGTTGCTGCGTCTTGTCCTGGAAGGTCCAGGCCACGAAACGGCTCTGCTTCTGCCCCTGAGACATGTCCACCACGCGGCTTTCCACGGCGCCGGCCTTTTTCAGGGCGCTTTCGATCAGCGGCAGATTGGAGGCCTTGGACACCAGCGTGCTGAACCACAGCACTTGATTCGCCACCAGAGCGCTTTCGCTGATCAACTGCGAGACGAAGCGCGCTTCACCGCCTTCGCACCACAGTTCGGCGGCCTGGCCGCCAAAGTTCAGCACCGGCAGTTTGCGTTTCGGATCGGCCTTGCCCAGCGCCCGCCATTTGCGTTGGCTGCCGCGCAGCGCTTCTTCGGCGGAGGCGTGGAAGGGTGGGTTGCACAGGGTGACGTCGTAGCGCTCGTCGGCCTGCAGCAGGCCGCTGAGGATGTGCTGGCGATTGTCCTGCTGGCGCAGCGCGATGGCCTTGTGCAGGTTGTTGGCCTTGACGATGGTGCTGGCCGAGGCGAGGGCGATCTTGTCGATGTCCGAGCCGACAAAGTACCAGCCGTACTCGCTGTGGCCGATCAACGGGTAGACGCAGTTGGCGCCGGTGCCGATGTCCAGCGCCTTGACCATCGCGCCGCGAGGGATCACGCCGTCGTTGTGTTCGGCCAGCAGGTCGGCGAGAAAATGCAGGTAATCGGCGCGACCGGGAATCGGCGGGCACAGATAGTCTGCCGGGATGTCCCAATGGGCGATGCCGTAGAACGCCTTGAGCAGGGCGCGGTTGAACACGCGCACTGCGGCCGGGTCGGCGAAGTCGATACTTTCCTTGCCGTAAGGGTTGGTGATGACGAACTTGCCCAGCTCCGGGCTGCCTTTGATCAGGCGCGGGAAGTCGTAATGACCCTGATGGCGGTTGCGCGGGTGCAGGCTGGCTTTTTCCCGTGGCGCGGCGGCTGTCTTGCCGGCGGCGGCCGGCTTGGCGGGCTTGGGCCTCTTGCGCGGTGGTTTGGGTTTGTCTGGGGTGGTCATTACAGATTGATTCCGGTTAAAACAAAACCCTGTAGGAGTGAGCTTGCTCGCGATAGCGGTATGTCAGACAACAATCATGTGACTGATACGACGCTATCGCGAGCAAGCTCACTCCTACAGGGTTTGTGGTGATCAGCCAGCCTTGTGATCAAGGCTGGCTGATTCGGTCATTACAAACTGGAAATCCGCGCGTGCTGCTCGGCCAGCTTGGCCAGAGCCTGCTCGGCTTCGCCCAGTTTGGCGCGTTCCTTGGCGATGACGTCGGCCGGGGCCTTGTCGACGAAGGCGGCGTTGGACAGCTTGCCGCCGACACGTTGCACTTCACCCTGCAGACGCTGGATTTCCTTGTCCAGACGTGCCAGTTCGGCGCCCTTGTCGATCAGGCCAGCCATCGGCACCAGCACTTCCATTTCGCCAACCAGTGCGGTCGCCGACAGCGGGGCTTCGGCACCGGCTTGCAGCACGGTGAACGATTCCAGCTTGGCCAGCTTCTTCAGCAGGTGCTCGTTCTCGGTCAGACGACGCTGGTCTTCAGCGTTGACGTTCTTGAGGAACAGTTGCAGCGGCTTGCCCGGGCCGATGTTCATTTCGCCACGGATGTTGCGCACGCCGAGCATCACGCCCTTGAGCCATTCGATGTCGCCTTCGGCAGCGGCGTCGATGCGCTCCTCGTTCGCCACCGGCCACGGTTGCAGCATGATGGTCTTGCCCTGCACGCCGGCCAGCGGCGCCAGGCGCTGCCAGATTTCTTCAGTGATGAACGGCATGAACGGATGGGCCAGACGCAGCGCCACTTCCAGCACGCGCACCAGAGTGCGGCGGGTACCGCGCTGACGCTCGATCGGCGCGTTCTCGTCCCACAGCACCGGCTTGGACAGCTCCAGGTACCAGTCGCAGTACTGGTTCCAGATGAACTCATACAGCGATTGCGCCGCGAGGTCGAAACGGAACTGATCCAGATGGCGGGTCACTTCGGCTTCGGTGCGTTGCAGTTGCGAGATGATCCAGCGATCCGGCAGCGACAGCTCGACCGCTTCGCCGTTCTGGCCGCAGTCTTCGCCCTTGTCCAGCACATAGCGGGCGGCGTTCCAGATCTTGTTGCAGAAGTTGCGATAGCCTTCGACGCGGCCCATGTCGAACTTGATGTCACGACCGGTGGACGCCAGCGAGCAGAAGGTGAAGCGCAGGGCGTCGGTCCCGTAGCTGGCGATGCCATCGGCGAATTCCTGACGGGTCTGCTTCTCGATCTTCTTCGCCAGCTGCGGCTGCATCATGCCGCTGGTGCGCTTCTGTACCAGCGCTTCGAGCTCGATGCCGTCGACGATGTCCAGCGGGTCAAGGACGTTGCCCTTGGACTTGGACATTTTCTGACCCTGGCCGTCGCGGACCAGACCGTGAACATAAACGGTCTTGAACGGGATCTGCGCGGTGCCGTCTTCGTTCTTCACCAGATGCATGGTGAGCATGATCATCCGGGCGACCCAGAAGAAGATGATGTCGAAGCCGGTGACCAGCACGTCGGTCGGGTGGAAGGTCTTCAGGAATTCGGTCTGCTCCGGCCAGCCCAGGGTGGAGAATGTCCACAGGCCCGAACTGAACCAGGTATCGAGGACGTCGTTGTCCTGCTGCAGGGCAACGTCGGCGCCGAGGTTGTGCTTGGCGCGCACTTCGGCTTCGTCGCGGCCGACGTAGACCTTGCCGGACTCGTCGTACCAGGCCGGAATGCGGTGGCCCCACCACAGCTGACGGCTGATGCACCAGTCCTGGATGTCACGCATCCACGAGAA
Organism: Pseudomonas sp. NPDC090208; assembly: GCF_044746785.1. Lineage (NCBI taxonomy): Bacteria > Pseudomonadati > Pseudomonadota > Gammaproteobacteria > Pseudomonadales > Pseudomonadaceae > Pseudomonas > Pseudomonas sp. NPDC090208. Next base: position 90,350 of record NZ_JBIVCU010000002.1, read on the forward strand.
GTACATGTTTTCGTACTGCTTGGGCACGAAGGCGATGCGGCCGTCTTCCACGGCAGCGATGGCTGGCTCGGCCAGCGGCTTGGTGGAAACGTACCACTGGTCGGTCAGCCACGGCTCGATGACGGTGCCGGAACGGTCGCCTTTCGGCACTTTCAGGGCGTGGTCGTCGACGCTGACCAGAAGGCCGGCGGCGTCGAAGGCGGCAACGATCTGCTTGCGCGCTTCGAAGCGGTCCAGACCTGCGTACTCGGCCGGCAGGCTGCCGTCGATGGATTCGTTCAGGGTGCCGTCGAGGTTGAACACCTGGGCGGCGGCCAGCACGCTGGCGTTCTTGTCGAAGATGTTCAGCAGCGGCAGGTTGTGGCGCTTGCCGACTTCATAGTCGTTGAAATCGTGGGCTGGGGTGATCTTCACGCAGCCAGTGCCGAATTCGGGGTCGCAGTAGTCGTCGGCGATGATCGGAATGCGACGACCTACCAGCGGCAGCTCGACGAACTTGCCGATCAGTGCCTTGTAGCGCTCATCGTTCGGGTTCACGGCGACGGCGGCGTCACCGAGCATGGTTTCCGGACGGGTGGTGGCGACGATCAGGTAATCCTGACCTTCGGCTGTCTTCACGCCGTCGGCCAGCGGATAGCGCAGGTTCCACAGGCTGCCTTTCTCATCGTGGTTTTCCACTTCGAGGTCGGAAATCGCCGTGTGCAGCTTGGTGTCCCAGTTGACCAGACGCTTGCCGCGGTAGATCAGGCCGTCTTCATGCAGGCGCACGAAGGCTTCTTTCACCGCTTCGGACAGGCCGTCGTCCATGGTGAAGCGCTCACGGCTCCAGTCCACGGAGGAGCCCAGGCGGCGGATCTGACGGCTGATGTTGCCGCCGGACTGATCCTTCCATTCCCAGACTTTTTCGAGGAATTTTTCGCGACCCAGATCGTGGCGATTCTGGCCCTGGGCTTCGAGCTGACGCTCCACCAGCATTTGCGTGGCGATACCGGCGTGTTCGGTGCCCGGCTGCCACAGGGTGTTGCGACCCTGCATGCGGCGGAAACGGATCAGGGCGTCCATGATCGCGTTGTTGAATCCGTGGCCCATGTGCAGGCTGCCGGTGACGTTCGGCGGCGGAATCATGATGGTGTACGAGTCGCCCGCGCCTTGCGGAGCGAAGTAATTCTCGGACTCCCAGGTTTGGTACCAGGAAGTTTCGATGGCGTGCGGCTGGTAGGTCTTGTCCATGCGCGGCGGGAACCTGATCTGCTTTCAGTCGGAAAAGCCGGGAAGTATAGCTTTTCGGAGCAGTTGCAAGCTAGAAGCTGTAAGCGGCGAGGTTATAAGCGGTTGGCAGGCCGGGCGGGATCACTGTAGGAGCTGGCTTGTCCTGCGACCGGCTGCGCAGCAGTCGTAAATCCCAGACGCATTGGCCGTGTCAGGTGCACCGCGGCTACCGGGTTTACGACTGCTTCGCAGCCGGTCGCAGGGCAAGCCAGCTCCTACAGGTCGTCGGGATCAGTTGTTGTACTGACTCAACAACCGCTCCATCCGCGCATCCAGACGGCGTTTGATCTCGTTTTCGATGTGCGGGGCGAAGTCGTCGATGACGTCCTGCATGATCAGTTGCGCGGCAGCGCGCAGTTCGCTGTCCAGGTGCAGCAGGTCGTCGGGATTGGGCTTGCTCGCTTCAGCGGCGGGCGGCGGGGAGGGCGGTTCGGGTGACGGTTGCGCTTCGACGGTCATGGGTTCCGGCGTCAGCGTGGGAATTTCGACGGCGTCCGGCGCTTGCGTGTCGGTCACTGCGGTCTGCCCGCCGACCACGTCGAACAACAGGGGAATCTGGCCTTCGCCGGGGACCGTGTCGGTCAGCAGCGGCGGTTGCAGGTTGTCGTCGCCGAGCAGCTGGCGGATCGACTCGAGGTCATCCAGCAGATGCGCGGGATCTTTCAGGTTTTTAGAATTATCCATCGTGTGCTCAAAGACGCTGCAATCGGTGATCTTGCAGAGGATAGCCCTGTTCACGGTAGAAGCGGAAACTCTCTCGTGCAGCCAGGCGGATGGCCGGATCCTCGACCACGATCTCTGCCACGCGGGCAAAGTGCTTGAAGAATTCGGGGATGCGCAGGTCCAGATTGACCAGCAGATCCTGATGCTGGCCGGGATCGCTGCCCAGTCCCAGAGCCACCGGCGCGTCGCTGTCTTCCTCCAGCAAGCCGTGAGGCACGAAGCTTTCGCCGCGGAAGCGCCACAGGCGGGCGTTCAACTCGTCGCGTTGTTCGGCATCGCTGCAATGCAGATAGATGCGGTGACCGAGGCGCCAGGCCTTGTCGGTGAGCTTGCAGGCGAAATCCAGACGGGCGAGCGGGTCGGCGCTGGGCAGGATGTAGAAGTCGACTTGGGTCATGAAGATTCCAGATCATGCGCCGACCGCCTTGCAGCGGCCGACGCCTTTCGCGGTGCTGTTACGCGCCGGCGCGGTCCAGCAGGTATTGAGTCAGCAGCGGAACCGGACGGCCAGTGGCGCCCTTGTCCTTGCCGCCGCTCAGCCACGCGGTGCCAGCGATATCCAGATGCGCCCACTCGTAGGACTTGGTGAAGCGCGAGAGGAAGCAGGCGGCGGTGATGGTGCCGCCTTTCGGACCGCCGATGTTGGCGATGTCGGCGAACGGGCTGTCCAGTTGCTCCTGGTACTCGTCGAACAGCGGCAGTTGCCAGGCGCGGTCATCAGCGCGTTTGCCGGCGTCCAGTACCTGATTGATCAGCGCGTCGCTGTTGCCCAGCAGACCGGAGGTGTGGCCACCCAGAGCGACCACGCAGGCGCCTGTCAGGGTGGCGATGTCGATCACCGCCTGCGGCTTGAAGCGTTCGGCGTAGGTCAGCGCATCGCACAGCACCAGACGGCCTTCGGCGTCGGTGTTGAGGATCTCCACGGTCTGGCCGCTCATGGTCTTGACGATGTCGCCCGGACGGGTCGCGGTGCCGCTCGGCATGTTCTCGGCAGCGGCGATGATGCACACCAGGTTGATCGGCAGTTCCAGTTGCAGCACGGCGTTCAGAGTACCGAACACGCTGGCGGCGCCGCACATGTCGAACTTCATCTCGTCCATGCCGGCGCCCGGCTTGAGGCTGATGCCGCCGGTGTCGAAGGTGATGCCCTTGCCGACCAGCACGAACGGTTTTTCGCTCTTCTTGCCGTTGTTGTATTGCATCACGATCAGGCGCGGCGGTTGAGCGCTGCCCTGGCCGACAGCGAGGAACGAGCCCATGCCCAGTTCGGCGATTTTCTTCTCGTCCAGCACTTCGACTTTCAGGCCTTTATGTGCCTTGCCCAGTGCCTTGGCCTGTTCGCCCAGGTAGGTCGGGTGGCAGATGTTCGGCGGCATGTTGCCCAGATCGCGCGTCACGGCCATGCCGGCAGCGATGGCCTGAGCGTGTTTGGCAGCGCGCTCGACGTCGGCGACGTTGGCCTTGGCGGTCAGCAGGGTGACTTTCTTCAGGGCGCGTGGGTCGGCTTTCTGGCTCTTGAAGCGGTCGAACACGTATTCGCCGTCGGCCAGGGTTTCCACCAGCAGGCGGTTCTTGCCATAGACGTCGCGGTTCTTGACGGTCAGTTGGTCCAGCGCGAACGCCGCATCGGTGCCGCCCAGGCCCTTGAGGGTGGACAGTGCGCCGCTGATGATCTTGCGGAACTGACGGTCGCCCAGCTCTGGCTCCTTGCCGGTGCCGACCAGCAGCACGCGCTCGGCTTTCAGGTTCGGCAGGCTGTGCAGCAGCAGGCTCTGACCGATCTTGCCGGACAGGTCGCCGCGCTTGAGGACGGCGCTGATCGCTCCACCGCTCAGGGTGTCGATGCTTTGTGCGGTTTCGCTCAGTGTGCGGCCTTCGCCGACGGCGACCACCAGCGTGGCGGTCTTCAAGGTTTCTGCACTGACGCTCTTAACAACCAATTCCATGTCGGGGTCCCCGAATAAACTGTGGGTTAACGCAAATTGAATACGTGGCGCGGTACGTTGCGGATGACTTGCAGGGCGTGCCGGCGGCAAGGCCCGCAGTTTGACTCTGCTCAAGGACCTGTGACAACCCCGTTAGTACGGACGTTTCAGCTTGAGTGAAGAAGTATCCGGCGCGCGCAGTGACAGACACATCCAATCACAGGATAATGCCGCATATTTTTTCGCGGGTGCGTGGTCGTGCGCGCCCGGACTGACCCATTTCCTTGTCGTGCTGTCAGAGCGTGACAATTCTGGAGTGTCTGGTTTGATTGTCTTCCGTTACCTGTCCCGAGAAGTGCTGGTCACCTTGAGCGCTGTCAGCGCCGTGTTGCTGGTGATCATCATGAGTGGCCGTTTCATCAAGTACCTGGCGCAAGCGGCATCGGGTGCGCTCGATCCGGGTGTGCTGTTTCTGATCATGGGCTTTCGCCTGCCGGGCTTCATGCAACTGATTCTGCCCCTGGGCCTGTTCCTTGGCATCCTGCTGGCCTACGGCCGTCTGTACCTGGAAAGCGAAATGACCGTGCTGTCGGCCACCGGCATGAGCCAGCAGCGCCTGCTGTGGATGACCCTGGCACCGGCGGCGCTGGTGTCGCTGGTGGTGGCGTGGTTGAGCTTCAGCCTGGCTCCACAGGGTGCGAACCAGTTCCAGCTGCTGATCAACAAGCAGGACGCGATGACCGAGTTCGACACCCTGGTGCCGGGTCGTTTCCAACTGCTGCGCGACGGTAGCCGGGTGACCTACACCGAAACCATGACCGACGACCGCATCAACCTCGGCGGCGTGTTCATCTCGGAAAAGAAACTGGAAGAGAAGAAAGACCACGGCATCACCGTGCTGGTGGCCGAGAAGGGCCGGCAGGAAATCCGCCCGGACGGCAGCCGCTACCTGATCCTCGACAACGGCTACCGCTACGACGGCAACCCGGGGCAGGCCGATTACCGCGTGATCAAGTACGACACCTACGGTGCGCTGCTGCCCAAGCCGGACATCAGTGACGAAGTCACCGACCGCGACGCGATCCCCACCAGCGAGCTGCTCAACGGCGAGAAGACGCCGCGCAACAAGGCCGAGCTGCAATGGCGCGTGTCGCTGCCGATCCTGGTCTTCATCGTGACGCTGATGGCGGTGCCGCTGGCCCGGGTCAACCCGCGTCAGGGCCGCTTCCTCAAGCTGCTGCCGGCCATTTTGCTGTACATGGCTTACCTGACCATCCTCATCGCCGCCCGTGGCGCGCTGGAGAAGGGCAAGATCCCGATGGGGCTGGGCCTGTGGTGGGTGCATGCGCTGTTCCTGGCCATTGGCCTGGGATTGCTGTACTGGGAGCCGTTGCGTCTGAAACTGGCGAGTCGCCGCAGTGTGTCGGAGGTGGCTCGTGGTTAAGCTCGATCGCTACATCGGTAAAAGCGTGTTCATGGCAATTCTCGCCGTGCTGGGCATCATTCTCGGTCTGGCGTCGTTGTTCGCCTTCATCGACGAAATGGCCGACATCAGCGACACCTACACCTTCTGGGATGCTGGCAGCTTCGTGGTCATGACCGCACCGCGCCGTCTCTATGAAATGCTGCCGATGGCGGCGCTGATCGGCTGTCTGATCGGCCTCGGCGCGCTGGCCAGCAGCAGCGAACTGACCATCATGCGCGCCGCCGGTGTGTCCGTTGGCCGGATCGTCTGGGCGGTGATGAAACCGATGCTGGTGCTGATGGTGGCGGGTCTGCTGATCGGCGAATACATCGCCCCGGTCACCGAGGCCCAGGCTCAGGCGGCTCGTTCGCTGGCGCAAGGCACCGGTGACGCACAGAGTGCGCGGCATGGCCTGTGGCACCGTCAGGGTCAGGAATTCATCCACATCAACACCGTGCAGCCCAATGGTCTGCTGTATGGCGTGACCCGCTATAAGTTCGACGATCAGCGCCACATGCTGACCTCCAGCTTCGCCAAGCAGGCCAATTTCAAGACCGATTACTGGTTGCTGAAAGACGTCACCACTACAGTGTTCCACGAGGGCCGCACGGAAGTGGTCGCAGCGCCGGAAGAACGCTGGAACATCGCGCTCAGCCCGCAGTTGCTCAGCACCGTGGTGTTGCCGCCGGATTCCCTGTCCATGACCGGACTGTATGGTTACGCGCATTACCTGGCTGATCAGGGCTTGGCCAACGGTCGTTACTGGCTGGCGTTCTACACCAAGATCCTGCAGCCGCTGGTGACGGTGGCGCTGGTGCTGATGGCGATCTCCTTCATCTTCGGACCGCTGCGCTCGGTGACCCTGGGGCAGCGCGTGTTCACCGGTGTACTGGTGGGCTTCACCTTCCGCATCGCCCAGGACCTGCTGGGGCCATCGAGCCTGGTGTTCGGCTTCTCGCCGCTGTTCGCGGTGCTAGTGCCTGCTGGCATCTGCGCGCTCGCTGGCCTCTGGCTGCTGCGCCGCGCGGGTTGATTGCCACGGTGCAATGAAAAAGCCGGCCTCAGGGTCGGCTTTTTTGTGGGTGATCGCGGGATCTCGGTATGGCAATGCGCATCGCAGAACCACATTGGCCCCTGTGGGAGGGATCCGAGGTAACGAGGGGCTCGAAGGCGCCAGGTCAGGCAGTACATGGTTGTCTGGTCCGGCGCATTCGCGGGCAAGCCCGCTCCCACTGCCTTTGGGAGGTGTTCACCGATCCGTAGCAGTCCGGCTTGCCGGCGGTGGTGATTTAGAGGGTGCTTTCGCGAGCAGGGCTCCCTCCCACGGATGTGTGGTGTTTGGCGGATTTCGGTATGGCAATGCATTGTGCAGAACCACATTGGCCCCTGTGGGAGGGATCCGAGGTAACGAGGGTCGCGAAGGCGTCAGGTCAGACAACACATGTTTGAATGGTCCGGCACATTCGCGGGCAAGCGCGCTCCTACAGGGAAATGCGGGGTGTTATTTCTTGTGCTTCGGAACCCGCACTAGCCGAGTCTCAGAGTACATGTCGTGCCAACTGCGTTTCTGCTTGTCGAACAGACTCCAGAAAAAACCCAGCCCCACACACAGCCACGACGCAATGGCGACGACAAAACGCAACAACGCTTGCCACAGACTGATACCCGTACCATCGGCGTTCTGCACACGGATCCCCCAGACCTGCATGCCGAGGGTTTGCCCGGCGTGGGTCCAGAACTTGGCGAAAAAGGCAAAAAGGGCAAACAGCAGAATCGTCGACAGCAGCGGATCACCATCCAGCGCCCCGGACTCGGAGAGCTGACGCAACCGCGCCTCACCGACAAACCCCATCCACACCAGCTTGTAGATAAAGGTCGTCACCATCAGCAGCGCCACACACAGCAGCGCGTCATAAAACATCGCGGCCAGGCGGCGGCCTAAACCGGCGGGCGGGAAATCGCCCTGGGGACGGAGCAGATGTTTGGGCATAAGCAGTGCCTGTTCACGGGGACACGGCCAGTGTAGGCAAATGACGGGCATAAAAAAGCCCCTGATGCTGCCATCAGGGGCTTTTCATGCTTTCAGCGATCAGGCTTCAGCGATAACTTCGTCAGCCTGCATGCCTTTCTGGCCCTGCACAGCGATGAAGGTAACTTTTTGGCCTTCTTTCAGGCTCTTGAAGCCGTTGCCCTGAATGGCGCGGAAGTGGACGAACAGATCCGGACCGCTCTCTGGAGTGATAAAACCAAAACCTTTCTCGTCGTTAAACCACTTAACGGTACCGCTCTGACGTTGAGACATTTTCTTATTCCTTGGAGCATAAAATTAATGACAGTCCCTTTCACACGAAAGAGTACTGGGCTGGTTGCAGGAAGAAGAAACGTAGAGCGGGATGTAGCATTGCTTTTGGCGCTACTGCCCAGGTCACGATCCCAGCGACCTATGCAAACACAGTCGGGAAACTCTACGCTAACTCCAGCAGAAAAAACAAGCCCCGCGAGAGCCCGGTTTTAGCGGGTTTGGCCGCTATTTTGAAAACTTTAACCAAGTGCTCTGAATCGATAGTTTTTACTGTTTTTGCGTCGTTTGAAGTGCAGTTTTCTGACAATTTCATTGCTGTAAAACCACGCGCCGGACTGCGGCATCGGAACAGTTTCATGCACTGTTGCGGTGCCGCAATTTTTTGACGGGCGTATCAGCCGCGGAAGTAACGCTGTGCAACGAAAGGCATTTTGCTCACGCGCATCGGGACTTTTTTGCCGCGCACGATGGCCCAGACCTCAGTCTCCAGCGCAGTGAAACCGCTGTCCAGGTAGCCCATTGCCACCGGTGCGCCGAGGGTCGGGCCGAAGCCGCCGCTACAGATGGTGCCGATGATCTTGCCATCGGCGTCGACGATCTCGGCGCCTTCGCGTACCGGGGTGCGTTCCTGTGGCAGCAGGCCGACACGCTTGCGCGCTGCACCGCTTTGGTGCTGAGCGAAGACCTGTTCAGCGCCGGGGAAGCCGCCAGCGCGGGCACCGTCGGCACGACGCACCTTGGAAATCGCCCACAACAGGCTGGCCTGGATCGGCGTGGTGTCGGTGTTCATGTCATGGCCGTACAGGCACAGGCCGGCTTCCAGACGCAGCGAGTCGCGCGCGCCAAGGCCGATTGGCGCCACTTCCGGCTCGGCCAGCAGGCGGCGGGCCAGGGATTCGGCCTGATCGGCCGGGACGGAAATCTCGTAGCCATCTTCGCCGGTGTAGCCCGAGCGGCTGATGTAGCAGTCGATGCCGTCGATGGTCATCGTGGTGAACTGCATGAAGGTCATCTTCGCCACGTCCGGCGCCAGTCGAGCCAGCGCAGTCACCGCTTGCGGGCCTTGCAGGGCCAGCAGTGCGCGCTCTTCGAACAGCGGGGTGATCTCGCACTGGCTGCCGATGTGCTTCTGCAGGTGCGCCAGATCCTGTTCCTTGCAGGCAGCGTTGACCACCAGCATCAGTTGATCGTTGCCCAGGTTGGCGACCATCAGGTCATCAAGAATGCCGCCGCTTTCATTGGTGAACATGGCGTAGCGCTGCATGCCCACTGGCAGGTCGATGATGTCCACTGGCACCAGGGTTTCCAGCGCTGCGGCGGCATTGGCGCCTTTCAGCAGGATCTGGCCCATGTGCGACACGTCGAACAGGCCGGCCTGCTCGCGGGTGTGCAGGTGCTCTTTCATGACCCCGGCAGGGTATTGCACCGGCATGTCGTAGCCGGCGAATTCGACCATGCGTGCGCCGAGTTCGCGGTGCAGGGCGTTGAGCGGGGTTTTCAGCAACTCAGTGGACATCGATGACTCCTTGAATGCGTTTCGGGCAATGCCCGTGTTCCGCGCCAGAGGGCGGATCACAATGAAATGAGGCCGGTATCAGCACTCGATAATGTTCACGGCCAGCCCGCCACGGGCTGTTTCCTTGTATTTGCTTTTCATGTCGGCGCCGGTCTGGCGCATGGTGCGGATGACCTTGTCGAGCGAGACGAAGTGCTGCCCGTCGCCACGCAGGGCCATGCGCACGGCGTTGATGGCTTTCACCGAACCCATGGCGTTGCGCTCGATGCAGGGCACCTGCACCAGTCCGCCAATCGGGTCGCAGGTCAGGCCCAGGTTGTGTTCCATGCCGATTTCGGCGGCGTTTTCCACCTGTTGTACGTTGCCGCCCATGACTTCGCACAACGCACCGGCGGCCATCGAGCAGGCCACGCCTACTTCGCCCTGACAGCCGACTTCGGCGCCGGAAATCGAAGCGTTTTCCTTGTAAAGGATGCCGATGGCGGCGGCGGTCAACAGAAAGCGGACCACGCCGTCTTCGTTGGCGCCGGGGATGAAGCGCATGTAGTAATGCAGCACCGCCGGGACGATGCCGGCCGCGCCGTTGGTGGGTGCGGTGACGACCCGTCCGCCGTTGGCGTTTTCTTCGTTGACCGCCAGTGCGTACAGGTTGACCCAGTCCAGCACCGACAGGGCATCGCGCAGGGCGGCTTCGGGGTTCTTGCACAGCTGGCGATACAGCGCCGCCGCGCGGCGTTTGACCTTCAGCCCGCCGGGCAGGATGCCTTCGTTGCGGCAGCCGGCCTCGACGCAGTCCTGCATGACTTGCCAGATGTTCAGCAGGCCGGCGCGGGTTTCCGCCTCGGGCCGCCAGGCCGCTTCGTTGGCCAGCATGATCTGGCTGATCGACAGCCCGCTGCTTGCGCAATGGGCCATCAATTCCTTGGCAGTCTTGAACGGGTACGCCAGCGCGGTGCTGTCTTCGACGATGCGGTCGGCGCCAGCGGCGTCCTCGTCGACCACGAAACCGCCGCCGACCGAGTAGTACTCGCGGCTGCGGATCTGGATGTCGGCGGCATCGAAGGCGCGAAAGATCATGCCGTTGGGGTGATAGGCCAGCGGTTTGCGGATCATCGCCAGATGCTGCTTTTCGATGAATTCGATGCTGTGTTCGCCGAGCAGGTTGATGCGCTCGCTGCTGCGGATGCGTTGCAGGCGTTCGGCAACATGTTCGGTGTCGACGGTGTCCGGGTGTTCGCCTTCCAGGCCCAGCAGCACAGCCTTGTCGCTGCCGTGGCCTTTGCCGGTGGCGCCGAGCGAGCCGTACAGCTCGACTTTGACGCAGGTGGTGGAGGTGAGCAGGTCGTCACGGCGCAGTCCTTCGACAAAACGCGCCGCCGCCCGCATCGGGCCCACGGTATGGGAGCTGGAGGGCCCAATGCCGATCTTGAACAGGTCAAACACGCTCAGGGACATGATGGGGCTCCTTTTGTTGTTATGGCTTTCGCGATATGACCTGATCGCGAGCAAGCTCACTCCTACAGGATTCGAGGCGTTCATGGGTGATGCGTTCGTCGCAAAACCTGTAGGAGTGAGCTTGCTCGCGATGAGCGTTCAGCCTCACCGCAAAACGTGATTTGAAAAGGGCTACTGCTCGCACAGTAGCCCCTTATTTCATCAAGCGTCCTGATAACTCTCGATAGACGGGCAGGCGCAGACCAGGTTGCGGTCGCCGAACACGTTGTCGACGCGGCCGACCGGAGGCCAGTACTTGCCTTCGATCAGCGACGCGACCGGGTACACCGCCTGTTCGCGGCTGTACGGATGGCTCCACTCGCCGACCAGCTCTGCCGCGGTGTGCGGAGCGTTTTTCAGCGGGTTGTCGTCCTTGTCCAGCGCGCCGCTTTCCACCGCGCGGATTTCTTCGCGGATCTTGATCATGGCGTCGCAGAAACGGTCCAGCTCTTCCTTGGACTCGCTTTCGGTCGGTTCGATCATCAGCGTGCCGGCCACCGGGAACGACATGGTCGGGGCGTGGAAGCCGAAGTCGATCAGGCGCTTGGCAACGTCATCGACGCTGATGCCGCTGGTTTCTTTCAGCGGACGCAGGTCGAGGATGCATTCGTGAGCGACCAGACCGCTGGTGCCGGTGTACAGCACAGGGTAGTGCTCTTCCAGACGACGGGAGATGTAGTTGGCGTTGAGAATCGCCAGCTGCGAAGCGCGTTTCAGGCCTTCGCCGCCCATCATGCGGATGTACATCCAGGTGATTGGCAGGATGCTGGCGCTGCCGAATGGCGCTGCGCAGACCGCGCCTTCCTTGCGCTCCATCTGGCCGTGACCCGGCAGGAATGGCGCCAGGTGCGATTTCACGCCGATCGGGCCAACGCCTGGGCCGCCACCACCGTGGGGGATGCAGAAGGTCTTGTGCAGGTTCAGGTGGGACACGTCGCCGCCGAACTTGCCCGGGGCGCAGAGGCCGACCATGGCGTTCATGTTGGCACCGTCGATGTACACCTGGCCGCCGTTGTCGTGGATGACTGCGCAGATTTCGCGGATGCCTTCCTCGAACACACCGTGGGTCGACGGGTAGGTGATCATCAGCGCTGCGAGGTGATCGCGGTGCTCGATGGCCTTGGCGCGAAGGTCTTCGATATCGACGTTGCCGCGGGCGTCACAGGCGGTGACCACGACACGCATGCCGGCCATCTGGGCTGTAGCGGGGTTGGTGCCGTGGGCGGACGACGGGATCAGGCAGATGTCGCGACGGTCGTCGCCACGGCTCTGGTGGTAAGCGCGAATCGCCAGCAGGCCGGCGTATTCACCCTGGGAGCCGGCGTTTGGCTGCAGCGACACCGCGTCGTAACCGGTGGCGGCACACAGCATCGCTTCCAGCTCGTCGGTCAGTTGCTGATAGCCAGCGCTTTGCGCGGCTGGTGCGAACGGGTGCAGGTTGCCGAATTCGGCCCAGGTCACCGGGATCATTTCACTGGCGGCGTTGAGCTTCATGGTGCATGAGCCCAGCGGAATCATGGTGCGGTCCAGCGCCAGGTCCTTGTCGGCCAGACGGCGCAGGTAGCGCATCAGCTCGGTTTCCGAGTGGTAACGGTTGAACACCGGGTGGCTGAGGATCGGCGACTGACGCTTCAGCTCGGCCGGCAGACGTGCTTCGATGCTCGCGGCCAGGGCGGCGAAATCAGGCAGGGCCTGGCCGTCGGCGGCGAACAGAGCCCACAGGGCTTCGACGTCGGCTTGCTGGGTGGTTTCGTCCAGCGACAGACCGAGACGCTCGGCATCCACTTCGCGCAGGTTGATCTGCTGTGCGCGTGCCTTGCCGTGCAGTTCGGCGGTTTTCGCGCCGGTGTTGATGGTCAGGCTGTCGAAGAAGAACTGCTGTTCGATGTTCAGGCCCAGATGGCTCAGGCCCTTGGCGAAGATCGCGGTCAGGTGATGCACGCGGTTGGCGATGCGGGTCAGGCCGCGCGGGCCGTGGTACACGGCGTACATACTGGCGATGTTGGCGAGCAGTACCTGCGCGGTGCAGATGTTGCTGGTGGCCTTCTCGCGGCGGATGTGTTGTTCGCGGGTCTGCATGGCCAGACGCAGGGCGGTCTTGCCGAAGCGGTCGATGGACACGCCGACCAGACGGCCCGGCATGTCGCGCTTGAACGCATCACGGGTGGAGAAGTAGGCAGCGTGCGGGCCACCGAAGCCCAGCGGCACACCGAAGCGTTGTGCGGTACCGATGGCGACGTCGGCGCCGAATTCGCCCGGCGGGGTCAGCAGGGTCAGGGCCAGCAGGTCGGCAGCCACGGCCACCAGCGCGTTGGCGGCATGGAAGCGCTCGACCAGCTCACGGTAATCGAACACGTCACCGTTGCTCGCCGGGTATTGCAGCAGCGCGCCGAAGAATTCGCTGACGTCGCTCAGTTGCGCTTCGTCGCCGACCACGACTTCAATGCCCAGCGGCTCGGCACGGGTGCGCAGCACGTCGAGGGTTTGCGGATGGCAGTGAGCCGAGGCGAAGAATTTGTGGCTGCCCTTGTTCTTGCTCAGGCGTTTGCAGAAGGTCATGGCTTCGGCAGCGGCGGTGGCTTCGTCGAGCAGCGAGGCGTTGGCGATCGGCAGTCCGGTCAGGTCGCTGATCAGGGTCTGGAAGTTCAGCAGCGACTCCAGACGGCCCTGGGAGATTTCTGGCTGGTACGGGGTGTAGGCGGTGTACCAGGCCGGGTTTTCCAGCAGGTTGCGCAGGATCGGCGCCGGCGTGTGGGTGTTGTAGTAACCCTGACCGATGTAGGTCTTGAACAGCTGGTTCTTGCCGGCGATGGCCTTGATGTCGGCCAGCGCGTCAGCTTCGCTTTGCCCGGCGGACAGGCCGAGGATGCTGGTGCCCTTGATCGATTCCGGGATCACGCTGGCGCTCAGGGCTTCCAGCGAGTCGAAGCCGAGGGTGGCGAGCATGGCTTTTTCGTCGTCGGCACGCGGGCCGATGTGACGGGCGATGAATTCGTTGGCGGTGCTCAATTCAATGCGGTCGGTCATGGCGCGTTCCTCAGGCTTCGGCGTTGGCTTTGATCAGGCGGTCGTAGGCTTCCTGATCCATCAGTTGGCCGACAGCGGCGGCATCGGAAGGGATGAAGCGGAAGAACCAGCCCTGGCCCAGCGGGTCTTCGTTGACCAGTTCGGGGCTGTCTTCCAGCGCCGGGTTGGTCTCGACGACTTCACCGGTCAACGGCATGTACACGCCGCTGGCAGCCTTGACCGACTCGACGGTGGCGGCTTCGGCGCCTTTCTCATACTGCTGCAGTTCCGGCAGTTGCACGAACACCACGTCACCCAGTGCGTCCTGCGCGAAGGCGGTGATGCCAACGGTCACACTGCCGTCGGCTTCGGCGCGCAGCCACTCGTGATCTTCGGTAAAACGCAACTCGCTCATGAAAGGTCCCCTCAATGAAAAACAATCGCTCGTCATGGTCGCGAGCGTGATGGGCAGTGCATAGCAAGTTTGCGGCCAACCTTGTCCAGGCCTTGTAAATCAAGGGTTTCGTCGGTTTTTGATGGGGGTGGACATCGACGGGTGTAGCGAAATCGCTACGGATCGGCAGGGTTTGAAAAGGTCTGTGGGATCAAGGCCTTGTAGGCTGGGGTTGGACGGGGTTTGGAATGGAATCGTTACGGTGTTGCGAAATCGTTCCGCAGAGTAATCCCGTTATGCCAAACGCCGGGAGATATTCCATGCTGACGTGCTACAGATTCCGGGCATGCGTTTAACCTTGTGGGAGCCGGCTTGCTGGCGAATGCGGTGTGACATTCAACGTCATAGTGCCCGACCTGACGCTTTCGCCAGCAAGCCGGCTCCCACGGCCTTCGGCCAGAATCAAAAACAGGGCGCGGCCACTGCTGGCTATCGCGAAATCGATGTCCCTCTCGCAGAACAGCACCGAGGGCATTCTCAGCCCTTGCCAGCTCAGGCTTTGCCCGGAATCCCGTACTTGCGCAGCCGGTGGGCGATGGCCGTGTGTGAGGTTTGCAGCCGCGCCGCCAGTTGCCGGGTCGACGGGTAGTGGCTGTAGAGCTTCTCCAGCAGCGAACGCTCGAAGTCTTCGACCGCCGCTTCCAGGCTTTCGATTTCGCCGTCGTTTTCCCGCGCCACCGAGGTGCCGGCGATATCCAGATCGCCAATGTCCACCAGCGAGCTTTCACAGATCGCCGCCGCGCGGAAGATCACGTTCTGCAACTGGCGCACGTTGCCCGGCCAGCGGTTGCCGAGCAGGGCGGGGTAGGTGCCCGGAGCCAGACGGCAGACCGGGCGCTGAATCTGGGTGCAGGCCTGTTCCATGAAATAACGCGCCAGCAGCAGGATGTCCTGGCCGCGCTCGCGCAGCGGCGGCACTTCCAGATTGAGGACGTTGAGGCGGTAGAACAGGTCTTCGCGGAAGCTGCCTTCAGCGACCATCTTTTCCAGGTCGCGGTGGGTCGCGCTGAGGATGCGCACGTTGACCTGCACCTCCTTGTCGCCACCGACCCGGCGGAAGCTGCCGTCGTTGAGGAAACGCAGCAGCTTGGCCTGCAGGTAAGGCGACATCTCGCCGATCTCGTCGAGAAACACCGTGCCCTGGTTGGCCAGTTCCATCAGCCCCGGCTTGCCGCCACGTTGTGCGCCGGTAAAGGCGCCGGGGGCGTAGCCGAACAGTTCGCTTTCGGCGAGGTTCTCCGGCAATGCCGCGCAGTTCAGCGCCAGAAACGGCGCGTTGTGCCGGGCACTGACCGCGTGACAGGCGCGGGCCACCAGTTCCTTGCCGGTACCGGTTTCGCCCTGAATCAGCAGCGGCGCATCAAGGGCCGCGACCCGTTGCGCACGGGCCTTGAGGGTGCGGATCGGCGCGGAATCGCCCAACAGCGAGTCGAAACCCTCGGCATGGTCGTGGTGCAGGGCCGACAGGCGTTCACCGATACGGCTCGGCAGGTACAGGGTCAGCAGGGCGCCGGCGTCGGTGATCGGAGTGGCATCCAGCAGTAATGCTTCGCCATTGAGGGTGACTTCGCGCAGGGGTAGACGAAAACCGTGTTCCAGCAGCGCGCTTTGCAGAGCAGGATCGCCGAACAGCTCGCCGACCGATTTGCCGGTGGGCTCGTGGCCGTACAGTGCCACCAGCGCCGGGTTGGCCAGCAGCACGTGGCCGGCGCTGTCCAGTGCCAGCACCGGGTCGGTCATCGCGGCGAGCAGCGCGTCCAGTTGCAGGTGGCGGCGCTGGCCGGGAAGGATGTCGACCACGGTGATCGCCTCGACCCCGCGTACACGAAACAGGCGGTCCTTGAGCTCTTCAAGGACTTCATGGCTCAAGGTCGGCGCGTCGATGTAGACGTTGGGCGGCACCATCTCCACGGCATCGAGGTTCAGATTGCGCGCACCGAGAATCGCCAGGACTTCCTGAGTGATGCCGACGCGGTCGATGAACGTGACGTGGATGCGCATGGGATGCAGAGGGATTCGGGCGAAAGACGCGGGCGATTATGCCAGCAAACCGCTAGAGGGTTCGCGTGTGACCGATTTGTAGGAGTGAGCTTGCTCGCGATGACGGATTATCCTGCGATACCAATGTGACTCGTCTGACGCGATCGCGAGCAAGCTCACTCCTACAGGAGTGGGGCAGTGGATACAGTGTCGTCTGAACGGGCGCTTTCGCGAGCAGGGCTCCCTCCCACGGCCTTCGGCCAGAATCAAAGGAAAGCAGACAGGCAGGTCGGCAGACAGACGCACAGGCCTGACTACTCCAAATGCTCCGGCTTCACCGCATCGCCGGATTTCATGTCGAGCTTGTCGCGAATGTCTTCGAACATGGCGTCGTAGTCGCCGTGCATGTCATGCAGGTCGGCGTCTTTGGGCAGGCCGTATTTTTCCGCGAGGCGTGAGGCTTCGCTGGCGAAGTTGTAGGCGGTGTCCTTGGGCAGGTCGAA
Source organism: Pseudomonas sp. NPDC090208 (assembly GCF_044746785.1). NCBI lineage: Bacteria > Pseudomonadati > Pseudomonadota > Gammaproteobacteria > Pseudomonadales > Pseudomonadaceae > Pseudomonas > Pseudomonas sp. NPDC090208. The sequence goes on from NZ_JBIVCU010000002.1 coordinate 106,987, forward strand.
GGCTTCGTTGAACGACTGACCGTCGATTTCCCCGTCCATGGCGAAGTGCATGCCGGGGCCGCCGTCGGTCTGGTTGACTTCGTAGCGGATGTGGATGTTGTAGCCGACGTCGTCCGGCTGCAGAGCGGGGCGGGCGATATGCAGGTGGCCTGGCTCGAACATGGCAATGGCTCCAGCGAAAAGTGATGAAGGTACAAGGACAGACCCTGAGGTCTGCCCGGGGTTCATCATTCGGTGCAGTTGCCTTGCCGGGTCGCCGGTTCCGGGCGCGACCAGATCCACAAATTGACCAGCACCATGCCGGTGATGGCGAAGTAGATCCACCAGTGGTGGCTGATCGTCACCAGCATCAAGACCGCGCAGAGGAGCATGGTCACGGTGGCGCTGATCTTGGCGCTGCGGGCGATCAGTTTGCCGTTGCGCCAGTTGCTCAGCATCGGCCCGAACAGGCGGTGGTTTTCCAGCCAGGCGCTGAGACGCGGCGAACTTTTGGTCGCAGCCCAGGCGGCCAGCAGGATGAATTCGGTGGTGGGCAGCCCCGGGATGAAAATGGCGATGATGCCGATGGCCAGACTGACGTAGGCCAGAATGCCGAAGAGAATGCGGGACAGTTTGCTGCCTGGAGGTGTGCTGGTCATGAGTCTCGGATACGGCAGGGGGAACGGTGTTGCGCAGGGTGTGTCGCCCTGCAAAGGCGCCCAGCTTAACAGCTGCCGGACGCCGAGGGGGCGCCTTCAGGCCGGTTCGGCCTCGGCAGCCGACGTATAGGCATGCTCCAGCAGCACGTTGAAACGCTCGAAGGCGGCCACGGCGCCGTGGTCGATCTGGCGTTCCTGTTCTTCGCTGAACGGCAGTTCGTCGAGCAGGCGAATGAAGCGTTTCCAGCCCTCGGCACGGCCGCCGGCCGGTTCGCCCAAGTGGCGTGCGCCGAAGGTTTCGCTGAGGTTCAGGGCCACGGCGCGCTTGATCAGAAACGCGGCACCCAGCTTCGAGCCTTCGGAGACGAACAGCCAGCCCAGCGCTTCGGCGAGGCTCGGGTTGCTGACGGCGCCGTTGACCGAACCCGGAATCGGCGTGTCGAGGTCGATCAGGTCGGCCCTGGCCTGTTCGGCGCGGCAGCGCTCCGGCAGGTCGGCGATCAGTTCGATCAGGCGCGGATCGGTGTACAGCGCCTTGAGTTCCTGCTGGAACAGGTACTGCGCGCTGAGAAAACGGCTGTAACTGGCCAGAGTCTCGAACGGCGCATGGGCCTTGACGGCCTTGTCCAGTTGGTCGTGCGGAGCGTGGGTGATCTGATTCAACCGCTGGGAGCGGCGCGGGGCATCTTGGGTCATGAAGTGTCTTCCGTGTGAAGGGGCGCTATATGAAGAGACGAGCGAGGCGGGGTTGAGCGTAAAAAAATCTGTGTTGCCCCGCGGACCTTGTAGGAGCTGGCTTGTCCTGCGACCGGCGACGCAGTCGTCGTAAATCCGGCGAATGCGGTGCATCAGACAAACCGCATTCGCAGGTTTTACGACGACTGCGTCGCCGGTCGCAGGACAAGCCAGCTCCTACAGGGAGCGGAGGGCCGTAGGACCTTTAGATATCCCACACCAGATTCACCGCAAAGTTGCGGCCCGGCTGGGTCAGGCGGTCGAGGTTTGCCGGCGCGGTCACGCCCGCTTCGCCAACGCCGTCGTAGCCGCGCACGTCATCCCACAGCCAGTATTTCTTGTCGGTCAGGTTGTACAGGCCGCCGCTGACGGTGATGTCGTCGGTGACTTTGTAATAACCGGTCAGGTCGAGAATGCCGAAGCCCGGGGTCTTGAACTGGCTGGACGAGCCGTCCGGCGCGTGGAAGTTGCTGTCGTCGACGCGGGTCTTGCGTTTGACCAAAGTCCAGCTCAGCTGGCCACCGTAGTTGTCTTGGTCGTAGCCCAGGCCAAACACGCCGGTCAGCGGGTTGACGCTGTTGATCGGCTGGCCGGTGTCGTCGTTGCGACCGTACAGATAGGCCAGCGAGCCCTGGGTGTAGAGGCCTTGCGGTGCGCCGAAGCTGTCGAGGTTCAGGCGGCCCTTCAGTTCCACGCCCTTGATGGTGGCGTGCTTGATGTTGTTGGACTGGAACACCGCTTCGGTGGAGGTCGCCGGCTGAATGGCGTCTTCATTAATGAAGTCGCGGTATTTGTTGTAGAACACCGCCACGTCGAACGATCCCTCGTCGAAGCGGCCGCGCAGACCGGTTTCATAGCTCTTGCTCTTCTCTGGCTCCAGGTCCGGGTTCGGCTCGACCACATAGCCGGTGTTGAGGTTTTCGAAGCGGCCATACAGCGCCTTGGCGCTCGGCGTGCGGAAACCTTCGGCGTACTGGCCGTACCAGGTGTAGGCGTCATTGAAGGCGTAGGTCACACCCAGTTTCGGCGACAGGCGATGCCACTTCTTGTCCTTGTCGTTGAACTGGTCGGCGCTGGTCAGGCTGACTGCGCGCAGGAATTCGTCAGTGACGTGAGGATTGAGCCGGGTGTAGTCGTAGCGTGCGCCGGGCATGAAGGTCCAGTCGCCCCACTTGATCTGATCCTGAGCGAACAGCGCGTAGGTGCTGATGGTCGGATCCGGGAAGTCGCTGGTCGGCGCCAGGCTGTCCGAGGCGGTCGGGCTGGTGGCGCCGACGGTACGGCAGGTGCCGAGCACGGCGGCGCAGGTCGCGGTGCCGCTGCGTTCGCCGGTGACTTTCTGCTGCTTGAGGGTGGTGCCGTAAGTCAGCAGATGGTCGGTGTCGCCGATGGTGAAAGCCTTGTCCAGCTGCGCATCGAAGATCCACTGACGTTCTTTGTAGTAGGTGTCGCGGGTCCGCCAGACATCACGGCTGCCCGGCACATAACGTTCGATGGTGTCCTGGTCGGTCTTGGCGATCTGGTAGTTCAGGCTCCACTTGACGTTGTCGACCAGCAGGCTGTCCAGGGCGAAGCGATTTTCCACGCCGAAACGCTCGCGGGTGATGACGTCGTTGCCTTCGCGGCCCTGATAGAAACCGAAACCACGGCCACCGGTGAACGGCCCGCCGACCGCGCTTTTCTGGTTGGTGTGGGTGTCGTCCTTGTACTTCTCGTAGGTGAAGGCCAGGCGGTCGTTATCGCCATAGTTCCAGCCCAGCTTGGCCAGCACGTTGGTGGCGCGGACGTCTTCCGGGTTGGCAGCGGTGCGGCTCAGGCCGGTTCCGCCGTGTTCGCCGTAGGATTCGGTTTCGCGGCCATTGCGCTGGCTGACATGCAGCAAACCGTCGAAGTCGCCGCTGCGGCCGGCCACGGTCGCCGAGTTCAGCCAACTGTCGTCCGCCGAGCTGTAGCCGGTTTTCAGGCGCGCGCCGACGTCTTTGCCCGGTTTGATAATGTCTTCCGGGTCCAGGGTGTAGTAGCTGACCGCGCCACCGATGGCGCTGCTGCCGTACAGGGCCGAGGCCGGGCCGCGGAGGATTTCCACGCGCTTGACCACTTCCGGGTCGACGTAGTTGCGGTGGGTGCTGGCGTACGGGCCGGAGAAGTAGTTGTCCGGCACTTCGACGCCGTCGACCTGAGTGAGAATGCGGTCGCCGTCGATGCCGCGGATGTTGTAGCCGCTGGTGCCGGCGCGCTGGCCGGCGCCGCCTACGGAAACACCGGGCTCATAGCGCACCAGATCGCGAATATTGTTGACGTTCTGCCGGTCCAGTTCGGCGCGGTCGTGCACGGTGACGGTGCTGGGTACCGAGTCCACCGCCTGGGCCTGACGGGTGGCACTGACCGTGACCTGTTCCAGCGCCAGCGCGCCGCCGCTGCGTTTTTCCAGCACCACGTTGTTGTTGCCCAGGTTGCGATAGCTCAGGTTGCTGCCGGCCAGCAGACGATCCAGGGCCTTTTCCGGCGAGAGCATGCCGCTGACACCCGGCGAGGTGACGTTCTTTGCCAGATCTGCCGACAACCCCACCTGCCAGCCGGTGATCTGGCTGAACTCGTTCAGTGCCGACACCAGCGGTTGTTGCTTGATCGAAAACTGATAGCTGCCCGCGACCCGTGCCGGCTGCTCTGCCGCAGAGACTTGCGTAATGCCCAGACCACCGGCGAATACCGCAACGGTCAGCAACGAGAGTGCGAAATGGCGAGTGCTTCTGGGTGAGTCGGAAGTGGCGGGGTTGAACGTGGACAGCATCGATAGCGCTCCCTGTGATACGGCTCGTTAGAGTGTTTGCAAGTGTTTTTCAAATAGGAATTACTTGCATTGGCTATGACGAGACGAACGACGAACGGCTATCGCGTAAAAATAATTTTCCTCAGTTCAGAATCACCAGCGCGGGCAGTTCGTGCAGGCGTGCGGAGGTGATGTGGGCCAGCGAACGGACCACGTCGACGGGGTTGTCGAGACGGTAATTGCCGGTCACGGCGACCTGATCCAGCCGGGTATTGGTGTTGACGATCCAGCCGGGGTAGTAGCGGCGCAGTTCGGTCAGTACTTCGCTGAGCGGGCAGTTGTCGAAAATCAGCCGGCCCTGGACCCAGGCCAGGTCTTTGTTCTGGTCGACTTTGGCGCGATGGGTCAGACCGTCCGGCCCGACCCGCAGGCTGTCGCCGGCGCCGAGATTGAGTTGCGACTGGTCCTTGCCGCCCTGCACGCTGAGCGCGCCGCGCTGCACCTGAATCTGCGCCACGCCGTCCAGGTAACGCACAGCAAACGCCGAGCTGCTGGCGCTCATGCGCAGCGGGCCGGCTTCGACTTCCAGCGGCAGGCCCTTGGTGTTCGGCACCTCGAAAAACGCTTCGCCCTGATACAGACGGGCCACGCGCTGGCGGTCATCGACATCGCTGGAGAACGCCGAGCGGGTGTTGAGCAGCACTTTCGAGCCGTCTTCGAGCTCCAGACGCTGCCGCTCGCCAGCCACGGTCAGGTGATCGGCGCGCAGGCGCAGGGGCAGGTCGCTGAAATTGAACAGACCCAGCAGCAACACCGCCGCCGTGGCCAGCGGCAGCCAGTGCGGGCGCAGGCGGCGCAGCACGGAAGGTTTTTTCGGCGCGGCGAGGGTGACGGCAGCATCGAGCACCGGCTGTGAGTTCCACACGGACTCGGCCCTGGCGAACGCTTCGCCATGGGCAGGGTCGGCCGCCAGCCATTGCTGGAAGCGCGCGTGTTGCTGGGCGTCGGCGCCGTCCAGTTCGATCAACCAGTCCAGTGCCTGGTCCATCGCCTGCTCGGGTGAGGTGCCGGCAGCCTGGCCAGGGCCAGGAGTGTGAGTGTCCGTCAAGGAGCGTCCTCGGATACACGGTGTGGGGCGGGAGTTTAGCGCTATCTCCGCCGGATTTTCTTATGGGGTTGAGGCTCAGGCTGCTCTCATGCGTCGTTCAGCCGGGCGGCGACGCCCAGACAGATCGCCATGATCAGCTTGAGTTCCTTTTGTACGGTGCTGGCGGAAACCCCCAGTTGTTCGGCGATTTCCAGGTAGCTGCAGCCGTTAAGGCGGCTCAGGGTGAAGATTTTCTGTTGCCGTGGCGTGAGTTTTTCCAGGCTGGCGTTGAGGCTTTGCAGCAGACGGTTGGCGTGGGCGGCGTCTTCCAGCGCGGCATCGGGGGCGACCACGTTGTGGATATCGGCAATGGGCGCGTCATCGACCATGGTGCGCGCATGGATGCGTCGGGCGCGCAGGTGGTCCAGCGCCAGGTTGCGCGCGGTCTGAAACACGAACGGTTCCAGATGATCGATGGCCCGTTCGCCCAAGGCACGGGTTACCCGCAGGTAGGTTTCCTGCAGCAGGTCTTCGGCGGTGCTGGGGTTGCGGACCATGCGTTGCAGGGTGCGCAGCAGGATCGTTCGCCGGGCAAGGAAAACGTCATTGAAGTGCGACTGACTCACGGGGATACCCGACCAGAAATTCAGTAATGATAATGCTTATCAACTAGCATTTTGGTCAAGGGCGGAAGTTGCAAAGAATTTGTAAAGGCAGGGGGAGCGTGGGGCTCTGGCGCGACTGCTACAGGGAGGTGTGTGGCCATCTGCTGTTGCTTCTGGCCGAAGGCCGTGGGAGGGAGCTGTGGTGATCTGGCTTTGTAGGCTTCTGGCCGAAGGCCGTAGGAGCGCGCTTGCCCGCGATGGCGTTTTTGAGATCGCTACCGCCGGCAAGCCGGACTGCTACAGGTTTTGGCGGTGTACTGAAATCTGCCAGACACCGTAAATAACTGTGGGAGCGAATTCATTCGCGATGCGGTGTTCCTGACGAGGGTTTTGTGTCGTCTGGAGGGGCATCGCGAATGAATTCGCTCCCACAATAGATCGGTGTTGCTGCGGGGCGGAGAACGCCTTCTGTTTTTGCTTCTGGCCGAAGGCCGTAGGGGCGCGCTTGCCCGCGATGGCGTTTTTGAGATCGCTATCGCCGGCAAGTCGGACTGCTACGGGAGAGGGTGCAATCAGCGGGCGTTCATCAGCGCCAGGCAGTTGTCGAGCATGCGGTTGGAGAAGCCCCATTCGTTGTCATACCAGGCCAGCACTTTCAGCAGACGGCCGCTGACTTTGGTGTGGTTGGCGTCGAAGATCGACGACAGCGGGTTGTGGTTGAAGTCGTGGGACACCAGCGGCAGCGTGTTGTAGCCAAGGATTTTCGAGTGCTGGGCGGCTTCTTTCATGATCGCGTTGACTTCTTCGGCCGTCGCGTCGCGCTTGAGCTGCACGGTCAGGTCGACCAGCGAGACGTTGATTACCGGTACGCGCACGGCCATGCCGGTCAGTTTGCCCGCCAGTTCCGGCAGTACCAGGCCCACGGCTTCGGCGGCGCCGGTCTTGCTCGGGATCATCGACTGGGTCGCCGAGCGCGCGCGGTACGGGTCGGTGTGGTAGACGTCGATCAGGTTCTGGTCGTTGGTATAGGCGTGAACAGTGGTCATCAGGCCGCTTTCGATGCCCAGTTCACGGTTCAGCACCTGAGCCACCGGTGCCAGGCAGTTGGTGGTGCAGGAGGCGTTGGAGATGATCTGGTGCGACTGACGCAGCACGTCATGGTTGACGCCGTAGACCACGGTGGCGTCGGCGCCTTTGGCCGGGGCGGAAATGATGACTTTCTTCGCGCCTGCGGTAATGTGCGCGGCCGCTTTGGCGCGGTCGGTGAACAGACCGGTGCATTCGAAGACCACGTCGATCTTCTCGTTCTTCCACGGCAGCTCGGCCGGGTTGCGGATGGCGCTGACCGAAATACGGTCACCATTGACTGTCAGGCTTTCCTTGTCGTGCTCGACGATGGCATCGAACGGGCCGTGAACGGTGTCGTACTTGAGCAGGTGGGCATTGATCTCGCTATCGCCCAGATCGTTGATGGCGACGACTTGCAGGTCCTGACGGTAGCCCTGGGTATACAGTGCACGAAGGACGTTGCGGCCGATGCGGCCAAAGCCATTGATTGCGATGCGGAGAGTCATACACACGTCCTCGGTAAATTTGTTGTTGGAATTACAAGATTATTCTCAAAAAAATAGAAAACAAGCCTTTTTGGTGGCAGTATTTTGTTTTATCTACAAATAGAAACCCGCAAAACCGGCACAACTGTCTGAAAAATCAAGTGATTGCTGAAGCGTTTCTCTTGCAGCACGATTTGATCGACGGTCCTGCCGGTGTCTGAACGGGTGACCCGACCGCTAGCCTGGAGTTCATCACAATGCATCCTCGCGTCCTTGAGGTAACCGAACGGCTGATTGCTCGCAGCCGTGAAACCCGTCAGCGCTATCTGCAATTGATCCGGGGCGCGGCGAGCGACGGGCCGATGCGCGGCAAGCTGCAATGTGCCAACTTCGCCCACGGCGTTGCCGCTTGCGGCAGTGAAGACAAGCACAGCCTGCGGATGATGAACGCGGCCAACGTCGCCATCGTCTCTTCGTACAACGACATGCTCTCGGCGCATCAGCCGTACGAGCACTTTCCTGAACAGATCAAGAAGGCCCTGCGCGAAGTCGGTTCGGTCGGTCAGTTCGCAGGCGGTGTGCCGGCCATGTGCGACGGCGTCACTCAGGGCGAGCCGGGCATGGAGCTGAGCATCGCCAGCCGCGAAGTCATCGCCATGGCAACAGCGGTGGCGCTGTCGCACAACATGTTCGATGCCGCGCTGATGCTGGGCATCTGCGACAAGATCGTGCCGGGTCTGCTGATGGGATCGTTGCGTTTCGGCCATCTGCCGACGATTTTCGTGCCGGGCGGGCCGATGGTTTCGGGCATTTCCAACAAGGAAAAAGCCGACGTGCGTCAGCGCTACGCCGAAGGCAAGGCCACCCGCGAGGAGCTGCTGGACTCGGAAATGAAGTCCTATCACGGCCCGGGCACCTGCACCTTCTACGGCACCGCGAACACCAACCAGTTGCTGATGGAAGTCATGGGTCTGCACTTGCCGGGCGCCTCGTTCGTCAATCCCTACACACCGCTGCGTGACGCCCTGACCCGCGAAGCGGCGTTCCAGGTGACGCGTCTGACCAAGCAAAGCGGCGAATTCATCCCTCTGGGAGAGATTGTGGACGAACGTGCGCTGGTCAACTCGATTGTTGCCCTGCATGCGACGGGTGGTTCCACCAACCACACCCTGCACCTGCCGGCCATCGCCCAGTGCGCAGGTATTCAGCTGACCTGGCAGGACATGGCGGATCTGTCGGAAGTCGTGCCGACCCTGACTCACGTCTATCCGAACGGCAAGGCCGACATCAACCATTTCCAGGCAGCGGGCGGCATGTCGTTCCTGATCCGCGAACTGCTGGATGCCGGTCTGATGCACGAAGACGTCAACACCGTGGCGGGTCGCGGCCTGCGTCGTTACACCCAGGAGCCGTTCCTCGATGATGGCAAACTGGTGTGGCGCGACGGCCCGATCGAAAGCCTCGACGAGAACATCCTGCGTCCATGCGCTCGGCCGTTCTCGGCCGAAGGCGGTCTGCGGGTGATGGAAGGCAACCTCGGTCGTGGCGTGATGAAGGTGTCCGCCGTGGCGCTGGAGCACCAGATCGTCGAAGCGCCGGCGCGGGTGTTCGAAGATCAGCAGGACCTGGCCGACGCCTTCAAGGCCGGTGAGCTGGAGCGAGACTTCGTCGCGGTCATGCGTTTTCAGGGCCCACGTTCCAATGGCATGCCCGAACTGCACAAAATGACGCCGTTCCTCGGGGTGCTGCAGGACCGCGGTTTCAAGGTCGCGCTGATCACCGACGGACGCATGTCCGGCGCCTCGGGGAAAATCCCTGCGGCCATCCACGTTTGCCCGGAAGCCTCCGATGGTGGCCCATTGGCACTTGTGCGTGATGGGGACCTCATTCGGGTAGATGGCGTCAAAGGGACATTGCAAGTTCTGGTCGAACCGGCAGAATTGGCGGCCAGAGAACCGGCGATCGGTCGTCTGGCCAACAATGTCGGCACCGGTCGCGAACTGTTCGGTTTCATGCGCATGGCCTTCAGCTCGGCAGAGAAGGGCGCCAGCGCCTTTACTTCGAATCTGGAGACGCTCAAGTGACATTGGCCATGGTGGGTGATATCGGCGGCACGAACGCGCGCTTTGCCATCTGGGAAGACGATCAACTGCATTCGATCCGGGTCTTCCCGACGGTCGATTATGCAAGCCCGGAAAAAGCCCTGCAGGTCTACATGCAGGATCTGGAATTGCAGCGCGGCGACGTCAGTTCTATCTGTCTGGCAGTGGCCGGGCCTGTGACCGGCGACGATTTTCACTTCACCAACAGCCACTGGAAGATCAATCGCCAGTCGTTCTGTGCCGAGTTGTCCATCGACACGCTGATCATGGTCAATGACTTCACCGCCATGGCGCTGGGCATGACCCGCCTGGGCGATGACGAGTACCTCACCGTGCGCCACGGCAAGGGTGACCGCAATGCCGCCCGTGTGGTGATCGGGCCGGGTACAGGGCTGGGCGTTGGCACGCTGCTACGTACTGGCAATGAGCACTGGACTGCGCTGCCGGGCGAGGGCGGGCATGTCGATCTGCCTATCGGCAACCCGCGCGAAGCGTTGTTGTGGATGCGCCTGATGGCCGATCACGAACATGTCAGCGCCGAGACTATCCTCAGTGGTGCGGGCCTGTTGCTGCTGTATCAGGTCAGCTGTGCGCTGGATGAAATCGCACCGGTGCTGAAGTCACCCGCGGCGATCACCTCGGCCGCGCTCAAGGGCGATCCGGTCGCCACGGCGGTACTTGAGCAGTTCTGCGTGTTTCTCGGGCGTGTCGCCGGTAACAATGTTTTGACCGTTGGCGGTCGTGGTGGCGTGTATATTGCCGGCGGTGTGATTCCGCGCTTCACCGATTTCTTCATGCAGAGCGGTTTCAACAAGGCCTTCGCGGAAAAGGGCCTGATGAAGGATTACTTCAAGGACGTACCGGTGTGGCTGGTGACGGCCGAGTACCCGGGCCTGATGGGCGCGGGTGTGGCGCTGGATCAGGCGCTCGCCGCTCAGGCCTGACGGCACGCTGTACCTGTGGGAGCCGGCTTGCTGGCGAACACGCTGGATCAGACACCTCGATGTCGGCTGATCGAACGGGTTCGCCAGCAAGCCGGCTCCCACGGTTCTGCTACGGGACTTGCGACACCTGCTTCACCCCATAACAACAATTTCAGTGCTTGCAAGGACGACCAAAGTGAACACTGTCAGTAAATCGATTCTGGTGGTCGATGACGACCAGGAAATCTGCGAACTGCTGCAAGCCTATCTGAGCCGCTCCGGCTTTCAGGTCCGCACCGTGGGCGATGGCGCCGAATTTCGTCAGGCGTTCAACGACGAGCCCAGTGACCTGCTGATTCTCGATGTCATGCTGCCCGATGAAGACGGTTTCAGTCTGTGTCGCTGGGTCCGTCAGCACCCGCGCCAGCCCCATGTGCCGATCATCATGCTCACAGCCAGTTCCGACGAGGCCGACCGGGTCATCGGTCTGGAGCTGGGTGCCGACGACTACATGGCCAAACCCTTCAGCCCCCGCGAATTGCAGGCGCGCATCAAGGCGTTGCTGCGCCGTGCCCAGTTCGGTCAGGAACGCAGCAGTGGCGAAGTGTTGGTGTTCGATGAGTGGCGGCTGGACATGGTCAGCCACCGGCTGTTTCACAACGACGGTGAGGAAGTGATTCTCTCCGGCGCCGATTTCGCCCTGCTCAAACTGTTTCTCGACAACCCGCAGCAGATCCTCGACCGCGACACCATCGGCAACGCGACCCGTGGCCGCGAACTGATGCCGCTGGAGCGCATCGTCGACATGGCGGTGAGTCGTCTGCGTCAACGCCTGCGCGACACCGGCAAGGCGCCGCGTCTGATCCGTACCGTGCGAGGCAGCGGTTATCTGCTGGCGGCCAACGTGCTGCCACAGGCCGGCAATGGCTACTGACCGTTGATGATCGTCGAGAAAAAACGCCGCCTGCCGGTGCCGCGCTCGCTGCTCGGGCGCATGTTGCTGCTGACACTGCTGGCGGTGTTGCTGGCACAGACGCTGTCCAGTCTGATCTGGCTGTCGCAACTGCGCGCCACGCAAATGGAGGGCCTGATCACCAGTGCCCGCAGCCTCGGCTACTCCATGTCCGCCAGCGTCAGTTACTTCCGCTCGCTGCCGGTGGCCTATCGGCCCATGGTCCTTGATCAGTTGCGCAGCATGGGCGGCACGCGCTTTTTCGTGTCCCTCAACGATCGCCCGCTGGACATGCAGGTGCTGGAGCCGACGGTGCGCAAGTCGGCGGTGATCGACGTGGTCGGTCAGGTGTTGCGGCAGAACCTCGGCGCCGATCCGGACATTCTTGTGCGTTTCGTGCGGCCTGAAGACCTGCGCATTTTCAACAGCGGTCTGAAGCTCGATGAATTGCCGCGTTCCTGGGCGCACTACGCGTTGACCCTGGAGCCGGTAAAACCACCTGTGCTGGTCACCCAGATCGAGCTGTCGCCCGGCGAGTGGCTGTACATCGCCTCGTTGCTGCCCGAGCCCTACACCATGCTCGAAGAAGAAGGCCTGCCGTCGCAGCAGGTCTGGTTCATCGGTCTGACCAGCGCCTTTCTGCTGGTGTTCATTGGCCTGCTGGTGCATTGGCAGAGTGGTCCGCTCAAGCGCCTGGCTCGTGCAGCCCGCGACCTGTCGCTGGGCGCGGATGTCGAGCCGGTGGTGGAGGGTGGTGGCAGTGAAGTGATCGAAGTGACGCGGGCGTTCAACACCATGCGCGAACGCATCAGCCGTTACTTGACCGAACGCGGGCAACTGTTCAGCGCGATTTCCCACGATTTGCGCACGCCGATCACGCGCTTGCGGCTGCGGGTCGAATTGCTCGAAGACGAGACCATGCAAGCCAAGTTCACCCGCGATCTCGATGAGCTGGAGCTGCTGGTCAAAGGCGCGCTGCAATGCGTGAAAGACACCGATATCCACGAAAACATCGAACCGGTGGACCTCAACCACGCGCTGGATTGTCTGATCGAGCCGTACCTGGGCGCCAACGGCGATGGCCGCGTGACGTTGCAGGGCAAGGCCATGTCGATGTTCTACGGCAAACCGCTGGCGCTGCGACGCTGCATGGGCAACCTGATCGACAACGCGATCAAGTACGGTGACAAGGCGCATCTGTTCGTCGAAGACGATGCCGAAACCTTTGTCCTGCGAGTCGAAGACGAAGGGCCGGGCGTGCCTGAGCAGCGGCTGGAACAGGTGTTCGAGCCACATTTCCGTCTGGCCGGCAAACAGCAACAGGGTTACGGCCTGGGGCTGGGGATTGCGCGCAACATTGCCCACAGTCATGGCGGCGAAGTGACCCTGCAGAACCTGCGCGAAGGCGGGTTGCGCGTCACCCTGACCCTGCCGCGCAGTCAGAACTGATACCAGCCGCCGATGCTCTTGTGGGAGCGAATTCATTCGCGATTGGCAGGTACATCCGACACATGTCTGTCGCCCGTGCGGCCGCATCGCGAATGAATTCGCTCCCACAGGTGGCCCTGCTCACAGGCCCCGTCATTTGCGTGTCGAGGCATATGAGAAACCCATGTTTAAACGAATGTAACCATCCGGTGACGTTCGCGCATCCCTTCGTTACCGTCCGCTCTAGCCCAATGTTTAGAATCGGAGCAGCGCAAGCACCAAGACTTGCTCATGCATAACAACAAGAAAGGTCAACTAGATGAATTCGATTACCCGTCTCGCAGCACTCGTTTCTCTCGCCTCGTTGTTCCCTCTGAGCGCCATGGCCGCTGACTCCAAAGGCACTGTCGAAGTCGTCCACTGGTGGACGTCGGGCGGTGAAAAAGCGGCTGTCGATGTGCTGAAAGCCCAAGTCGAAAAAGACGGTTTCACCTGGAAAGACGGCGCCGTCGCAGGTGGCGGTGGTGCCACTGCCATGACCGTGCTGAAAAGCCGTGCCGTCGCTGGCAACCCGCCAGGCGTGGCTCAGATCAAAGGCCCGGACATTCAGGATTGGGCGGCCACCGGCCTGCTCGATACCGACGTGCTGAAAGACACCGCCAAGCAGGAAAAGTGGGACAGCCTGCTGGACAAGAAAGTCTCCGACACCGTGAAGTACGAAGGTGATTACGTGGCCGTGCCGGTGAACATTCACCGCGTCAACTGGCTGTGGATCAACCCGGAAGTCTTCAAGAAAGCCGGCATCGAAAAAGCCCCGACCACCCTCGAAGAATTCTACGCCGCAGGCGACAAACTCAAGGCCGCCGGTTTCATCCCGCTGGCCCACGGTGGTCAGCCTTGGCAGGACAGCACCGTGTTCGAAGCGGTGGTGCTCTCGGTGATGGGCGCCGACGGTTACAAGAAAGCCCTGGTCGACCTGGACAACGGCGCACTGACCGGTCCGGAAATGGTCAAGGCACTGACCGAGCTGAAAAAAGTCGCGTCCTACATGGACACCGACGGCAAGGGGCAGGACTGGAACCTGGAAGCGGCCAAGGTCATCAACGGCAAGGCCGGCATGCAGATCATGGGTGACTGGGCCAAGAGCGAATGGACTGCCGCCAAGAAAGTCGCTGGCAAGGATTACGAGTGCGTAGCCTTCCCGGGCACCGACAAGGCCTTCACCTACAACATCGACTCGCTGGCGGTGTTCAAACAGAAAGACAAGGGCACTGCTGCCGGTCAGCAGGACATCGCCAGGGTCGTTCTGGGGGAAGACTTCCAGAAAACCTTCAGCATCAACAAGGGCTCGATCCCGGTTCGCAACGACATGCTCGCCGACATGAGCAAGTTCGGCTTCGACTCCTGCGCCCAGACGGCGGCCAAGGACTTCCTCGCCGACGCCAAGACCGGCGGTCTGCAACCGAGCATGGCGCACAACATGGCCACCTCGCTGGCCGTGCAGGGTGCGTTCTTTGACGTAGTCACCAACTACATCAACGACCCGAAAGCGGACCCGGCCGATGCGGCGAAGAAGTTGGGTGCTGCGATCAAGGCTGCCAAATAAGCGTTTAGCAAAACCCTTGTAGGAGTGAGCTTGCTCGCGATGCGTTTGCCCAGACACCCCACCTGCGTGTCTGACTCACCAGATCGCGAGCAAGCTCACTCCTACAGCTTGCGTGTTTGCAATCTCTATTCTCTGTACTGGATTTCACCATGAGTTCTGTTGCTGTGTTCAGCAAAGCCTCGCCGTTCGATGCACTGCAGCGCTGGCTACCCAAACTGGTGCTGGCGCCAAGCATGTTCATCGTATTGGTGGGCTTCTACGGCTATATCCTGTGGACGGCGGTGCTGTCGTTCACCAACTCGACTTTCCTGCCGACCTACAAGTTCGTGGGCCTGGCGCAATACGAGCGGCTGTTCGACAACGACCGCTGGTGGGTGGCAAGCAAGAACCTGGCGCTGTTCGGCGGCCTGTTCATCGCCATCAGTCTGGCAGTGGGTGTGTTGCTGGCGGTGTTCCTTGACCAGCGCATCCGTCGCGAAGGTTTTATCCGCACGATTTATCTCTACCCGATGGCGCTCTCGATGATCGTCACCGGTACCGCCTGGAAATGGCTGCTCAACCCTGGCATGGGCCTGGACAAACTGCTGCGTGACTGGGGCTGGGAAGGCTTCCGTCTGGACTGGTTGATCGACCCGGACCGCGTTGTATACTGCCTGGTGATCGCTGCCGTGTGGCAAGCCTCGGGCTTCATCATGGCGATGTTTCTCGCCGGTCTGCGCGGCGTCGATCAATCGAT
Source organism: Pseudomonas sp. NPDC090208 (assembly GCF_044746785.1). Taxonomy (NCBI): domain Bacteria; kingdom Pseudomonadati; phylum Pseudomonadota; class Gammaproteobacteria; order Pseudomonadales; family Pseudomonadaceae; genus Pseudomonas; species Pseudomonas sp. NPDC090208. The sequence continues at coordinate 122,122 of NZ_JBIVCU010000002.1, forward strand.
CATTCGTGCCGCCCAGATCGATGGCGCGAGCATGCCGAAGATCTACTGGAAAGTGGTGCTGCCAAGCCTGCGTCCGGTGTTCTTCAGTGCGGTGATGATCCTCGCCCACATCGCGATCAAGAGCTTCGACCTGGTGGCGGCGATGACCGCCGGCGGCCCGGGTTATTCCTCCGACCTGCCCGCGATGTTCATGTACTCGTTCACCTTCAGCCGCGGCCAGATGGGCATGGGTTCGGCCAGTGCGATCCTGATGCTCGGTGCGATCCTCGCGATCCTCGTGCCTTACCTGTATTCCGAGCTGAGAGCCAAGCGTCATGACTAGTCTCGCTGCCAAACCTTCCATCAGCCTGAGCCGCATCGCCATCTACGCGGTGCTGATTCTGGCCGTGCTGATCTACCTGGTGCCACTGGTGGTAATGCTGCTGACCAGCTTCAAGTCGCCTGAAGACATCGGCACCGGCAACCTGCTGAGCTGGCCTGCAGAAATCACCGGCATCGGCTGGATCAAGGCCTGGGCCACGGTCAAAGGCTACTTCTGGAACTCGATCCTGATCACCGTTCCGGCGGTACTGATTTCCACCGCCATCGGTGCGCTGAACGGCTATGTGCTGTCGATGTGGCGCTTCCGCGGCTCGCAACTGTTCTTCGGTCTGCTGCTGTTCGGCTGCTTCCTGCCGTTCCAGACCGTGCTGCTGCCGGCCTCGTTCACCCTTGGCAAGATGGGCCTGGCCAGCACCACTACCGGCCTGGTGTTCATCCACGTGGTCTACGGTCTGGCCTTCACCACGCTGTTTTTCCGCAACTACTACGTGAGCATTCCCGACGCGCTGGTCAAGGCGGCACGCCTGGACGGCGCCGGTTTCTTCACGATTTTCCGCCGCATCATCCTGCCGATGTCGACACCGATCATCATGGTCTGCCTGATCTGGCAGTTCACCCAGATCTGGAACGACTTCCTGTTCGGCGTGGTGTTTTCCAGTGGCGATTCGCAACCGATCACCGTGGCCCTGAACAACCTGGTCAACACCAGCACCGGGGTCAAGGAATACAACGTTGATATGGCGGCGGCGATGATCGCCGGGCTGCCGACCCTGCTGGTGTACATCCTGGCGGGCAAGTATTTCGTGCGCGGGCTGACGGCCGGCGCAGTCAAGGGGTAATCATGGCAACGCTTGAACTTCGCAATGTAAACAAGACCTACGGCGCCGGCCTGCCGGACACCCTGAAGAACATCGAACTGTCGATCAAGGACGGTGAGTTCCTGATCCTGGTCGGCCCGTCGGGTTGCGGCAAGTCGACCCTGATGAACTGCATCGCCGGCCTGGAAACCATCACCGGCGGCGCAATCATGATCGGCGACCAGGACGTCAGCGGCATGAGCCCGAAGGATCGTGACATCGCCATGGTGTTTCAGTCCTACGCGCTGTACCCGACCATGAGCGTGCGCGAGAACATCGAATTCGGCCTGAAGATTCGCAAGATGGAGCAGTCGGCCATCGACGAAGAAGTGGCGCGGGTCGCCAAGCTGCTGCAGATCGAACACCTGCTCAACCGCAAGCCGGGTCAGCTTTCCGGTGGTCAGCAGCAACGTGTGGCCATGGGCCGTGCGCTGGCGCGGCGGCCGAAGATCTACCTGTTTGACGAACCGCTGTCCAACCTCGACGCCAAGCTGCGGGTCGAGATGCGTACCGAAATGAAACTGATGCACCAGCGCCTGAAGACCACCACGGTCTACGTCACCCACGACCAGATCGAAGCGATGACCCTGGGCGACAAGGTGGCGGTCATGAAGGACGGCATCATCCAGCAGTTCGGCACGCCGAAAGAGATTTACAACGACCCGGCCAACCTGTTCGTCGCCAGCTTCATCGGTTCGCCGCCGATGAACTTCATTCCGCTGCGTCTGCAACGCAAGGATGGTCGTCTGGTTGCGCTGCTCGACAGCGGTCAGGCGCGCTGCGAATTGCCGATGAGCATGAGCGATGCGGGGCTGGAAGACCGTGAGGTGATTCTGGGCCTTCGCCCGGAACAGATCGTGTTAGCGTCCGGCGAGGCTGCAGGCGCGCCGACCATTCGTGCCGAAGTCCAGGTTACCGAACCGACCGGGCCGGACACGCTGGTGTTTGTCACCTTGAACGACAGCAAGGTCTGCTGCCGCCTGGCGCCGGATGTCGCGCCGGCAGTGGGCGAAACCCTGACCTTGCAGTTCGATCCATCCAAAGTGTTGTTGTTCGACGCCACAAGCGGAGAACGTCTGGGGGCGCTGGGAAAATCGCAGGCCGCTGAAAGCATGGGGAACGTCACGCGGCTAAACCGCCATTGATCCCGAACGCAGGAGTACTGCGGTAACGAGCACAACTGACAGGCCGATCCTGCCGTACGAGAGGTCTGTCCGACACACGAAGCAAGTGGTTACAACGCTGTTCAGAGCTAATAACAATAAAACGAGGAATTAAGGGATGAAGAAGGTAAAAGGCAAATCGCTTAACCAGTTCCGGTTGGCGAGTGGGTTGTCGGTTCTGGGGGCTCTGACCCTTTCCGGGTCGGCCTTCGCACTGGAGCCGTTCAACGCCAACGAGCACATGACCGGAGATTGGGGCGGTCTGCGCAAAGAGCTGCATGACAAGGGTTACGATTTCAACCTGGAGTACGTGGGTGAAGTCGGCGTCAACGCCAAGGGCGGCTACGACACCGACAAGACTGCACGTTACTCGGACCAGTTCGCCATCGGTACGCAGATCGACCTGGAAAAGGTTTTCGGTATCAAGGACGCCGAGTTCAAGCTGACCGTCACCGAGCGTAGTGGCCGCAACATCTCCAACGACCGCCTCGGCGATCCACGTGTCGGCACACTCAGTTCCTCGCAGGAAGTCTGGGGCCGTGGCCAGACCTGGCGCCTGACCCAGATGTGGTACAAGCAGAAGTACTTCGACGGCGCGCTGGACATCAAGCTCGGCCGCATGGGTGAAGGCGAAGACTTCGGCAGCTTCCCTTGCGACTTCCAGAACCTGACGTTCTGCGGCACTCAGGCAGCGAACTACGTCAACACCTGGTACAACTGGCCGGTCAGCCAGTGGGCCGTACGCGTGAAATACAACATCACGCCGGAATTCTTCGCTCAAGTCGGTGTGTATGAGCAGAACCCGAGCGTTCTGGAAACCGGTAACGGCTTCAAGCTCAGCAGCAGCGGCGCCAAGGGTACGCTGGTTCCGGTGGAAGTGGTGTGGTCGCCAACCGTCAACTCGCTGCCAGGTGAATACCGTCTGGGCTGGTACTACAGCAGCCCGAGCGCCGATGACCTGAAAGACGACGTCAACGGTCAGCCGCAAGCCCTCACCGGCAACGACTTCAAGTCCCACAGCAGCAAGCATGGCTGGTGGTTCGTGGCTCAGCAGCAACTGACCACTGTCGGCGGTGATGCCTCCCGTGGCCTGAGCGTGTTCTTCAACGCCACGGTACACGACAAGGCCACCAACTTCGTCGACAACTTCCAGAACGTCGGCTTCGTCTACAAAGGCCCGTTCGATGCCCGTCCGAAGGATGACATCGGTGTCGGCTTCTCGCGTATCCATGTCAACGATAACGTTCGTGACCGTGCCCGTCTGGTCAACCAGCAGAACGGTGTGGATGACTTCGACAATCCAGGCTACCTGCCGATCCAGAACACCGAATACAACTCGGAAATCTACTACGGCGTACACGTCACTGACTGGCTGACCGTGCGTCCGAACGTGCAATACGTGATTCACCCAGGTGGTACCGACCACGTCGACAACGCACTGGTTGCCGGTCTGAAGCTGCAGACCAAGTTCTAAGCGTGACAACGGCCGTGCGGACCGCTCCTCCGTACGGCTCTGGTGTGCTTCACAAACGATCAAGGGTCGTGTGTGCTTTGCGGGCAGCCTCGCTGCCCGTTTTTTTATGCGATGTGCTCCGGTTCCGGAGCTTTTTTTTGCGCAGGCTCCGTCGGTGCAGCGCTCCTACGCCCTACCGGGCAGAGTCCTGGTCTGGAGCGACGCATAGCGGCGTTTAGTGAAGATGTTCCAAATGAATATCGGAATCAATCGGGACAGCCATGGCCATCAGTGACACAGGATCGCTTGAGCATCCTCTGCAGCGCTTTTTCACTGCGGTGCGACCGCAGCCGACCTTTCAGTGGGAACGCTATCAGCAACGTGACGTGCTGGTGATCAACCATGCGCGATGTCAGGCCGTGTTCAGCCGGCAGGGGGCGCAGTTGCTGCATTTCCAGCCTGCCGGGGACAAACCTTGGTTGTGGTGCGCCGAGCAGTGGCCGCAAGTCGGTGCGATTCGCGGTGGTGTGCCGGTGTGTTGGCCGTGGGTCGGGCGCCATCCCGGCGAGAGCGGCTGGCCGTCCAACGGTTGGGGGCGGTTGCTCGACTGGAAGCTGATCGACAGCCAGGAAAGCGAATCCGGCGTTTCATTGCACTGGCAACTGAAGCTGTGGGACTGGCAGGTCGATCTGCATGCCGAGTTGGGGCAGGGCATGGACCTGCGTCTGGAAACGCAACACGAAGACAGCGAGCCCTGCCAGTTCGGTCACGCATTGCATGCCTACTGGCGGATCAGCGACATCGCCGACGTGGCGCTGGAAGGGCTGGATGGCGCTCAGGGCTACGATGAACTCAGCCGCCGACCGTGTCGACAGCAAGGTGATCTGCGTGTCTTCGGCAGCTGTCAGCGAGTGTTCGACCACAGTGGGTCGGTGGCGCTGCAGGACGACGCCTGGCAGCGGCGTCTGAACATCGACTTGGGTGACAGCGACAACACGGTGATCTGGCACCCCGGCAGCCGCCCGCTGCTCGGCCTGGGCGGCCATGAAGCCAACGGCTTCCTGCGGGTCGAGGCGGCGTCAGGCGTGGACGATTGCCTGAGCCTTGCGCCGGGGCAGCAAGCTCGTTTGAGCCTGCAGGCGCAAGTGGCATCGCTCCCGTTCTGACGCTGCATCCGCTCTCTGTAGGAGTGAGCTTGCTCGCGATTGCAATGGATCGGTCACATTCGTTTTGCCTGTCGCGCCGCCATCGCGAGCAAGCTCACTCCTACAAAGAGACCGGCGGCAGCGATGGATCGGACGCCACCGCCGGCAAGCCGGACGGCTACGGAACTCGAGCGCCGGTCAACTCAACTCATCATCCGCCGGATAGCGGCTGGCGTTGAGGCTTTCCTTGATCTTGCGCAGGTGTGGCTGGAAATCCACGCCGCGGCGCAGGGTCATGCCGGTGGCGAGGACGTCGAGCACGGTCAGCTGCACGATGCGCGAGGTCATTGGCATATAGATGTCGGTGTCTTCCGGCAACGGGATGTTCAGGCTCAGGGTGCTGGCCTTCGCCAGTGGCGAATCGGCGGCGGTCAGGCCGAGCACCGAGGCGCCGTTTTCCCGGGCGATGCGCGCCACCTCCACCAGCTCGCGGGTACGACCGGTGTAGGAAATGATCACGAACAGCTCACCGGTGTGCGCCACCGACGCCAGCATGCGTTGCATCAGCACATCGGCGTGGGCGGTGACCGGCATGTTGAAGCGGAAGAACTTGTGCTGGGCATCCACTGCCACCGGGGCCGATGCGCCCAGGCCGAAAAAGTGGATCTGCCGGGCCTGGATCAGCATGTCCACGGCCTTGCTGATCAGGCTCGGGTCGAGCACCTGGCAGACGCTGTCCAGCGACGCGATGGCGCTGGAGAAAATCTTGCGGGTGTAGGCTTCCGGGTTGTCATCGGCTTCCACGGCACGGCTGACATACGCCGCGCCGCTGGCCAGGCTCTGCGCCAGTTGCAGTTTGAGCTCGGGATAGCCGCTGACATCGAACGAGCGGCAGAAGCGGTTGACGGTCGGCTCGCTGACCTTGGCCGCCTGGGCCAGGGCCGCAATGCTGAAGCGCGTGGCCTGCTGGGGATTGCTCAGAATCACCTCGGCGACCTTGCGCTCGGCCTTGTTCAACTCTTCAAGACGACTCTGGATCTGCTCCAGAAGATTGCGTACGCGTTCCATTCCAAGTCCTTCTCATGAAGCTGCGGCGGGCGGGTCGGCGGGCCTTGAGTGTAAAGGTGCCAACACAGGCCTTTAGCCTGTAGCAAAGGTGGCCTATCGTACTGAGGGCCTGTGGTGATCACCACTCTAATGTGCTTTTTGACGAAATGTTGTGGTTATTACTACATTTGGCCTTGAGTAACGCCTTTAAAAAAGGTATTTGTAGCCTAACTTGATAAAAGAACAAACATTATGCTCTCGATTACGGTAGAACCGTGCACATTTGCCTTGTTCGGCGCCCTCGGTGACCTGGCAGTGCGCAAGTTGTTTCCTGCGTTGTACCAGCTGGACCGTGCCGGACTGTTGCATGCCGAGACCCGAATTCTTGCCTTGGCTCGCGAAGCGGGCACGCCTGAGGAGCATCTGGCGTACATCGACAAGAATCTGCGCCGCTTCGTCCCTGAATCGCAGCTGGAAGCCGAGCACGTGGAGCGTTTTCAGGCACGCCTGAGCTACCTGCACGTCGATTTCCTCAAAGGCGAGGACTACGCCGGTCTGGCCGAAGTCGTGGGCGATGCGAAGACCGTGATTGCCTATTTCGCGACGCCAGCCTCGGTGTACGGCGCGATCTGCGAAAACCTGGCCCTGGTCGGTCTGGCCGAGCGCATTCGTGTGGTGCTGGAGAAGCCGATCGGCCACGACCTGGCCTCGTCGCGTCGGGTCAACGACGCCGTGGCGAAGTTCTTCCCGGAGAGTCGCGTCTACCGGATCGACCATTACCTGGGCAAAGACACGGTGCAGAACCTGATTGCCCTGCGTTTTGCCAACAGCCTGTTCGAAACTCAATGGAACCAGAACTACATTTCCCACGTCGAGATTACTGTGGCGGAGAAAGTGGGTATCGAGGGTCGTTGGGGTTACTTCGATCAGGCCGGCCAGTTGCGCGACATGGTGCAGAACCACCTGTTGCAGCTGCTGTGTCTGATTGCGATGGACCCGCCCAGCGACCTGTCGGCCGACAGCATCCGCGACGAGAAGGTCAAGGTGCTCAAGGCCCTGGTGCCGTTCACCCCGGAACGCCTGGCGACTCAGGTGGTACGTGGGCAGTACATCGCCGGCTACAGCGAAGGCAAGCCGGTCCCCGGCTATCTGGAAGAGGAAAACTCCAACACCCAGAGCGACACCGAAACGTTCGTTGCCATTCGTGCCGATATCCGTAACTGGCGCTGGGCGGGGGTTCCGTTCTATCTGCGTACCGGCAAGCGCATGCCGCAGAAGCTGTCGCAGATCGTGATCCACTTCAAGGAACCGCCGCACTACATCTTCGCCCCGGAGCAGCGGTTGCAGATCAACAACCGCCTGATCATTCGTCTGCAGCCCGATGAGGGCATTTCCTTGCAGGTGATGACCAAGGACCAGGGCCTGGACAAAGGCATGCAATTGCGCAGCAACCCATTGCAACTGAGCTTCTCCGACGCATACCGCAGCGCCCGTGTTCCGGACGCTTACGAGCGGTTGCTGCTGGAGGTCATGCGCGGCAATCAGAACCTGTTTGTCCGCAAAGATGAGATCGAGTACGCATGGCAGTGGTGCGACCAGCTGATTGCCGGCTGGAAAAAGGCGGGCGATGCGCCCAAGCCTTATGCCGCCGGTTCCTGGGGGCCGATGAGTTCCATTGCCTTGATCACTCGTGACGGGAGGTCCTGGTATGGCGATATGTGATCTGCAATTTCCGGCGGGCCTTGAGGCCCGGGAATTCGACAACCCTGAAACGCTGGCCGGCGCGCTCGCCGATCATGTCGCCGAGCGACTGACCGCGGCGATTTCCAGCAATCCGCACGGCACGGCCACGCTGGTGGTGTCCGGTGGCAAGAGTCCGGTGGCGTTCTTCCAGGCGCTGGCGCAGAAACCGATCCAGTGGTCGCGGGTGGTCATCAGCCTCGCCGACGAGCGCTGGGTGCCCACCGAGCACGCTGACAGCAACACCGGTCTGCTCAAGCGCTTTCTGTTCCAGGGGCCTGCGGCCGAGGCGGGCTTCTTCAGCCTCTATCGTCCGACCACGACACTGGATGAAGCGGCTGCGGCGACCGATGAAGCGCTCAAGGAGCTGCCGAAGATCGATGTGCTGGTGCTTGGCATGGGCGATGACGGGCATACCGCCTCGTTGTTCCCGGGCAGCCCGAACCTGGCCGAAGCACTGAACCTTGAAAGTGAGCGGCGCTGCCTGCCGATGCTGGCGCCGAGCACACCGCATCAGCGTCTGACCATGACGCGTGCCCTGTTGGCGACGGCCACGACGCCAATCCTGTCCATTTCCGGGCAGGCCAAACTGGAAACCCTGCGCACCGCGCTGGCCGGCGAGGATCTCGCCGAAATGCCGGTACGCGCGTTCCTCAATTCGTCCTTAGAGATCTACTGGTGCCCATAAGCAAAGGAGTCAGCCGCCATGGAGAAAAGCCTGATGAAACAACCGTTGAATGACATGGCGAGCAAGATTGCCCAGATCGACGAACTCTGCGCGAAAGCGAAGATTCTGCCGGTCATCACCATTGCACGGGAGCAGGACGTGCTGCCGCTGGCCGACGCGTTGGCGGCAGGCGGCCTGACTGCCCTGGAAATCACCCTGCGTTCCGAATTCGGCCTCAAGGCCATTCGCATGCTGCGCGACGCGCGCCCGGAGCTGTGTGTCGGCGCCGGTACCGTGCTGGATCGCCACATGCTCAAGGCTTCGGAAGAAGCCGGTTCGCAATTCATCGTGACCCCGGGCAGCACCCAGGATCTGCTGGAAGCCGGTGTAGAAAGCGAACTGCCATTGCTGCCAGGCATCAGCAGCGCGTCGGAAATCATGCTCGGCTACGCCCTGGGCTACCGTCGCTTCAAGTTGTTCCCGGCTGAAATCAGCGGTGGCGTCGGCGCGATCAAGGCGCTGGGCGGGCCGTTCCCGGAAGTGCGCTTCTGCCCGACGGGTGGCGTCAGCGCCGCTAACCTGAAGAGCTACATGGCCCAGCCGAACGTCATGTGCGTTGGCGGGACCTGGATGATCGACAGCAGCTGGGTCAAGAACGGCGAGTGGCAGCGCATCACCGATGCCACGGCTGAAGCGGTCGCGCTGTTCGATTGATCTTCGACAGCCTCTGTTCATGCAGAGGCTGTTCTAATCGCAATACCCCTTTTTCGCGCCCTTGTCGGGCGCGCTTGCCGAAGTCGTCGTTGCATGGCTATTTCACGGTGCTCCCTGGTCCGGAGCACCGTTTTTTTTTGCGCATGGTGCAGGAGTGAGCTTGCTCGCGATCCGGTGCATCAGGCGCATTTGCAGGGTCTGATCAGACGCATCGCGAGCAAGCTCACTCCTACAGGTTCTGTGTTCTGGCGCTGGGATGTGGGAGCGCATCGTAGAAAATATCGGTGAGTAAACATGTACCGCACCGGGCCTGGCCGATCCGCCTAATCTAGCCACTCCTTTGCAGTTCGTTCTCCAAGAGCTTTACGGCGCCCTTGTAATTGAGGGCGCCGTTTTTTTCAGGCCAGAGCACGTAATGCATCGACCAGCCGCTCGACGTCCGCAGCCGAGGTCACGAAGCCCGGCGTGATACGAATGCACGGCCCGCAAGCGGAACCGTTTCGGGCAACAGCGAAGATGTCATGTTGGTCCAGCAGGCGCTGGGTCATCAGGGCCTGATCGTCATGACGGCTGAAGCGGAACGAGGTAATCCCGCAGTACAGTCGTGGGTCGTCCGGGGTCAGCACTTCGATACCTTCCATCCGGCGCGCTTCGCGTACCCACAAGTCTCGCAGATACGCCAGTCGTGCGCCTTTCACCGCAGCACCACCCAGCGCGCGATGTTCGGCAAACACCTGCGGCAGGGTCATCAGTGCCGGAATGTTAGGCGTGCCATAAGGCGCACGGCCACGGATGTCATCCTCGGCGTAGCGCTGATCACCCATGTCCGGATCGATGCTCGCCAGTCGTTCCTGTTTCACGTAGATGACGCCCAGGCTCAGCGGCCCGCCTATCCACTTCTGCAGGTTGAAACCGGCGAAGGCGACGCCCAGTTCGGCGAGTTGAAAGTCCAGTTGGCCGAGTGCATGAGCGCCGTCGAGGACCACATCGATGCCGCTCGCTTCGGCCAGTGCGGCGATGGCCTGCACGGGCATGACCAGGCCGGTGCGATGGGTGACATGGGTCAGCGCCATCAGCTTCAGGCGTGGATGGGCCGTAAAAGCATCGCGGTAGGTCTGTAGCAGCGATTCGTAACTGGCAGGGTGGGTGTGCCTGATCTCGATGACTTCGACGCCGCGGCTCCTGGCCAGCCAGCGCATGGCGCTTTGCACGCTGTTGTAATCCAGATCGCTGATCAGCACCTGATCGCCCGGCTTGAGGCCGTTGTAGTTGCGAATCAGTGATTGCAAAGACTCGGAAGCGCAGCGCGTGAGTGCTACTTCATGAGCGGGAATGCCCAGCAGGTCGGCCAGATCGGTGCGAATGACTTCGCTGTCGTGGGTGTCGAAGCGCTGCCGTACATACACCGAGTTGCTGCGGTTCACGTACGCCAGATGCTGCCCGTAGGTGCGCAGCGCTTCCCGGGTCATGCGCCCGAAATAACCGTGCTCGAAGTTGAGCGGTCCTGGCTCTAGATCGTATTGGCCGGCGACTTCATGCCAAAAGGCTTCGTCGCGGGCCTGTTCGACAGCTGATTCCATTGCAGCGATTGAGGCACTGTTCATCGGGGCTACTCGCACTCGGTCAAAAAACGGTCAAGAGAAGCGGATAGGGGTCTTCAGCGAGTTCTGTCGTAGCGGCTCGCGAGGCTTGCTGCGCAATGGGTCGAGGAGGGCGGAAAGGCCGTTGTGGTCGATCTCGTGCATCAACGCCAGCAGACTGCCCAGTTCGCCCGGTGGAAATCCCTTGCGGGCAAACCAGTTCAGGTAGTCACCGGGCAGGTCCGCAATCAGCCGTCCCTGATATTTGCCAAACGGCATTTCCCGCGTCAGTAGAAGTTTAAGTTTCTCCGGGTTCATGGCTGTGCCGTCTGTCCTTTTCAGTGAACTTGAAAGATACGTGCATTCTGCAACTACGCCAACGCACAGATCATGCAGAAAGCGCGGCGAGGCTGTATCTTGATAAAAGTAACTGTATGAAAAATAACGATTTAATTTGTAGTTTCGACTGGCACGGGCGATGCAATTACTCAGTTATCGAGTGTTTTCATCGATCCGGTTTCTCGAATAACCTGCCAGAAAGGAACTGCAAAATGACGGATATCAATAAAGAAGCGATCTCGGTCCTCAACGACCTGATTGAAACCAGCAAAGACGGCGAGAAAGGTTTTCATACCAGCGCCGAAGACGTCAAAAACCCTGAAATCAAAGCGTATTTCCTTTCGCGCTCTTCGGAATGCGCCTCGGCGGTTCGTGAGCTCCAGGCCGAAGTTCGCGCCTTGGGCGGTGATCCGGAAAACTCTTCCAGCGCCGCTGGCGCGGCTCACCGCATGTGGGTCGAGCTGAAGGCCGCCGTGACGGGCAAAAGCGACGAAGCGGTGCTGAATGAAGTCGAGCGCGGCGAAGACCATGCGCTGAAGGCTTATCGCGATGCTCAGCAGAAGGCTATCGAAAAAGCCTTGCCTACCAACGTTGTCAGCCTGATCCAGCGCCAGCTCACTGGCGTGCAGGCCAACCACGACAAGGTCAAGGCGCTGCGTGACAGCGTGCGTCGGGCCAGCTGATTGGTTTGATGCCAGCCATAAAAAAACGCCAGATCAGTCTGGCGTTTTTTATTGGCTGCTGAACAGCTTGAGAGTGGGAGGGAGCCCTGCTCGCGAAGGCGTCGTGGCAGTCGCATCCGTAATGTCTGACCTGGCGCTTTCGCGAGCAGGGCTCCCTCCCACGGATAATTACCACCGCTTTCAGTAGCGCTGACCCAAGGCCTCACTCACCCTCATCAAACCTGTTGTTGATCAGCTCGATCAGACCTTCCAGCGCAGCCTGTTCCTGGTCGCCCTCGGTCAGCAGGTGTACGTCGGTGCCTTTACCGGCGGCCAGCATCATCACGGCCATGATGCTCTTGCCGTCGACCATGCTGTCGGGGCTGCGACCGATCTTGATCAGGCACGGGTATTTGCCGGCGACGCCAACGAATTTGGCTGCGGCGCGGGCGTGCAGGCCCAGCTTGTTGATGATGGTGATCTGGTGAGCGGGCATTGCGGTCGGGATCCTTTCAGCTGAGGTCGCGATGGCGGACCTGAACGTTCTTGAGCGATTGCTGCAGCACCCGACCCAGACGTTCGGTCAGGTAGACGGAGCGGTGGTGTCCGCCGGTGCAGCCAATGGCAATGGTGACGTAGGCACGGTTGCTCGCGGCGAAACGCGGCAGCCATTTGGTCAGATAGGCGCTGATGTCCTGAAACATTTCTTCGACATCCGGTTGCGCATCGAGGTATTCGGCCACCGGCTGGTCGAGGCCGGATTGCTCGCGCAGCTCCGGTTTCCAGTAGGGATTGGGCAGGCAGCGCACATCGAACACCAGATCGGCGTCCACGGGCATGCCGCGTTTGAAGCCGAAGGATTCGATGAGGAAGGCCGTGCCTGGCTCGGGTTTGTTCAGTAGGCGCAGTTTGAGCGTGTCACGCAGTTGATAGAGGTTCAGGCGCGTGGTGTCGATGGTCATGTCGGCCAGATCGATGATCGGTCCGAGCAGGGTCTTTTCATCACGGATCGCTTCGGCCAGCGAGCGGGTTGCGGTGCTCAGCGGGTGGCGGCGGCGGGTTTCCGAGAAGCGCTTGAGCAGCGTCGACTCATCGGCATCGAGAAACAGGACGTCGCACTGGATATGGCGACTGCGAACCTCTTCGAGCATTCGCGGAAAGCGGGTCAGATGGCTGGGCAGGTTGCGCGCGTCGATGGACACGGCCAGCAGCGGTTCAGCCAGCTCGGTATTGATCAGCGCGCGCTCGGCAAGCTCGGGGAGCAGGCCGGCGGGCAGGTTGTCGACGCAGTAGAAACCGCTGTCTTCGAGAACATCGAGGGCCGTGCTCTTGCCGGAGCCGGAGCGGCCGCTGACGATGATCATGCGCATGGTCAGTGACCGTTCTGTACGTGCAGTACGACGTTGTAGAGTTCGTCGGCGCTTTTGGCGCCCCTCAGGCTGGCGCGGACTTCGCTGCGGTCAAGCATGCTGGCGATCTGGCGCAGCAACTCCAGGTGCGCATCGGTTGCGGCTTCCGGGACCAGCAGGACGAACAGCAGGTCTACGGGAGCGCCATCGATGGCGTCGAAGTCGACCGGCGCATCCAGATGCAGGACGGCGCTGATCGGTGAGGTGCAGCCCTTGAGCCGGCAATGGGGGATGGCGATGCCGTTGCCAAAGCCGGTCGAGCCGAGTTTTTCCCGGGCAATGAGGCTCTCGAACACCAGCTGGCTGTCGAGTTCGGGAATTTCCCGGCCGATCAGGTTGGCGATTTGTTCGAGAACACGTTTTTTACTGCCGCCTGGCACGTTCACGAGTGAACGGCCAGGGGTCAGGATGTTTTCAAGTCGGATCATGGGTGGGGAGTGTCAGCGAGCGGCCGCACCTTTGAGGATGCTTTGCTGCTTTTCCTTATGCTTGAGCAATTGTCTGTCTAGCTTGTCAGTGAGCAGGTCGATGGCGGCGTACATGTCGTCATGTTCGGCGTTGGCAACCACCTCTCCTCCGTGGATATGCAGTGTGGCCTCGATTTTCTGCTTCAGTTTCTCGACGGCCATCGTCACCTGCACATTGGTAATCTTGTCAAAGTGCCCTTCGAGCTTTTTCAGCTTCAGCTCGACGTATTCGCGCAGGGGCTTGGTCACTTCCAGTTGGTGTCCACTGATGTTGACTTGCATACAGCTTCTCCTTCGTTGCCAGTGCATTAAGAGGCAGGCGTGGTGCCTGCCACTGGAACGCTGTGGCGGGTGACCTCTACATCAGTCGCTTGCGCTCGCTCGAAGGTGCGATCCCCAGGGATTCGCGGTACTTGGCGACTGTGCGACGGGCCACTTGAATGCCTTGTGCCTCCAGTAAACCAGCGATCTTGCTGTCGCTCAACGGCTTTTTCTGATTTTCCGCGGCAACCAGTTTTTTGATGATTGCGCGAATCGCCGTGGACGAGCACTCGCCGCCTTCGGAGGTGCTGACGTGGCTGGAAAAGAAGTACTTGAGTTCGTAGATGCCACGCGGGGTGTGCATGTATTTCTGCGTGGTCACCCGGGAGATCGTCGACTCGTGCATGCCCACCGCTTCGGCGATGTCGTGCAGGACCAGAGGCTTCATCGCTTCGTCGCCGTATTCGAGGAAGCCGCGCTGATGCTCGACGATCTGGGTCGCCACCTTCATCAGGGTCTCGTTGCGGCTCTGCAGGCTCTTGATGAACCAACGTGCTTCTTGCAACTGGTTGCGCATGAAAGTGTTGTCGGCGCTGGTGTCGGCGCGACGCACGAAGCCGGCGTACTGTGGATTGACCCGCAGGCGCGGTACGGCTTCCTGGTTGAGTTCGACCAGCCAGCGTTCGTTGTCCTTGCGCACGATGACGTCGGGGACGACGTATTCGGCTTCGCTGGACTCGATCTGTGAGCCGGGGCGCGGGTTGAGGCTCTGGACCAGTTCGATGACCTGACGCAGGTCGTCTTCCTTGAGCTTCATGCGGCGCATCAGCTGTGCGTAGTCACGGCTACCGAGCAGGTCGATGTAGTCACTGACCAGGCGTTGGGCTTCGGCCAGCCACTTGGTCTTGACCGGCAGCTGGCGCAATTGCAGCAGCAGGCATTCGCTGAGGGTGCGGGCGCCGACGCCGGCAGGTTCGAACTGCTGGATGCGGTGCAGAACGGCTTCGATTTCGTCCAGCTCGATGTCGAGCTCGGGATCGAAAGCGTCGAGCAGCTCTTCCAGCGATTCGTCCAGATAGCCCTGATTGTTGATGCAATCGATCAGGGTCACGGCAATCAGGCGGTCGGTGTCGGACATCGGCGCCAGATTGAGCTGCCAGAGCAGGTGGCTTTGCAGGCTTTCACCGGCGGACGTACGGGTGGTGAAGTCCCACTCGTCATCGTCGTTGCTGGGCAGGCTGCTGGCGCTGGTCTGGTAGATGTCTTCCCAGGCGGTGTCGACCGGCAGCTCGTTGGGGATGCGTTCGCTCCACTCGCCGTCCTCGAGGTTGTCGACGGTCGGCGCGGCTTCCTGATAGGTCGGTTCCTGGATATCGGCGTTGGGCTTCTGTTCGATGTTGTCGGCCATCGGGTCGGCATTATCGAAATCGTCGCCTTCTTCCTGGCGTTCCAGCATGGGATTGGACTCCAGCGCTTCCTGGATTTCCTGCTGGAGGTCCAGGGTCGACAACTGAAGCAAGCGGATGGCCTGTTGCAGCTGCGGTGTCATCGTCAGCTGCTGGCCCATTCTCAAGACTAGCGAAGGTTTCATGGCAGGGGCTTAACACCTTGTTCGCCGGCGCTCGTGCGCGCCATCCACTACTGGGCGCCAGAAGGCGCCAAATTAAGCAAATTATATGCCTGAAACCGAGGTGTTTGCCTAGGGTGCGAAGACAATTAATCCGGGGCTGGCGATGAGCGTATGTTGCCGGTCGCGTTCAGCCCCGTGCCGTTCCTTGATTACAGGCGGAATTCGTGACCGAGGTACACTTCCTTGACCAACTGGTTGGCCAGGATGGTTTCGGCATCGCCTTCCGCGATCAACTGCCCATCGTTGACGATGTAGGCGGTTTCGCAGATATCCAGTGTTTCGCGTACGTTGTGGTCGGTGATCAGGACACCGATGCCCTTGGCCTTGAGGTGATGAATGATTTGCTTGATGTCGCCCACGGAGATCGGGTCTACACCGGCAAACGGTTCATCCAGCAGGATGAATTTCGGCGCAGTGGCCAGCGCGCGGGCGATTTCAACACGACGTCGCTCACCACCGGACAGGCTCATGCCAAGGTTGTCACGGATGTGGGTGATATGGAATTCCTGCAGCAGGCTTTCCAGTTCCTTGCGACGTCCGGCGCGGTCGAGATCCTTGCGGGTCTCGAGGATCGCCATGATGTTGTCCGATACCGACAGTTTGCGGAAGATCGACGCCTCTTGCGGCAGATAGCCGATACCGGCGCGGGCGCGGCCGTGCATCGGCTGGTGGCTGACGTCCATTTCGTCGATCAGCACACGGCCCTGATCGGCCTGCACCAGGCCGACGATCATGTAGAAGCAGGTGGTCTTGCCGGCGCCGTTGGGGCCAAGCAAGCCGACGATCTGGCCGCTCTCGATGGACAGGCTGACGTCACGGACGACCTGACGACTCTTGTAGCTCTTCGCCAGGTGTTGGGCTTTCAGCGTTGCCATTACTGGGCCTTCTGCTGGTCGGTTTTCTTTTTCGGCTGGATCACCATGTCGACGCGAGGACGCGCCTCGGTCAGCTTGCTGCCTGTAGCGCGACCGGCGCTGGCGAGCTTGCGTTCCGTGTCATAGACGATTTTCTCGCCTTGCGTGGTGTTGTTGTCCTTGTCGACCACCTTGGCCTTGTCGATCAGCACGATGCGGTTTTGCGGCGCGTGGTACTGGATGGTGACACCCCAGCCTTGCACGGGCTTGGTATCGCCAGCGGTCTGCAGTTGCTCGAAGTAGGCCAGATTGCCGACCGAGGTCACGACGTCGATATCGCCGGCCGGGGTGCGGGTCATGGTCACTTTGTTGCCGGTGACCTTCATCGAACCTTGAGTGATGATCACGTTGCCCGTGTAGGTGGCGATACCTTGTTTGTCGTCCAGTTGAGCATCGTCTGCCTGAATGCGGATAGGCTGATCCTGATCATTCGGCAGAGCCCAGGCGCTAACGCTTCCCAGTGCTGCGCCCAGGCCAAGCAAAATAGGGAGGGTTTTAAGGAGCCTCATACTGTCCTCTTGCGTTCGATAGCAGGTGTATCCTGCTTTCTTTTAAATAGGCTTTCATACCCGTACCGGTGCTCACACCGTTGAATCCGTCGATTCTAACGGGTTGCGCAGTTTCCGCATATTGCTTCTGAGGGAATACTGTCATGCGGCTACTGGTGATGATCGTGGTGCGTTTTTTCTCGTCGGTGCGGTTGATGCGCACCGAATCGATCAGCTCGACATGGTCGCCGCCAGGGGACACCTCGGCGCGTACGCTCTGCACGTGCCAAGGGTATTCCGAACCGCGAAACATCTGCAGTACCGGCGTGGTCATCAGGGTGACGTCGGTGGCTTTCAGGTGTTCGACCTTGTCCGCCGTCATGTCGTATTGCATCCCGCCATCGGGCAGGTACTGAATGCTGTGGGCGTTCAGGGCGTAATAGTCGATGGCGCTTTCATCGACCGCCGTCTTGGGCTGGTCCATGAAGCTTTCCGGACTGATGTTCCAGTAGCCGACCGCTGCCAGCAGCAGGGCCAGCACGCCGAAGATCAGAAATGTACGAAACTTTTTGCTCAGCATAGGTGCACTTCTATAGGTAGGCGGCGTGGGCCGCTTCGAGATTGCCCTGAGCGTTCAGGATCAGCTCGCAGAATTCACGGGCAGCGCCTTCACCGCCTCGTGCCTGGGTTGTGCCGTGGGCATGCTGACGAACGAAGCCGGCGGCATTGGCCACTGCCATGCCCAGGCCGACGCGACGAATCACCGGCAGGTCCGGCAGGTCGTCGCCCAGATAGGCCACTTGTTCATAGCTCAGGTTCAGTTGCTGCAGTAATTCGTCCAGGACCACCAGCTTGTCTTCGCGGCCCTGATAAAGATGGGCGATGCCCAGGTTCTTTGCCCGGCGTTCGACCACCGGGGTCTTGCGGCCACTGATGATGGCCGTGGTCACGCCCGAGTTGATGAGCATCTTGATGCCCTGGCCGTCGAGGGTGTTGAAGGTCTTGAACTCGCTGCCGTCTTCCAGGAAGTACAGGCGGCCATCGGTCAGCACGCCGTCCACGTCGAAAACAGCCAGCTTGATCGCCTTGCCGCGTTGCATCAGTTCATTCATGTCGACGCTCATTTACATGACTCCTGCGCGCAGGAGGTCCTGCAGGTTGAATGCGCCGACCGGACGATCATGCTCGTCGACCACGATCAGTGCGCCGATCTTGTTGTCTTCCATGATCTTCAGTGCCTCGGCGGCGAGCATTTCGGCGCGCACGGTCTTGCCGTGTACGGTCATGACGTCGTCGATCACCGCCTGACGGATGTCGATGGGGCGGTCGAGCGTGCGACGCAGGTCGCCGTCGGTGAAGATCCCGGCCAGACGGCCGTCGGCCTCGACAATGGCGGTCATGCCCAGACCCTTGCGGGTCATTTCCATCAGCGAGTCGCGCAGCAGGGTGCCACGTGCCACTTGTGGCAGTTCGGCGCCGGTGTGCATGACGTGCTCGACCTTCAGCAGCAGGCGGCGGCCCAGCGCGCCGCCCGGATGCGAGAAGGCGAAATCTTCGGCAGTGAAGCCGCGTGCATCGAGCAGGGCCACGGCCAGTGCGTCGCCCATGGCGAGTGCAGCAGTGGTCGACGAGGTCGGCGCCAGGTTCAGCGGGCAGGCTTCGTGGGCAACGCGGGCGTTGAGGTTGACGTCGGCAGCTTTTGCCAGCGTCGAATCCGGGTTGCCGGTCAGGCTGATCATCTTGATGCCCAGGCGCTTGATCAGCGGCAGCAGGGTCACGATCTCGGCCGTGGTCCCGGAGTTGGACAGCGCCAGAATGATATCGGTGGCCGTGATCATGCCCATGTCGCCATGGCTGGCTTCGGCCGGGTGCACGAAAAACGCTGGCGTGCCGGTGCTGGCCAGGGTGGCGGCGATCTTGCGGCCGATGTGCCCGGACTTGCCCATGCCGACCACCACGACCCGGCCCTGGCTGGTCATGATCATTTCGCAGGCTTTGACGAAGTCCGCATCGATATGCGCAAGCAAACCCTCCACGGCTTCTACTTCAAGGCGGATGGTGCGTTGTGCCGATTCAATCAGGTCGCGGGCATTGGTCATGTAGGCAAGGGTCGGTCTGATAAAAAGGCCGCGATTATAGCGGCAATGTTGAAAAGCCTCACGCTTCATCGTAGCTCTTTGTTTATGGAAGGTATCGGTCCGTCAGTTCCGGTCCGGCACTGACCTTCGTCTCTCCAGGAAAATTCCACTGCACTGCAAATATTGCACGCTGATGAAAGCGGAGCGGTTGGTGCTTTGGCGGCGTACGACAGCGGTGTTATAGTTCGCCGCTTGTTCGGCCCCTCCAGACAGTGTGTCGTTCGTCAAGGACGCAGCATCTGAGAGACAGGCTGCATCGCAAGGAGTTTAGATGAGTGCCGATAACGCCTACGCGGTCGAATTGAAGGGTGTGTCCTTCAAACGCGGTACGCGCAGCATCTTCAATAATGTGGACATCCGCATTCCCCGGGGCAAAGTCACCGGCATCATGGGGCCGTCGGGCAGTGGCAAGACCACCTTGCTGCGGCTGATGGGTGCGCAATTGCGTCCCAGCGCCGGCGAGGTCTGGGTCAATGGCCAGAATCTGCCGCAGCTGTCGCGCAGCGATCTGTTCGATGCGCGCAAGCAGATGGGTGTCCTGTTTCAGAGCGGTGCGCTGTTCACCGATCTCGACGTTTTCGAAAACGTGGCGTTTCCGCTGCGTGTTCATACCAAACTGCCCGAAGACATGATCCGCGACATCGTCCTGCTCAAGCTGCAGGCGGTAGGGTTGCGCGGCGCGGTCGAACTCATGCCCGACGAGCTTTCCGGTGGCATGAAGCGGCGTGTTGCGCTGGCCCGGGCCATTGCCCTGGACCCGCAGATTCTCATGTACGACGAGCCGTTCGTGGGGCAGGACCCGATCGCCATGGGTGTTCTGGTGCGTCTGATCCGCTTGCTCAACGATGCCCTGGGTATCACCAGCGTGGTGGTGTCCCATGATCTGGCGGAAACCGCCAGCATCGCCGACTACCTCTACGTCGTGGGTGACGGGCAGGTGTTGGGGCAGGGCACGCCGCAGGAATTGATGCAGTCGGACAATCCGCGCATTCGGCAATTCATGACCGGGGAGCCGGACGGTCCCGTGCCTTTTCACTATCCGGCACCGGATTATCGCGAAGATCTGTTGGGGAAGCGCTGATGCGCAGAAAGTCATTCATGGATCGTGTACGCCTGATGGGGCGTTCGGCGATCGATATTGTTGCGGTACTGGGGCGTTCGGGGATCTTTCTGGTGCATGCCTTGCTGGGGCGCGGCGGAATCGGCGGCAGCTTTCAGCTGCTGGTTCGCCAGTTGTACTCGGTAGGCGTGATGTCGCTGGCGATCATCGTCGTTTCCGGCGTGTTCATCGGCATGGTCCTGGCCTTGCAGGGCTTCAGCATTCTGGCCAAGTACGGCTCCGAACAGGCGGTCGGGCAGATGGTGGCCCTGACCTTGCTGCGCGAACTGGGGCCGGTGGTCACGGCGTTGCTGTTCGCCGGTCGTGCGGGTTCTGCGCTGACTGCCGAGATCGGCAACATGAAATCCACCGAGCAACTTTCCAGCCTGGAAATGATCGGTGTCGACCCGCTGAAATACATCGTTGCACCGCGCCTGTGGGCGGGCTTCATCTCGCTGCCGGTACTGGCGACCATCTTCAGTGTGGTCGGCATCTGGGGCGGTTCGTGGGTGGCGGTCGACTGGCTCGGCGTCTACGAAGGATCGTATTGGGCGAATATGCAGAACAGCGTTTCGTTTTCCAGTGATGTGATCAACGGTGTCATCAAGAGCGTCGTGTTCGCTTTTGTCGTCACCTGGATTGCCGTGTTCCAAGGCTATGACTGCGAGCCCACGTCCGAAGGGATCAGTCGCGCCACGACCAAGACCGTGGTCTATGCCTCGCTGGCCGTTTTGGGCCTGGACTTTATTTTGACCGCCTTGATGTTTGGAGACTTCTGATGCAAAACCGCGCCCTCGAAACCGGTGTCGGCCTGTTCCTGCTGGTCGGAATTCTGGCTTTGCTGTTGCTCGCGCTGCGGGTCAGCGGTCTGAGCACCAGCAGTGCTGCCGACAGTTATAAACTTTATGCGAATTTCGACAATATCGCCGGTTTGACTGTCAGAGCAAAAGTGACCATGGCCGGTGTGACCATCGGCAAGGTCACGGCAATCGATCTGGACCACGACACCTTCACCGGCCGCGTCACCATGGAGGTGGATAAACGGGTCAATAACCTGCCTTCCGACTCCACAGCGTCTATTCTCACCGCCGGTCTGCTGGGTGAGAAGTACGTCGGGATCAGCGTCGGCGGCGATGACCAGTTGCTCAAGGACGGCGGTACAATTCACGACACCCAGTCGTCGCTGGTGCTCGAGGACCTGATCGGCAAGTTCCTGCTCAATTCCGTGGGTAAAGACGCCAAATGAGGAGTTTTTTCATGATCTCGATTCTGCGCCGTGGCCTTCTGGTGCTGCTGGCTGCTCTGCCGCTGTTCGCCAACGCGGCCGCTACCACCTCGTCCGCTCATGATCTGGTAGACACCACCACCAAACAGTTGCTGGCCGATCTGGCCGCCAACAAGGAAAAGTACAAGACCGATCCGCAGGCGTTCTATAACGCGCTGAACGGTATCGTCGGTCCGGTCATCGATGCCGACGGCATTTCCAAAAGCATCATGACGGTCAAGTACTCGCGCAATGCATCGCCTGAGCAGATGCAGCGCTTCCAGGAAAACTTCAAGCGCAGCCTGATCCAGTTCTACGGCAACGCCTTGCTGGAGTACAACAACCAGGGCATCACCGTCGCTCCGGCGAAGGAAGAGGGCGCTGATCGCACCTCCGTCGACATGTCTGTCAAGGGCAACAACGGCGCGGTCTATCCTGTTTCGTACACCCTCGTGAAGATCGATAACGAGTGGAAAGTGCGCAACGTGATCATCAACGGCATCAACATCGGCAAGCTGTTCCGCGATCAGTTCGCCGACGCCATGCAGCGCAACGGCAACGACCTGAACAAGACCATCGACGGTTGGGCCGGTGAAGTGGCGAAGGCCAAGCAGAACACCGAAAACTCGCCTGACAAGGTCGTCAAATGAGTGATGCATGCATTACCGCGGTCGGTGGTGGCGAGCTGAAGCTGTTCGGCGTGCTCGACTACCGTACCGGCCCGGCCCTGCGTGAGCAGGGTGCCGAGTTGATCAAGGCCAGCACTGCGCCTTCCGTAGTGCTGGACTGTTCTGCGGTGCAGAAGTCTTCCAGTGTGGGGCTGGCGTTGCTGCTGGCCTTCATGCGCGATGCGCAAAAGGCCGGCAAGACGGTCAGTGTGCGTGCGCTGCCGGAAGACATGCGAGAAATTGCTCAGGTGTCCGGTATTACCGACCTGTTCGAACAACATTGACAGCAGTCATCGATCAAGCCCCTCGTCCGGAGCCTGCAATGCGGGGTTCGCAACGAGAGGGCTTTTTTGTATGATTGCCGACCCGCGCGCGTAGGGCGCCGATTGAGGTTTAGCATGCAGGCCGTAGAAGTTAAAAGCTTCCTTGAAGGTAAGCTGCCGGAAGTCCAGTTCGAAGTTGAAGGCGAAGGCTGCAACTTCCAGTTGAACGTGATCAGCGACGAAATGGCTACACTGAGTCCGGTCAAGCGCCAACAACAGATCTATGCGCATTTGAACCCATGGATCGCCGATGGCAGCATCCACGCGGTCACCATGAAATTTTTCAGCCGCGCTGCATGGGCCGAGCGCACCTGAGCCAATTGGCGTCGAGATTCTAATGGACAAACTGATTATTACTGGCGGCATTCGTCTTGATGGCGAAATCCGCATTTCCGGGGCGAAGAACTCTGCCCTGCCGATTCTCGCAGCCACCTTGCTGGCTGATGGTCCCGTGACCGTCGCCAACCTGCCACACCTGCACGACATCACCACCATGATCGAGCTGTTCGGTCGCATGGGCATCGAGCCCATCATCGACGAAAAGCTCAGCGTGGAAATCGACCCGCGCACCATCAAGACCCTGGTTGCACCGTACGAGCTGGTGAAAACCATGCGCGCCTCGATCCTGGTGCTCGGTCCGATGGTTGCCCGTTTCGGTGAAGCCGAAGTCGCACTGCCTGGCGGTTGCGCCATCGGTTCGCGTCCGGTCGATCTGCACATCCGCGGTCTGGAAGCCATGGGCGCGGTCATTGAAGTCGAAGGCGGCTACATCAAGGCCAAGGCGCCGGAAGGCGGTCTGCGTGGTGCGCACTTCTTCTTCGACACCGTCAGCGTGACCGGTACCGAGAACATCATGATGGCCGCTGCCCTGGCCAAAGGCCGCAGCGTGCTGCAAAACGCTGCCCGCGAGCCTGAAGTCGTCGACCTGGCGAACTTCATCAACGCCATGGGCGGCAAGGTTTCCGGTGCAGGCACCGACACCATCACCATCGACGGCGTCGAGCGTCTGGGCCAGGCGACCTATCGCGTCATGCCTGACCGCATCGAAACCGGTACCTATCTGGTCGCCGCTGCCGTGACCGGTGGCCGGGTCAAAGTGAAAGACACCGATCCGACCATCCTCGAAGCCGTTCTGGAAAAACTGCGTGAAGCCGGCGCCGAAATCACCACTGGTGAGGACTGGATCGAGCTGAACATGCATGGCAAGCGTCCGAAGGCCGTCAATCTGCGCACCGCGCCGTACCCGGCTTTCCCGACCGACATGCAGGCGCAGTTCATCTCGCTGAACGCCATTGCCGAAGGCACCGGTGCGATCATCGAGACGATCTTCGAAAACCGTTTCATGCACGTCTACGAAATGCACCGCATGGGCGCGCAGATCCAGGTCGAAGGCAACACTGCCATCGTCACTGGCTGCGAGAAGCTCAAGGGTGCGCCAGTGATGGCCACCGACCTGCGCGCTTCCGCCAGCCTGGTGCTCTCGGCACTGGTTGCCCAGGGCGACACGCTGATCGATCGCATCTACCACATCGACCGTGGTTACGAGTGTATCGAAGAGAAGCTGCAGACACTGGGCGCGAAAATCCGTCGCGTTCCGGGCTAGTCGTCTTGCCGACCGCCGCCTGAGCCGACCTGTTCGGTTCAGGCGCGCCGGTCGCAACGATGATTTAAAGATTGTTCAACTCCGGATCCTGCATCATCGATCCGGAGATTGCCGGGCACCGACTGTGACCCGGTACGCGCCTGCTGATAAGGACTGACGTTTTCCATGTTGACCATCGCACTGTCCAAGGGCCGAATCCTTGACGACACTCTGCCGCTCCTCGCTGCGGCGGGTATCGTGCCGACCGAGAATCCGGACAAGAGCCGCAAACTGATCATCCCGACGACCCAGGACGATGTGCGCCTGCTGATCGTGCGGGCCACCGACGTGCCGACCTATGTCGAGCATGGCGCGGCGGATCTGGGCGTGGCCGGCAAGGACGTGCTGATGGAATACGGCGGCCAGGGCCTGTATGAGCCACTGGATCTGCAGATCGCCAAATGCAAGCTGATGACCGCCGGTGCCGTCGGCGCTGCCGAGCCGAAAGGCCGTCTGCGCGTGGCGACCAAGTTCGTCAACGTTGCCAAGCGCTATTACGCCGAGCAGGGCCGTCAGGTCGACATCATCAAGCTGTACGGCTCGATGGAGCTGGCACCGCTGGTTGGTCTGGCCGACAAGATCATCGACGTTGTCGATACCGGCAACACCCTGCGTGCCAACGGCCTTGAGCCGCAGGAAATGATCGCCCACATCAGTTCGCGTCTGGTGGTGAACAAGGCATCGATGAAGATGCAACACGCCCGTATTCAGTCGCTCATCGACACTCTGCGTTCTGCCGTGGAGCAGCGACACCGCGGCTGACTGTTTTGCGCGACGTCCTGTGACGTTGCGCGCAGCTATCCGTGTCATAGCCAAATTTCTCAGGTGCCTGCGCGGATGGCTTGGTAGCTTAAGGCTGCCGGTATTCAAGGCATCTGAGAAAACGCCAATCAATGAGGCTCACGCTATGACCACTTCCAACACCATTCGCCGACTCAACGCTGCTGACCCGGATTTCGCCCGACATCTGGATCATCTGCTGAGCTGGGAAAGCGTGTCCGACGATTCGGTCAATCAGCGTGTGCTGGAGATCATCCGCAACGTGCGCGAGCGCGGCGACGCGGCGCTGGTCGAGTACACCCAGCGTTTCGACGGCCTGCAAGTGGCGTCGATGGCCGACCTGATCCTGCCGCGTGCGCGACTGGAACAGGCTCTGACCCGCATCACTCCTGCTCAACGTCAGGCGCTGGAAAAGGCCGCCGAGCGCGTGCGCAGCTACCACGAACGGCAGAAACAGGATTCCTGGAGCTACACCGAAGCCGACGGCACCGTGCTGGGTCAGAAGGTCACGCCGCTGGATCGCGCCGGTCTGTACGTGCCGGGCGGCAAGGCTTCGTACCCGTCGTCGGTATTGATGAACGCCATTCCGGCCAAGGTCGCCGGTGTCGGTGAAGTGGTCATGGTCGTGCCGACACCGCGCGGCGAGGTCAACGAACTGGTACTGGCCGCGGCATGCATCGCCGGTGTCGACCGCGTCTTCACCATCGGCGGCGCGCAGGCTGTGGCCGCGCTGGCTTACGGCACTGAAAGCGTGTCGCAGGTCGACAAGGTGGTCGGTCCGGGCAACATCTATGTCGCCACGGCCAAGCGCCACGTGTTCGGTCAGGTCGGCATCGACATGATCGCCGGCCCTTCGGAGATCCTCGTGGTGTGCGATGGCCAGACCGATCCGGACTGGATCGCCATGGACCTGTTCTCCCAGGCCGAGCACGACGAAGACGCCCAGGCGATTCTGGTCAGCCCCGACGCCGAGTTCCTTGACAAGGTCGCCGCCAGCATCGCCAAATTGCTGCCGACCATGGAGCGTGCGGAGATCATCAACACCTCGATCAATGGTCGTGGTGCGCTGATCAAGGTGGCCGACATGGCCCAAGCCATCGAAGTCGCCAACCGCATCGCGCCGGAGCACCTGGAGCTGTCGGTCGAAGATCCCGAAGCCTGGCTGCCGCAGATCCGTCACGCTGGCGCGATTTTCATGGGCCGTCACACGTCCGAAGCGCTGGGCGACTATTGCGCAGGGCCGAACCACGTCCTGCCGACCTCCGGTACCGCGCGTTTCTCGTCGCCGCTGGGCGTGTATGACTTCCAGAAACGCTCCTCGATCATTTTCTGCTCGGAGCAGGGCGCATCGGAGCTGGGCAAGACCGCCTCGGTGCTGGCTCGCGGTGAATCGCTGAGCGCTCACGCCCGCAGCGCCGAATACCGGATCCTCGACAATTCTCAGGAAGGCAAGTGAACATGAGCAAATTCTGGAGTCCGTTCGTTCGTGATCTCGTGCCTTACGTGCCGGGCGAACAGCCGAAGCTGACCAAGCTGGTCAAACTCAACACCAACGAAAACCCGTATGGCCCGTCGCCCAAGGCCATCGACGCCATGCGCGCCGAGGTCAACGACAACCTGCGTCTGTACCCTGACCCGAACAGCGATCTGCTCAAGCAGTCCGTTGCGCGCTACTACGGGGTTGAGTCCAATCGGGTGTTCCTCGGCAACGGTTCGGACGAAGTCCTGGCCCACGCCTATCACGCGTTCTTCCTGCAGGAAAAGCCGCTGCTGTTCCCGGACATCAGTTACAGCTTCTACCCGGTCTACTGCGGCCTGTACGGTGTGAACTACGAGGCGGTACCGCTGGACGAGCAGTTCCAGATTCGCGTCGAAGACTACGCGCGGCCGAATGGCGGGATCATCTTCCCTAATCCGAACGCGCCGACCGGCTGCCTGCTGGCGCTGGATGCGGTCGAGCAGATCCTCAAGGCCAGCCCGGATTCGGTGGTGATCGTCGACGAGGCATACATCGACTTCGGCGGCCAGACGGCCATCAGTCTGGTGGATCGCTATCCGAACCTGCTGGTGACCCAGACTCTGTCCAAGTCGCGTTCGCTGGCCGGTCTGCGGGTCGGTCTGGCGGTCGGCCATCCGGATCTGATCGAGGCACTGGAGCGAGTCAAGAACAGCTTCAACTCGTACCCACTGGACCGCATGGCGATCGTCGGTGCAGCGGCGGCGTTCGATGACCGCGAGTACTTCGAGGAAACCTGCAAGCGGGTGATCGACAGCCGCGAGAAGCTCACGACGCAGTTGCAGGCCAAGGGCTTTGAAGTGCTGCCATCGGCGGCCAACTTCATCTTCGCCCGCCACCCGCAACACGACGCGGCGGGCCTTGCGGCCAAGGTTCGCGAGCAGGGCGTGATCGTGCGTCACTTCAAGCAGGAACGCATTGCCCAGTTCCTGCGCATCACCATCGGCACGCCTGAGCAGAATCAGGCGCTGGTGGATGCGTTGGGCGATCTCTGACGGGTTGCCGCCAGCCAATAAAAAACCGCCTCTTGGGGCGGTTTTTTATGGGTGGCGACTGTCCGGACGGCGCAGATGGCATGTCGGGCAAATGGCTTTTGTGGGAGGGAGCCCTGCTCGCGAATGCGCCCGCTCAGACACTACCGCGCTGTCAGATATGACGCCTTCGCGAGCAGGGCTCCCTCCCACGGCCTTCGGCCAGAAGCAGATCGCGCCAATCAGTCTTCGGCCGCAGGCGTGACGTTCTGTGGCGGACGCAGGCCGACTTCGGCCATCAGCTTCAATTCCTTGCCATTGCGGATCACCTGAATCGCGATCTTTTCCGATGGCTTGGTGCGCGCCACCTGGTTCATCGACTTGCGTCCGTCGCCGGCCGGTTCGCCGTTGATGCTGAGGATCACGTCACCCAGTTGCAGGCCGGCTTTCTGCGCCGGGCCGTCACGGAAAATCCCGGCGACGACGATGCCCGGACGGTCTTTCAGGCCGAACGATTGCGCCAGTTCCGGCGTCAGTGGCTGCACTTCGATGCCCAGCCAGCCGCGAATCACCTGACCGTGCTCGATGATCGACTTCATCACTTCCAGTGCCAGCTTGGTCGGGATGGCGAAGCCGATGCCCTGAGAACCACCGGACTTGGAAAAGATGGCGGTGTTGATGCCGGTCAAGTTGCCGTTGGCGTCCACCAGCGCGCCGCCCGAGTTGCCGGGGTTAATCGCTGCGTCGGTCTGAATGAAGTCTTCATAGGTGTTCAGGCCCAACTGGTTACGGCCCGTGGCACTGATGATGCCCATGGTCACGGTCTGGCCCACGCCAAACGGGTTGCCGATGGCCAGCGCGACATCGCCGATGCGGATGCTGTCGGAGCTGCCCAGGGTGATCGACGGCAGATTTTTCAGGTCGATCTTCAGCACCGCGAGGTCGGTCTCCGGGTCGCTGCCGATGACCCGAGCCACGGTTTCCCGGCCATCCTTGAGCGCCACCACGATCTGGTCGGCGCCGGAGGTCACGTGGTTGTTGGTCAGCAGATAGCCTTCCGGGCTCATGATCACCGCCGAACCCAGGCTCGATTCCATGCGCCGTTGCTTGGGCAGATTGTCACCGAAGAAGCGGCGGAACTGTGGGTCTTCGAACAGCGGATGGTTGGGTTTGTTGGCGACCATCTTGGTCGTGTACAGATTGGCGACCGCCGGTGCGGCGCTGCTCACCGCGTCGGCATAGGACACCGGACCCTGCTGGATCAGCGCGGTCTGGGGCGCCTGTTGCAGGTTGACGTCCTGACTGGGCAAGCCCACCCACTCCGGGTAGCGCTGGATAATCAGTAAAGCGATAAGCACACCAGCGAGCAATGGCCAGCCGAGAAAACGCAGCGCTTTGAGCATTGAGCAAGATCCTGAAGGTAGATACGCGCGGCATTGCGAACCGTTTTGTCCTGCCTGCGCCATAATGGCGGGCATTATACGAGGACCGGCACGGTCTGAACTGCATATTTAGGAGACTTTTATGGCTGTCGCGCTGAGCACTCTGGTCGAAGAGGCGGACCGCTATCTGGGCAGCGCCCGCATCCAGGATTATTGCCCCAACGGCCTGCAGGTCGAAGGTCGCCCGCAGGTGTCGCGGATCATCTCTGGCGTCACCGCCAGTCAGGCGCTGCTGGATGCTGCGGTCGAGGCCAATGCCGATCTGATCCTGGTCCACCACGGTTATTTCTGGAAAGGCGAGAACGCCTGCATCACCGGCATGAAGCAGCGTCGTCTGAGGACCTTGCTCAAACATGACATCAGCCTGCTGGCTTACCACCTGCCGCTGGACCTGCACCCGGAAGTCGGCAACAACGTACAACTGGCCCGTCAATTGGACATTACGGTGGAGGGCCCGCTGGACCCGGATAACCCGAAGATCATCGGCCTGATCGGTTCGCTGGATGAACCGGTCACTGCCCGGGATTTCGCCCATCGGGTACAGACCGCGCTGGGCCGTGAACCGCTGTTGATAGAAGGCAGCGAAATGATTCGCCGGGTCGGCTGGTGTACCGGTGGCGGGCAGGGCTACATCGATCACGCCATCGCGGCCGGTGTTGACCTGTTCCTCAGTGGCGAGGCCTCCGAACAGACCTTCCACAGTGCCCGGGAAAACGACGTCAGCTTCATTGCTGCCGGTCATCACGCTACCGAACGCTACGGTGTGCAAGCGCTCGGCGACTATCTGGCGCGGCGTTTCGCGCTGGAGCATCTGTTCATCGATTGTCCGAATCCGATCTGAATCGACGAAGAGGGGCAGCGGTTTGACGCTGTAGCAGTCCGGCTTGCCGGCGGTCGCGATTTCACAGGCGTCGCCGCCGGCAAGCCGGACTGCTACAGACTGATGAGAGGCCCGGCGTCCAAATCAGGGGCTATATGGTTATATCTTTTAGGTCTATTGGGGTCGCTGATTAGAATCAAGGCCCATGATAAAGTGCGGCGTTCGATAGAGCCCGCAGGCTCTCCATAAAGTACGTTATCCCGTGAGTAACCATGGTCGACAAACTGACGCACCTGAAACAGTTGGAGGCGGAAAGCATCCACATCATCCGCGAGGTCGCCGCCGAGTTCGATAACCCGGTGATGCTCTACTCGATCGGTAAAGACTCTGCCGTGATGCTGCACCTGGCACGCAAGGCCTTCTTCCCGGGCAAGCTGCCGTTTCCGGTCATGCACGTCGACACCCGCTGGAAATTCCAGGAGATGTATCGCTTCCGCGACAAGATGGTCGAGGAAATGGGCCTGGAGCTCATTACTCACATCAACCCTGAAGGCGTGGCGCAGGACATCAACCCGTTCACTCACGGCAGCTCCAAGCACACCGACATCATGAAGACCCAGGGCCTGAAACAGGCGCTGGACAAGCACGGCTTCGACGCCGCCTTCGGTGGCGCGCGCCGTGACGAAGAGAAATCCCGCGCCAAGGAGCGCGTGTACTCGTTCCGCGACAGCAAGCACCGCTGGGACCCGAAGAACCAGCGTCCCGAGCTGTGGAACGTGTACAACGGCAAGGTCAACAAGGGCGAGTCGATCCGCGTCTTCCCGCTGTCGAACTGGACCGAGCTGGACATCTGGCAGTACATCTATCTGGAAGGCATCCCGATCGTCCCGCTGTACTTCGCCGCCGAGCGTGAAGTCATCGAGAAGAACGGCACCCTGATCATGATCGACGACGACCGCATCCTCGAGCATCTCACTGATGAAGAGAAGGCCCGTATCGTCAAGAAGAAGGTGCGTTTCCGTACCCTCGGTTGCTACCCGTTGACGGGCGCTGTCGAGTCGGAAGCCGAGACCCTGACGGACATCATTCAGGAAATGCTCCTGACCCGAACGTCCGAACGTCAGGGCCGTGTCATCGACCACGATGGCGCCGGCTCCATGGAAGACAAGAAACGCCAAGGCTACTTCTAATTTCAGGGTCCACTCATGTCGCACCAATCTGATTTGATCAGCGAGGACATCCTCGCCTACCTGGCCCAGCACGAACGCAAGGAGATGCTGCGCTTTCTGACCTGTGGCAACGTCGACGACGGCAAGAGCACGCTGATCGGCCGTCTGCTGCACGACTCCAAGATGATCTACGAAGATCACCTGGAAGCCATCACCCGTGACTCGAAGAAGTCCGGCACCACCGGCGATGAGGTCGACCTGGCGCTGCTGGTGGACGGTCTGCAGGCCGAGCGCGAGCAGGGCATCACTATCGATGTCGCCTACCGCTATTTCTCGACGTCCAAGCGCAAATTCATCATTGCCGATACCCCCGGCCATGAGCAGTACACCCGCAACATGGCCACCGGTGCTTCGACCTGTGACCTGGCGATCATTCTGGTCGACGCCCGTTACGGCGTGCAGACCCAGACCCGTCGTCACAGCTACATCGCTTCGCTGCTGGGCATCAAGCACATCGTGGTCGCCATCAACAAGATGGACCTCAATGGCTTCGACCAGAACGTGTTCGAGCAGATCAAGGCTGACTACCTGGCGTTTGCCGAGCGCATTTCGCTCAAGCCGACCACCATGGAATTCGTGCCGATGTCGGCCCTCAAGGGCGACAACGTGGTGAACAAGAGCGAACGCTCGCCGTGGTACACCGGCAAGTCGCTGATGGAAATTCTCGAAACCGTCGAAATCGCCGGTGATCGCAATTTCTCCGACATGCGCTTCCCGGTGCAGTACGTCAACCGTCCGAACCTGAACTTTCGTGGCTTCGCCGGTACGCTCGCCAGCGGTGTGGTGCACAAGGGCGACGAAGTCGTCGTGCTGCCGTCGGGCAAGAGCAGCCGTGTGAAATCCATCGTCACCTTCGAAGGCGAGCTGGAGCATGCGGGTCCTGGTCAGGCCGTGACCCTGACCATGGAAGACGAGATCGACATCTCCCGTGGCGACCTGCTGGTACACGCCGACAACGTGCCGCAAGTGGCCGATGCCTTCGACGCCATGCTGGTGTGGATGGCGGAAGAGCCGATGCTGCCGGGCAAGAAGTACGACATCAAGCGCGCCACGTCCTACGTGCCGGGCTCGATTGCCAGCATCACCCATCGGGTCGATGTGAACACCCTGGAAGAAGGCCCTGCCAGTGCGTTGCAACTGAACGAAATCGGTCGGGTCAAGGTCAGCCTCGACGCACCGATCGCGCTGGACGGCTACGACAGCAACCGTACGACCGGTGCGTTCATCGTCATCGATCGTTTGACCAACGGCACTGTGGCGGCGGGCATGATCATCGCCAAGCCGACCACCGGCACCGGCGGTCACCATGGTGCGCTGGCCCATGTATCGGTTGAAGAGCGCACCCAGCGCTTCGGCCAGAAGCCGGCCACCGTGCTGTTCAGCGGCCTGTCGGGCGCCGGCAAGAGCACGCTGGCGTACGCGGTCGAGCGCAAGCTGTTCGACATGGGCCGTGCGGTGTTCGTCCTTGATGGTCAGAATCTGCGTCACGACCTGAACAAGGGTCTGCCGCAGGATCGCGCAGGGCGTACCGAAAACTGGCGTCGTGCCGCCCACGTGGCGCGTCAGTTCAACGAAGCTGGTCTGCTGACCCTGGCGGCCTTCGTGGCACCGGATGCGGCAGGGCGTGAGAATGCCAAGGCGCTGATCGGCGACGACCGTCTGATCACCGTTTACGTTCAGGCCTCGCCGCTGGTCTGCCGTGAGCGCGATCCGCAGGGCCTGTACGCCGCCGACAAGGACAACATCCCGGGCGAGTCCTTCCCGTACGACGTGCCGCTGGATGCCGATCTGGTGATCGACACCCAGTCGCTGAGTGTCGAGGAAAGCGCGAAACAGGTCATCGACCTGCTGCGTGCACGCGGCGCGATCTAAACTGCCCGCCGTACACAGAAACCCGCCGACGATGGCGGGTTTTTTGTGGGCTTCTTTCGTGGTTGCCACTTTTGGTATGACACTACCGTGAATTTGTGGGAGGGAGCCCTGCTCGCGAACGCGTCAGGTCCGACGCCTCGGCATCGGCTGATGTGACGCCTTCGCGAGCAGGGCTCCCTCCCACGGTCTGCGGCCAGAAGCAACCGCATCGATGTTTGTCGGACTGTAACGCATACAAAAAAGCCCGCCGCTGAATGCATCAGGGGCGGGCTTTTTGTGATGTTTGCGCTTTATTTCTTCAAGCCGTAATGCTCATCCAGCATGCCGGGGGTGTTCGGCATCTTGGGGGCGTAGTCACGCGGCGGCTCGGCGGCGGTGCGTGGCGGTGTCAGCCGGTCGCGTGGGGCCTGGTTCGCCTCGGGGTGCAGAGCGGCGAGCAGACGCTGGCGGGTCAGGTCGTCCAGGGCCAGACGGTTGGCGCCCTCGGCGAGGTGTTCCTGTACGTCCTGGTAGCTCTGGGACAGCTTGGACACCAGGTTAGCCGTGCTGTTGAAGTGAGTGACCACCTCGTTCTGATAGGTGTCGAAACGCTCCTGAACGTCATCCAGCTGGCGCTGGGTGCTGTTAGGCGCGGCGTTGGGCAGCAGACGTGCCGCAAAGAAACCGATGGCTACACCGGCGATCAGGGCAATGGTCGGCAGCAACCAAACTAAGAGCGAGTAATCCACGAGTCCTTCCTCTATAAACGGCTTTGCTTTACGTTAACGGCTCGAACCTGCGCTGTATAGCGGTGACGCGTCGCCGATATGCCAGCCACAGACATTCAGCTAGACGAGTCGACCCATTTCGAGGTCACGGAGTTCATTCTTGCTCATGCGTGAAACCCCTGTATTCATCGACGGCCCGGTGGGCCAACTCGAAGCCTTGTACCTGGACCTGGAAGGGGCCAAGGGTGTGGCGCTGATCTGCCATCCTAACCCGGTTCAGGGTGGCACCATGCTTAACAAAGTGGTTTCGACCCTGCAGCGTACCGTGCGCGATGCCGGTCTAATCACGTTGCGCTTCAACTACCGGGGTGTCGGCGAAAGCGCCGGCAGTTCGGACATGGGCCAGGGCGAAGTCGATGATGCCGAAGCGGCAGCACTGTGGCTGCGGGAAAAACATCCTGATCTGCCGATGACCTTGCTGGGCTTCTCTTTCGGCGGTTTTGTCGCCGCGACCCTGGGTGGTCGCCTCGAAGCACGCGGTGAAACCCTGAATCACCTGTTCATGGTCGCGCCTGCGGTCATGCGCATTGCCGACCCGGCCGCACTGCCGCAAAACGGCCCGATGACGCTGATTCAGCCGGAAAACGATGAAGTGGTCGAGCCGCAGCTGGTTTATGACTGGTCCGATGCGCTGTCACGCCCCCATGAGCTGTTGAAAGTGGCAGAATGCGGACACTTTTTTCACGGCAAGCTGACCGATCTCAAGGATCTGGTCCTGCCGCGTCTCTCGAATTGATCGCCGCACCCGGAATAAGCGACCTGCCATGACCACTCGTATCCTGACCGGTATCACCACCACCGGTACGCCCCACCTGGGCAACTACGCCGGTGCCATTCGCCCGGCCATCGTCGCCAGCCGCCAGAGCGACGCCGACTCGTTCTACTTCCTGGCTGACTACCACGCCCTGATCAAGTGCGATGACCCGCTGCGCATCCAGCGCTCGCGTCTGGAAATCGCCGCGACCTGGCTGGCCGCCGGTCTGGACGTCGACCGCGTGACCTTCTATCGCCAGTCCGACATCCCGGAAATCCCTGAACTGACCTGGCTGCTGACCTGTGTCGCCGCCAAGGGCCTGCTCAACCGCGCCCACGCCTACAAGGCCTCGGTGGACAAGAACGTCGAGAATGGTGAAGACCCCGATGCCGGCATCAGCATGGGCCTGTTCAGCTACCCGGTGCTGATGGCAGCGGACATCCTGATGTTCAACGCCCATCAGGTGCCTGTCGGCCGTGACCAGATTCAGCACGTGGAAATGGCCCGCGATATCGGCCAGCGTTTCAACCACCTGTTTGGCAATGGCAAGGAATTCTTCGTCATGCCCGAGGCGCTGATCGAGGAAAGCGTGGCGACCCTGCCGGGACTCGACGGTCGCAAGATGTCGAAGAGCTACGACAACACCATCCCGCTGTTCAGCAGCGCCAAGGAGATGAAGGACGCGATCTCGCGCATCGTCACCGACTCGCGCCTGCCGGGCGAAGCCAAGGACCCGGACAACTCGCACCTGTTCACCCTGTACCAAGCGTTTGCGAGCAAGGAGCAGAGCGCCGAATTCCGCAGCGACCTGCTGCAAGGCCTGGGCTGGGGCGATGCCAAACAGCGGCTGTTCCAGTTGCTGGACGGCGAGCTGGGTGAAGCCCGCGAGAACTACCATCGTCTGATTGAACGTCCGGCCGATCTGGAGGACATTCTCCTGGCGGGTGCGCAAAAGGCCCGTCGTATCGCGACGCCGTTCCTGGGTGAACTGCGTGAAGCGGTCGGCCTGCGTTCTTTCCGTTCCGCCACGCAAACTGCCGCCGCGACCAAGAAGAAAGCCGGCAAGGCTGCGCGTTTCGTCAGCTTCCGTGAAGACGACGGCAGCTTCCGCTTCCGCCTGCTGGCGGCTGATGGCGAGCAACTGCTGTTGTCGCGCAATTTCGCTGACGGCAAGGCTGCCGGTGCGGTGACCAAACAGCTGCAGCAGGGCGGTGATCTGGACATTCGGACGGAAGGTGAAGCCTTCACCGTCTGGCTGGAAGGCGCCTGTGTCGCCGACAGCCCGGTGTTCGCCGATGCCGCAAGCCGTGATGCGGCAATCGAGAGCCTGAAACTGGCGCTGGCGCCACAACAGGATTAATTGCCATTACAACGGGCCATCGCTACAGTGTCGGCCCGTTTTTGTTACCTAGCTAACGAAATTATGACGCCCCTAGAAAGCTACCAGAACGACCTCAAGAAACCTGAATTCTTCCACGATGCCGCGCAGGAAAATGCGGTGCGTCATTTGCAGCGCCTGTACGACGATCTGGTGGCCGCTCATCAGAGCAAGCCGGGTCTGTTCGGCAAGCTGTTCGGCAAGAAGGAAGCCGTGATGGTCAAGGGGCTGTATTTCTGGGGCGGCGTGGGACGCGGCAAGACCTACCTGGTCGACACCTTCTTTGAAGCGCTGCCGTTCCAGGACAAGATGCGTACGCACTTCCACCGCTTCATGAAGCGCGTGCACGAAGAGATGAAGACCCTCAAGGGCGAGAAAAACCCGCTGACGATCATCGCCAAACGGTTTTCCGACGAGGCGCGGGTGATCTGCTTCGACGAGTTCTTCGTGTCCGACATCACCGACGCCATGATTCTCGGCACGCTGATGGAAGAGCTGTTCAAGAACGGTGTGACCTTGGTCGCCACCTCGAACATCGTGCCGGACGGCCTGTACAAGGACGGCCTGCAACGTGCGCGCTTCCTGCCGGCCATCGCACTGATCAAGCAGAACACCGAGATCGTCAACGTCGACAGCGGCGTCGACTATCGCTTGCGCCATCTGGAGCAGGCCGAGCTGTTCCACTTCCCGCTGAACGAAGTCGCTCACGAAAGCCTGCGCAAGAGCTTCCGCGCGCTGACGCCGGAATGCACTCAGGCCATCGACAACGATGTGCTGATGATCGAAAACCGCCCGATCAAGGCACTGCGCACCTGCGATGACGTGGCGTGGTTCGAATTCCGCGAACTGTGCGACGGCCCTCGCAGCCAGAACGACTACATCGAAATCGGCAAGATCTTCCACGCCGTGCTGCTCAGCGGCGTCGAGCAGATGAGCGTCGCCACCGACGACATCGCCCGTCGCTTCATCAACATGGTCGACGAGTTCTACGACCGTAACGTCAAGCTGATCATCTCGGCGGAAGTCGAGCTGAAAGACTTGTACTCGGGTGGTCGTCTGAACTTCGAGTTCCAGCGCACCC
Organism: Pseudomonas sp. NPDC090208; assembly: GCF_044746785.1. Taxonomy (NCBI): domain Bacteria; kingdom Pseudomonadati; phylum Pseudomonadota; class Gammaproteobacteria; order Pseudomonadales; family Pseudomonadaceae; genus Pseudomonas; species Pseudomonas sp. NPDC090208. The sequence continues at coordinate 158,723 of NZ_JBIVCU010000002.1, forward strand.
TGAGCCGCCTGTTGGAAATGCAGTCCCACGAATTCCTGTCGCGGGCGCACAAGCCCTGATGCGCTGACCCTTGTGGGAGCCGGCTTGCTGGCGAAGGCGGCGTGTCAGTCGGCATCGTAGCGGCTGATTCGACGCCTTCGCCAGCAAGCCGGCTCCCACAGGATCGGTATCGGTGTTGTGTCAGATGGTTAATGAAAACGCCCCGCATCGTAGCGGGGCGTTTTCATTTCAGGCGGCCTGCTGGAACTGCTGGCGGTACTGGTTGGGCGAGAGCTCGGTGTGTTGGCGGAACAGGCGGGCGAAGAAGCTCGCGTCGTCGTAGCCAACCTCGTAGCTGATGGTCTTGATGCTCTTGCGCGAGCCCGAGAGCAGACCCTTGGCGGTTTCGATGCGCAGGCGTTGCAGATAGTGCAGCGGCTTGTCGCCGGTCGCGGTCTGGAAGCGGCGCATGAAGTTGCGGATGCTCATGCCGTGTTCGCGGGCAACGTCTTCGAAGCGGAACTTGTCGGCGAAGTGCTCCTCCAGCCAGTGCTGAATCTGCAGGATGATCACGTCCTGATGCAGTTTCTGCCCGCCAAAGCCCATGCGGCCCGGTGCATAGCTGCGCTGCACTTCATAGAGAATGTCGCGGGCCACGGTCTGGGCGACATTGGCACCGCAGAAACGCTCGATCAGATAAATGTACAGATCGCAGGCCGAAACCGTGCCGCCGGCGCAATACAGGTTGTCGGCGTCAGTCAGGTGCTTTTCCTGATTGAGCAAAACCTTGGGGAAGCGCTCGGCGAATTCGTTGAAGAAGCGCCAGTAGGTGGTGGCTTCCTTGCCGTCGAGCAAGCCGGCAGCGGCCAGCCAGAACACGCCGCTGGCTTCGCCGCACAGCACCGCGCCACGAGCATGCTGTTCACGCAGCCAGGGCAGGATTTGTGGGTAGCGCAGACGCAGGGCGTCGAAGTTGTCGACAAAGGCCGGCAACACGATGATGTCGCTGTCGTCGAGGACGCCGTCGACCGGCAATACCACATCACTGAAGCTGTGCACGGACTTGCCGTCCGGGCTGACCAGTCGGGTTTCGAAGGCAGGTTTCAGACCGTGGCCCAGTTGCTTGCCATAACGCAGGCTGGCCAGGTGGAAGAAGTCCTTGGCCTGGGTGAGGGTGGAGGCAAAGATTCCATCGATCGCGAGGATGCTGACGCGCCGCAACGGCACGTTTTGTTGTGTAGACATAATCTGTTGTTCTTATAAGGGAAAGTGGTCAATCAACGGCGTGATCGTCTTATTTTTTGTCGGATGTGTCCAGTGTCGTCGCTAAACGGGTCGGCATAGGCTCGTGTTTCATCCCGTCAGACGCGGCCTCCAGGCCAAGGATTTCCATGCTGCCAAGAACGCTCTTCAGCTCTGATCACGAACTTTTCCGCGACAGCGTGCGCAAGTTTCTCGAACAGGAAGCGGCGCCGTTCCATGCCCAGTGGGAAAAACAGGGGCACGTCGAACGTTCGTTGTGGAACCGTGCCGGCGAGCAGGGGCTGCTGTGTTCGCACCTGCCGGAAGAGTACGGCGGCATGGCGGCGGACTTTCTCTACACCACGGTGGTCATCGAAGAAATCTACCGGCTGGGCCTGACCGGCATCGGCTTTTCCCTGCATTCGGACATCGTCGCGCCCTACATCCTGCATTACGGCAGCGAAGCGCTGAAGCACAGATACCTGCCGAAAATGGTCAGTGGCGAACTGGTCACGGCCATTGCGATGACCGAGCCGGGCGCCGGTTCCGACCTGCAAGGGGTCAAGACCACCGCGGTGCTGGATGGCGATGAGTACGTCATCAACGGCTCCAAGACTTTCATCACCAATGGCTTTCTCGCCGATCTGGTGATCGTGGTCGCGAAGACTGACCCCAAGGCCGGCGCCAAGGGCACCAGCCTGTTTCTGGTGGAGGCGGGCACACCGGGGTTCGAGAAGGGCAAGCGTCTGGAAAAGGTCGGCATGAAGGCGCAGGACACCTCCGAGCTGTTCTTCCAGGATGTCCGTGTGCCCAAGGAAAACCTGCTGGGGCAGGCCGGCATGGGCTTCGCCTATTTGATGCAGGAGCTGCCGCAGGAGCGCCTGACAGTGGCGATCGGCGCGATTGCCTCGGCCGAGGCGGCGCTGCGCTGGACACTGGATTACACCCGCGAGCGCAAGGCGTTCGGGCAGGCGGTGGCCGACTTTCAGAACACCCGCTTCAAGCTGGCCGAGATGGCTACCGAGGTGCAGATTGGCCGCACGTTCATTGATCGCTGCCTGGAACTGCATCTGGAAGGCAAGCTGGATGTGCCTACAGCGGCGATGGCCAAATACTGGTCAACCGACCTGCAATGCAAGGTGCTCGACGAGTGCGTGCAGTTGCATGGCGGCTACGGCTTCATGTGGGAATACCCGATTGCCCGGGCCTGGGCGGATGCGCGGGTGCAGCGGATCTATGCGGGGACCAACGAAATCATGAAGGAGATCATTGCGCGGGCGTTGTGATCCATGACCCATAGCGCTTGAAGCACAACCTCCTGTGGGAGCGAATTTATTCGCGATCCGGCAGACGAATCACACCGCTGAGCCGTGGGAGGGAGCTAACTGTCTTAAGCGTCAAACCCGGCAATATCGCGCTGGCGGGCAAGCACGCTCCTACCGGTTTGGCGGCAATCCACAAAGCGTGTGGCTGACAGCGATCCTGTGGGAGGGAGCCCTGCTCGCGAATGCATCCTGTCAGTCGATGCTGTGACGTCTGAACTGACGCCTTCGCGAGCAGGGCTCCCTCCCACGGGGTTCATTTCGGGTCGACCGGATGCAACCTGTTACGGCGCCGGATTCGGCTGATCCTTGTGGATCGCTTCGATACCGGCCAGCACCGCTTCGGACAACACCAGCTCGGCGCTGGCGAGGTTGCTCTCCAGCTGTTCCAGCGTGGTCGCGCCAATGATGTTGCTGGTCACGAACGGACGGCTGGTGACGAATGCCAGTGCCATCTGGGCTGGGTCCAGACCGTGCTCACGGGCCAGGGTCACGTAACGGGCGCAAGCCGCTTCCGATTGCGGATTGAAGTAACGGGTGAAGCGGCTGTACAGGCTCAGACGACCTTTTGGTGGGCGCGCGCCGTTCTCGTATTTGCCGGACAGCATGCCGAACGCCATCGGCGAGTAGGCCAGCAGGCCGCATTGCTCGCGAATCGCCACTTCCGCCAGACCCACCTCAAAACTGCGGTTGAGCAGGTTATACGGGTTCTGGATCGACACCGGGCGGGTCAGGCCGTGGGTCTGCGACTCGGCCAGAAACTTCATCGTGCCCCACGGGGTTTCGTTGGACAGGCCGACGTGGCGGATCTTGCCGGCCTTGACCTGCTCATCCAGCGCCTCAAGCACCTCCAGCAACGGGGTGAAGTGCTCTTCATTGTGGGTGTAACCCAGCTTGCCGAAGAAGTTGGTGCTGCGCTCCGGCCAGTGCAATTGATAGAGGTCGAGGTAGTCGGTCTGCAGGCGTTTGAGGCTGGCGTCGACGGCGGCAACGATGTGCTCGCGGTTGAATTTCGGATGGCCATCGCGGATGTAGTCGATGCCGTTGCCGGGGCCGGCGATCTTGCTGGCCAGGATCCAGTCGGCGCGATCGCCGTTCTGTTTGAACCAGTTGCCGATGATCGTTTCGGTGCTGGCGTAGGTTTCTTTCTTCGGCGGGACCGGATACATCTCGGCGGTATCCATGAAGTTGATCCCTGCCGCTTTGGCCCGTTCGATCTGGGCGAAGGCTTCAGACTGAGTGTTTTGCTCGCCCCAGGTCATGGTGCCGAGGCAGATTGCGCTGACTTTCAGGTCTGTTCTGCCCAGTTGGCGGTAATCCATACAGCTCTCCTGATCAAAAGACCCATAAAAGCAGGTTGAAATTTTTTTCGCAATCTGCATAATTCCGCAGCTCTTTGTCGTGGGAGTGATGCCCCGCGACACAAGACTCCGCTGCGATCGAACGCGCTGACCCGAGCCCCCTATAGCGTTCGTGCCCGGCGGCCTTTGACTTGTCAAAGACCGTACTATTGAGTAAGCTCCGCCGTCTATTTTTCAGGGCGGCCCTTGAGGCTATAAAGAATGAAAACTTTTACCGCTAAACCGGAAACAGTAAAGCGCGATTGGTACGTCGTCGACGCTGCTGGCCAGACCCTGGGTCGTTTGGCCACCGAGATCGCGAGCCGTCTGCGTGGCAAGCACAAGCCGGAATACACTCCGCACGTTGACACCGGCGACTACATCGTCGTTATCAACGCTGAGCAAATCCGCGTCACCGGTGCCAAAAGCTCCGACAAGATCTACTACTCTCACTCCGGTTTCCCGGGCGGGATCAAATCGATCAACTTCGAAAAGCTGATCGACAAAGCTCCTGAGCGCGTGATCGAGACCGCGGTCAAAGGCATGCTGCCTAAGAACCCGCTGGGTCGCGACATGTATCGTAAGCTGAAAGTCTATGCGGGCGCTGCACACCCTCATACTGCTCAGCAGCCCCAAGGTCGGGAGTTTTCTCGGTGTAGGTCTTTTGGTCGGCGAGTCTTGTGTTGG
>NZ_JBIVCU010000002.1:163302-251345 GCF_044746785.1 Pseudomonas sp. NPDC090208
TAACGGAATAGTTCATTATGTCGGCGACTCAAAATTACGGCACTGGCCGTCGCAAGACCGCAACCGCACGCGTTTTCCTGCGTCCGGGCACCGGTAACATCTCCATCAACAACCGTTCCCTGGACGTGTTCTTCGGCCGCGAAACTGCCCGCATGGTAGTTCGTCAGCCGCTGGAACTGACCGAGACTGTCGAAAAATTCGACATCTACGTCACTGTCATCGGCGGTGGTGTGAGTGGTCAAGCTGGCGCAATCCGCCACGGTATCACCCGCGCTCTGATGCAATACGACGAATCCCTGCGCAGCGCTCTGCGTAAAGCAGGCTTCGTGACTCGCGACGCTCGCGAAGTTGAACGTAAGAAAGTCGGTCTGCGTAAAGCGCGTAAGCGTCCGCAGTACTCGAAGCGTTAATTCGCTCTTCGTTCAAAAAGAACGCTCAGTTTCCTCAGGAAACTGGGCGTTTTTTTATGGGCGTCTATTATTGGTGATGACAACGCGACGCGTCCGTGGATGCCCCGTTCTATAAGGCTTCCCCGTTTTCGCCAAATGGCAATTCCCTTGTGACATGAAGGGCTATTCATTACCATTCGGCAGGATTTTTTGACAGCTAGAAAAATAATTTAAAGAGAAGTCCGACCAAGCGGGCTTCTTGAAGCTGATGGGAGAGGACGGAATGAGCAATGACGGCGTGAATGCAGGCCGGCGTCGCTTCCTCGTCGCCGCCACATCCGTGGTTGGCGCGGCAGGAGCGGTGGGGGCTGCGGTCCCGTTCGTGGGGGCATGGTTTCCCAGTGCCAAAGCCAAAGCCGCTGGCGCACCGGTAAAAGTCAATATCAGCAAGATCGAGCCCGGTCAGCAGATGATCGCCGAGTGGCGTGGGCAGCCGGTCTTCATCGTCCACCGGACCCAGGAAATCCTCACCAACCTGGGCAAGATCACCGGCCAGCTCTCCGATCCCGAATCCAAGAACTCCACGCAGCCGACCTATGTCGACCCTGTCGTGCGCTCGATCAAGCCTGAGATCCTGCTGCTGATCGGTATCTGCACGCACTTGGGCTGCTCACCCACATTCCGCCCTGAAGTGGCACCGGCAGACCTGGGCAAGGACTGGGTCGGTGGTTACTTCTGTCCTTGTCACGGCTCTCATTACGACCTGGCCGGGCGCGTCTACAAGGCGCAACCAGCACCCCTGAATCTGCCAGTGCCGCCGCATTCCTACGAGTCGGACTCAATCATCGTCATTGGTGTCGATCAGGAGAAAGCGTAATGAGCAAATTCATGGACTGGATCGATGCACGCTTCCCTGCGACCTCCATGTGGGAAGACCATCTCAGCAAGTATTACGCCCCCAAGAACTTCAACTTCTTCTACTTTTTCGGCTCCCTGGCGCTGCTGGTGCTGGTCAACCAGCTAGTGACCGGCATCTGGCTGACGATGAGCTACACGCCGTCGGCGGAGGAGGCCTTCGCCTCGGTCGAGTACATCATGCGCGACGTCGAGTACGGCTCGATCCTGCGCCTGCTGCACTCCACGGGCGCTTCGGCGTTCTTTATCGTGGTTTATCTGCACATGTTCCGCGGCCTGCTGTACGGCTCGTATCAGAAGCCTCGGGAGCTGGTGTGGATCTTCGGCATGCTGATCTATCTGGCGCTGATGGCCGAAGCGTTCATGGGCTATCTGCTGCCATGGGGGCAAATGTCGTACTGGGGCGCGCAGGTGATCATTTCACTGTTCGGCGCGATTCCGGTGATCGGCAACGACCTGACCCAGTGGATTCGCGGCGACTACCTGATTTCCGGCATCACCCTGAACCGCTTCTTCGCCCTGCACGTGGTCGCGTTGCCCATCGTTATTCTCGGGTTGGTGGTGCTGCACGTGCTGGCGCTGCATGAGGTCGGTTCGAACAACCCGGACGGCGTCGATATCAAGAAGCTCAAGGATGAAAACGGCAAGCCGCTGGACGGCATCGCTTTCCATCCGTACTACACCGTCAAGGATATCGTCGGTGTCGTGGTGTTCCTGTTCATCTTTTGCTCCATCGTGTTCTTCTTCCCGGAGATGGGTGGTTACTTCCTGGAAAAACCGAACTTCGAGCAGGCCAACGCGTTCAAGACTCCGGAGCACATCGCGCCGGTGTGGTACTTCACGCCGTTCTACGCGATTCTGCGGGCGATTCCCGACAAGCTCATGGGCGTCATGGCCATGGGTGCGGCGATTGCGGTGCTGTTCGTGCTGCCGTGGCTGGACCGAAGCCCGGTCAAGTCGATGCGTTACAAGGGCTGGCTCAGCCGGATCTGGTTGCTGCTGTTTTGTGTGGCCTTCGTGATCCTCGGGATTCTGGGGGTTCTGCCGCCCAGCCCGGGACGCGCGTTGCTGTCGCAGGTGTGTACGTTCGTGTACTTCGCCTACTTCATCCTGATGCCGTTCTACACGCGCATGGAGAAGACAAAACCGGTTCCGGAAAGGGTGACTGGCTAATGAAAAAACTATTCGCTGTTTTGTTGCTTGCTGCGCTGCCTGCCTTGTCATTTGCCGCCGAGCACGGTGGTCCTGAACTGGAGAGCGTCGATATCGATGTCTCCGACAAGGTCGCCATGCAGGATGGGGCGCGAACCTTCGTCAACTATTGCATGGGCTGCCACAGCGCCAAGTTCCAGCGTTATGAACGGGTGGCCGATGATCTGGGCATTCCTCATGAGCTGATGCTGGAGAAGCTGGTGTTCACCGGTGCCAAGATCGGCGACCACATGACGGCCGGCATGCAGTCGGCCGATGCCAAGGTCTGGTTTGGTGCTGCGCCGCCCGATCTGACCCTGGTGGCGCGGGTGCGTGGCACCGACTGGCTGTATGGCTATCTGCGCTCGTTCTACGAGGATCCGGCGCGTCCATGGGGAGTGAACAACAAAGTGTTCCCCAATGTCGGCATGCCTAACGTGCTGGTCGGCCTGCAAGGGCGTCAGGTGGTCGGTTGCAAGCAGGTCCAGGTGGTCGAGAACGACAAGAAGCAATACGACCCGCTGACCGGTTCGCCATTGACCCACGAAGCCTGTGACCAGCTGACCATCGTGCCTAAGAGCGGCACCCTGACCGAAGAGCAGTTCGACGAAAAAGTGAAGAATCTGGTGACCTTCCTCGCTTACTCGGCGAACCCGGTCAAACTGCAACATCAGCGTATCGGCACCTATGTGCTGTTGTATCTGGCCATCCTGTTCATCTTCGCGTATCTGCTCAAGCGCGAATACTGGAAGGATGTGCACTGACCGGATGTCGGTCTGGCTGTAAATGGAACGCGCTCTGGAGAGCCTCGTTCGGGTAATGGACGCAGAGCGGGTATAGTGGCGAGCGAAAGATTGCAGAAATTACCTTGAGTAATGAGCTATCTTGTCGCCCGCGATGAACACCCGCTTATTGTGGATGTTGCCGGAGGCGCCTTCAGGGCGCGTTCGTTTTTTCTGCTTCTGAATATCCAACAAGCGAGGAGGACCGCCATGGGCGTGACCAATCGGTTGGCCTGTTACTCCGACCCCGCCGACCACTATTCCCACCGCGTGCGCATTGTGCTCGCCGAGAAAGGTGTCAGCGCCGAGATCATCGATGTTGTCGGTGGTCGCCATCCGGCCAAATTGATCGAGGTGAATCCGTACGGCAGCGTGCCGACCCTGGTCGATCGTGACCTGGCGGTGTACGAGTCGACTGTAGTGATGGAATATCTGGATGAGCGTTACCCGCATCCGCCGTTGTTGCCGGTTTATCCGGTGGCGCGCGCCAACAGCCGTCTGCTGATCCATCGGATTCAGCGCGACTGGTGCGGCCTGGTGGATGTGATTCTGGACCCGCGCAGCAAGGAGGCCGCCCGTGCCCAGGCGCGCAAGGAATTGCGCGAAAGTCTGACCGGTGTGTCGCCACTGTTCGCGGAGAAGCCTTTTTTCCTCAGTGACGAGCAAAGTCTGGTCGACTGCTGTCTATTGCCCATACTCTGGCGCCTGCCGATTCTGGGTATTGAATTGCCGCGGCCTGCCAAGCCGCTGCTTGATTATATGGAGCGCCAGTTTGCGCGTGAGGCATTCCAGGCAAGTCTGTCTGCTGCCGAACGTGACATGCGCTAAGGCCCGAGGAGCCGTTTGATGAACTCCAGTCGCCCCTATCTGATCCGCGCGCTGTACGAGTGGATTGTGGACAACGATTGCACGCCGCACATCCTGGTCAATGCCGAATACCCGGCGGTCCAGGTTCCGCAGGGTTTCGCCAATGACGGCCAGATCGTGCTCAACATCTCGCCAAGCGCCGTGCGCCATCTGCACATGGACAATGACGCGGTGAGCTTTGAAGGTCGCTTCGGCGGCGTCCCGCACAGTCTCTATGTGCCGGTCGCGGCCGTCATGGGCATTTACGCCCGTGAGAACGGGCAGGGCATGGTTTTCGATCTGGAGCCCGCCGTGGACGACGACGAAGATCTGGACGTGGACGACGACATGCCGCCACCGGATGACGAACCGCCGCGCCCGAGCGGCCGGCCGAGTCTGAAAGTGGTCAAGTGATCACGTCGCAACAATGAAAAAGGCGATCCCGAGGGATCGCCTTTTTTGTGTCTGATCTCTGTAGCGAAGACTCCGGCCCCTGTGGGAGCGAATTCATTCGCGATGCGGTGGCTCGGCTGACAGGCCTTCGTCGTCGAGAAAACCTGTCGCGAATGAATTCGCTCCTACAATGGCACCGCGATCAGAGCAATATCAGTCGATGTACTCGAACAGTTTGACGATCTTCTGCACGCCCGACACGCCCTGCACCAGGTTGGTGGCGCGGGTGGCTTCCTGTTGGGTCAGCAGGCCCAGCAGGTAGACGATGCCGTTTTCGGTCACGACCTTGATCCGCGAGCCGGGAATGGCGCTGTCAGTCAGCATTTCGGTCTTGATCTTGCTGGTCAGCCAGGTGTCGTTGCTGCGTGCAAGCATCGACGACGGTTGAATCACCTGCAGTTCGTTGCTGACCTTCTTCACCTTCTGCACCTGGCTTGCGGTCTGCTCGGCCAGTTGTTTGAGGTCGGCGCGCGGGGTCTGGCCCGCCAGCAGGACGACACCGTTGAAGCTGGTGACGACGATGTGCGAGTTGTTGTCCAGGTCAGGGCTGGCTTTGGCGATGTTCACGGCGACCTTGGTTTCGATCAGCGAGTCATCGATCTTGCTGCCCAGCGTGCGGGTGCCGCGATCGTCGTCGATAGGTGCTTCGCGACTGGCGTTGACCACCGAGCTGCATCCGCTGATGCCCAGGCAGAGTGTCAGAGCCAGCAGGCTGAAACGTTTGGATATCATTCTTCACTCCCGAACAATTGGCTGTCGATCAGATCGCAGAGGCAATGGATCGCCAGCAGGTGGACTTCCTGAATACGTGCAGTGACTTTGGCCGGGACGCGGATCTCGACGTCCTCCGGCAGCAGCAGCGAAGCGACGTCGCCACCGTCGCGGCCGGTCAGGGCTACGACAATCATTTCCCGGTCATGTGCGGCCTGGATGGCCTGGATGATGTTGGCCGAATTGCCGCTGGTCGAGATCGCCAGCAACACATCGCCCGGTTGCCCCAGTGCGCGGATCTGTTTGGAAAAGACCTCGTTGTAGCTGTAGTCGTTGGCAATCGAAGTGATGGTCGAGGTGTCGGTGGTCAGCGCAATGGCCGGCAGGCTCGGGCGTTCGCGCTCGAAGCGGTTGAGCAGCTCGGAGGAAAAGTGCTGGGCGTCACCGGCCGAACCGCCGTTGCCGCAGGCAAGCATTTTGCCTTCGTTGAGCAGCGCGTTGACCATCACCTGGCTGGCTTGCTCGATGTGCGGTGCAAGAACGTCCATCGCCTGTTGCTTGGTATCGATGCTGGCCTGAAAAAGCTGGCGAATTCGGGATTGCATGTCCATCTGTGTAAACCTTAATAGGGCCGGCTGGTCGGGCGATGTCTGAGACAGGTCATCGGCATCCCGGCACAAAACTGTGCAGCCCGCAAAGCAAAGAGCAAAAAAATCGGTGTGGTTGGGTGTCAGGGTGAAGCTACCGGCGCGTGCCTGTGCCGTTGCGTCGTGGCGTACTTGCCATCAACTGTCGAACGCATTCTTCAGCCAGTTCAATGCGGGGGCCTTGCCCGGATCGCCATTAATGGCGACGACATCGAAACGGCAGGGCGAATCGGCCCACTGCGCTTCACGCTGGAGGAACGACTGAGCGGCCAGAGTGAGCTTTTCCTGCTTGCGAAAATCGACGCTTTCCAGCGCGCCACCCCATCCTGCGTGGCGCCGATAGCGAACTTCGACGAATACTACTGTATCGCCGTCGAGCATGACCAGATCAAGCTCGCCGCGTTTGCACAGCCAGTTCTGCGTGATCAGCTGTAAACCGTGCTGCTGCAGATGGCGCAGGGCGCAGGCTTCAGCCTCGCGCCCTGCGGTATGACGGGGATCGCCTGGGGTCAAGGCGCGGTGTCCGGCAGGCGCTGGACGCGACCGTCGACGAACTGTGCCCACGGCAGTTGGCGCTCGATACGTTGGCCCTGGCCGATGGCCAGGCTGCCGGAAAGTCCATCGATGCGGCTTTCAGGCAGGGTCTTCAGTTGAGTCAGGCGTGGCGCCAGGCGATAGGCGTCGATGCCCATGGCGTACAGGCGACCCAGGCTGCCTGCGGCTTGTGGCCACTGGTTGGTGACTTGCTGGCGCAGCGGGTCGGCCGCGTTGAGCAGCCATGGGGTTTCGCAGAAGCGCACGCCGGCGAGGTCGTTGTACATCGCCTGGTCGCCGCTGTTGGTGAACAGGTGCGAGGTGGCGTAGACCGGCACGTCGCCGGCGTACTGGAAGACCATGGTCGGCTTGATCTGCTGAGCCTGTTGCGGAGTGGCGGCGAGGAACATGAAGTCGACGTCCTGGCGACGCGAAGGCTGTGCGGCCATTTGCGCGCCGGTGGTGCTTTGCAGGCGCTGTGCGCGACCTTCGCTGTTGCGCAGCTGGAACAGTTCGGCGACTTGCTGGGCAAGTGCGACAGGCTGGTCGATACGCTCCACACCCAGCAGCGTGCCGCCTTTGGCGGTCCAGCTTTGGCGGAAAGCGTTCAGAACGCGGTCGCCCCATTCGCCTTTCGGCACCATGGCGACAGCACTGCGCTTGCCGTCGGCCCAGGCGCGGCGCGCCACTTCACGGGCTTCGTCTTCGGCGGCAAGGCCGAACTGGAACAGCTCGGCCGGACCTTGCGTGGTGGCATCGCTGTAGTTCAGCGCCAGAGTGGTGATCGGCAGTTGCGGGTGGGCGCTCAGCTGTTTGACCAGTGGTTTTTCCAGTGGGCCGACCACCAGTTGCACGCCGGCAGCTTTGGCCTGGGCGTAGAACGCATCCATGGAGGTCACGCGGGAGCTGTCGAACACTTCAATCGCAGGCGGCTTCTGGCCGGCCTGTTGCGCTTGATAATGCGCAGCCATGAAGCCATCACGCAGCGCGCGGGCGACCGAGGCCAGCGGGCCATCCTGTGGCAGCAGCAGAGCGATCTTGGTCAGCGGTGCGCTTTTCAGCTCGCGCAGTTGTGCCAGCGAAGTCGGCAATTGGCGGGCTGCCGGGTGCTGCGGGTTCTGCGCTTTCCAGGCGTCGATGGCAGCCTGTTGCTGTTCGAGGGTGCCAGCGCCCTTGACTGCGCGGGCCAGGCTCAGCCAGCCACCCATGTCGTCGTTGGCGGTGCTTTGCAGCTGCTCTGGAGGCAACGCAGCGACCAGCGTCCAGATCGCGTCATTATTGGCGCTGAGGGCGTCGCCTTGCAGCAGCGGGCCCATGAACACGCGCTCGCTGGCGGCGGCAAGGGTCTGACCGTCGGCTTCCAGTGCACGGGCGCGGGCAGTGTGGACGCGAGTCTGCAGGTCGACCGGCATTTCACCCAAGTGTTGCAGGCTTGGGTGATTGAGAGCAGTCAGAGCAGCTTTGGGCTGGCTGCGGCCCAGTGCCAGTTCGGCGGCCAGGGTGTTGGCGTAGATCTGCTTGTCGGTCTTGAGCTGATCCATCTGCACCTGCTCAAGGATACTGGCGGCGCGCCCAGGGTTGTTCTGGCGGGCGGCCAGATCGGCAGCGGTTAGTCGGAGCAATGCGGCCTGATCGGGCGTCTTGGCCGCGGCGGCCTGCTCCAGCAGTTGTTCGATGGTAGCGTCGGGAGTGCGTGGCAACTCGCCGAGGCTGGAGGAGGGCGAACCGGCGCAAGCTGCCAACAGGGCAGCCAGGCAGAGGGCAGAGAACAGCCGCAGGCAAGCGATCATGTATATGTTCCTGATTCTCGAGCAAATTAGCGGGGAATTGTACCCAAGCACTGGTCGGGGCGCGACGTCGAGGGCGTTAATGCAGCGAAATGGGTCGTGTCAGGGTGTGCCGGTGCTTGTCGATCGCCTGCTTTTGACAGGTTGAACACGATTTGCGGGATGGGGGAGTGTGGGCGTCCATTTTTCAATCTCTCCGTGTGCGACGCCCGTTTGTGAGCGTCGTAGGCTGTACAATGCAGCCTTTTACAGAATGTGAGGTGTGCGCTTTGACTGCTCCGGGTGCTTTGAATTCCGCTACGGGCTCGCTTTATGTGGTGGCTACGCCAATCGGCAACCTGGACGACATGAGCGTGCGCGCGCTCAAGGTGTTGCGCGAAGTGGCGCTGATTGCTGCCGAAGATACCCGGCATTCATTACGGTTGATGCAACATTTCGGCATAGCGACGCCGCTGGCGGCGTGTCATGAGCATAACGAGCGCGAGGAAGGCAGCCGTTTTATTACCCGTCTGCTGGCCGGCGATGACGTGGCGCTGATTTCCGATGCGGGGACGCCGCTGATTTCCGATCCGGGTTACCACTTGGTGCGCCAGGCGCGCGCTGCGGGTATCCAGGTGGTGCCAGTGCCCGGCGCATGCGCGCTGATCGCGGCGCTGTCAGCAGCCGGGTTGCCCTCCGACCGTTTTATCTTCGAAGGTTTCCTGCCAGCGAAAGCGACAGGGCGCAAAGCGCGTCTGGAATTATTGAAGGAAGAGCCGCGCACGCTGATCTTCTATGAGGCGCCGCACCGGATTCTCGAATGCCTGCAGGATATGGAAGCGGTCTTTGGCGGCGAGCGCCCGGCGGTCTTGGGGCGTGAGCTGACCAAGACCTTCGAAACCCTCAAGGGGCTGCCACTGGCCGAGTTGCGTGCATTCGTCGAAGCGGACAGTAATCAGCAGCGCGGCGAGTGCGTGGTACTGGTCGCCGGCTGGAGCGAGCCTGAAGGTGAGGATGCGATCGGCGCCGAGGCGCGGCGTGTGCTGGACCTTCTGATGCAGGAGATGCCGCTCAAGCGCGCGGCGGCACTGGCGGCGGAAATCACCGGTGTGCGCAAGAACCTGCTTTATCAGGTTGCTTTGGACAAGCAGAAGGGCGAGTAATAAACGCTCGCAACAAAACGGCTAAAAGCGCGATATGCGACTTAAAGCTTGTTCTTGGGGCGTCGTGCCATTAACCTTGGCAGCGGAGAGTCGATTGGACAGTCGCTGCCTTTCATTGTTCCGCAATGAAGGGGGGAGGAAAGTCCGGGCTCCATAGGGCGGAGTGCCAGGTAACGCCTGGGAGGCGCGAGCCTACGGAAAGTGCCACAGAAAACAACCGCCTAAGCACTTCGGTGCCGGTAAGGGTGAAAAGGTGCGGTAAGAGCGCACCGCGCGTCTGGTAACAGTTCGCGGTCAAGGCAAACCCCACTCGGAGCAAGACCAAATAGGGTTCCTAGGCGTGGCCCGCGCTGGAACCGGGTAGGTTGCTAAAGATGTCCAGTGATGGCCATCGTAGAGGAATGACTGTCCTCGACAGAACCCGGCTTACAGATCGACTCTCCACCTTTTCTTCCCTTCTTTTTTGTCTCGCAGAACCCTCCTCGTAATTCCGAAAAAATCTTAAACCTCATAAATCACTTTAAGTTTGTGCGCGATGTTTCTGATATCCGTCAGATTTATCCGTAGGAACGCTCCGAATTTTTCCAGCAGTCCTCCAATACCTCACCTAAATCTCCGTCCTGTAAGGGTTTTCCTTGAGAAGTTGCCTTGACGGTGTGGTGGGCGCATTCCTATAGTGTGCGCAAGTGGCGGAAAGTGGCGTGAAGTGGGTTTTTTGAGCGCAAAAAGATAATATTCGGAGATCGCGCCTGTGTTCCGTGGTGCAAACGCAATCAACCTCGACGCAAAGGGTCGTCTCGCTATGCCGAGCCGGTACCGCGACGAGCTCGATTCGCGCAGCGCCGGCCAACTGATTGTGACCATTGATACCGTCGATCCATGCCTGTGCATCTATCCGCTCCCGGAATGGGAACTGATCGAAGCCAAGTTGCGTGAGCTTGCGACATTTCGCGAAGAAAACCGCCGTCTGCAGCGGCTGTTGATCGGTAATGCGGTTGATCTGGAACTCGATGGCAGTGGGCGATTTCTGGTACCGCCACGTTTGCGTGAATACGCCAAGCTCGACAAGCGAGTAATGCTGGTAGGCCAGCTCAACAAGTTTCAACTGTGGGATGAGGACGCCTGGAACGCACTTGCTGATGCGGACCTTGCGGCCATTCAAAAACCGGGTGCGATGCCCGATGAATTGCGTGATTTGATCCTGTGACTACGAATAGCGGCTTTACCCACATCACCGTACTGCTCGAAGAAGCCGTCGAGGCTCTCGCGGTGCGCGCCGATGGCTGCTATATGGACGGCACGTTCGGCCGTGGCGGACACAGCCGCCTCATCCTGCAGAATCTCGGGCCGGATGGCCGACTTCTCGGATTCGATAAAGATCCTCAAGCGATTGCCACCGGGCAAGCGCTGGCGGCCGAAGACGGCCGCTTTGTCGTTGTGCAGCGCAGTTTTGCGGAAATGGGCGCAGAGGCTCTGGAACGCGGCCTGGCCGGAAAGGTCAGCGGCATCCTTCTGGACCTCGGCGTGTCCTCGCCGCAACTGGACGACCCTGAACGTGGCTTCAGCTTCATGAACGACGGCCCGCTGGACATGCGCATGGACCCGAGCCGTGGCATCAGCGCTGCCGAGTTCGTCAACACCGCATCCGCCGAAGAGATCGCTCGCGTATTCAAGGAATACGGCGAAGAGCGTTTCGCTCGGCGCATGGCTGGCGCAGTCGTCGCTCGCCGTGAAACCCAGCCGTTCGAACGCACCGCCGATCTGGCTGAAGTGCTGAAAGTCGCCAACCCTGCGTGGGAAAAGGGCAAGAACCCGGCGACCCGCGCGTTCCAGGGCCTGCGCATTCACGTCAACAACGAACTGGGTGATCTGGAAGCTGGCCTTGATGCTGCACTGGAAAACCTCGAAGTCGGCGGTCGTCTGGTAGTGATCAGCTTCCATTCGCTGGAAGACCGCATCGTCAAGCTGTTCATGCGCAAGCTGGTCAAGGGCGAAGCGGACAACATGCCGCGCAACCTGCCGATCCGTCATCAGGCGTTCGAGCCGCGCATCAAATTGATCGGCAAGGCGCAATTCGCCTCCGACGCTGAAACCAAAGCCAACCCGCGCTCGCGCAGCGCGGTCATGCGTGTCGCGGAGAAACTCCGGTGAGCCGCGGTATGTTCAAGCCTCTGCCAGGCGGCAGCTTCTTCATGCTGCTGCTGTTCATTGCCGTGCTCGTCTCGGCCATCGCCGTTTCCTACAGCGCGCACTGGAACCGTCAACTGCTCAACTCGCTGTACTCCGAACTCAGCGTGCGCGACAAGGCGCAGGCCGAATGGGGCAGACTGATTCTTGAACAAAGCACCTGGACCGCCCACAGCCGGATCGAGGCCCTGGCCACCGATCAGCTGAAAATGCGTGTGCCGAATGCTGCCGATATCCGCATGGTGTCGCCATGATGAAACTCGACGGCGCCCTGTATCCGTGGCGATTCCGCGTCGTGGTCGGCTTGCTGACGATCATGGTGCTGGCTATTTCCTATCGCATCGTCGACCTGCAGGTCATTGACCGTCGCTTCCTGATCGAGCAGGGCGATGCGCGCAGCCTGCGTACCGTTTCGATCCCTGCTCACCGTGGTCTGATCACTGACCGTAACGGCGAACCGCTGGCGGTCAGTACTCCGGTCACCACCATCTGGGCCAACCCGTCGGAGATGCAGGCGGACAAGAGCAAGTGGGGCATCCTGGCGCAGGCGCTGGGGCAGGACCCGAAATCGCTGGCCGATCGCCTCAACGAGCAGGCGAGCAAAGAGTTCATCTATCTGGTTCGTGGCCTGACCCCGGAGCAGGGCCAGTACGTGCTCGATCTCAAGGTGCCGGGCGTTTACGGCAAGGAAGAATTCCGCCGCTTCTATCCGGCTGGCGATGTCACGGCCCACATGGTGGGCTTCACCGACCTCGACGACCACGGTCGCGAAGGTGTCGAGCTCGCCTACGATGACTGGCTTGCCGGCGTGCCCGGCAAGCGGCAAGTGATCAAGGATCGGCGCGGCAAGCTTATCAAGGATCTCCAGGTGAAGAAAAACGCCAAGGCCGGAAAGACCTTGGCTTTGTCTATTGATCTGCGCCTGCAATATCTGGCGACCCGCGAACTGCGCAACGCCATTCAGGAAAACGACGCCAAGGCCGGCAGCCTGGTGATCATGGACGTGAAGACCGGCGAAGTGCTGGCGATGGTCAACCAGCCGACCTACAACCCGAACAACCGTCGCACCATGGTGCCGGCGGCGATGCGTAACCGCGCCATCATCGACGTGTTCGAGCCGGGTTCGACCATGAAGCCGATCTCGATGACCGCCGCGCTGGACAGCGGCCGCTGGAAGCCGAGCGACAAGGTCGAGGTCTACCCGGGCACCCTGCAGATCGGCAAATACACCATTCGCGACGTGACCAAGACCGAAGGCCCGATCCTCGATCTGACCGGCATTCTGATCAACTCCAGTAACGTCGGCATGAGCAAGGTGGCCTTTGACGTCGGTGGCGAAGCGATCTTCCGCGCCATGCAGCGTGTCGGTCTGGGTCAGTACACCGGCCTGGGCTTCCCCGGCGAGCGCGTGGGCAACCTGCCGAACTACCGTGAATGGCGCAAGGCGGAAACCGCGACCCTGTCCTACGGCTACGGCCTGTCGGTGACGGCGCTGCAACTGGTGCACGCCTACTCGGCACTGGCCAACAACGGCAAGATCGTGCCGCTGACCATTCTCAAGACCGACAAGCCGGCCGAGTCGACCCAGGCGATTCCGGAAGCCACTGCCAAGACGCTGCAGACCATGCTCCAGGCGGTCATCGAAGACCCGCGCGGTGTGTACCGTGCCCGCGTGCCGTCGTACCACGTGGCCGGCAAGTCGGGTACCGCACGTAAAACGTCGGTGGGCACGAAGGGCTACGCCGAGAACTCTTACCGCTCGCTGTTTGCCGGCTTCGGCCCGATGAGCAACCCGCGTTACGCCATCGTCGTGGTCATCGATGAACCGAGCAAAGGCGGTTACTTCGGTGGTCTGGTTTCGGCACCGGTGTTCAGCAAGGTGATGTCGGGCACGCTGCGTCTGATGAACGTGCGCCCGGACAATCTCGCGCCCATTCCGCCTGAGCAGCAAGCCAACGCCGTACCGGCTGTTGTTCCTGTCAAAGGAGGACGGGGCTGATGTCTTTCAATCTGAGCAAGATCTTCGCGCAGAGCGACCGTGACCTGTTGATTCGCGAACTGACCCTGGACAGCCGCAAGGTGCGTCCGGGCGATCTGTTCCTGGCGATTCCGGGTCTGAAGGTCGACGGTCGCGACCATATTACCGACGCCATTGCCCATGGCGCGGCGGCCATCGCCTATGAAGTGGAAGGCGCCAAGGTGCTGCCGATCACCGACATTCCGATGATTCCGGTCAGAGGCCTGGCCGCGCAGCTGTCCGATATCGCCGGGCGTTTCTACGGCGACCCGAGCCGCAGCCTGAGTCTGGTTGGCGTCACCGGCACCAACGGCAAGACCAGTGTCACCGAACTGGTGGCCCAGGCGCTGGACAAGCTCGGTCAGCGCTGCGGCATCATCGGCACGCTGGGTACCGGTTTTCACAACGAATTGAAAAGCGGGATTCACACCACCCCCGATCCGATTTCCGTGCAGGCCACCATCGGTGAGCTGAAGTATGCCGGTGCCAAGGCGATTGCCATGGAGGTTTCCTCCCACGGTCTGGATCAGGGGCGGGTCACCGCGCTGGCGTTCGATGTCGCGGTGATGACCAACCTGTCCCGCGATCATCTGGATTACCACGGCACCATGGAAGCGTACGGCGCCGCCAAGGCCAAGCTGTTCGCCTGGAATGACCTGCGTTGCCGGGTGATCAACCTGGATGACGCCTTCGGTCGGCAACTGGCCGCCGAGCAACAGCCTTCGCGCTTGATCACCTACAGCCAGGAAGACAGCAGCGCGTATCTGTATTGCCGCGATGCGCAGTTCGATGACGACGGCGTGCGTGCCACGCTGGTGACGCCGCAGGGCGACTACGTGCTGCGCAGCAGCCTGCTGGGCCGTTTCAATCTGAGCAACGTGCTGGCGGCAGTCGGTGCGCTGCTTGGTCTCGACTACCCGTTGAGCGACATTCTCAAGGTGTTGCCGTCCCTGGAAGGGCCGGTGGGCCGCATGCAACGTCTCGGTGGCGGCGCGCGTCCGCTGGTGGTGGTCGATTACGCCCACACCCCGGATGCCCTGGAAAAAGTGCTGGCTGCCTTGCGCCCGCACGCCAAGGGGCAACTGGCCTGCCTGTTCGGCTGCGGCGGCGATCGCGATCGCGGCAAGCGTCCGTTGATGGCGGAAGTGGTCGAGCGTCTGGCCGACAAGGTGCTGGTCACCGACGACAACCCGAGAACCGAAGACCCGGCCCGGATATTCGACGATATCCGTGCCGGCTTCACAGCCGTGGACACGGTCGACTTTGTCGCCGGTCGTGGCAAGGCCATCGCGCAGATCATCGCCCAGGCCCAGGTGGCCGACGTGATCGTGCTGGCCGGCAAGGGCCATGAGGATTACCAGGAAATCGATGGCCAGCGCCATCCGTTTTCCGATCTTGAAGAAGCCGCCAAGGCACTGGACGCATGGGAGGCTGCACATGCTTAAGCCGCTTTCGTTCAGCGAACTGCTGGTGCCGCTCGATGCTCGTCGCGTCGGCGAAGACTGCAGCTTTTCCGCTGTCAGTATCGACAGCCGGGCCATTGCGGCCGGGCAACTGTTCGTGGCCTTGACCGGGCCGCGTTTCGACGGCCATGACTATCTGGATCAGGTAGCCGCCAAGGGCGCGGTCGGTGCGCTGGTCGAGCGTGAAGTACCGGGCAGTTCGCTGCCGCAACTGGTGGTGGCGGATACCCGCAAGGCATTGGCTCAGCTGGGTGCGATGAACCGCAACGCGTTCGTCGACAAACCGGTGGCGGCGATTACCGGCTCCAGTGGCAAGACCACGGTCAAGGAAATGCTCGCGAGCATCCTGCGTACCCGTGGTCCGGTGCTGGCGACACGCGGCAACCTGAACAATGAACTGGGTGTTCCGCTGACGCTGCTGGAACTGGCCCCTGAATTCGACGCTGCGGTGATCGAGCTCGGCGCATCGCGGGTGGGCGAGATTGCCTTCACCGTGAGCCTGACCCAGCCTCACGTGTCGGTGCTGACCAATGCCGGGACCGCCCATGTCGGCGAGTTCGGCGGGCCGGAAAAGATCGTTGAAGCCAAGGGCGAAATCATCGAAGGGCTGAATGCCAGTGGCACCGCGGTGCTCAACCGTGACGACAAGGCCTTCGCGATATGGGTTGCGCGCGCCGCCGGTCGCCGGGTGTTGAGCTTCTCGACCCACAACAGCGAAGCGGACCTGTACGCCAGCGATCTGGGTATTGATGCCCGTGGTTGCCCGGCGTTCACCCTGCACAGCCCGGCGGGCTCGGCACAGGTGCAACTGAATCTGCTGGGCGCGCACAACGTCGCCAATGCCCTGGCCGCAGCGGCCGCTGCCTACGCGCTGAACGTTTCGCTGCCAGGCATCGTCGCCGGGCTGAACAACGTGCAGCCGGTCAAGGGCCGTACCGTCGCGCAACTGGCGACCAACGGTATCCGCGTGATCGACGACACCTACAACGCCAACCCGACTTCCGTGGCCGCGGCGACCGACATTCTCACCAGTTTCCCGGGCCGCAAGGTGCTGGTGCTGGGCGATATCGGCGAGCTGGGCGACTGGGCCGAGCAGGGCCATCGCGACGTCGGCGCCTATGCTGCCGGCAAGGTCGACGCGCTGTATGCCGTCGGTCCGTTGATGGCCCATGCGGTCGCAGCTTTCGGGCAGGATGCCCGCCATTTTGCCAATCAGGCCGACCTGATCGAGGCGCTGGGCGCCGAGCAAGATAAAAACACCACCATTTTGATCAAAGGTTCGCGCAGCGCGGCGATGGAAAACGTCGTTGTCGCTCTCTGCGGACCTCAGACTTACCCCTTGAAGGCGGAGAAACATTAATGCTGCTGCTGCTGGCCGAGTATCTGCAACAGTTCTACAAAGGCTTCGCGGTCTTTCAGTACCTGACCCTGCGCGGGATTCTCGGCGTGCTCACCGCATTGTCGCTGTCGCTGTGGCTGGGCCCCTGGATGATCCGTGCCCTGCAGAACAAGCAGATCGGCCAATCGGTCCGTAACGACGGTCCTCAATCGCACCTGTCCAAATCCGGCACCCCGACCATGGGTGGCGCACTGATTCTGTCTGCCATCGGCATCAGCACCCTGCTGTGGGCTGACCTGACCAACCGTTACGTGTGGGTAGTGTTGATCGTCACGTTGCTGTTCGGCGCCATCGGCTGGGTCGATGACTACCGCAAGGTGATCGAAAAGAACTCCCGTGGCCTGCCAAGCCGCTGGAAATACTTCTGGCAGTCGGTGTTCGGCCTGGGCGCTGCGCTCTTCCTTTATATGACTGCGCAGACGCCGGTGGAAACCACACTGCTGATCCCGATGCTCAAGGACTACAGCATTCCGCTGGGCATCGGTTTCGTGGTGCTGACCTACTTCGTTATCGTCGGCTCCAGCAACGCGGTCAACCTGACCGACGGTCTCGACGGTCTGGCGATCATGCCGACGGTCATGGTCGGCGGCGCTCTGGGTATCTTCTGCTACCTGTCAGGTAACGTGAAATTCGCCGAATACCTGCTGATTCCTTACGTACCGGGCGCGGGCGAGCTGATCGTCTTCTGCGGAGCGCTGATCGGCGCAGGTCTGGGCTTCCTCTGGTTCAACACGTATCCGGCCCAGGTGTTCATGGGCGACGTCGGCGCACTGGCGCTGGGCGCAGCGCTGGGCACCATCGCGGTGATCGTCCGTCAGGAAATCGTCCTGTTCATCATGGGCGGCGTGTTCGTGATGGAAACCCTGTCAGTGGTCATTCAGGTTGCATCCTTTAAATTGACCGGCCGCCGCGTTTTCCGTATGGCGCCGATCCACCACCACTTTGAACTCAAAGGCTGGCCCGAGCCGCGCGTGATCGTCCGTTTCTGGATCATCACCGTGATTCTCGTGCTGATCGGCCTTGCCACGCTGAAACTGAGGTAAGAACGAGTGTCACTGATCGCTTCTGACCACTTCCGCATCGTTGTCGGCCTCGGCAAGAGCGGCATGTCCCTGGTTCGTTTCCTGGCGAACCGGGGCGTTGCCTTTGCTGTCGCCGATACGCGGGAAAACCCGCCAGAACTGGCGACCCTGCGTCGTGACTATCCGCAGGTGGAAGTGCGCTGTGGCGAGCTGGATGTGGAATTCCTCTGCCGCGCCGACGAACTGTATGTCAGCCCCGGTCTGGCGCTGGCCACGCCTGCGCTGCAACAGGCCGCTGCGCGTGGCGTGAAACTGTCCGGCGACATCGAGCTGTTCGCGCGTAACGCGAAGGCGCCGATCGTTGCCATCAGCGGTTCCAACGCGAAGAGCACCGTGACCACGCTGGTGGGCGAGATGGCGGCGGCAGCCGGCAAACGCGTCGCCGTCGGCGGCAACCTTGGCACCCCGGCGCTGGACCTGCTCAGCGACGACGTCGAGCTGTACGTCATGGAGCTGTCGAGCTTCCAGCTGGAAACCACTGACCAGCTTGGCGCCGAAGTGGCCACCGTGCTGAACGTCAGCGAAGACCACATGGATCGTTACAGCGGCCTGCCGGCCTATCACCTGGCCAAGCACCGGATCTTCCGTGGCGCGAGGCAGGTGGTGGTCAATCGTCAGGATGCACTGTCGCGACCATTGATCGGCGAGAGTGTGCCGTGCTGGACCTTTGGTCTGAACAAACCTGACATCAATGGCTTCGGTCTGCGAGAAGAGAACGGCGAAAAATTCCTCGCCTTCCAGTTCGAAAACCTGATGCCCGTCTCCGAATTGAAAATCCGTGGTGCGCACAATCAGGCCAACGCGCTTGCGGCGCTGGCTCTAGGCCATGCCGCCGGTCTGCCGTTCGAACCGATGCTCACGGCGCTGCGCAGCTTTGCCGGTCTGGTGCACCGTTGCCAGTGGGTGCGCGAGCGCAATGGCGTCAGCTACTACGACGACTCCAAAGCCACCAACGTCGGTGCGGCACTGGCCGCCATCGAAGGCCTCGGCGCGGACATCGGCGGCAAGTTGGTGCTGATCGCCGGTGGCGATGGCAAGGGCGCCGATTTCTCGGCCCTGAAAGCCCCGGTCGCGGCCCACTGCCGTGCGGTGATCCTGCTGGGTCGTGATGCCGAGCTACTCGCCGCGACCTTTGGCGACTCGGTGCCGCTGGTGCGGGTCAAAACCCTGGAAGAGGCGGTGCAACGCGCTGCCGAACTGGCGCAGGACGGCGACGCCGTGTTGCTGTCGCCAGCCTGTGCGAGCCTGGACATGTTCAAGAATTTCGAAGAGCGCGGACGTCTGTTCGCTCAGGCCGTGGGGGACTTGTCATGATCTTTGGCGTGATCAAGCCATACCCGTCGCCGATCATCAGCGGCCGTGGCATCGACGTCGACTTCCCGATGCTGGCCGGCTGTCTGGCGCTGCTCGGTCTGGGCCTGGTAATGATCACTTCCGCGTCGTCGGAAGTGGCCGCCGTGCAGTCCGACAACGCCCTGTACATGATGACCCGTCACCTGATCTATCTGGTGCTGGGTCTGGGCGCCTGTGTCGCGACCATGATGATTCCGGTCGCCACCTGGCAACGCCTGGGCTGGCTGATGCTGCTCGGCGCCTTCGGCCTGCTGATCCTGGTGATCGTGCCCGGGGTGGGGCGAGAGGTGAACGGCTCGATGCGCTGGATCGGCTTCGGCATGTTCAACGTACAGCCGTCGGAGATTGCCAAGGTGTTCGTGGTGATCTTCCTGGCCGGTTACCTGATTCGTCGACAGACCGAGGTCCGGGAAAGCTGGATGGGCTTCTTCAAGCCGTTCATCGTGCTGCTGCCGATGGCGGGTCTGTTGCTGATGGAGCCTGACTTCGGTGCGACCGTCGTGATGATGGGTTCGGCGGCGGCGATGCTGTTCCTCGGCGGCGTTGGCCTGTTCCGTTTCACCCTGATGGTGGTGCTGGCGGTCGGCGCAGTGTTCGTGCTGGTGCAGGCGCAGCCGTACCGGATGGCCCGTCTGATCACCTTCACCGACCCATGGTCCGACCAGTTCGGTTCCGGCTACCAGTTGACCCAGGCGCTGATCGCCTTCGGTCGCGGCGAGTGGTTCGGCGTCGGTCTGGGCAACAGCGTGCAGAAGCAGTTCTACCTGCCGGAAGCGCACACCGACTTCGTGTTCTCGGTACTCGCCGAAGAGCTGGGTGTGGCCGGTTCGCTGGCGACCGTGGCGCTGTTCGTGTTCGTCAGCCTGCGTGCGATGTACATCGGCATGTGGGCCGAGCGCGCCAAACAGTTTTTTGCCGCCTACACCGCTTACGGTCTGGCGTTCCTGTGGATTGGTCAGTTCCTGATCAACATCGGCGTGAACGTCGGCCTGCTGCCGACCAAGGGGCTGACCCTGCCGTTCCTCAGCTATGGCGGCAGTTCGTTGATCATCTGCTGCGCCAGTCTCGGACTGCTGCTGCGTATCGAATGGGAATCACGCAACAACATGGGCAGTGAAGAAGCCGAGTTCAAGGAAAGCGATTTTGCCGAGGAGCCCGCTCATGGCCGTCGGTAATGTGCTGATCATGGCAGGCGGCACCGGTGGCCACGTGTTCCCGGCGCTGGCCTGCGCCCGCGAGTTTCAGGCGCGCGGTTACACCGTGCACTGGCTGGGTACGCCACGGGGCATCGAGAACGACCTTGTGCCGGCAGCCGGGCTGCAATTACACCTGATCAATGTCACGGGCCTGCGTGGCAAGGGCCGTCTGTCCCTGCTCAAGGCGCCATTCATGCTTATCAAGGCGCTGTGGCAGGCGCGCAAGGTCGTGCGCCAGCTCAAGCCGGTGTGCGTGGTCGGCTTCGGTGGCTACGTCACCGGTCCGGGCGGCCTGGCCGCGAAGCTGGCCGGCGTGCCGCTGATCATTCATGAACAGAACGCTGTTGCCGGCACTGCCAACCGCAGTCTGGCGTCGTTCGCCAGCCGCGTATGCGAGGCGTTTCCGCAGACGTTCGCGGCTTCGGCCAAACGTCGTACCACCGGCAATCCGGTGCGTGCCGAACTGTTCTTCGAAACGCCGCGCCAGGAACTGGCCGGTCGCAAGCCGCGCCTGCTGGTGCTGGGCGGCAGCCTGGGCGCCGAGCCGCTGAACAAGCTGCTGCCCGAAGCGCTGGCCCAGGTGCCGGCGGACATCCGTCCTGAAGTGTTTCATCAGGCCGGCAAGAATCACGATGAGATCACCGGCGAGCGTTACCGCGCAGCGGGTGTCGAGGCGCAAGTGGCGCCGTTCATCAAGGACATGGCCCAGGCCTATGGCTGGGCGGATCTGGTGGTCTGCCGCGCAGGTGCGCTGACCATCAGTGAACTGGCGGCCGCGGGTCTGCCGTCGTTGCTGGTGCCGTTGCCCCATGCCATCGACGACCACCAGTCGCGTAACGCCGATTATCTGGCCCGCGAAGGCGCTGCCTTCGTCATGCCGCAAGCGACAACTGGCGCCGCCGAAATGGCCGCTCGCCTGAAAGAGGTTTTGATGCAACCCGAACAATTGAAACGCATGGCCATCACGGCTCGCCAACTGGCCAAGCCGGACGCCACCAACACCGTCGTCGATGTCTGCCTGGAGGTGGTCCATGGTTGAGAATCAACGCGCGATGCCACAGCCGGAAATGCGCCGTATCCGTCGCATCCACTTCGTCGGTATCGGTGGTGTGGGCATGTGCGGGATCGCCGAGGTGTTGCTGAACCTGGGTTACGAAGTGTCCGGCTCGGACCTGAAAGCTTCGCCGGTGACCGAGCGTCTGGAGTCGTTCGGCGCGCACATCTATATCGGCCACCGCGCGGAAAACGCCGCGACTGCCGACGTATTGGTGGTGTCCAGTGCCGTCAACACCTCCAACCCGGAAGTGGCGACCGCCCTTGAGCGCCGTATTCCGGTGGTACCACGTGCCGAAATGCTCGCCGAGCTGATGCGCTACCGCCATGGCATCGCAGTGGCCGGCACCCACGGCAAGACCACCACGACCAGCCTGATCGCTTCGGTGTTCGCGGCAGGTGGGCTCGATCCGACCTTCGTCATCGGTGGCCGTCTGAACGCGGCTGGCACCAATGCCCAGCTGGGCACCAGCCGTTACCTGATCGCCGAGGCCGACGAGAGTGACGCCAGCTTCCTGCACCTGCAGCCGCTGGTGGCCGTCGTCACCAACATCGACGCCGACCACATGGCGACCTACGAAGGCGACTTCAACAAGCTGAAGAAAACCTTCGTCGAGTTCCTGCACAACCTGCCGTTCTATGGACTGGCCGTGGTGTGCATCGACGATCCTGTGGTGCGCGACATCCTGCCGTCGGTCAAGCGCCCGGTGCTGACCTACGGTTTCGACGAAGCCGCCGACGTGCGTGCGATCAACGTGCGTCAGCAGGGCATGCATACCCATTTCACCGTGCTGCGTCGCGACCGCGAGCCGCTGGACGTGTCGGTGAACATGCCGGGCAATCACAACGTGCTCAACTCGCTGGCGACCATCGCGATTGCCACCGACGAAGGCATCAGTGACGAAGCCATCGTCCAGGGCCTGTCCGGGTTCCAGGGCGTTGGCCGACGCTTCCAGGTCTACGGTGAGCTGCCGGTTGAAGGTGGCAACGTGATGCTGGTGGACGACTATGGTCACCACCCGCGCGAGGTCGCTGCGGTGATCAACGCCGTGCGCGGTGGCTGGCCGGACCGCCGTCTGGTCATGGTCTATCAGCCACACCGCTACAGCCGCACCCGCGACCTGTACGACGATTTCGTTCAGGTGCTCAACGACGCCAACGTGTTGCTGCTGATGGAGGTCTACCCGGCCGGCGAAGAGCCGATTCCCGGTGCCGACAGCCGTCAACTGGCGCACAGCATCCGTCAGCGCGGTCAGCTGGACCCGATCTACATCGAGCGTGGCGTCGAGCTGGCGCCACTGGTCAAGCCGCTGCTGCGCGCTGGCGACATCCTGCTGTGTCAGGGTGCCGGCGACATCGGTGCGCTGGCGCCGCAACTGCTCAAGAGCCCACTGTTCAGCGGCGCCATCGTGGCGCCAAGCGAAGGTAAGCTGAAATGACAGCCGCCCTGCAATCCTCACTGCTGTCGACCCTGGAGCCGCAAGGCTTCGGTCGCGTGGCCGTGCTCTTCGGTGGCAAGAGTGCGGAGCGGGCAGTGTCCCTGAAATCCGGTCAGGCGGTGCTCGACGCGCTGCTGACCGGGGGCGTGGATGCGTTCGGCATCGACGTGGGCGAGGATTTCCTGCAGCGGCTGGTCAGTGAAAAGATCGACCGTGCGTTCATCGTGCTGCACGGTCGCGGTGGCGAAGACGGCACCATGCAAGGCCTGCTGGAGTGCCTGGGCATTCCTTACACCGGCAGCGGCGTGCTGGCTTCGGCGCTGGCGATGGACAAGCTGCGCACCAAGCAGGTCTGGCAGAGCCTGGGCTTGCCGACGCCGCTTCATGCGGTATTGGCCAGCGAAGCCGATTGTATTTCTGCGGCGACGGAACTGGGCTTTCCTTTGATCGTCAAACCCGCCCATGAAGGTTCCAGTATCGGTATGGCCAAGGTGACCGGCGTCGATGAACTGATCGCCGCATGGAACGCCGCCAGTACCTACGATTCGCACGTGTTGGTCGAACAATGGATTCAAGGTCCGGAGTTCACCGTCGCCACTCTGCGCGGGCAGGTATTGCCGCCCATCGGCCTGGGCACCCCCCACAGTTTCTACGACTACGACGCCAAGTACCTGGCGTCCGACACCCAGTACCGGATTCCCTGCGGCCTCGACGCCGCCAAGGAGCAGGAGCTCAAGGCACTGACAGCCCGGGCTTGCGAAGCCGTGGGCATCACCGGCTGGGCGCGTACCGATGTGATGCAGGATGCCGAGGGCCGGTTCTGGCTGCTGGAGGTGAACACCGTTCCCGGCATGACCGACCACAGTCTGGTGCCCATGGCCGCACGTGCGGCAGGGCTTGATTTTGAACAGTTGGTGTTGGCGATTCTGGCCGACAGTGTCCAGGTGCGAGGGTAAATCATGCACGGCGCGACGCTACGTCATCAGCAACCCGGATCCGGCCGCAAGCCGGTGCCTCGTGGTGCCAGTCGGATGGTGGCCAAGGAGCCCTTGTCGGCGCGCATGCCGAAACCGAGTTTCGGTTTTCTGCGCAGCCTGATGTGGCCGGTGCTGCTGGTGGTGTTCGGCTTCGCTTCCTATGAAGCGGCGGTGCGCCTGTTGCCGTACGCCGACCGGCCGATCTCGCGGATCAACGTGCAGGGCGACCTCAGCTACATCAGCCAGCAGGCCGTGCAGCAGCGGATTGCACCGTATGTGGCGACCAGCTTCTTCAACACCGATCTGGCCGGCATGCGCGCCGAGCTTGAGAAGATGCCATGGATCGCCCATGCCGAGGTCCGCCGCGTCTGGCCGGATCAGGTGGTGATCCGTCTGGAAGAACAATTACCGGTTGCGCGCTGGGGCGACGAAGCCCTGCTGAACAACCAGGGGCAGGCGTTCACCCCGCGTGAGCTGTCCAACTACGAACACCTTCCGCAGTTGTTCGGGCCTCAACGGGCTCAACAGCAGGTGATGCAGCAGTACCAGGTGCTGAGTCAGATGTTGCGCCCGCTGGGCTTCTCCATCGCTCGTCTGGAATTGCGCGAGCGAGGCAGCTGGTTCCTCACCACCGGTGCAAACAACGCAGGCCCCGGCCTGGAGTTGCTGCTGGGGCGTGACCATCTGG
Source organism: Pseudomonas sp. NPDC090208 (assembly GCF_044746785.1). NCBI lineage: Bacteria > Pseudomonadati > Pseudomonadota > Gammaproteobacteria > Pseudomonadales > Pseudomonadaceae > Pseudomonas > Pseudomonas sp. NPDC090208. The sequence continues at coordinate 187,554 of NZ_JBIVCU010000002.1, forward strand.
TGGAGAAGATGCGCCGCTTTATTGCCATCTACGAAAAAACGCTGAAAGAACAGATCACGAACATTGCGCGAGTAGACCTGCGTTACAACAACGGCCTGGCCGTTGGCTGGCGTGAGCAGGCACCAGCGCCAACGACGGACAAACCCGCCGTCGCGAAGAATTGATAAGAGGCAGGACCCATGGCAAACGTGCAAAGCGGCAAAATGATCGTCGGATTGGATATCGGTACCTCCAAGGTGGTGGCGCTGGTAGGCGAAGTCGCGGCTGATGGCACGCTGGAAATCGTCGGTATCGGCACCCACCCGTCACGCGGCCTGAAGAAGGGCGTCGTGGTCAACATCGAGTCGACCGTGCAGTCGATTCAGCGCGCCGTGGAAGAAGCGCAGCTGATGGCTGGCTGCCGCATTCACTCGGCGTTCGTCGGTGTTGCCGGTAATCACATTCGCAGCCTGAACTCCCACGGCATCGTGGCGATTCGCGACCGTGAAGTGAGCTCGGCAGACCTTGAGCGCGTCCTCGACGCCGCCCAGGCGGTCGCGATTCCGGCTGATCAGCGCGTCCTGCACACCCTGCCGCAGGACTACGTGATCGACAACCAGGAAGGCGTGCGCGAGCCGCTGGGCATGTCGGGCGTGCGCCTGGAAGCCAAGGTTCACGTCGTGACCTGCGCCGTCAACGCCGCTCAGAACATCGAGAAGTGCGTGCGCCGCTGCGGTCTGGAAGTCGACGACATCATTCTGGAGCAACTGGCTTCGGCCTACTCGGTACTGACTGACGACGAGAAAGAACTGGGCGTGTGCCTGGTGGATATCGGCGGCGGCACCACCGACATCGCCATCTTCACCGAAGGCGCGATTCGTCACACCGCGGTGATCCCGATTGCCGGCGATCAGGTGACCAACGACATTGCCATGGCGTTGCGCACCCCGACCCAGTACGCCGAAGAGATCAAGATCCGCTACGCCTGCGCCCTGGCCAAACTGGCCGGTGCCGGCGAAACCATCAAGGTGCCGAGCGTTGGCGACCGTCCACCGCGCGAGCTGTCTCGCCAGGCCCTGGCCGAGGTGGTCGAGCCGCGTTACGACGAACTGTTCACCCTGATCCAGGCCGAACTGCGTCGCAGCGGTTACGAAGACCTGGTGCCGGCCGGCATCGTGCTGACCGGTGGCACCTCGAAGATGGAAGGTGCGGTCGAACTGGCCGAGGAAATCTTCCACATGCCGGTGCGCCTGGGCGTGCCGCACAGTATCAAAGGGCTCGCGGACGTCGTTCGCAACCCGATCTACTCCACCGGTGTCGGCCTGTTGCTGTACGGACTGCAGAAGCAGTCCGACGGCATCTCGCTGTCCGGCCTGGCCGGCCCCGGTAGCAGTTATAGCGATGAACCAAAGGCACCCGTGTTTGAGCGCCTCAAACGCTGGGTCCAGGGGAATTTCTAAGTTTCAAAGTGGTAGGCAGGCAGTAGGCGATAAAAAACTAGAGAAGTGAAGGAGAGGGAACATGTTCGAGCTCGTAGACAACATCCCACAAAGTCCGGTAATCAAGGTTATCGGCGTCGGTGGCGGCGGCGGCAATGCGGTCAATCACATGGTCAAGAGCAACATTGAAGGCGTCGAGTTCATCTGCGCCAACACTGACGCTCAGGCACTGAAGAACATTGGCGCACGTACCATTCTGCAACTGGGTACCGGCGTGACCAAAGGTCTGGGTGCCGGTGCCAACCCTGAAGTCGGCCGTCAGGCTGCACTGGAAGATCGTGAGCGCATTGCGGAAGTTCTGCAGGGCACCAACATGGTCTTTATCACCACCGGCATGGGTGGCGGTACCGGTACCGGTGCTGCACCGATCATCGCCGAAGTGGCGAAGGAACTGGGCATTCTGACCGTTGCGGTGGTCACCCGTCCGTTCCCGTTCGAAGGTCGCAAGCGCATGCAGATCGCCGATGAAGGCATCCGCGCGCTGTCGGAAAGCGTCGACTCGTTGATCACCATTCCCAACGAGAAGCTGCTGACCATCCTGGGCAAGGACGCGAGCTTGCTGTCCGCATTCGCCAAGGCTGACGATGTACTGGCCGGTGCCGTTCGCGGTATCTCCGACATCATCAAGCGTCCAGGCATGATCAACGTCGACTTCGCCGACGTACGCACCGTGATGTCCGAAATGGGCATGGCGATGATGGGCACTGGCGCAGCCAGCGGTCCGAACCGTGCGCGTGAAGCGACCGAAGCGGCGATCCGTAACCCGCTGCTCGAAGACGTGAATCTGCAGGGTGCCCGCGGCATTCTGGTCAACATCACTGCCGGTCCTGACCTGTCCCTGGGTGAGTACTCGGACGTGGGTAGCATCATCGAAGCGTTCGCCTCCGAGCACGCCATGGTCAAGGTCGGTACCGTTATCGATCCGGACATGCGCGACGAGCTGCACGTGACCGTGGTTGCCACCGGCCTGGGTGCCAAGATCGAGAAGCCTGTGAAGGTGATCGACAACACCATGCAGACCGCACAAGCAGCACCTGTGCAGCAGCAGGCAGTGCGTCAGGAGCAGCCGTCGGTGAACTACCGTGATCTGGAGCGTCCGACCGTGATGCGCAACCAGGCTCACGCCGGTGCTACCGCTGCAGCGAAGATGAACCCGCAGGACGATCTGGATTACCTGGATATTCCAGCTTTCCTGCGTCGTCAGGCTGATTGATGATTTCTATCAGGGGTATAAGGGTGATTGGTGTTCAGCAAAGGCGAGGTCTGCTATTATCGCCAGCCTTTGTTGATACTAATTCGCGATATGCGCTGAAGCGGCCAATGCCATGATTAAACAACGCACCCTGAAGAATATTATCCGTGCCACAGGTATCGGCCTGCACTCGGGGGAAAAGGTTTACCTGACCCTCAAACCTGCACCTGTGAACGCTGGCATTGTGTTTTTCCGTACCGACCTCGAGCCGGTTGTCCAGATCAACGCGCATGCGCTGAATGTGGGCGATACCACGCTTTCCACCACGCTGTTCAACGGCGATGTGAAGGTCGATACGGTTGAACACTTGCTGTCGGCCATGGCCGGCCTCGGCATTGATAACGCCTACGTTGAACTTTCTGCCTCCGAAGTTCCAATCATGGACGGCAGCGCAGGTCCCTTCGTATTCCTGATTCAATCGGCTGGCCTGGAAGAGCAGGACGCACCGAAAAAATTCATCCGCATTCTGAAAGAAGTCTGCGTTGAAGAAGACGGCAAATACGCCAAGTTCGTACCGTTCGAAGGTTTCAAGGTGAGTTTCGAAATCGATTTCGACCACCCGTACCTGAAGAACCGTACGCAAACGGCCAGTGTCGACTTTTCCAGCACTTCGTTCGTAAAAGAAGTGAGCCGTGCGCGTACTTTCGGTTTCATGAAAGACATCGAGTACCTGCGCAAGCACAACCTTGCTCTGGGCGGCAGCGTTGAAAACGCCATCGTCGTGGACAAGGACGGCGTGTTGAACGAAGACGGTCTGCGTTACGAGGACGAATTCGTCAAACACAAGATCCTGGATGCCATCGGTGACCTGTATCTGTTGGGCAACAGCCTGATCGGCGAGTATCAGGGCTTCAAGTCGGGACACGGTCTGAACAACCGTCTGCTGCGTGCGTTGATCGCGCAGGAAGACGCGTGGGAAGTCGTGACCTTCGAAGATGCCAGTACCGCACCGATCTCTTACATGCGCCCTGTCGCGGCGGTGTAAACGTCTCTTCTTCCTTGTTTGTTTTTAAGGCCACCTTCGGGTGGCCTTTTTTTATGTTCGGTAGGTGGTTTTAGGGTTTGGGTGAATATCCATTTCTGCGGTAACGGCTGCTTATGGTTCCGCTCTTACAGCGGGTCACTTTTGGCAAACGCCCCAAAAGTAACCAAAAGGTCTTGCTCCTGGTTTGGTCCTCCTTCGTCGGATTCCCTCACTCCGACGACGCTCCGTGGGCCCGCGCCGAACGGACATCCATGTCCTGACGGCGCTCTCGCGGCATCCATGCCGCTCGACCCACTCCGCGTCGCCTGCGTTCGGCCTGCACCCAAGTCGCGTTTGGTGGTGTCTGGGCAATCGCGCATAAAAAGCAAAGCAAAGCGCGCTCTCCGCTTTTGATTTTCGTACGCGACCGATCAGACACCGCCAAACGCGACTTTGGGAGGCCGAACGCAGGCGTTGCTCCGAGGGTTGAGCGGCATGGATGCCGCGAGAGCTGCGCAGGGCCATGGATGGCCCTTCGCAGCGTGCCCTCGGAGCAATGCCGAAGTGAGGGAACCCCGACGAAGGAGGGGCCGGACAGGGAGCAGGGCCTTTTTGGTTACTTTTTTGGCTCTTGAAAAAAGTGACCCGCCGTAAGGGCGGAACCATAAGTAGCCATCACCGCAGCAACGGATATGCCCCCAATCTCAAACCCCAAATAATCACTTGGGCCTGGCATGCGCCGCCAACCGCTCCAACGCCGCCCGCAGATTCGGATCGCTGATCCCCTCGGCCGTGGAACTGATCGTCTCCGCCGCCTCTGCCGACAACCCGGCGCCCTGACCAGTGGTGCCCCGGTGAGTCGTCGCAGGCTGTACCTTGAACTGCACGCGAGTCAGGTTGGCGAACTCCTTGAAAGCCGCAAGCTGACGCTGCAGGCGTTTCTGTTGATAACGCAGGCGCGTGGCCCAATGCCCGTCGGTCACCACCAACAGCAGCGTGCCCTCACGCCACGACGCCACATGGCAGTGTTCCCGGGCAGCCGGTTGCAACTGGCTTTCCAGCAACCGCTGCAAATGCGCCAGACGCTGGGCGTGATTGAAAATGGCTTTGAGCGGCCTGGCTTCGCGCAGAAGTACCGCCGGTGCGCGAGCCGTTAACGGGCGAAATGCCATATTAAAGTGCCTTATGTTGCAAGGCCGCCATGGTAGCAGAAAGCCCGAACAGCCCCGCAGCCATGGCTGTTTAACGCGGTGGTCGGTACGTTGAATGAAAAAACATTAATCAAACTTCTGACCCGTACGGGTTGAAGTCCGAGGAAATGCCCCTATTGTACTTCTGCCCCGTAACATTGCTGTGCCAGCATCGTGGAATAACGCCACTTTCCTCACCACCATTTCCGGGTAGAATGCTCGTTCGCATGCGGCCATGAGGGCCGCACGGGCGACTCACGGGGCCGCCCTCCATCTCTATGTGTGGAAGATCCTGTCGATATGTTTGCACCTTTGTTGAAAAAACTCTTCGGAAGCAAAAACGAGCGCGAAGTGAAGCGCATGCTCAAGACGGTCCAGATCGTCAACGGCTTCGAAGAGCAAATGGTGGCCCTTTCGGACGAGCAACTGCGTGCCAAGACCGAAGAATTCAAGGCCCGCATCGCCAAAGGTGAGACCCTCGATAAGCTCCTGCCTGAAGCCTTCGCGGTGTGCCGTGAAGCGGGCAAGCGCATCATGGGGATGCGCCACTTCGACGTTCAGCTGATCGGCGGCATGACGCTGCACGAAGGCATGATCGCCGAGATGCGTACCGGTGAAGGTAAAACCCTGGTAGCGACCCTGGCCGTGTACCTCAACGCACTGTCCGGGAAGGGCGTGCACGTCGTGACCGTGAACGACTACCTGGCCCGCCGCGACGCCAACTGGATGCGCCCTCTGTACGAATACCTCGGTCTGACCGTCGGTGTCGTCACGCCATTCCAGCCGCCGGAAGAGAAGCGTGCTGCCTACGCCTCGGACATCACCTACGGCACCAACAACGAATTCGGCTTCGATTACCTGCGCGACAACATGGCGTTCAGCCTGGAAGACAAGTTCCAGCGCGAGCTGAACTTCGCCGTGATCGACGAAGTGGACTCGATCCTCATCGACGAAGCCCGTACACCGCTGATCATCTCCGGCCAGGCCGAAGACAGCTCCAAGCTGTACACCGAAATCAACAAGCTGATCCCGCGCCTCGAACAACACATCGAGGAAGTGGAAGGCCAGGTGACCAAGCAGGGCCACTTCACCATCGACGAGAAATCCCGTCAGGTGGAGCTGAACGAGTCCGGCCACCAGTTCATCGAAGAGATGCTCACCCAGGTCGGCCTGCTGGCCGAAGGCGAGAGCCTGTACTCGGCGCACAACCTGGGCCTGCTGACCCACGTTTACGCCGGTCTGCGTGCGCACAAGCTGTTCCATCGCAACGTCGAATACATCGTCCAGGACGGTGGCATCCTGCTGGTCGACGAACACACCGGCCGTACCATGCCGGGTCGTCGCCTGTCCGAAGGCCTGCACCAGGCCATCGAAGCGAAAGAGCACCTGAACATCCAGGCCGAAAGCCAGACTCTGGCGTCGACCACGTTCCAGAACTACTTCCGTCTGTACAACAAGCTGTCCGGCATGACCGGTACTGCGGACACCGAAGCGTTCGAATTCCACCAGATCTACGCCCTGGCCGTGATGGTCATCCCGCCGAACAAGCCGTTGGCGCGTAAAGACTTCAACGACCTGGTGTACCTGACCGCCGACGAGAAATACGCGGCAATCATCACCGACATCAAGGCCTGTCTGGCCGAGCAGCGTCCGGTGCTGGTGGGTACTGCAACCATCGAAACTTCTGAACACATGTCGGCTTTGCTGCGCAAGGAAGGCATCGATCACAAGGTTCTGAACGCCAAGTTCCACGAAAAAGAAGCTGAAATCATTGCTCAGGCCGGTCGTCCGGGCGCGCTGACCATCGCCACCAACATGGCCGGTCGCGGTACCGACATCCTGCTGGGCGGCAACTGGGAAGTCGAAGTCGCCAGCCTGGAAGACCCGACCCCCGAGCAGATCGCTCAGATCAAGGCTGCCTGGCAGAAGCGCCATCAGCAGGTGATCGAGGCCGGCGGCCTGCACGTGATCGCTTCCGAGCGTCACGAATCCCGCCGTATCGACAACCAACTGCGTGGCCGTGCCGGCCGTCAGGGTGACACCGGTTCCAGCCGTTTCTACCTGTCGCTGGAAGACAGCCTGATGCGCATCTTCGCCTCTGACCGGGTGAAGAACTTCATGAAGGCCCTGGGCATGCAGTCCGGCGAGGCGATCGAGCACCGCATGGTGACCAACGCCATCGAGAAGGCACAGCGCAAGGTCGAAGGCCGCAACTTCGACATCCGCAAACAGCTGCTGGAGTTCGACGACGTCTCCAACGAACAGCGTAAAGTGATCTACCACATGCGTAACAGCCTGCTGGCTGCTGCGAACATTGGTGACACCATCGCCGAGTTCCGCGAAGAAGTTCTCGACGCCACCATCAGTGCGCACATTCCGCCACAGTCGCTGCCAGAGCAGTGGGACGTGGCCGGTCTGGAAGCTGCGCTGAACAGCGACTTCGGCGTGAAGCTGCCGATCCAGCAATGGCTGGACGAAGACGATCATCTGCACGAAGAAAACCTGCGTCCGAAACTGCTGGAAGCCATCCTCGCGGCTTACAACGAGAAGGAAGACCAGGCCAGCGCAGAAGCCCTGCGTACCTTCGAGAAACAGATTCTGCTGCGTGTGCTGGACGACCTGTGGAAAGACCACCTGTCGACCATGGATCACCTGCGTCACGGCATTCACCTGCGCGGTTATGCGCAGAAGAACCCGAAGCAGGAATACAAGCGCGAGTCCTTCACCCTGTTCCAGGAACTGCTGGATTCGATCAAGCGCGACACCATCCGCGTGCTCTCGCACGTTCAGGTCCGCCGCGAAGATCCGGCCGAAGAAGAAGCCCGTCTGCGTCGCGAAGCCGAAGAACTGGCTCAGCGCATGCAGTTCCAGCACGCCGAAGCGCCGGGTCTGGACCAGCCGCAGGCCATGGCCGAGGAGGGCGATGATGTCGCCGTCGCGGCTGCCACGGCGATGTCGCCGGTTCGCAACGATCAGAAGCTGGGTCGCAACGAACTGTGCTGGTGTGGTTCGGGCAAGAAGTTCAAGCACTGCCACGGCCAGATCAATTAAGTAACGGCCTGGCTGCAGTTTCACCGTAATACCACGCCGCGACCGGCTCAGCCGTCGCGGCGTTTTTCTCTCGTTCAAGCCGTACCGGCGCACCCGGACGGCGTGGTTATCTCTCAAGGAGCGCATTTCATGGCTGTTGGTCTTGGTCCTCTGCCGACGCTGCACCCGGTTCCCGGTTTTGAACTTGGCATTGCTTCTGCCGGCATCAAGCGCCCGGGGCGCAAGGATGTGGTGGTGATGCGCTGTGCCGAGGGCTCCAGCGTGGCGGGCGTGTTCACCCTCAACGCGTTCTGCGCGGCACCGGTGATCCTGTCCAAGCAGCGCGTGCAGGGCACCGTGCGCTACCTGCTGACCAACACCGGCAACGCCAACGCGGGTACCGGCGAGCCAGGCCTGCGCGCCGCTGAACGCACCACCGCCAAACTGGCCGAGCTGACCGGCGTCGACGCCAGTGCCGTGCTGCCGTTCTCCACAGGTGTGATCGGCGAGCCGCTGCCTGTGGAAAAGATCGAAGGCGCACTGCAAGCCGCGCTGGACGACCTGTCTGTGGATAACTGGGCGGCTGCGGCCACCGGTATCATGACCACCGACACCCTGCCGAAAGGCGCCAGCCGCCAGTTCCAGATCGACGGCGTGACTGTCACCGTCACCGGTATCAGCAAAGGCGCCGGCATGATTCGTCCGAACATGGCGACCATGCTCGGCTACATCGCCACCGACGCCAAAGTCTCCGAGAGCGTGCTGCAGGACCTGATCCGCGACGGCGCCAACAAGTCGTTCAACCGCATCACTATCGATGGCGATACCTCGACCAACGACTGCTGCATGCTGGTTGCCACCGGTCAGGCCAACCTGCCGGAAGTCACCGAGGCCAAAGGCCCGCTGTTCGACGCGCTGAAAAAGGCAGTGTTTGAAGTGTGCATGGAAGTCGCCCAGGCCATCGTCCGTGACGGCGAAGGTGCCACCAAGTTCGTCACTGTCGAAGTCAATGGCGGCGCCAATCACCAGGAATGCCTGGATGTTGGCTACACCGTGGCTCACTCGCCACTGATCAAGACCGCGCTGTTCGCCTCCGACCCGAACTGGGGGCGCATTCTGGCGGCCGTGGGCCGTGCCGGCGTGCCGGATCTGGACGTGAGCAAGATCGACGTGTTCCTGAGCGGTGTGTGCATCGCCAGCCAGGGCGCCCGTGCCACGACTTACACCGAAGCGCAGGGTTCGGCGGTGATGGCTGAAGAAGAAATCACCATCCGTATCGAACTGGGTCGCGGCGATTGCAGCGAAACCATCTGGACCACCGACCTGTCGCACGAATACGTGAAGATCAACGCGGAATACCGCACCTAAGAGGCTCTGGTCGAGGCGCCGCGTCCAGCGGTGCCTCATCGGGCCCAATCGCGGATAAATCCGCTCCCACAGGATGAATGCCAACAGGTGGGAACGGATTTATCCGCGAGGCGATTTGAGTGGCGCCGCATGCGGTCAGTCTGCATGCGTGTTCTCTTTCTGAATGGAGTCTGAGCATGAGCCTGCATCTGATCATCGGCGACAAACGCTACTCCTCCTGGTCTCTGCGACCATGGCTGGCGCTGGAACTGACCGGTGCAGCCTTCACCGATCAGGTCATCCGTCTGAATCAGGCCGACACCCGCCGGCGGATTCTCGAACATTCGCCGACCGGCAAAGTGCCTGCGCTCAAGTGCGAGCACGGCACCATCGTTGATTCCCTGGCGATCTGCGAATACCTGGCTGAACGCTTTCCGGACGCCGGTCTCTGGCCGTCCGACATTGGCGCTCGTGCTCAGGCCCGTTCGGCGTGCGCGCAAATGCACAGCGGTTTTGTCGGCCTGCGCTCCAACCTGCCAATGGACCTGCGTCAGGACGCAGCGCTGGAAGTGATTCCGGTGGAGGCTCAGGCCGATATCGACCGCATCGTCGCCTTGTGGGGCGAGTGCCGGGCGGCCTCGAAAGAAAGCGGCCCGTTCCTGTTCGGCAAGCCGGGCATCGTCGATGCCTTCTTCGCCCCGGTGGCCGTGCGTCTGCGCACCTACCGTGTGCAGTTGCCGGCCGAGGCTGCCGCCTACGTTGAAACCATTTATCAGTGGCCTGCCTTCAAGCGTTGGCAGCAGGCGGGCCTGGAGGAAGGTTGAAGTGAAACGCATCCATGTAGCCGCCGCGGTCATCCGAGGCGCGGACGGCAAGATTCTGATTGCGCGCCGTGCCGATTCTCAGCATCAGGGCGGCTTGTGGGAGTTTCCCGGTGGCAAGGTCGAGGCCGGAGAAGCGGTCGAGGCCGCGCTGGCCCGGGAGCTTCAGGAAGAACTGGGCATTGTGGTCAATGCCGCACGGCCACTGATCAAGATTCGCCACGATTACCCGGACAAGCAGGTGTTGCTGGATGTCTGGGAAGTCTCGTCGTTTTCCGGCGAGCCCCATGGCGCCGAAGGTCAGCCACTGGCCTGGGTGTCCAATCGTGAGTTGAGCAGTTATGACTTCCCGGCGGCGAACCAGCCGATCGTCGCGGCTGCCCGTTTGCCGGGCGAATACCTGATCACCCCGGACGGTCTGGAAACGCCGCAGTTGCTGCAAGGCATACAGAAGGCGGTTGCCGGTGGCATCAAGCTGATCCAACTGCGGGCCCCGAATCTGTACGACCCCAAATATCGCGACGTCGCGGTGGACGCAGTTGGCCTGTGTGCCGGCAAGGCGCAACTGATGCTCAAAGGGCCGCTGGAGTGGCTGGGCGACTTTCCGGCCGCCGGTTGGCACCTGACCAGCGAGCAACTGCGCAAATACGCCAGCAAGGGCCGTCCGTTCCCGACCGACCGCTGGCTGGCGGCGTCCTGCCACAACGCCGAGGAGCTGACGCTGGCCGAGCAGATGGGCGTGGATTTCGTCACCCTGTCGCCGGTATTGCCGACCCAAAGCCACCCCGACGCGCAGCCGTTGGGCTGGGAACAGGCTCGGGCGATGATCGACGGTTTCAGCAAGCCGGTGTATCTGTTGGGTGGTGTGGGCCCTGCCGAGCGTCAGCAAGCCTGGGAGCACGGCGCGCAGGGCGTGGCGGGGATCCGGGCGTTCTGGCCTGCCCAATGAGATCAGACTTGTAGGAGTGAGCTTGCTCGCGATGGCGTCAGAGCCGACACATCTATGTGGTCTGACACATTGCATCGCGAGCAAGCTCACTCCTACAAGGTCCAGGTGTCATTACTCTGGTTTCTTTGCCGGTTGCCACAGAATCTCCTGCACCCCCTCCCGCCGCGCAATGATGCGCGCTGTCACGAACAGCAGGTCCGACAGCCGGTTGATGTACGCCAGCCCGACCTCACCCATCGGCTCGATGGCGTTCAGTTGCTGACAGCGTCGTTCGGCGCTGCGGGCGAGGCTGCGGCAGACATGGGCCTGGGCGATCAACGATGAGCCACCGGGCAGGATGAAGTTTTCCAGCGGTCCCAGTTCTTCGTTCCAGCGATCGATGGCGAGTTCCAGACGCTCGACTTCCGCGATGTTGAGCGCCTGATATTCCGGCATCGCCAGCTCGCCGCCGAGGTCGAACAAACGGTGCTGACAGGGCGCCAGCACATCGACGACCTCCTGAAACACCGGCATCGCGTGGGCCAGGCATTCGAGGTTGGCCAGCAACAGGCCAAGCTGGCTGTTCAGCGTGTCGACCTCGCCGATGGCCTCGATGCGCGGATGGTCCTTGGGCACCCGGCGACCATCGCCCAGCCCGGTTTCACCTTTGTCGCCGGTGCGTGTGTAAATCTTCGACAAGCGAAATCCCATGGTTCACTCCCGGTCGTTCTGACCAATGATCTGTGCCGGCACGTTCATCGGGTTGCCCGCCAGCGGCAGGCGCAACGTGAAGCAGGTGCCCTGGCCCAGCGTGGAATGCACTTCCATCTGGCCCTTGTGGTTGTTGGTGATGATGAAATACGACACGGACAGGCCCAGGCCGGTGCCCTGGCCGATTTCCTTGGTGGTGAAGAACGGCTCGAAAGTGCGCTTGCGCACGGTCTCCGACATGCCGATGCCGTTGTCTTCGACCTGAATTTCCGCCCACGGCGGATTGAGGCGGGTGCGCAGGATGATGCGCCCCGGCTCCTTGTCGTTCTCGCGCTGGTGAATGGCCTGAGCAGCGTTCTTCAGCAGGTTGAGCAGCACTTGCTCCAGCTCGTTGGCGGTGCCGGGCACCGGGCCCAGTGCCGGGTCGAACTGGCGGATGATGTTCTGGCCCTTGAAGTCGAAGCCGATGGTCAGGTCGAAGTCGTTGCTGGCAATTTCCACGGCCTGATCGATCAGTGCCGGCAGGTCGCAAGGCGCCATCTGCCGATTGCTGCGGCGGCTGAAACTGAGCATGTGGCTGACGATCTTCGCCGCACGAGCGCCGGCCTGCTGAATGCCATCGAGCAACTGCGGTACTTCGCGGGCGCTGAGGTATTGATTCACCGAGCCCAGCTCGATGCCTTCCTGCTCGGCCTGTTCGAGGTTTTTCGGCAGGTCCGGCGACAGCCGTCGGCGAATGTTCTGCACGTTGTGCATGATGGCGCCCAGCGGGTTGTTGATCTCGTGGGCCATGCCCGCTGCCAGACCGCCCACCGAGAGCATTTTTTCCGACTGCACCATCATGTCTTCCAGCGACAGGCGCTGGGTAATGTCGTCGATACGGATCACCACGCCACGCCCGGCACCGCCGGTCAGCGGGTAGAAGGTGAGGGCGTAATGGCGGGTTTCCTCGCCCTTGACCCAGGTCACCCGCTCGATCTTGGTCACCGTGTGCTTCTCGACGGTCTGCTTGATCTGCGGCAGGAAATTCTTCATCGGCGGAAACGCGAGGAAGATCGGCTGGTTCAGCGCTTCGTCCAGCGGCGTGCCGGAGAGCGCGCCGGCCTCCTGGTTCCACTGGGTGACATACAGTTGCTCGTCCAGCGCGATCAGCGCCGAGGGCATCGAGTCGATGATGCTGTTGAGGTAGTTCTGAAAGCCGGTGAGCTTCTTCTCGATCTTGCTGCGCACCTGGACTTCCAGCTCCAGCTTGCGGTTGGTGTGGCGGGTTTCCTCGGCCAGCCCCTGAGCCTGATCGTAGGCTTCCTGGGATTCGTCGCGGGCGCGCTTGAGCTGCTGCTCGCGGGCTTCCATGCGCGACAGCATGGTGTTGAAGGCTTCGGCCAGCGAGCCGATTTCGTCGTGGTTGCCGGTGTTGGCGCGCAGCGCGTAGTTCTCTTCGCGGGTGACCCGGCGCGACAGTTGTTCCAGTTGATAGATCGGCTCGGTGATGAAGCGGCGGATCTGCCGTGCCACACCGGCCCACAGCAGCACACTGAAGATCAGGATGCCCAGACTCGCGGTCAGGGTGCCGGTGTAGAACGCTGTCGGCAGTTCGCTGCTGGCCACCAGCAACAGATGACCCGGCGCCTGACCGGGTTTGGGCACCGGAATCACCTGGGTGTTGCGGAATTCGGTGATGCGCCAGCTTTCCAGGTTGCGGTAGTGGTCGGGCAGATGCAGCTTGTCGCCCTGTTGCATCTGCGCCAGACGATTGCCGTTGCTGTCGTACACGGCTGCGGCGCGCAGCGGGCCATAGTTTTTCAGCTCCTTGAGCAGCGCCTGGGCATTGCCCGGCGACGCCAGCGCCTGATCGGACAGCGACGGGTTGCCGATCAGCCTGCCGATGGTCTGCAAGGCCTGCGGCGCCATGGCTTCCTGGGAAATGTAATAGGCGGCGCTGATGAAGGTCAGGTTGGCGACCAGCAGGACGGTGGTGAGCAGAACCAGCAGGGCGGCCAGCAGCTTCTGACCGACCGGCAGGTTTTCAAGGCGCTGGTGCAAAGGCATGAGGCGCAGTCACTGTGAATGAGGAACAGGCAGGTTAGCGCTGTTCCGGCCCAGCGCAAACCCGCGATGCAGGAATGTCGCTCAGTCGCCGGGCAGCCCCAGGCTGTTCAGGTGGGCGATCAGGCGCAAGCGGGTGGCGTCGAGGAACGGCACCGGGCAGTTGACGCGGGCGGCCGTTGCGCACACATGGCCGAGCAGGTAGCTGATTTCCGTACGCCGACGCTGGGCGACGTCCTGATACATCGACGAATAATTGGCCGCTGTGGCCTCGATCACTTGCTGCACCTGTGCCAGCAGGCCGGTCGCAGCATCGCCCTGACCGCAACGGATCAGCACCTGAGTCAGCTCGTCACACAGCACGGCGACTTCTTCGGCATGGGCCTGCAAGCCGCCGTTGCGGCAATCGTGCAATACGGTCAGCGGGTTGATCGCGCAGTTCAGCGCCAGCTTGCGCCACAGGCGCGTGAGGATGTCACCGCTCCACTGGGCGGGAATGCCCGCCGCTGTCAGGTCGTGCAGCAGGACCGGCGCGGGGCCTTGTTGGCTATCACCGAGCCAGTTGAGGCCCTGGCCGGCGAACACCACACTGAAATCGTCGTCGCGAAAGGCACCTTCGGTGCTGGACACGAAGATGCAGCGTGCCTGGGGCAGCATCGCGGCCACTGCGTCCTGACTGCCCAGGCCGTTCTGCAGCAGCAACACCTCGGCGCCAGGGCTCAGGCGGTTGGCCACGCTGGCGACGGCACGCTCGGCGTCGTAGGCCTTGCAGGCCACCAGCAGGCGCTGGATTGGCGCTTGTGCGTCGATATCCTCGGCAGCAATGGCGAAGGTCTGGCGCTGATTCTGTTCGCTCAGCGTCAGGCCGCCTTTGCCGGCGTAGGCATCCAGCCGCTCGTGATTGCGCAGAATCAGCCGCACCGGTACACCGGCGCGGGCTAGCCGGGTTGCCCATAGGCTGCCCAGGCTGCCGGCGCCGAGAATGTGCCAGGTGATCGGTTGAACGCTCAGTGACATGGCAAAGCGGCGAGCGCGAAGGAGGGAAACAATAAAATCGACATCGCAAGCTCACATGAACGGCGGAAAAGTCTCGTTATAATGACCGGGCTTTCATACCGTCAAGTCAGGCGTGCTCCATCGACATGTCGAGCCGCGCCGCACCCATTGGAGAATTTACATGCCCTCGTTCGACGTAGTGTCCGAACTGGATAAACACGAAGTCACGAATGCCGTCGACAACGCTATCAAGGAGCTGGATCGCCGCTACGACCTCAAAGGCAAAGGCAGCTTCGAGTTCAAGGAAAAGGAACTGACCGTCAACCTGACCGCCGAAGCCGAGTTCCAGCTCGAAGCGATGATCGAGATCCTCAAGCTGGCACTGATCAAGCGCAAGATCGACGTGCAGTGCCTGGAAGTGAAGGATGCCTATCCGTCCGGCAAAGTGATGAAGCAGGAGGCCACGCTCAAGGAAGGCATCGACAAGGAGCTGGCCAAAAAAATCGTTGCCCATATCAAAGACGCCAAGCTCAAGGTACAGGCCGCCATTCAGGGCGAGCAGGTGCGAGTGACCGGCAAGAAGCGCGACGATCTGCAGGAAGCCATCGCGGCCCTGCGCGCCCGTGAATTCGGCATGCCGCTGCAGTTCAACAACTTCCGCGACTGATTGCCTGTCGCGGGGAACCTCGGCCGTTCACGCGCGTCCGAGTGCAAGCCCCGCTGAAACGACGGCCCCGCAAGGTGCCGGCGTTTCGCTTTTCTGTTTCGCGAATGCAAGGAGACATCAATGGATCTGGATTTGAACGGCCAGGTGGATCACCTGGTCAAGGCTTCCCAGGCCTGGATTCCCATGGTCATGCAGTACGGCAGCAAGGTGCTGCTGGCGCTGGTGGTATTGCTGGTGGGGTGGTGGCTGATCAACAAGCTGACCGCCAAAGTCAGCGCACTGCTGGCGTATCGTCAGGTGGATCTGGCGCTGCAGGGATTCATCGGCAGTTTGGCCAACATCATCCTCAAGATCCTGCTGATCGTCAGTGTGGCGTCGATGATCGGTGTCGAAACCACCTCCTTCGTGGCGGCGATCGGTGCGGCGGGTCTGGCCATCGGTCTGGCGTTGCAGGGCAGCCTGGCGAACTTCGCCGGCGGCGTGCTGATTCTGCTGTTCCGTCCGTTCCGTATCGGTGACTGGATCGAGGCACAAGGCGTGTCCGGCACTGTCGACAGCATCCAGATCTTTCACACCATCCTGCGCACCGGTGACAACAAGACGGTGATCCTGCCCAACGGCAACCTGTCCAACGGCATCATCACCAACACCAACCGTCAGCCGACCCGCAAGGTGGTGTTCGACGTGGGGGTGGATTACGACGCTGACCTGCAGAAGGCCCGGCAAGTGCTGCTGGAGCTGGCCAAGGACCCGCGTGTGCTGGCCGATCCGGCGCCGCAGGCCGTGGTGTCGACCCTGGGCGACAGCTCGATCACCGTATCGCTGCGTCTGTGGACCAAGACCGCCGACTACTGGGACGTGATGTTCATGCTCAACGCCGAGGCGCGCGACCGTCTGCGGGCCGAGAACATCGACATTCCGTTCCCGCAGCGGGTGATCCGCGTGGTGCAGGAACAGGCGACGCCATAACCTGCTCGTTGCCTCAACAAAAAGCCCCGGCTCGCAGGAGACCGGGGCTTTTTGTTGTGTGACGCAATGCTTCCGGGCGGGCACGCGGTCTCTAGTAGGAGCGTGGCTTGTCCCGCGAGCGCTCCGGGGGGCGCGTCCGACCGCAGCAGTCGTAAAGCCTGAGCACGCGTTGAATCAGACACACCGCATTTACCGGTCTTGCTGCCGCTTCGCGCCAGGTCGCAGGACAAGCCAGCTCCTACAGGTTCCGGTCGGGGCAGGCATTCTGTGGGAGCGGGCTTGCCCGCGAAGATGTTGGCCCGGCCGCCATCGCGGGCAAGCGCGCTCCTACGAATGGATGGCGTTCAAGGTTGTTCGCTAGCCGGGGTCTCGGCAGGTTTCTGCTCTTGCTCGGGCTTGTCCTGACGCAATTCCTGCGCCCAGTGCAGGGCGATCATGAAAAGGGTCGGCACGCCCATCAGTGCGGTCGCCAGGAAGAAGTTGTGGTAGCCGAGCTTCTCGACCATCACCCCCGAATAGCCGCCGATCAGCCGTGGCAGCAGCAACATGATCGAACTGAGCAGGGCGTACTGGGTGGCGGAGAACTTGAGGTTGGTCAGGCTCGACAGATAAGCCACGAACGCCGACGTCGCCAATCCTGAGCTGAAGTTGTCCAGCGAGATCGTCAGGATCAGCATCTTCAGGTTCGGGCCCATGTCGGCCAGCATCAGGAACAGCAGGTTGGTCGCCGCCGACGTGGCGCCGCCGATGAACAGGATTGGCAGGATGCCGAAGCGCACGATGGCCAGGCCACCGAACGCCGCTCCCAGCAGGGTCATGACCAGACCGAAGAGCTTGCTCACGCTGGCAATCTGATCTTTGGTAAAGCCCTGATCGATGTAGAACACGTTGGCCATCACGCCCATGACTGTGTCGGACATGCGATAAGTCGCGATCAGACCGAGCAGCAGCAGCGCCTGCCAGCGATAGCGCAGGATGAAATCGTTGATCGGTGTCAGCACCGGGGCCAGTCCGCGTCGACCCATAGAGGACAGGCAGCCTGCGGTGAGCAGGGTGTAGAGGATCGCCCGCAGGAACGCGCGGTCTTCCATCAACAGGTCTTTCCAGGTCGCATCCTTGAACAGCACGCTGGCAAAGTCGGTGTTGTACAACTGGGTGAACATCGCCGGCACCGAGACCAGCAGGATGATCAGCACGAACACCGAAGCGAGTTGGTGGGCGAACCCGTAACGGGCTGCCGACAGTTGTGTGCGCAGCGGCACCGCTGGCTCGCGCATGATCAGTGTGGTGATCAGTGCGGGCACCATCAACAGGCCGAACAGTGCATAGGTGCCGGTCCAGGCCGAGTGTTTATAGGCAAAACCAGTGGAACCGAAGCCTTCGGCGAAATACAGCGCACCGGCCGTGGCGAGCAACGACGCCACGCGATAACCGGCCATGTAACTGGCGGCGAGGGTGGCTTGCTGGCTGTCGGAGGCGATTTCCAGGCGGTAGGCGTCGATGGCGATGTCTTGCGTGGCTGAGGAAAACGCCACGACAACGGCAATCGCGATCAGCCAGGACAGATGCTGCTGCGGGTCGCAGAAACCCATGCCGATCAGACCCAGGGTCACCAGCGTTTGTGACAGCACCAGCCAGGAGCGTCGCCGTCCCAGTTTGCCGAGCAACGGCAGGCGCCACTGATCGAGCAGCGGTGACCAGACCCACTTGAAGGCATACGCCAGGCCGATCAGGCTGGCATAACCGATGGTTTCCCGAGCGACACCGGCTTCGCGCAGCCACACCGAAAGCGTGGAAAACACCAGCATATACGGCATGCCCGCGGCGAATCCGAGCAGCAACAGTACAAAAGTCGAGGGGCTGGCATAAGTGGCGAGCGCGGCGCGCCAGGTTTTGCGGGGCATGGGCTGGAATCTGCCTCAGTTTACGTAAACAAAGCGCGCACTCTAACCGTTGTCCTCTGTCGGACGCCAGCCATGGCGCTGCATATCCACACGATTGTTACGGATGGTCACCCCTTCGGCGCGCAATCTTGCACGTTGTTCCTCTCCCGATACGGTACCGGCGGCCAGGCTGATCCGACCACCGGCACCGATCACGCGGTGCCAGGGCAGGCTGCTGCCATCGGGCAACTGGCTCAGGGTGCGGCCGACAAAACGTGCCGCTCGTCCTAAACCTGCCAGTTCGGCCAATTGACCATAGCTCACCACTTTCCCTTCGGGAACCTGATGCAGCGTCAGGTAAAGCGCTGTACGGCGGGCCTCTGCGGGGGACAGGCCAGTCGGGTCTTCCATGGGTGACAGTTGTTCGATCACGCATTCGTTCCTGTTTATAAGACCGGCGGGAATTTTCGTTAAGGAACTCGGGAAAAGTCCTACGGTCAGTGATACCTGTGCCGGCCGTCCTTGGATTGCCCAGACGTTATCCGCCCGGATAATGCCCGTATTTTCGCGAACCAGAGCCCTGTTGTTGCTTATGTTGTCCAGAACCCTGTTGTGCCTGCTGGTTACCAGCGCTTCCACTCCTTTGCTTGCCGATACCGTCTGGTTGAAGAACGGCGACAAGCTGACCGGGACCATCAAGGTCTTCGATGGCGGCAAGCTGCTGCTCAATACCAAGTATGCAGGCGATATTCCGCTGGACTGGAAAGAAGTCAAGACGCTGGAGAGTGACCAGCACCTGTTGGTCAAGCAGGATGCCTACACCGGCGAGATTTCCAAGTCGCTCAAGCCTGCGGACGATGGCAAGGTCACCCTGGCCAATGGCGATGCGCCGAAGACCGTCGACCTGGCAAGCATTCAGCAGATCATGAAACCCAAACCGGTGGTCACCGATCTGGTCTGGAAGGGCAACGTCGACGCGGCGCTGGACTTCCAGCGCGCCGACAAGGACACCGACGACTACAACATCGCCTTCAAGACCTCGGCCACCCATGGCCGCTGGCGGCACAACGCCAAGGGCGAGTACAACCGCGAAACCCAGGACGACCTGACCACTACCAACAACTGGAGCGCCGAGTATTCCATCGACCGCTTCATCACTGACAAGTGGTTCTGGGACGGTCGCTTCACCTATAAGCACGACGGCATCGAAGACCTGCGCCGCCAGCGCACCGTCGGTACCGGTCCGGGTTATCAGTTCTGGGACGATGAGCTGGGCGCCTTCAAGATCGGCACGCTGGTCAACCGCACCGACTTCGAATACTCCAACGGTGAGAAGGACAACTTCTACTCGATCTCCGGCACCTGGGATTACAACCGTTATCTGATCGGCAAGAAGGTTGAGTTCTTCAGCAACGGTGAGGTGGGTAAACCGATCAGCGGTGTGGCCGATTACAGCCTGGATACCGAAATCGGTCTGCGCTACAAAGTCACCGAATGGGCGTCGCTCAACGTCAAGGCCGAGAAGGACATCATCAGTGGTTCTGACGATGGCAACCTGAACAAGACCCGCTATACCGCCGGTTTCGGCGTGGCCTGGTAATACCGGCCGGTGGTGGTGTTCCTGAAATCGCTGCCGCCGGCAAGCCGGACTGCTACGGGTGGTTTTGCGCTGTATCTGTAGGAGCTGGCTTGCCCTGCGACCGGCGACGAAGTCGTCGTAAATCCTGTGCACTCGGTTTGTCTGGCGGATTGCATGGTCTGCTAACGCAGCCTGTTCCGCCTGACGGCGAGTTACGCGGTCAAATGTAGGAGCTGGCTTGTCCTGCGACCGGCGACGAAGTCGTCGTAAAACCTGTGCACTCGGTTTGTCTGGCGGATTGCATGGCCTGCTAACGCAGCCTTGTTTCGCCTGGCGGCGAGTTACTTGGAAAAGCCCCAAGTAACCAAGGGCTTCTTACCCCGCCATACGGCACCTCGCTGATGCTCGGTGTTCCCTCACTCCGGCAATGCTCCGTGGGCCCGCCGCGAATGGGCCATCCATGGCCCACGCGGCTCTCGCGACATCCTGTCGCTCGGCCCACTGCGCATCGCCTGCGTTCGGCCTTCTGGGACGGGGCCCCAAGATCAAAAGCCAGATCAAAAGCCGGCGAAACACACACTACCTGTGGGAGCGGGCTTGCCCGCGAAAGCGGCCTTGAGATCACCTCCGCCGGCAAGTCGGACTGCTACGGATCGATATATGCGATCTGCCTTTGCTTCTGGCCGAAGGCCGTGGGCGCCGGCTCGCACGCGAAGGCGCCCTTGAAATCGCCAGCGCCGACAAGCCGGCCAGCTACGTGGGATCACGATTCCACCCAGCAGCACCGTCAGAAATTTTTACGCTGATTTCGCCGAAAATCGTCACACCCGCCCGATCTGGCACGAGCCTCCGATACCGATTATCGTGTGCTCAATCGCCCGCTGCTGCGGGTTTCGTCTGTGCATCAATTCAGGAGCCCGCCTCATGAGCGCCAAAGCCAACCAGCAAGCCCGAGCACTGCTGCTCAAGGAGTATCGCGGCGTGCTGTCGACCCATTCCAAGTCGATGCCTGGTTATCCCTTTGGTTCGGTGGTGCCTTATTGCCTCGACGATCAGGGCCGCCCGTTGATTCTGATCAGCCGTATCGCCCAGCACACGCACAACCTTGCGCGTGACGCCAAGTGCTCGTTGCTGGTGGGCGAGCGGGGCGCAGAGGATGTGCAGGCAGTGGGCCGGGTCACGGTGATGGCCGAAGCGGAGAAGGTCACCGAAGCAGAAGCTGTCGAGGCAGCAGCCAAGCGCTACTATCGTTTCTTCCCTGAGTCGGAGAGCTATCACAGCGCCCACGATTTCGATTTCTGGGTGCTCAAGCCAGTGCGCTATCGCTACATCGGCGGCTTTGGTGCGATTCACTGGCTGGATGAGGTGGCGCTGGCCAACCCGTTCGCCGGGGCAGCCGAGACCAGCATGGTCGAGCACATGAATGAAGACCACGCCAAGGCCATCGCTCACTACGTCGAGCTGTCCGGTCTGCCCAAGAGCGAGCCTGCGGTACTGGTCGGCATCGACAGTGAAGGCATGCACCTGCGGATCGGCCAGGGCGTATACTGGCTGGCCTTTGCCGAGTCTTGTAACACGCCGACACAAGTCCGTCAGGCCTTGGTCCAGCTGGCTCACGCCGATAAATGGCCGACATCCGAAGCCGCCGAGGCTTGAATTAACGACCTTGCGACATCAGGTAAGGTCTACTTGGAAGACGTCTTCCGCTGAGGAACCTATTTGATGCGCGCTTTACTCCTGCTTTTGTTGCTTTTTCCGGTGCTCGAACTGTTCGTGCTGGTGAAAGTCGGCATGTCCATCGGCTTTCTGGCGACCTTTCTGCTGGTCGTGGCCGGTTCCATGCTCGGAATCTTTGTCATCCGTGTGGCTGGGCTGGCAACGGCCATGAGCGCCCGGGAAAGTCTGGCGCGGGGCGAACTGCCCGCGCAGCAGATGATGGATGGCCTGATGATGACCGTTGGTGGCGGCCTGCTGGTGCTGCCCGGTTTCATCAGTGATGTACTGGGCCTGATCTGCCTGTTGCCGTTCACCCGTCGCCTGCTCGCCAGCAAGGTCCGTCAGCGTGCCGAAGATCAGGCCCGGCGCCAGCGTACCTTTGCCGATGACCTGCGTTCTGCCGGGCCGTTTCATGGCGGTACCGCGCGTCCCGCCCAACGTCAGCCCGAAGTGATCGAGGGTGAGGTGATCGAAGGCGAATACGAACCTGTCGACAAGAAGTGAGGCTCACCTTGTCTTCCGCACGGCACCTTCGGGTGCCGTGCTGCTTTTCGGTGTGCCTCAAAAAATTTCACAAGCCAGCCTTGTAATCGCCTTGCACGCCCCTATGTATGGGTCACCGCAAGGTTTCTGGCGCATTTCGCCAGACCGTATTCTGCGGTTCGCTCGCGAACCGTAACCGGCAAGCCCGGATGTTTTAACCGGCCGGTGTCTGCACCGGGCGTTCAAAAACCATAATTAGGAGATCGACAATGAAGCTTCGTCCTCTGCATGACCGCGTCGTAATCCGTCGCAGCGAAGAAGAAACCAAGACTGCTGGCGGTATCGTGCTGCCTGGTTCGGCTGCTGAAAAACCAAACCGTGGCGAAGTCATCGCTGTCGGCGCTGGTCGCATCCTGGACAACGGTGAAGTACGTGCGCTGGCCGTGAAAGTGGGTGACAAAGTGGTGTTCGGCCCTTACTCCGGCAGCAACACTGTGAAAGTAGACGGCGAAGACCTGCTGGTGATGAGCGAGAACGAGATTCTCGCGGTCGTCGAAGGCTGAGTTGATACCCCGCATTTCCCGTTACTACAAAGTATTTAAGGAATAACGATCATGGCTGCTAAAGAAGTTAAATTCGGCGACGCTGGCCGTAAAAAGATGCTGGCTGGTGTAAACGTCCTGGCCGACGCGGTTAAAGCGACCCTGGGCCCGAAAGGCCGTAACGTCATCATCGAAAAAAGCTTCGGCGCTCCGCTGATCACCAAAGACGGTGTGTCGGTTGCCAAAGAAATCGAACTGAAAGACCGTTTTGAAAACATGGGCGCGCAGCTGGTCAAAGACGTTGCCTCCCGTGCCAACGACGACGCCGGTGACGGCACCACCACCGCTACCGTTCTGGCTCAGGCCATCGTCAACGAAGGCCTGAAAGCCGTCGCTGCCGGCATGAACCCGATGGACCTGAAGCGCGGCATCGACAAGGCCACCCTGGCCATCGTTGCTCAGCTGAAGTCGCTGTCCAAGCCATGCACCGACACCAAGGCGATCGCCCAGGTCGGTACCATTTCGGCCAACTCCGACAACTCCATCGGCGACATCATTGCCGAAGCCATGGAAAAAGTGACCAAAGACGGTGTCATCACCGTTGAAGAAGGTTCGGGTCTGGAGAACGAACTGTCCGTCGTTGAAGGCATGCAGTTCGACCGTGGCTACCTGTCCCCGTACTTCATCAACAAGCCGGACACCATGGTGGCCGAGCTGGACAGCCCGCTGCTGCTGCTGGTCGACAAAAAGATCTCCAACATCCGCGAAATGCTGCCAGTCCTGGAAGCCGTTGCCAAAGCCGGTCGTCCGCTGCTGATCATCGCTGAAGACGTCGAAGGCGAAGCCCTGGCGACTCTGGTCGTGAACAACATGCGTGGCATCGTCAAAGTCGCTGCCGTCAAGGCACCAGGCTTCGGCGACCGTCGCAAGGCCATGCTGCAGGACATCGCTGTCCTGACCGGCGGTACCGTGATCTCCGAAGAAATCGGTCTGAGCCTGGAAAGCACTACCCTGGAGCACCTGGGTAACGCCAAGCGCGTTGTGCTGAACAAAGAAAACACCACCATTATCGACGGTGCTGGCGTTAAAACCGACATCGACGGCCGCATCGCGCAGATCCGTCAGCAAATCGGTGACACTTCGTCCGACTACGACAAAGAGAAACTGCAAGAGCGTCTGGCCAAACTGTCCGGCGGCGTTGCAGTGATCAAGGTCGGCGCCGGTTCCGAAGTTGAAATGAAAGAGAAGAAAGCCCGCGTTGAAGACGCCCTGCACGCTACCCGTGCTGCGGTCGAAGAAGGCGTGGTACCTGGCGGTGGTGTGGCGCTGGTTCGCTCGCTGCAGGCCATCTCCGAGCTGAAAGGCGACAACGCCGATCAGAACGTCGGTATCGCTCTGCTGCGTCGCGCTGTTGAGGCGCCACTGCGTCAGATCGTTGCCAACTCCGGCGACGAGCCAAGCGTTGTAGTCGACAAGGTCAAGCAGGGTTCGGGTAACTTCGGTTACAACGCTGCTACCGGCGAATACGGCGACATGATCGAGATGGGTATCCTGGACCCGGCCAAAGTGACCCGTTCTGCTCTGCAGGCCGCGTCCTCGATCGCCAGTCTGATGATCACCACCGAAGCGATGATCGCCGACGTGGCAGAAGACAAGCCTGCAGCTGGCGGCATGCCAGACATGGGCGGCATGGGTGGCATGGGCGGCATGATGTAAGCCAGCCTTACCCCGATGCACAAAAAACCCCGCTTCGGCGGGGTTTTTTTTATGGGCGGTGACTGGCTTGGGATTCTTACTCTGATGCCCTTCGGGCCTATCGCGAGCAAGCTCACTCCTACATTTGTTTAAACGTGCCGTGGTCTGAAAGACCGAGTTGGTAGCCTTGGCGCGCGGCTTTGATTGTGCGTTCTGCCTTTAAAGGCTGCGCGCTCGGTGCATCAGGATGTGGCGCGTTGCAAAAGATGTAGGAGTGAGCTTGCTCGCGATAGCCCACAGGGCATCAAAACAGCAATCCCCCGCCATACACCAAAACCATCAACTCGGTCTTTCAGACCATGGCACGTTGCAAAAAATGTGGGAGCGGGCTTGCCCGCGAAAGGGCCCGCAGGGCATCAATGTTGCGACCTGAAGCCAACACCCGCTACCCAGAAATCGGCTGCCCTTCGGCCGCATTGACCTGTTTTCCAGCAGGCCTGTACAACACCACGTAATAAGCCCCCAGACAGATCAACCAGCAGAACACCGCCGTCCACACGTTGTGCGAGAAGAAATGCGCGCCCTGCAGCATGCGGCCGATCGAGAACACCGTGCCCAGGCCGAAGGCAAATACCAACCCGGCCTTGGCCATACGTGGCTTGCGGTCGCGCAGGACAAAGAACAACGCAAACAGGGTAAAGCCTGTGGCGGCATGACCGCCCGGCCAGCAGCGCCCCGGCTTGTCAGTCGGTGGGCGAGGGCTCAGCAGTTCGCTGTAGGTTTCCTGGCCGCCAAATTCAGTCAGGCTCCATGGGCACTGCACCGACGTCACCACCTTGACCGGCGTGACGAAACTGGTCGACAAGGCCATCGACAGCACCAGACAGCCCAGTTCACGCCGCCAGGGTTTGAGTTTTTCGATGAAGAACGCCCCGGCAAAACCCAGCGCCGCCAACACGGCCATGGCGATCACCGCCTGCTTGGCCCGGTCGTGCAGCACGTTTTCCAGAAAATAACTGTGTTTGCCGATAAACCCGCCTGCAGCCGGGTCATAGGCGAGCTTGGCGATATCCATATCCAGCGACGTCAGTTCCAGCAACAGCAGGGTGACGGCGGTCACCAGCGGAATGCCCAGATAGAGCCACAGATTGATCGGGCGCGAGACTGGCCGCTCAAAGATTTCAGACATGGTGGATTCCGTGTGATGGCAGGGAACGCTTCGGGCTGATCCCGAGCGCTCGGCATTCTGAACGTCAGGCCGTCGGCGGGCTGTGAACCAATGGTGAAAAAAACGTTATGCACGTCGACACTGGCCCTCAGGCGCACTTGGCCGTAAGCTGCCGCCAACTCTGACCGTGTCGACGCCTGTACCTGGTCATGCCGACAACCGCATATGGAGACATGCACCCATGCGAATTCTGCTGGTTGAAGACAACCGCGACATCCTTGCAAACCTGGCCGATTACCTCGGAATGAAGGGGTATACGGTCGACTGCGCCCAGGATGGCCTGTCCGGACTGCACCTGGCCGCCACCGAGCATTACGACCTGATCGTGCTCGATATCATGCTGCCGGGTATCGACGGCTACACGCTGTGCAAGCGCTTGCGTGAAGATGCGCGTCGCGACACGCCGGTGATCATGCTCACCGCACGCGACCAGCTCGACGACCGTCTGCAAGGCTTCCGCTCCGGGGCCGACGATTACCTGCTCAAGCCTTTCGCCCTGTCGGAACTGGCCGCGCGTATCGAGGCCGTGCTGCGCCGCGCTCAGGGCGGCGGGCGGCGCACCTTGCAGGTGGCCGATCTGGTTTACGACCTGGACACCCTGGAAGTCACCCGCGAAGGGCGCATGCTCAAACTCAACCCGGTCGGCCTCAAGCTGCTGGCCGTGTTGATGCAGAAAAGCCCGCACGTGCTGCGCCGGGAAATCCTCGAAGAAGCACTGTGGGGCGACGACTGCCCGGACAGTGACAGCCTGCGCAGCCACGTTCACCAGCTGCGTCAGGTGATCGACAAGCCGTTCGACAAGCCGCTGCTGCAGACCGTGCACGGCGTCGGTTATCGCCTGGCCGAGGGCCGCGATGGAGTTTAAGCAGAGCCTTGCCCAGCGGATCATCATCGCCTTTGCGCTGATGAGCGCGCTGGTCGCCGGCTCGTTCGCCATGGGCATCGTCGCGACGGTGCATCTGGTGGAAGAAAAGCTGATCTCCGCAGGCCTGGGGGGCGATCTGACCCGTCTGTTGCTGATGGACAGCGTCAGTGACTGGAGCCACCGCCCCGAGCCTGATCAGTTGTTCTACTTCAGCGGCGGCCCGGGCGATTTCGAGCTGCCCAAGGATTTGCGCCATCTGGAGCCGGGCTTCCACGAGGTGTTTCGCGGGCCGCTGTCGTATCACGCGATGGTCGAGATCGTCGACGGCCGGCATTACGTGCTGTTGCAGGATCAGAGCGACTTCGAAGAACGCGAGCGGGTGCTGTTTGCCGTTGTCCTGGTGGGCTTCGTACTGGCGCTGGCGCTGGCCGTGTTCCTTGGTTGGGTACTGGCGCGACGAGTGATGGCACCGGTGGTGCGTCTGGCCCGTCAGGTGCGTCATCGCGATCAGTTGCTCGGCCTTGCGCCGCCACTGGCACCGGACTATGCCGCTGACGAAGTCGGTGAGCTGGCGGTGGCCTTCGACGCCACGCTGGGCCGTTTGCGCGACGCGTTGACCCGTGAGCGGATGTTCACCAGCGATGTCAGCCATGAACTGCGCACGCCGCTGATGGTGCTGGCCAGCTCCTGTGAATTGCTGCTCGCCAACCCGGCCCTCGATCAGCGTGCCCGCACCCAGGTGGAGCGGGTGGCGCGGGCCTGTGAAGAAATGCGCGATCTGGTGCAGACCTTCCTCATGCTGGCACGAACCCAGCGCGACGATGCCGGCATGCACCCGCAATTGACGTTGCAGGGTGCCGCGCAGCAACTGCTTAATCTGTGGCGTGAGCCAATCGAGACGAAGGGCCTGACGCTGGAGTATTTCCCCTGCGAACCGTCCGAGAAGGGCTATAACGCGACATTCCTCTACGCGGTGATGGGCAATTTGCTGCGCAATGCCTTGCACTACACCGACCATGGGTTCATCCGGCTGACGCTGCATGAACAGGGGTTCGTGGTCGAGGATTCCGGTGTCGGCATTCCTGTAGAGAAGCGCGAAGCGATGTTCCAGCCATTCGTGCGAGGCAACGAAAAACGTGGCGAAGGGCTTGGCCTGGGGCTGTCGCTGGTACAGCGGATCTGTGAAAACCAGGGCTGGACGGTGAGCCTCGACACCATGGAGCCCAACGGCTGCCGGTTCAGTGTCGACTTCTTCCGACACTCAAGCTGAATGTACAGACTGTGTAAATGTTGCTGCGATTTCCGGCTTTATGGCCATATGCTAGCCCCATCTTCCGGTAAAACCTCGTAACATTTGCTCACGGAATAGCACGTTTTTTTCACATTTGCATGACCTGAGAATGACGTGTTTCTACCTACCGTGGTTGTATCACCTCCAGGAGATGCAACCATGAGCAAGCGGATCGAGCTTGATTTCTCGCGCAAGTACGACGACGAGCACGCCAGGAAATATCTTCGCAAGCACAAGAACGGACTCGCGCGCAGACTGTCGGATCATCGCGACAAACAACTGGCCAGACGTGCTCTGGCCCTGGCGGGTGAGCCGGGCCTGGTACTGGATCTGCCGTGCGGCGCCGGACGCTTCTGGCCGGTGCTGGCGGAAAAGGCCAACCGGGTGATCATCGGAGCCGACAATTCGGCATCCATGGTCAAGATTGCCTGTGAGTCGCAACCGGCGGATGTGGTGAAACGGGTACAACCCTTGCAGACTTCTGCTTTCGCCATCGACATGCCGGGCAACGCAGTGGACAGCATTTTTTGCATGCGCCTGCTGCACCACATCGGTGAGGCCCATGACAGAGCGGTCTTGCTGAAGGAGTTCCATCGCGTGACCCGCGACAGCGTAATCATTTCGTTATGGGTCGATGGCAACTTCAAGGCCTGGAAACGCAAGCGTGCGGAGGCGACCCGGCAACAAGAGGGTTACCAGAACCGCTTTGTGTTACCCGTGGCTACAGTGGAAGCCGAATTTGAACAGGCAGGATTTCGCATTCAGGAGCGACTGGATTTCCTGCCGATGTACGCCATGTGGCGAGTGTATCTATTACGTAAGAGGTAACAGGATGGCCGTGGATGTTGCAGCAGAGTTGACCGTTCCAGCCAAGGACCGCTTTGCCTATTTCTGGAATACCCGTGGCGAATGGGTGGAAGAACCCAACGTACGCCGTGGCGGAGAAAGCGGCGTGCAGCGCGTCATGTCGGAGAACGGGCGGCTGTTGTACGTGAAGCGCCAGACCGGTCACATCTACCGTAGCTGGCTGCACCCGTTCGGCCGCCCGACCGTACTGCGTGAACGCGATGCACTGGAAGGCTTGCGCCAGCTCAACGTCAACGTGCCGCGCATGGTGTTTTGCGGTGCCGAACGTGACGAGAACAACGAGTGGCGTGCGCTGTTGGTGACCGCCTCGCTGGATGGCTTCGAAGAGATTGAAAAGTGGTACGCCGCCGGTGGTCGCGAGCGCTACGGTGAAGCGTTGCATGATCAGATGCTCAAGGAGCTGGCGGAAAACCTGGCGCGCATGCACCGGGGCCGCTGGCAGCACAGCTGCATCTATATCAAGCATGTGTTCGTGCGTGTGGTCGGCGAAGGTGCGGCGGCCCGGCCTGAAGTGGCGCTGCTGGATCTGGAGAAATGCCGCCGTCGTCTGACCGCCTATGGCGCGGCCCAGCATGACATGAAACAACTACGTCGCCATTCGTCGTTCAGTGCTGGCGACTGGAAGAAGCTGGTCTACTTTTACGAGACGGCATTTGGCAGCCCCATCAAAGGTTTGGATCGATGAAGTTAGAACTGGCGCGAGGTTTGTTTTTACTCGGGGCATTGGGGATCGCATCCATTGCGCTGGCTGCCTGGGAACAACCCGGGCCGAAAATTCTGAGCGCAGTGCACGGTGAAGGGCAGTGCCCTTTACCGCGGGTGGCGAAGGCCGTCTCCACGGCCCGACCCGATCATGATCTGTTGCTGTTGATGTTCGGCCTTGCCCAAGGAACGGGGCCACAACATTGAAGTTGCCTGAT
Organism: Pseudomonas sp. NPDC090208; assembly: GCF_044746785.1. Classification (NCBI taxonomy): domain Bacteria; kingdom Pseudomonadati; phylum Pseudomonadota; class Gammaproteobacteria; order Pseudomonadales; family Pseudomonadaceae; genus Pseudomonas; species Pseudomonas sp. NPDC090208. The sequence continues at coordinate 217,022 of NZ_JBIVCU010000002.1, forward strand.
AACTGAAAGGCCCCGATTTTTCGGGGCCTTTTTTGTTGGGGTTTGGGATTGTTGGGGTTGGCTTGGGATTCTTACTTTGATGCCCTTCGGGCCTGATCGCGAGCAAGCTCACTCCTACATCTGTTGTAACGTGCCGCATTCTGATGGACCGAGTGCGCAGCCTTTGTAGCAAACCGCGAAGATGTTGCGCCGGGCACCAAGGCTACCAACGCGGTCCATCAGGCCATGGCACGTTGCAAAAAATGTAGGAGTGAGCTTGCTCGCGATCAGGCCCGAAGGGCATCAGAGTTGCGATCTAGAGCCAATCTCATCTCAACTCACACCCGCGAATCCCCCCGCCCCGCCAACACCGTATAAACACAAGGCAATACAAACAACGTAAACAACGTCCCCACCGACATCCCGGTCGCAATCACCAGACCGATATCGAAACGGCTCACCGCGCCGGCGCCGGTCGCCAGGATCAGCGGGACCATGCCGAACACCATGGCTGCGGTCGTCATCAGCACCGGGCGCAGGCGAATCGCCGCCGCTTCTTCCACCGCTTCGCGGGCGCTCAATCCCTTTTCGTGGCGCAGTTGGTTGGCGAACTCCACTACCAGAATGCCGTGCTTGCTGATCAGGCCGATCAACGTCACCAGCCCGACCTGGGTGTAGATGTTCAGTGTCGACACCCCGAGAAACAGCGGGATCAACGCCCCGCAGATCGACAGCGGCACCGTCACCAGAATCACCAGCGGGTCGCGGAAGCTTTCGAACTGCGCCGCCAGCACCAGAAAGATGATTGCCAGCGCCAGGCCAAATGTGACCCACAGCGCGTTGCCTTCCTGCACGTACTGGCGCGTGGCCCCGGCGTAGTCGTAGGCGAAACCGGGCGGTGCTTCCTCGTCGGCGATCTGCCGCACCAGTGCGATGGCCTCGCCGGTGCTCACCAGCGGTACGCCGGAAATGATCGCCGAGTTCAACTGTTGGAACTGGTTGAGCTGACGCGGCCGAGCGCGGTCGCTGACCTTGATCAGGGTCGACAGCGGCAGCATTTTGCCTTCGGTGTTCTTCACGTAGTAATTGGCCAGCCATTCGGGATTGTCGCGATAGGGCCGTTCCACTTGGGCGATGACCTTGTAGCTGCGGCCATCGATGGTGAAGCGATTGATCTCCGCCTCGCCGAGCAGGGTCGCCAGGCTGCCGCCCAGATCCTGCATCGACACACCCATCTGCGCCGCCTTGGCGCGGTCGATGTCGACCACCACTTCCGGTTTGTCGAATGCCAGATCGAGGTCGAGAAAGGCGAACTTGCCGGACTCGGCCGCGCGTTTCTTGATCCGGTTCACCACCTCCAGCAGCGCCGCATAATCGTTCGGCGTGTTGACCACGAACTGGAACGGCAGACCTTCACCGGTGCCAGGCAACGACGGCAGGTTGAAACCGAAAATCTGCAGACCGGTGATCTGCTCCAGTTTTCCCTGCACTTCGGGCAACAGCTGCATCTGCGAGCGACTGCGCTCATCCCACGGTTTCAGCAGAAAGCCGCCGACGCCGGTCTGCACGCCGTTGAAGCCGTTGATCTGGAACGACGAGTAGTACTCGGGAAACTCCTTGAAGATCCGGGTGAACTGGTCGGTGTAGCGGTTCATGTAGTCGAGGTTGGTCGGCTGCGGCGAGGTCGACATCATGAAAATGATGCCCTGATCTTCATCCGGCGCCAGTTGCGACTGGCTGAACTTGAGAAACACCGGGATCAGGCACAGCACCAGCACGGCAAATACGATCACCACCGGCCGCGTGTTCAAGGTGCCGTGCAATAGACGCTGATAGCGCGCCTTCAGTCCATCGAAAATCTGATCGAGCTTGTGTGCCAGCCCGCTGGGATTCTCTTCGTGACGCAACAGCACGGCGCACATCATCGGAGACAGGGTCAGGGCGACGATCCCGGAAATCACCACGGCACCGGCCAGGGTCAGGGCGAATTCCTTGAACAGCGCCCCTGTCAGGCCTTCGAGAAAGCCGATGGGCGCGTACACGGCCGCCAGAGTGATGGTCATCGACACCACCGGCATGGCGATCTCCCGCGCGCCCTCCAGCGCTGCATTGAGCGGCGATTTGCCTTCCTCGATATGCCGGTGGATGTTCTCCACCACGACGATGGCGTCGTCCACCACCAGACCGATGGCCAGCACCATCGCCAGCAGGGTCAGCAGGTTGATCGAGTAGCCCATGATCTGCATGAAGAACAGCACGCCGATCATCGACAACGGGATGGTGATCACAGGGATCAGCACCGAACGCAGCGCGCCGAGGAACAGGAACACCACGACGATGACGATCAGCACGGCCTCCACCAGTGTCTTGACCACTTCGTGGATCGAGGCCTGGATGAACAGCGTGGCATCGTAGGCAATGGAGGCTTTCAGGCTTGGCGGCAACTGGCTTTCCAGCTCCGGCATGATCCGTCGAACTTCCTTGATCACGTCCAGCGGGTTGGAGCTGGGCGTGCCCTTGATGCCGATGTACACCGACGGCGTACCGTCGAACGAACTGACGGTGTCGTAGTTCTCCGCGCCCATTTCCACCCGCGCCACGTCACCCAGCAGCACGCGGCTGTCACCTTGGGTCTTGAGCGGAATTGCGGCGAAGGTTTCCGGGGATTTCAGGTCGGTGGTGGCGTTGACGCTGGTCACCACGTATTCACCTTTCACTTCGCCGGCGGCCGAGAGGAAGTTGTACTTGCGCACGGCGTCGGTGACGTCGTTGGCGGTGAGACCGAAACCGGCGAGTTTCACCGGGTCCAGCCACAGGCGCATGGCGAAGACCTGATTGCCGAGAATCTCCGCTTCGGCCATGCCGGGCAGGGTCGCTAGTTTCGGCTGGATGACCCGCGACAGGTAATCGGTGATCTGCGGGTTGCTCAGCTCCGGGCTGTAGAAACTGATGTACATCAGCGCCGAAGCATCGGCGGCTTCCTTGCTCAGCACCGGGTCTTCGGCGTCTTGCGGCAGTTTGTTCTTCACCTCGTTGGCCTTGGCCAGCAGCTCGGTGTAGAGGCGGTCGCTGTTGGAGCCGATGCGCGCGTAGATCGAGATGATCGAGAAGTTCTGCCGACTGACCGAGGTCATGTAGTCGATGCCTTCGGCGCTCGCCAGGCTCTGTTGCAGCGGCTGAGTGATGTAGCCCTGAATGGTTTCGGCGTTGGCGCCGGGGTAAGCCGTGGTCACGGTGATCAGGGCGTTTTCCATCTGCGGGTACTGGCGGATGGTCAGCTTGCTGAACGCCTGGAAGCCCAACAGCACGATCAGCAGGCTGATCACGCTGGCGAGCACCGGACGACGGATGAACGGATCGGTAAATGCCATGGTCGCTCCTTGAACCGTCGCTTTCGATCAGTCGACTTTGCGTTGACTGTTCGGCTCGACTGGCGCTGTCGCAGCGGCACTGATGGCAACCGGGGTGCCGTTGTCCAGCTTGAGCTGGCCTCCGGTCACCACCTGATCGCCCACTTGCAGACCCTTGCTGATGATCACCAGACCGCCGCGACGCTCGCCGGTGTCGACGAAGCGCCTTTCGACCATCTGTTGTGGCTCGCCCTTGGCGTTCTTTTCCGGTTGACCGTCGGCACCTTTCTTCGCGACCACGACGTACACCGAATTGCCGTACAGGGTGTAGGTGATGGTGCTTTCCGGCAGGACCATGCGCTGACTGTCCTGGCCCAGCAGCACCTGCAAATTGGCGAACATGCCCGGCAGCAGCTTGCCGTCTGGGTTGGGCAGGGTGGCGCGGATCTGCACGTTGCGGGTGGCGTCCTCGACCTTGGGGTTGATGGCACTGATGCTGGCTTTGAACACGTCCTGCGGCCAGGCACCGACCGTGACCTCGACCTGCTGGCCGACCGCGAGTTTGGGCAGCGCTTGCTCTGGCACGAAGAAGTCGGCGTAGAGGCTGCTGAGGTCCTGCAATGTGGCGATCACCGTGCCGCTGGCGAGGTAGTCGCCGACGTCCACTTGACGAATGCCGATGGTGCCGCTGAACGGCGCGAGAATGCGTTTTTTCGCCAAGGAGGCATTGAGCTGCGCCACGGTGGCGGCGGCTTTCTTGCGGGTGGCGGCAAGCTTGTCGAAATCGCCACGGGAAATCGCGGCGTCGCCCACCAGTTTGCTGCCACGGACGTAGTCGACTTCAGCCAGTCCCAGATCGGCCTCGGCGGTGCCGAGCAGGCCCTTTTCCACATCGCTGTCCAGTTGCAGCAACGGCTGGCCGACCTTGACCTTCTGCCCGGATTCGAACTGCAGCGCCTTGACCGTACCCGCCACTTCCAGGCTCAGGTTGACGCCCTGCAAAGCCTTGAGACTGCCGATGGCCGGCAGACGCTCCTGCCACAGCCGCTGCTCCACCGTCGCCACCTCGACATTGACCGGTGGCTTGGGGGCGGTGAATTGCTGGATCTGTTTGTAGACCGAAAACGCTTTATAGCCCCCCAGGGCCAGCACCACGATCAGGACAAATCCCAGCATGATCAGCATGCGGCGACGCAACATATTCCACTTCCTTGGAAATTCGATGAATCAGGCGAGCACGTTAAACGGCTTGCGGATGACTTGCCAGCACTGGCCTGTGCTACCGGGTGTAGATTCTTACTCTGATGCCCTTCGGGCCTGATCGCGAGCAAGCTCACTCCTACATTGGTTGCAACGTGCCATGGCCTGATGGACCGCGTGGGTAGCCTTGGTGTCTGGCCCCATTTTTTTTGCGGTCTGCTTTTAAGCGAACAACACGGTCGTTCGGGTGTGGCACGTTGCAAAAAATGTAGGAGTGAGCTTGCTCGCGATAGGCCCGAAGGGCATCAACGTAGCGCCTCAAGCCAACCCAGGCACCAAATGCAAATGGTTGTCCCACAACCCCGCTGGCAACTCCAGCGGCTGCGGCACCAGTGCGCTCTGCCGGCAATCGTAGAAACGGCAGCGCCCCTGGCCCGAGGTCACCACAAAGCCATCGGCCACCGCACCCACGCCGGCGCAATCCGGCAATGGCGCATCCAGCTTCACGGCACCGCTGTCCAGGTCCCAGATGAAGAAGCGGTTGCCCCGCGGCGCGGTCAGCGCCACCAGACGCAGTTCGTTGTGGATGGCCACGCTGGCGGTGTAGTGGGCCATGGCCTGCAACTGCTGATCGGCCACCGGAAATGCCTGGAACGGCTGTCCTGGACGTTTGATCGCCAACAGCTCTGCCGGTTCGTGGGACGGCCCCATGAACTGCTGACCGGCAACGATGGTGCCGTCACTGGCAATCGCCATATGGCGCACGCTGTTCATCTGCTGGGCCAGGGTTTCCTTGCTCAGCAACGTGCCGTCGCGCTGCATCAGCACCAGGCTCGGCTCCATGGCGTCGAGGTTCATCTCGACCCGGCTTTCCGCTTCGGTACGAATGCCGCCGTTGGCCACCACCAGGGTTTCACCGTCCGGCAGCCACGACACCTGATGCGGGCCGATACCGTGGGTCGGGATCTCGCCGCTGTGCTCCAGACGCTCGCCGACAAAACGGTAAATGCCAAGCAGACCACGGCCCGGATCGGTGGTGTCGTTCTCGGTGGCGTACAGCCACTCGCCACTTTTGTGGATCACCGCATGGCCGTAGAAATGCCGGTTCGGCTGCGAGGTGATGGTCTGCAACAGGCGGCCATCGCGCAGGTCGATCAGGTAACTCTCGGTGCCGGGGCGGCGTGCCACGAACAGCGCGATCGGCAGCTGTGGGTGATTGATGATGTCGTGGCAACGCTGGGCAACGGGCGTGGCGAACACCTGCGTGCCGTCCACCCGATAACCCACGGCGTAATGCTGGCCACTGCTGTCGTCACGGGCGGACAGCAGCAACGGGCTTTCGCCTTTCTTTCTGAACAGCGTCCAGCCGCCCAGGGTGCAGGCGCTGAGAACAAGGCTGCCGAGGGCCAGAGCCTGACGTCGCAACATATCAGTCACCATCGTTGGCATTGAAACCGAGCTGAATGCCCAACGCCTTGGCCAGCTCGCCTTCGTGCAGGCGATGCACCGCGTTGAGGCTGTCGTAGAACGTATTGAGTTGCTGACGGCCTTCCTCGCTGGCGAGCAGGTCCGCCAATGGCGGTTTCAGCGCGGCCAGTTGCTTGCGGCTTTCGGCGTAGGCGGCGTCGATCTTGTCCGCCAGCGGCTTCTGTTCGGCCGGCAGCAGGCCACGCAGACCATGATTGTCGACACCGGTCCAGACCTGCTCGGCGCTGACCAGGCTGGCTTGCAGGCTGCTGAGCGACGACTTGCTGCGCCAGGCCTCGGCCTGGAACGGCTGCGGCACGCCCTTGGATTGGCGACCCAGCGGCGTGCCGAGTTTCTTCTTCAGGCTGTCCAGCGCAGTGACCTGTACCCGCAGCAATTCGGCGATGGCTTCGTGGGAATCGGCGTAGCGCTGGTTGGGAAACTTGCTCAGTTGCGCGAGCATGCCGTCGTTGCTGTTCCAACTGCTGAGGATCTCCTCGGCCAGGCCTTTCTGCCGCTCGCCGATGGCGATCAACAGCGGGCAGTACCGGGCTTTTTGCTCGGCGTTGGCCATGTCGATCTCGGCGTCGAACAGAATGTACTCATAGGCCGACAGGCCCTGAACCACCACGCTGGACTTGGCCAGAGCGTCGGCGCTGACCTGCGGTTGGGCGGTGATCAGTTGCTCGACCTGACGGCCCACGAGGTTTTTCTTGTCCGGCCAGAACTGGATCTGCCACGACCGGTTGCCCTCGGCCAGCGGCCCGATCAGCAGCGGTTGCAGCTCGGCCCAGGCTTTTTGGGCGTGGAGGAAATCGGCGCGGGCAGTGTCCAGATCACTCTTGCCCTGGCAGAACGCCAGTGCGCTGACGGCCAGTTGTTTGTCGGCGTCGACCCAGCGGCTGTAGGTCGGCAGGATCACTTGTTTGGCGATGGCGGCGGAGGTCACGGCCTGCGGGTCGGAGGGCGCACAGGCACCCAGCGCGAGCGCGGCGAGGCTGGTGAACAACAGCTTGGGACGGAACATGCCCGACTCCTTTTTTCAGAAAATACGGTTAGAGAGAATTCAGAAACGCCAGCAACGCAGCGCGCTGGTCGGCATCGAAGGCCAGCACCTGACGTTGGGCGGGCAGGGCCTCGCCACCGTGCCAGAGCACGGCCTCCATCAGATTGCGGGCACGGCCGTCGTGCAGAAACTGGGTGTGGCCGCTGACCGCGTCGGTCAGGCCGATGCCCCACAACGGCGGGGTGCGCCATTGCTGACCGCTGGCCTGAAACTCGCTGAGGTTGTCGGCCAGACCTTCGCCCATGTCGTGCAGCAGCAGGTCGGTGTAAGGACGGATCACCTGATTGGCCAGCTCCGGCTCGGCGGCGTTCGCTGCAGTGGTGAACTGTGGCGTATGGCATTGCTGGCAGCCGGCCTTGAAGAACAGATTCTTGCCGGTCAGCACCTGTGCATCGTTGACGTCGCGGCGGGCCGGCACCCCGAGATTACGGGTGTAGAACGTGATCAGCCGCAGAATGTTGTCGCTGACTTCCGGCTCGCCGTCCGGCCCTTCACCGTTGGGTGCCTGACGACAGTCCCGTTGTGCGACGGTGCAATCGTCGCTGCGCTTGAGGCTTGAAGTCAGGCCCATGTCACCGGCCAGTGCGTGGACGTTCTGCTGGTTGACGCTGGGCTGCGAGGCTTTCCAGCCGAAGCGGCCGAGCACGGTTTTCTGCTGCGCGTCGTCCCAGACCCAGTTCGGCTGCCCGTTGATGCCGCTGCCGTTCTTGCCGTTCGGATTGACGTTGGCGAGGATCGCCGCTTCCGGAATCGCTTCCAGCAGACCGAGGCCAATCATCGGCGGGGCGATGCGCGCCGAGGCGCGAGTCTGTGGATGCAGCGGGCCATAACCCAGTTGCGTGATCTGCAGCGTCGGGCGGCGCAGATGCACTGGCGTGCCGTCGCGAAAATGCACGGTCATCGTGTCGTAGGCCACCCGCACCTTGCCTTCCGGTGCAATGCCGGGAACTGCCATATCCTGCAACTGCGTGCCGTAGGTCGGCTCGGCTACCAGGCCCTGCTGGCGCAGTTGCTCGGCGTAGGCGGGGTCGTCGGGAATCGACAGGCGCACCAGCATCGACACGGCGTTGTCGGCCCCCGGCTCGGGCGGATGACCGCGACCGTCGCGAATGTGGCAGTTCAGACACGCGTTGGTGTTGAACAACGGGCCGAGGCCATCGCGGGCTGTAGTGGTGGAGGGTGCGATGACCCAGGGGCTGCGGAAGAAGCTGTTGCCGACGCTGAAGTCCAGCCGGCGGGTCGGCGACAGGTTGGCCGATGGCAGGGAAAACGCATTGCGGTCGCTGCGGTTGACCGTGGCGGCGCCGCCGGACTGTGCCTCGCCGGGTTCGGCGGCACTGAAACGCGGGGCATCATCGCACCCACCGAGGGCCGCAGCCATCAGCAGGCACAACGAAATACGGAGCCGCGCAGCCATACACATCCTGCAAAGGGGGGGAATTCGGGGCGAGCAAGCTTACCAGCCCCGACCTTCAGGAATAAGAGGGATTTGCGTTTGTCAGTGCCTCTCGAAACGAGTTGTTACCAATTTGCCGGCGAGAGGCGGGGAGGCGTGGTTCAGATGCCGGCAATCGCCAGCGTCGGATTTTCTACGATCAATTGCATCAACCGGCGTTCGCCTTCTTCGACTTTGAACGAGCGGTAATCGCCGATACCGTCGAGTTGGCGCTCGCGTTCGCGAATGGCCAGCTCCTTGGCGTGTTCGTAGCCGTAATGCTCGACGCGGAAGGACTTGGTCACGCTGCTGCCATTGCGCAGGGTGGTGCGCGCCACCCAGTAGGCGATGCCGGTGTAACAGCGGTAATGCACGCCGGGATGGCCGCTGGTGTTGGTGGCGATAAGGCGTTGCCGCACGTCGCGGCTGAGTTTGGGCAGATTGGCCAGCAGGAGTTCGTCGCGGCAGGCGTCGGCGGCCTTGCGAGCGGCGTCGCGACCGCCGTGGCGGGAGAATGAAAACAGTTTGTTGAAGGTCTTGCCATCCCGGTAGATCGTGACTTTCCAGGCCCTGGGGCCTTTGAGTCCTACCAGCATATGGATTCCGTAATCGTTGGCTTTGGCATGGCTGACGCGGCTCCTCTTTTTGTCTCTCTTGGGCACGGTCGGTCTCCTCCTGGATCGAGTGGGTCAACGGAGTGCGCATGATCGACGTCGAACAGGGGCTGTTCAATGCAGCAGAGGCTGAACAGGAAATGCCTTACAGGATTTACAGAGTGTTCCTCGGCAGGTTGCCGTTAAGAGAAAGAACACGATGACTGTAGGAGTGAGCTTGCTCGCGATTACGGTTGGTTTGGTACGCACCGGTGACTGACACACTGCTATCGCGAGCAAGCTCACTCCTACAGGTATTGTGGCGACCAAAAAAATGCCGACCCACGAATGGGTCGGCATTTTCGGTCACCGCTGGCGCTGACGGACGAATCAGAATTCGTGGTCGGCGTTGTCCGGGTTCAGATCGGTGATGCCCAACTTGCCGGCGGCCTGTTCGATGCCGCCGGTCTGTTTGACCAGTGCGGCGATGGCGTCACGCACCACCTGATTGCCGGCCGTGTTGCCAGCGGCGATCAGTTGATCGAAGTGCTCGCCCTTGTTGGCGTGGTCGACGATGGCCTGCAACTTGGCCTGGGTGCTGTCCAGGTCGGCGCGCAGGGCGGTGTCGGTGGCGGCGTCAGCCTTGGCCACCAGCGACGACAGGCTCGGGCCGCTGACCTTGCTGCCGTCTACACGGGTGTATTCGCCCAGATAGACGTTGCGGATGCCCAGACCGTTGTAGAAGTGCGAGTTGTGAGTGTTGTCGCTGAAGCAGTCGTGCTCGTCTTCGCTGGAGTTGGCTTCCAGTGCCACCTTCATGCGCTCGCCCGCCAGTTCGCCCAGGGACAGGCTGCCCATGCCGAACAGCATCTTGCGCAGGCCGCTTTCGGCCGGCTCGGCTTCCAGGCTGGCGCGGTAGTTGTCGGCCACGCCCGGCTTCCAGTTGTTGACCATTTCTTCGAGGTCGCTGATCAGCAGATCGGTGACGGCTTTCAGGTAGGCGCGGCGACGGTCGTTGTGACCACCGGTTGCACCGTTGCCTTCGACGTAGTCGCTGGCCGGACGCTCGCCGGCGCCCGGGCCGGTGCCGTGCAGATCCTGGCCCCAGAGCAGGAATTCGATGGCGTGGTAACCGGTGGCAACGTTGGCCTCGGCGCCGCCCAGCTCGTTCAGGCTGGCCAGTTTTTCAGGGGTGATTTCGCTGACATCGACCTTGTCTTCGCCGACCTGGATCGAGGTGTTGGCGATGATGTTCGCGCTGGCGCCCGGGTTGCCCAGCGCGTGCTGGTAGTCCTTGGCGACGTAGTCGATCAGGCCCTCGTCCAGCGGCCAGGCGTTCACCTGACCTTCCCAGTCGTCGATGATGGTGTTGCCGAAGCGGAACACTTCGCTCTGCATGTACGGCACGCGCGCGGCGACCCAGGCGTCGCGCGCGGCTTTCAGGGTCTGGTCGTTCGGGGTGGCGAGGAAAGCGTCGACGGCAGTGCCGAGTTTCTTCGCGGTGGATTCGGCATCGCTGAATACGGCGAAGACCATGTTGGCGTAATTCGCGACCACGGCCTTGGTGGCGGCATCGCTGGTCTGGGCAGGCGCGGCGGCTGCCGGAGCCGGTGTTGGCGCTGCAGCGACGGGCTTGTCCTTGCCTTGATCACAACCGGCGAGAGAAATGGCGATGGCCAGCAGACTGGCGGTAGCCAGGGGCATACGAATCATGACGGAATCCTGCGTCTGGAAAGTGTGTGAGCGGTGGTGAGGGCCGAAAAAAGCTGCGACATAATGCGAAGTATTTGCATTCGGTGTAAAGGCAAAATGCCCCGTGCCGAGAGGGGAGATATTTCAAGCTGTTACAAAGCGTTTCATGCGCCCCCTGTAGGAGCTGGCTTGTCCTGCGAGCGGCGGGGAACCCGTCGTAAATCCGGTGAATGCGGTGTATCTGACACGGCCAATGCGTAGGGTTTCACGACGGGTTCCTCGCCGATCGCAGGGCAAGCCAGCTCCTGCAAGGGGAGGCGTTCGAACCTACAAGACTCCCACCTGAGTCCGCTTGGCCTGCTTCAGGTACGCCAGCAGTTCCCGGGCCGGCAGCGGCTTGCTGTAGAAGTAGCCCTGGCCTTCGTGGCAGCCCTCGGAAATGATGTAGGCCTCCTGCTCGGTGGTCTCCACGCCCTCGGCGATGACCTGCATGCCCAGGCTTTTTCCGAGCTGGATGATGGCGCGCACGATGGTCGCGTCGTCTTCGTCGTCGATCAGGTCCTGCACGAAACTCCTGTCGATCTTGATCTTGTCCAGCGGCAGGCTTTTCAAGTAGCTGAGCGAGGAATAGCCGGTCCCGAAGTCATCGATGGCGATCAACGCGCCGGAGCGGCGCAAGCTGAGCAGGTGCTGGGCGGCGGTGCTGATGTCTTCCATCAGGCCGGTTTCGGTGACCTCCAGCTCCAGGCTGCGCGGCGGCAGGCGATAGATCTGCAGCAGGTTGTTGACCACCCGCGGCAGCTCGGCGTGGTGCAGTTGCACGGTGGACAGATTGACCGCCATGCGCAATTCGATGAAGCCCTGATCGTGCCACTCGCGCAGTTGCTTGCAGGCCTGATCCAGCACCCATTCGCCGATGGCGATGATGGTGCCGTTCTGTTCGGCCAGAGGAATGAACTGGTCCGGCGGGACGAAACCGTGTTCCGGGTGAATCCAGCGAATCAGTGCTTCGACGCCGACCACGCGATGATCGCGGTAGCTGATCTGTGGCTGATAGACCAGATGAAACTGGTTGCGCACCAGCGCTTCGCGCAGGTCTTTTTCCAGCTCGCGGCGACGGCGCATCTCGCTGTCGACGCTGGCGATGTAGAACTGATAGCGGTTGCGCGAGCGGGTCTTGGCCAGGGTCATGGTCTGTTCGGCTTTCTGCAGCAGCTTCTCGGTGCTGTCGCCGTCTTCCGGGAACAGGGTGATGCCGATGGTGGCGCGCAGGCGGATGTCTTGCTGATCGACACTGAACGACGCTTCCAGATCGTCGAGGATGTTCTGCGCCAGTTCCGCGGCTTCGTACGGCTGCTCGATATCGGCCTGGACCAGGGCGAACTGGTCGCCACCCAGACGGGCGAGGGCGCCGAGGCGTCCGCTGTGGCTGCGCAGACGGTCGGCCAGGGCCAGCAGCAACTGATCGCCGGCCTGATAGCTGAATTGTTCGTTGATGCCTTTGAAATCATCCAGCCCCACGCACAGCACGGCGACCCGGTGCTGCACCTTGCCGGCGTCGACGAGGATCTTGTCCAGTTGCTGTTGCAGCTGCTGGCGGTTGGGCAAACCGGTGAGGAAGTCGTACTGGGCCATGCGCAACAGGCTGGATTCGGCTTCGTGGCGCAGGTGGGTGTTGCGCTCGATAGAGGCCAGCAACTGGTTGGCGGTGTTGACCCAGATGCCCAGCTCGTTCTTTTCGTGGCCCTTGAGCAGCGGCAGTTGGTGCTCGCTGGGGCGGTCTGGGTTGATGCTGGTCAGGTGTTCGATGATGCGCGACAGTGGCTTGGTCAGCAGCCAGTGATAGACCAGATAGAGCACCATGCCCATGGCCAGCGCGCGCAGCACACCGGAAATGAAAATGATCAGCGAATTGACCAGAAAGCCTTCGCCGTAGGTGGCAGTGTCGAGGGTGATGCGCAGGTCGCCGTAATACTCGCTGTACGGGCTGCGACCCACCAGTTGAGTGGTGAAACTGCGTTCCTGGCCGAGGATCGGGTCGGTCAGCCAGCGCGTCGGGGACGCATTCAGGTCGCGGGATTTTTCTGCCAGCAGGGTTTCGTTCGGATGGCCGATGGACGCCATGCGCACGGCCTTGTCCTGGAACAGACCCTCAATGACCTGCATGCCCATTTCCCGATCCAGACTGTAAACCGCCTGAGTCGAAGGGTCGCGAAACATGTCGAGGATGCGTTCTGCATCAGTCGCGACGGCCTGCCGCGTCTTGTACGCGTCATAGACGATCTGTGCGCAGCTGAGTACCACGCCCACGACCAGCGCCGAGAGCAGTACCACACGCAACAGCTTCACCGACAAGCTGTTTTTGAGTTCCAGCTTCAAATGGGCATTCCTTCATCCATGCTGATAGCGGGTGACTGTTTGCAAGCATTGGCAATGCACGCCTTCGGGTCAAGCGTACTGGTTCACACCTGGCCTGTTTCATCTGGTTAACGGTTCACATGCAGGCAAAGTAAGGCTATCACCACTGTGTCGGTAGACAGCGGGTGGAACTTGAGTTTCGTTTTATCGGATTGCGATGAAAAATGATATTAGTACGCCATCGTTTTTCGACAATACAGAAAGCGCATGCAGAAGGCGAAAAAAAACCCGGCGAGGCCGGGTTTTTCATGCGAAGCAGGAATCAGGCGGCGAAGCTCTTGCCTTCGAACTGCTCGGCAACGAAGTTCCAGTTCACCAGGTTCCAGAACGCCTCGACGTACTTTGGACGCAGGTTGCGGTAGTCGATGTAGTAGGCGTGTTCCCAGACGTCGCAGGTCAGCAGCGGGGTGTCGCCGTTGGTCAGCGGGTTGCCTGCGCCGATGGTGCTGGCCAGTGCCAGGGAGCCGTCAGCCTTTTTCACCAGCCAGCCCCAGCCGGAGCCGAAGGTGCCGATGGAAGTCTTGCTGAACTCTTCCTTGAACTTGTCGAACGAACCGAAAGCCTTGTTGATCGCGTCAGCCAGGGCGCCGGTAGGCTGGCCGCCGGCGTTTGGCGCCAGGCAGTTCCAGTAGAAAGTGTGGTTCCAGACCTGGGCTGCGTTGTTGAAGATACCGCCCGAGGAAGTCTTGACGATTTCTTCCAGAGTCTTGCCTTCGAACTCGGTGCCTGGCACCAGGTTGTTCAGGTTCACGACGTAGGTGTTGTGGTGCTTGTCGTGGTGGTATTCCAGGGTTTCCTTGGAGATGTGCGGTGCCAGAGCGTCATGGGCGTACGGCAGCGGCGGCAATTCGAAAGCCATGGTAATTCTCCTAATCAGGTCAGTTGCGGTGAGCGCAAGGCCGATCACGGGCGGCCAGACAGAACATGCGCCGGTTGAGTTTTTACTCTTTTGCGACGCAGGGGCAGGATCATAGCACCGGCCCCGATGCTTAACCACGCAACAACTGTGTGGGATAGAGGTTCCAGAGCATTGCGCGAAAGGTTGGTGCGTTCCCTTGTAGGAGTGAGCTTGCTCGCGATTGCAATCTATCTGTACCTGCTGCACCGACTGATCCGACGCATCGCGAGCAAGCTCACTCCTACAAAACGGCGATCACCACCGGCAGTCATCCGTGTGTCGACCTCTCACGCTGAACGAACCAACTGCACCGCCACGCTGAACATCATCACCGCCACCATGAGATCCAGCGCCCGCCAGGTGGCCGGTCTTGCCAGCCACGGTGCCAGCCATGCTGCGCCGAGTGCCAGGGCGGAGAACCACAACAGCGACGCGCTGGCTGCGCCGACCACGTAAGCGCCGGGCACGCTTTGCTGGGCGCCGAGGGAGCCGATCAGCAGCACCGTGTCGAGGTAAACGTGAGGGTTGAGCAGTGTCACCGCCAGGGCCGTCAACAACACGGCCCGCCGCGAACGCTGGCCGTCGCTGTCACCCTGCAACAGGCTTTGTGGCGACAGCGCCCGGCGCAATGCCTTGCTGCCGTACCACAGCAGAAACACCACGCCACCCCAGCGCGCGACCGCCAGCAGCGTCGGGTTGTGCGCCAGCACATTGGCCAAACCAAACACCCCGGCCGTCACCAGCACCGCGTCGCAGAGAATGCACAATAGCGCGACGGACAAGTGATGTTCGCGACGCAGGCTTTGCGCCAGTACGTAGGCATTCTGCGTGCCGATGGCCATGATCAGGCCGCCCGCGACCAACAGGCCATTGAGATAACTTTGCCACACGGTGTCTGTGCTCCTGATCGAATAAAACGGCGTTGTGCTGGCGATTGTCGGTAATCCGACGGTATAAGGAAAACCAATAATCCTGATTGCTCATTAGGAAAACTGATGTTCGACTATAAATTGCTTTCGGCGCTGGCGGCGGTGGTCGAACAGGCCGGTTTCGAGCGTGCCGCTCACGTACTGGGCCTGTCGCAATCGGCGGTGTCGCAGCGGATCAAATTGCTCGAAGCGCGGGTCGGCCAGCCGGTGCTGGTGCGCGCCACGCCACCGAGCCCGACCGACATCGGTCGGCGCCTGCTCAACCATGTGCAGCAGGTCCGTCTGCTGGAGCGCGATCTGCAAAGCGTGGTGCCGGCGCTGGACGAAGGCGGTCTGCCGGAGCGACTGCGAATCGCCCTGAATGCCGACAGCCTGGCGACCTGGTGGGCTGCTGCCGTGGGCGATTTCTGTGCCGAGCGACGGCTGCTCACCGACCTGGTGGTCGAGGATCAGGACGTCGGCCTCAAGCGCATGCGTGCGGGTGAAGTGGCGGCCTGTGTCTGCGGCAGCGAACGACCGGTGGCGGGGGCGCGCAGCCTGCTGCTTGGCGCCATGCGCTATCGTGCGTTGGCCAGCCCTTCATTCGTTGCCCGGCATTTTCCGAACGGGGTGACGGCGCAGGCGTTGGCCCGCTCGCCGGCGCTGGTGTTCGGGCCGGACGATTTTCTCCAGCATCGGTACCTGGCAATGCTGGGCGCAGAGGGCGGTTTCGAGCACCATTTGTGTCCGTCGTCCGAAGGTTTCATCCGCATGACCGAGGCCGGCGTCGGGTGGGGGCTAGTGCCCGAGTTGCAGGTGCGCGAGCAACTGGCGAGCGGCCGGCTGGTGGAATTGTTGCCTGACCGCTGCATCGATGTGCCCTTGTACTGGCATCATTGGCGCAATGGCGGGCAGTTGCTGTCGGCGCTGACCGACCATCTGGCAAAAAAAGCCGGGCTTTGGCTGGTGCCGTTGGCGCAGATGTGAGCGTCGCAATGCGAGCGATGTTCCTTGTAGGAGCTGGCTTGTCCTGCGACCGGCTGCGAAGCAGTCGTAAATCCGGTATACGCGGTGTGTCAGAAAGGCATAGTCGTCAGGGGTTGCTGCCGGTTCCCGGCAGGTCGCGGGACAAGCCACGCTCCTACATAGGGGAGCGCCGTGTTCGTCGTAAGCGATGTGCGGTTTATGAACAGGTGGAGTGGTAAATGAAGATTCTGGTCACCGGCGCGAGCGGCTTCATCGGCGGGCGCTTTGCGCGTTTCGCCCTGGAGCAGGGCTTCAGCGTGCGGGTCAACGGCCGTCGCGCGGAAGGTGTCGAACATCTGGTACGGCGCGGCGCCGAATTCATCCAGGGCGACCTCAACGATCCGGACGTGGTGCTGGCGCTGTGTGACGACGTCGAGGCCGTGGTGCATTGCGCCGGTGCGGTCGGCAACTGGGGGCGTCGCGTGGACTTCCAGCAGGGCAACGTCCAGGTCACCGAAAATGTCGTCGAGGCCTGCCTCAAGCAGCGGGTCCGGCGTCTGGTGCACCTGTCGTCGCCGTCGATCTATTTCGATGGCCGTTCGCACCTGGACATCCGCGAAGAACAAGTGCCCAAACGCTTCCACAACCATTACGCCGCGACCAAATACCTGGCCGAGCAGAAGGTGTTCGGTGCCGAAGAGTTCGGTCTGGAAGTCATCGCCCTGCGTCCGCGTTTTGTCACCGGCGCCGGCGATACCAGCATCTTTCCGCGGCTGATGCAGATGCAGCGCAAAAAGCGCCTGTCGATCATTGGCAATGGCCTGAACAAGGTCGATTTCACCAGCATTCACAACCTCAACGAAGCGCTGCTGAGCAGCCTGCTGGCCAGCGGTTCGGCGCTGGGCAAGGCCTACAACATCAGCAACGGCACGCCGATTCCGCTGTGGGACGTGGTCAATTACGTGATGCGGCAGATGCAGTTGCCGCCGGTGACCCGCTATCGCAGCTACGGGCTGGCCTACAGCGCCGCGGCAATCAACGAGACGGCCTGCCTGCTGTGGCCGGGCCGACCTGAACCTACGCTGTCCAGACTGGGCATGCAGGTCATGACACGTGATTTCACGCTTGATATCAGCCGCGCCCGGTATTATCTGGATTACCAGCCCAAGGTCAGTGTCTGGACCGCACTGGACGAGTTCTGCAGCTGGTGGAAAGCACAGCACGGCGGGCCGCTGTAAAACGGCAGGCCATTCAGGCGGTCGTAGTACTGCTCCATTCAGATTCAGTGTTTTTCAAAGGGAAGCCCATGCGCAAAGATCCGTATGACGACGTCGATGACGTGCCGCACCTCAGCGCCAAAGACGATGACGACGATTTCATCCCCTCGGCCGGTGCCCGTGAACGCACCACGGTGTATTCGCGCACCACGCCGGTGGTCAAGGTCAAGGCGCCTGGTACGGGCGCGCTGTGGGCCTTGATCGGCGCGCTGTTCATTGCCTTCTGTGGTTTGGGTTGGTGGAGTTTTCAGCAGGTCTCGCTGATGGAGCAGCAACTGGTGGCGACCCAGGAGAGCTTCGCGCGAATCAGTGAGGAAGCGGCGGGGCGTCTGCAGGATATTTCCGGCAAGGTGGTGGCCACCGAGTCGGTCGCCAACAGCGGCGGCGAAGCCTTGAAGGCACAGATCAAGCAGTTGCAGGAACAACTGGCCGAGCAGAACCGCCAGCAGCAAGGCGTTGCCGGTGTGCAGGGCGGGCTGGACAAGCGTCTGGAACAGATTGCCGGGCAGAGCACCCAGCAGCAGGCCACCAATCAGCAATTGCAGGAACAGCTCAAGGCCGTCGCCACGGAACTGGCAGCGCTGAAGGCGGCGATGCCCGATGGCAAGGCGATCCAGGCGACGCAGAGCGAACAGTCGCGTCTGGATGGTGAACTCAAAAGCCTCGGTGCCGATGTTGCCAACCTGAAGAAAAGTAACAACAGCCAGGCCATCGAGCGTCTGGAACAAGACATGATCGTGCTCAAGAGCCAGCAGGACAACCGTCCGGCGACCCCGGCCTCGTCTGGCGCCAGCACGGCCGAGTTCGATGCTTTTCGCGGTCAGATGACCCGTAACATCAACACCCTGCAAAGCCAGATCCAGAACCTGTCGCAGCAGATCAACGCGCGACAGCAATAACGTCCGCTGTTCGTAGGAGCGCGCTTGCCCGCGATAGCGATATGCCTGACACCTTGAAGGTGATTGACAGGGCACAATCGCGGGCAAGCGTGCTCCTACAGATACCTGCTTACGCTCCGTAGCAGCACGGCTTGCCAGCGAATGGATTCGCCCCCACCGGCATGCCATCACATCTGATCTCCTGGCGCTTCTGCCTCTCCTCGGATCACGTCGTCCGGCTATTCGGAAAACCTCGGAATTTGCCGTCAGTTATTTCCTAGTATCTTGAAATTCATAGGCTTTTATGGTCTTGGCGCTTGTTTTTTTCCGGCCGGGAAGTAACTTCGCAAACATCACCTGGCCAGGGCGATAGGAACCATTCCATCGACAGGAGTTGATGGACGATTAGCCAATGGAACAAGGACGGTCGGCGCCCCTTAAATGGGGGGCGACCTCATAAGGAAAATGAAAGATGAACAATGATCAGACAACGGGCGATAACCCAACCCATGCAGCCATCAAGGCCGGCCCGCCAAAGCGTCCGAAGCCGCCGGTCAAACCACCAGTGAAACCGCCGGTCAAACCTCAAGTGAAACCGCCGGTCAAGCCTCCGGTCAAACCGCCTGTGAAGCCACCGGTCAAGCCAGACGAACGCACTGGCCCTTCGACTTTTGAAAAGGTCACCACCGTCATCAACACTGTCACCGGCGTGCTGACGC
Organism: Pseudomonas sp. NPDC090208; assembly: GCF_044746785.1. Classification (NCBI taxonomy): domain Bacteria; kingdom Pseudomonadati; phylum Pseudomonadota; class Gammaproteobacteria; order Pseudomonadales; family Pseudomonadaceae; genus Pseudomonas; species Pseudomonas sp. NPDC090208. The sequence continues at coordinate 235,868 of NZ_JBIVCU010000002.1, forward strand.
TGGTCAATCCAGCCAGCAGCATCATTAACCCAGATGGGTCTGCGACCTGGCCGAACGGCGGAGTGACCAACCCTGAAGGTACTGCGGTGACGCATCCGGACGGCACCGTGCAGCATGCCGATGGCAGGACTGTCGATTCCGAAGGCACCGTGACCCACCCGGACGGCAAAATAGTGTTCGCCGACGGCACCGTCCAGCATCCTGACGGCAAGATCGAGTGGCAAGACGGCACCGTCAAATATCCGGACGGTTCGATCAGGCGCCCGGACGGCACCATCGAGCCGCCTGAGGTCGAAAACGCATAACGGCGTGTTGCATCACGCCAAGGCTGCGGAATGAAAAAGCCCCGACCTGATCAGTCGGGGCTTTTTGTCGTGCTACCGGAGAACGGGATCAAGCGGTCAGCGACTTACAGCGCCGGATAATCCAGATAACCCACGGCGCCCTTGCCATAGAAGGTTTCCGGGTGCGGCTCGTTCAGCGCCGCATCCTTGGCCAGACGGGCTGGCAGGTCCGGGTTGGCGATGAACGGGATGCCGAAGGCCACGGCATCGGCCTTGCCTTCTGCCAGCCAGGCGTTGGCGCTTTCCTTGGTGAACTTCTCGTTGGCGATGAACACGCCGCCGAAGGCTTTCTTCAACTGCGGGCCGATGCTGTCGTCCAGTTCACGCTCACGGGCGCAGATGAACGCCACGCCACGTTTGCCCAGTTCGCTGGCTACGTAGGTGAAGGTTTCGGCCAGGTTGGCGTCGCCCATGTCATGGGAGTCGGCGCGCGGTGCCAGGTGCACACCGACACGGCCGGCGCCCCAGACTTCGATGGCGGCGTCGGTGACTTCCAGCAGCAGGCGGGCACGGTTCTCCAGCGAGCCGCCGTATTGGTCGGTGCGCTGGTTGGTGCTGCTCTGCAGGAACTGGTCGAGCAGGTAGCCGTTGGCGCCGTGGATCTCCACGCCGTCGAAACCGGCGGCCTTGGCGTTCTCGGCGCCGACGCGGTAGGCGTCGACAATGTCTTCGATTTCAGCCAACTCCAGCGCGCGCGGGGTGACGTAGTCCGACAGCGGGCGCACCAAGCTCACGTGGCCTTTGGGCTGGATGGCACTTGGCGCAACCGGGGTTTCGCCGTTCAGGTAGGACGGGTGCGAGACGCGGCCCACGTGCCACAGTTGCAGGACCATCTTGCCGCCGGCCGCGTGAACGGCCTTGGTGATGTTGGCCCAGCCACGCACCTGGTCGTTGGACCAGATGCCCGGGGTGTCCGGGTAACCGACCCCCATCGGCGTGACCGACGTGGCTTCGGAGATGATCAGGCCTGCCGAGGCGCGCTGGACGTAGTATTCGGCCATCATCGCGTTAGGCACGCGGCCTTCGTCGGCGCGGCAACGGGTCAGTGGGGCCATGACGATACGGTTCGCCAGCTCCAGCTCGCCCATTTTGATCGGGTCAAAAATGGTAGTCATTGAAAAGCTCCTGGATTTATAGGGGTGTAATCCGCAGTTTTTCTTATTATTCGATTCGTGCTGTCTGGCGTTCAGTTCGCCACCGCGGCCAGCTCGGCATCGCCGCGCTGACGGAAATTGATCAGGGTCACCAACAGTGCCAGCACGGCCAGCACACCGGCGGCCAGTGGCACGCTGGTCAGGCCGAAGCCGTGGGCGATGACGCTGCCACCGACCCAGGCGCCCAGCGCGTTACCGACGTTGAAAGCGCCGATGTTCAGGGTCGAGACCAGATTCGGTGCGTCTTTGCCGAAGGTCACCACGTTGATCTGCAACGCAGGCACCGCGGCAAAACAGGCGACAGCCCAAAGGAACAGCGTCAGCTCGGCGGGGATCAGCGCGACGCTGGTCCAGCTGAGGACGGTCGAGGCCACGGCCATGCTGATGAACACGCCGATCAGCGTGGCGGCCAGACGGCGGTCGGCCAGCTTGCCGCCGATGATGTTGCCGGCGGTCAGGCCCAGGCCGATCAGCATCAGCGTCCAGGTCACGCCATGGGGCGAGACGCCGGTGACTTCGCCCAGCAGCGGCGCCACGTAGGTAAACAGGGCGAAAACCGAAGCGGCGAACAGTACGGTCATGCTCAGCGACAGCCAGATACCGCCGCCTTTGAGGGCGCTCAGTTCGGCGCGCATGTCGATCTTTTCTTCATCGGTTTTGCTCGGCAGCACGCGAATCAAGCCGATGAAAGCGATCACGCCGATCACCGTCACCGCGAAGAACGTCGAACGCCAGCCGGCCTGTTGGCCCAACGCAGTGCCCAGCGGCACGCCCAGCACGTTGGCCAGGGTCAGGCCGGTGAACATCAGGGCGACCGCCGAAGCACGGCGATTGGCGGGCACCAGGCCAGCCGCCACGACTGAGCCGATACCGAAAAACGCACCGTGACACAGGGCGGTGACCACCCGGGCGATCATCAGGATGTTGTAGTCCGAAGCGATGGCGCAGAGCAGGTTGCCGACGATGAAGATGCCCATCAGCGCAACCAGCGCGGCCTTGCGCGGCAACTTGGCGGTGGCCATGGCCATGAACGGTGCGCCGATGGCGACGCCCAGTGCGTAACCGGTCACCAGCCAGCCGGCACCGGGGATGCTCACGCCCAGATCGGCGGCGACATCGGGCAGCAGGCCCATGATGACGAATTCGGTGGTGCCGATGGCGAAAGCGCTCAGGGCCAGGACGAGTAGCGATAGAGGCACGTGGCGTCTCCTTGAAAGGGTTGAATCAGAGCTGTTTGCTCAGCTCTTGCAGGAACGCCTGGATGACGTCTTCGTTGCGTTTGAAAAAGTGCCATTGGCCATGCTTGCGGCTGGTCACCAGACCGGCGCGCTGCAACGTGGCCAAGTGAGAGGACACGGTCGACTGCGACAAACCCGTGCGCTGGTCGATCTGCCCGGCACAGACACCACCGTCGAAGGTGTGCTGCTGGTCGGGGAAACAGGTCTGCGGGTCTTTCAGCCAGTCCAGAATCTGCCGGCGTACCGGATGGGCCAGCGCTTTGATGATTTCGTCGAGGTCGATAGGCATGTCGTTCTCAGGGTGTGTAGCGGTATATCGCGATGGGGCGAACTTTATATCTATAAATCGCGATATACAAATATGATCTGGCGCTAAGAATGTGCCAGATCGGTATATCGGGTTATATCGATATATGGGGCAGGCACCCGATCCCATAACCCTTGTGGGAGCGGATTCATCCGCGATGACGGCTTTACAGACGCCGCAAATGTGTCGAATGTACCGACAGATTCGCGGATGTATCCGCTCCCACAGGCTGAATCCGGTTGCGCACAACGTCATGAATTACCTTGCACACCTCCACCTCGGCGGCCAGGCACCCGCGCAATTGCTCGGCAGCCTCTACGGCGATTTCGTCAAGGGCCTGCTGGCCGGGCGGTTTCCGACTGACATCGAGGAAGCCATTCGTCTGCACCGGCGCATCGACGTTTTCACCGATGCCCACCCAGTGATTCGCCAGGCCATGGCGCGTTTCCCGGAAGGGCGGCGGCGCTATGCCGGGATCGTGCTGGACGTGTTTTTCGATCACTGCCTGGCGCGGGACTGGCAGCAGTACTCGGATGTGCCGCTGGAGGCGTTCACCGACAAGGTTTACCGGGTGCTGGCCAACGAGCCTGAGTTGCCGGAACGGCTGGCGCGGATTGCGCCGCGCATGGCGGCGCAGGACTGGCTCGGTTCTTACCGTGATTTTGAGGTGGTGGGCGATGCGCTGGCGGGGATCTCCCGACGCCTGTCACGCCCCGAGGGACTGGCCGGTGCCATGCAGGAACTGCGCGGGCTGTACCGGCCATTGAGCGAGGATTTCAGCGAGTTTTATCCACAGTTGCAGGCATTCGCTCAGGCAGCTCAGGCAGCTCTGGCGGCCGGGCGCGCCTCAGCCGGTTGAGCCACTTCACCGAACAGCGCGGTCTGCACCGCCTGCTGCGCTTCGAAGGCCAGCGCTGCGCGTTCCTTGCCTTGCGACGCAAGCGGCGTCAGCAGGCGGATGTGCACCTCGCTGACGTCGTTGTCGAACAGCCGGCGCAAGTGCGAAAGCAGGTCATCGTCGCCAATGAAGGGCGCGATCTGATCTGGCTTGCCGTTGCGCAGGTACTGAATCGCCACCGGTTGCAGCGGCACGCCGGTGTCGATGGCGCTGGACAGCAGGCGACCGTGGAAAGTACGCAGGCTGCGGCCATCGGTGGTGGTGCCTTCCGGGAAGATCGCCAGCGCATGATTGCCCAGCAAGTGCTGGCCCATCTGTTTCTGCACCAGCTTGCTGTCGCCAGCACCACGACGGATGAACAGCGTGCCGGCTTTCAGCGCCAGCCAGCCGGCCACCGGCCAGGTGCGTACTTCGGCCTTGGACAGGAACGACAGCGGCGCCAGCATGCCCAGCAGCGGAATGTCGGTCCACGACACATGGTTGCTGACCCACAGCATCGGCTGGCCTGGCAGCTTGCCGGTGACTGTCACGCGGAACGGCAGGGCGCCACTCAGCCGCGCCATGAACCAGTGGGTCCAGCGCTGCCGACGGGCCATGGTGTTGCCGATACGCAGACGCTCCATCAGGGCGAAGGTGCCGGCGATGGTCAGGCCCAGGGCGATTACCCACAACACGCGGATCACGCGCGCATGACTGCGCAGGCGACTCATCAGACCGCCGCCTTGAAGTGACGGGCGTAACGCGGGCACAGCTCGTCGCGCTTGAGCAGGATGAACACGTCGGCGACCTGGAAGTCCTCGTCCCAGCACGGCTCGCCGCAGATCTTCGCGCCCAGGCGCATGTAGGCCTTGAGCAGCGGCGGCATTTCGCAGATCACGTTGTTCGGCAAGTCGAGGCTTGGCAGCGGCTTCTTCGGCTCGGCGCGCAGGTGTTCGGTACACAGGTAGCGTTCGCGCAGACGCTGCATGATCGCGTGGGCCTGAATGCCGCCGTCCTGCATCGGGATGCTGGCGCAGCCCATCAGGTAGCTGTAGCCGCCTTCGTTGAGCACTTCGGCCAGCTCGCTCCAGAGCACGGCGATGGTGCCGCCGTTGCGGTAGGCCGGGTCGACGCAGGTGCGGCCCAGTTCCAGGATCGGGCCTTGCAGATGGACCAGACCGTGCAGGCTGAATTCTTCTTCGCTGTAGAAGCGGCCCAGGCTGCTGGCGGCCTTGTGGTCGAGCAGGCGGGTGGTGGCGACCAGACGGCCGCTGTTGAGGTCGCGCACGCCGATGTGCATGCAATGGATGTCGTAATCGTCGATGTCCAGACCCTGTTCGGCACCCTTGAGCTTGGCGTTGAACTCGCCGCTGAACACGCTGAAGCGTAGCGCCTGGGCTTCCTGCAAGGCTTGGTCACCCACCAGGCGCACGGCCTGCAGACGACGTTCGGAGTGGGTGTCTCGAATGCTGGCGATCTGAGTCATGTGGCGTCTCCGTGGGCCAGCCTTCGTCCAGGCCGGTCGACTGATTGTTTCGAATCATTGCTGTACGAATGCAGGCTAGGGAGGGCCGATGTCATCACCGTTAAGTTTTGGTGATGGTTGCGTGACAGGGGTAAGCGCCGCCGTTTTCTGTAGGAGCTGGCTTGCCCTGCGAGCGCGCCGGGGTCGCGTCCGACCGCAGTCGTCGTAAAACCTGAGAACACATTCTGTCTGACACGCCACGTTTACCGGTTCTACGACTGCTTCGCAGCCGGTCGCAGGGCAAGCCAGCTCCTACAACGGCCGCAAGGCAATCCACGCGCGGAAAGGCTTCACATCACCTGTCACGAATTCCGTCTACAGTCCCCCGGTCGCCGTCCGGGATTCGTTCATGAACTGTCGTTTGTTCGCCTGCCTGCTGCCTCTTGTCACACTGCTGCTCGTCAGCACCGCCAGCGCCGAAAACTGGCCCGATCCGCAATGGGCGACGCGGCCGTTGCCCATTAACGCTGCGGTGCAGGCCCTGGACACCTACGCCTTCCCGCCCCGCGACGAGCAGACCCGTAAAGGCATCCGCAGCGACGCGCTGTTGATCGTGCGCAACGGCGAAATCGTCTACGAGCGTTACGCTGGTGCCACCCACGCCGACACGCCGCACCTGACCTGGTCGGTGAGCAAAAGCATTCTCGCCACCGTGCTGGGCGTGGCCTACGGCGAAGGGCGGGTCCGCCTGGATGACCCGGTGGCGAAGTTCTATCCGCCGTTCAGCGCCCACCCGCAAATCCGCATTCAGGACCTGTTGCATTGGGCATCCGGGCTGGACTGGCAGGAAGACTACGAATACGCGCCGCTGAATTCGTCGGTGGTGGCGATGCTCTACACCCGCGGTCGCGGTGACATGGCCGGCTTCACGGCGCAGCACGCGGTCGTCAGCGCGCCGGGCACCTCCTATCGCTATTCCAGCGGCGACAGCACGGTGCTGGCGGCGGCGCTGAAAGGCATGGTCGGCGCGGACCGCTACGCCGACTACCCCTGGACCGCGCTGTTCGACCCGCTGGGCATCCGCAGCGCCACCTGGGAAAGCGACGCCAGCGGCACCTTTGTCGGTTCGTCCTACGCCTACATGACCGCTCGCGATCTGGCGCGCATCGGCTTGCTGATGGCGCGTGACGGTCGCTGGCAAACGCGACAGTTGCTGCCGGCCGAGTGGGTCCGTTTCAACCTCACGCCGTTCACCTCGCAGACGACAACACAGATGGCAGCGGACGAAGCCCCCGGCGGGCACTGGTGGCTCAATCGAACGGGCAACGGCCAAGCGGGGCCATGGTCCGATGCGCCGCCGGACACCTTTGCCGGCCTCGGCCATTGGGGCCAGGCGCTGTACGTGATCCCTAGCAAAGGTCTGGTGATCGTGCGCTACGCTGACGACCGCGACGGCAGTTACGACCACAATCGACTGCTCAAACTGGCACAGGCAGCAGTGGCCGGGGAGGGCGCTCAATGACTGCGCGCAGAAGCTTCATCCGCCGTCGTCCGTTCAGCACCCTGGGGTTGTTGATTCTGTTCGGGCTCATCGTGCTGATCGGGGTCTGGCGCGTTCAATTGCAGGCGTTCCCCAGCATCATCAGCGCCTACACGGCCAAGGAATATTGCTCGTGCCGCTATGTGATGAACCAGCCGGTGGACTACTGTCAGGGGTACGTCAAACAGTGGCTTCCCGCCAGCTTGCATGAGGACGCTGCAGCACGGTTGATCTCCTCCAGCGGCATGGGCCGCGACAGCCGCGCGCAATGGCTCGGCCCGCACCAGGGCTGCCGCTTGTTGCCTGACGCGCCTTAGCGAGGGGTGTAGCGAGAGGCACGGCCGCGAACCTCGTCAATTGCCTGCGGTCTGACAGCCGGATAACGTAGCCCTCATCCGCGCTTCTGGAGTTCGCATGCCCATTTTTCCCCGCCTGTTGCTGGCCTCGCTGGCCGTGCTTGCTCTGCCAGCCCAGGCGAACTGGTATCTGGACAACGAGTCCTCGCGGCTGTCGTTCATCTCCACGAAAAACGCCGACATTTCCGAAGTCCATCGTTTCCTCAATCTGCATGGCAAGGTCGACAGCAAGGGCGTGGCCGAGCTTGAGATCGAGCTGGATTCGGTCAGCACCGGCATCCCGCTGCGTGACCAACGGCTGCGTCGTGACCTGTTCGAGATCAAGCAATTTCCCGAGGCGCACATCTCCGCGCAACTGGACATGCGCCCGATCAACGCGCTGGCGCCGGGCGCGCAACTGGAACTGCGGCTGCCGTTGAAAGTGCAGATCCACGGCCAGTCGCAGACCTACAACGCCGAGCTGCTGGCGACCCGTCTTGATGATCGGCGCTTTCAGGTGGTGACCCTCGAACCGCTGGTGCTGCATGCCGAAGATTTCGGCCTGCTACCGGGGCTCGACAGCCTGCGCAAGGTCGCCGGTCTGTCGGCCATCGGTCACTCGGTGCCGGTAGGCGCCGTGCTGATCTTCACGGCGCGCTGATCATGCGAGGGGCGATCTTTCCGTGGCGTGACGACAACCAGTTCAACCTGCTGATCGACGGGCCAGCGTTCTTCCCGCGCATGATCGCGGCCATCGACGCGGCGCAGCAGCAGGTCGAGCTGGAACTGTATCTGGTCGAGGCCGGCGCCTGCGCCGAAGCGGTGGTGCAGGCGCTGGCTGCTGCGGCACGGCGCGGGGTGATCGTGCGCTGCCTGTTCGATGACTTCGGCTCGCTGGCCTTCACCCTGAGCCTGCGCAATCGTCTGACCGAAGCCGGGGTGATTCTGCGCTTCTACAATCGGGTGCACTGGCGGCGCGGCCTGCGCAACCTGTACCGCGACCATCGCAAGATCCTGCTGGTGGACAAGTCGCTGGCGGTGGTCGGTGGCACCGGCGTGACCGACGAATTCTGGCAGCCGGATCAGGATGTCAGCCAATGGCACGAAGTGATGGTGGAAATCCGTGGCCCGCTGGTGCTCGACTGGCAGGCGCTGTTCGACCGTCAGTTCCACGCCAACCCCCGGCGCAAGGCCTGGCGCCCGGCGGAAAACTTCGGCCTGCCGCGCCTGCCCAAAGCGCCGGTCAGCGGCCAGGGGTTCGGTCGGGTGGCCTACGCCGACTCGCGCCAGCATCGCGACATTCTGCAAGCGCTGATCCGCGCCCTGAGCACCAGCAAACGGCGCATCTGGTTGGCGACGCCGTATTTTCTGCCGACCTGGAAAGTCCGTCGTGCCCTGCGTAGAGCGGCTTCGCGGGGTGTCGACGTGCGCCTGCTGCTGACCGGCCCGCGCACCGATCACCCGTCGGTGCGCTATGCCGGCCATCGCTATTACCCGCGCCTGCTCAAGGCGGGGGTAAAAATCTTTGAATACCAGCCGTGCTTCCTGCACTTGAAAATGGTCCAGATCGACGACTGGGTCAGCATCGGCTCGTGCAACTTCGACCACTGGAACCTGCGCTTCAACCTGGAAGCCAACCTGGAAGCCATCGATCCGGCGCTGAGCCAGGCCGTGACCGCCAGCTTCGAGCGCGATTTTCTGCAAAGCAGCGAAGTCAGCCTGGCCGACTGGCAATCCCGCCCGCTGTGGCGACGGATCAAACAGCGGCTGTGGGGCTGGGTCGACCGGCTGGTGGTCAATGCGCTGGACCGGCGGGGTTAATGGCGCTGTTGCCCGTTCGCTTGCTCCCACAGTTTTACTGCTGCAGGTGAACGACGCGGTAGTGCTTTTGCTTCTGGCCGAAGGCCGTGGGAGCCGGCTTGCTGGCGAATGCGATGGACCTGTGACGACGATGGCGGCTGGTAGACCGGTTCGCCAGCAAGCCGGCTCCTACAGATTCAATGTCGCCTGTTCCGTAGCATTCCGGCTTGCCGGCGGCAGCGATGGTGAACTCGCCACCGCCGGCAAGCCAGGCTGCTACAGCGATAACGGCGATGAATCTGTGGGAGCGGGCTTGCCCGCGAAGGCGTTGTGTCAGACAGCATCATTGCTGCCGGTGTACCGTAATCGCGGGCAAGCGCGCTTCTACAGCTTCACGAATACGCAGCCATCGCCTCGTGTAGTACTACGCTGTTACCTGCGCGGGAAATATCCCGCCAATACTGTCGGCTCAAGGACACATCCACCGGAGGGTATCAGCAGATGGCGGCCAAGAAGATTCTCATGCTGGTCGGCGATTACGTCGAAGACTACGAAGTGATGGTGCCGTTCCAGGCGCTGCAGATGGTCGGTCACACCGTCCACGCAGTCTGCCCCGGCAAGAAAAAAGGCGAGGTCATTCGCACCGCCATCCACGATTTTGAAGGCGACCAGACCTACAGCGAAAAGCGCGGCCATAACTTCGCCCTCAATTTCGACTTCGCCAGCGTCAAATCCGCCGATTACGACGCCCTGCTGGTGCCGGGCGGACGCTCGCCGGAATACCTGCGCCTCAACCAGGACGTGCTGGCACTGGTCCGTGAATTCGGCCGCGACAGCAAACCCATCGCCGCCGTCTGTCACGGCCCGCAACTGCTGGCCGAAACCTGCATTCTCAAAGGCCGCTCGCTTAGCGCCTACCCGGCCTGCGCCCCGGAAGTGCGACTGGCCGGCGGTGAATACGTCGACATCGGCATGGAAGAAGCCCACACCGACGGCAACCTGGTCACCGGCCCCGCGTGGCCCGCGCACCCGGCGTGGCTGGCGGCGTTTCTCAAACTGCTGGGCACCCAGATCATTCTTTGAGGCAGTACGGCTGACACCATGACCTGTAGCAGCCCAGCTTGCTGGCGGCGACGATAAAAAGACCGCCACCGCCGGCAAGCCGGACTGCTACGGGGCAGATGTCATGCCGAGGCATCCCGAACGCCGCAAACCCTGTGGGAGGAGGCGCTCCCACGGCTACAACGGCGAACGTTCTGTAGCAGCCTGGCTTGCCAGCGGCGACGATAGAAAGACCGCCACCGCCGGTAAGCCGGACTGCTACGGGGCAGATGTCATGCCGAGGCATCCCGAACGCTGCGAACCCTGTGGGAGGGAGCTCTGCTCGCGATAGCGTCAGGCCAGACAACCCGACGTTGACAGACTTGTCGCCATCGCGAGCAGAGCTCCCTCCCACGGAAGTTTGCGAAAAGCTTATCCACTGAGGCCAACACCATGTGCGAACTCTATGTAAAAGCCGACCCTATCCTCTACGAGTCCCGCTCACGCTCGCTGCGCATCTGCGGCGTGGTCACGACCTTACGTCTGGAAAACCAGTTCTGGGACATCCTCGCCGAAATCGCCCGCAACGACGGCATGACCACCAATCAACTGATCACAAAGTTGTATGAAGAAGTGATGGGCTATAACGGCGAAGTCATCAACTTCGCGTCGTTTCTGCGGGTGAGTTGCACGCGGTATTTGAGCCAGAAACGATCGGTAGTAGTGCCTGAACCGGGGCTTTTGCGTGCGGTAGGGAAGTAACGTTGCGCCGGTTGGATGAAAAAGCCCGGTACTGGGACCGGGCTTTTTCATTGCTCGCAGATAAAGCGCTTACTGCACTTCCACCGCCAGGCTTTCACTGATCTTTTTCTGCCAGATGGCGGGACCGGTGATGTGTACGGACTCGCCTTTGCTGTCGACCGCAACGGTGACCGGCATGTCTTTGACTTCGAACTCGTAGATCGCTTCCATGCCCAGTTCCGGGAATGCCAGCACTTGCGATTTCTTGATCGCCTGGGCCACCAGGTAGGCAGCGCCGCCGACGGCCATCAGGTACACGGCTTTGCTGTCCTTGATCGCTTCGATAGCGGTCGGGCCGCGCTCGGATTTGCCGATCATGCCCAGCAGGCCGGTCTGTTCGAGGATCTGACGGGTGAACTTGTCCATGCGGGTCGCGGTGGTTGGGCCAGCCGGGCCTACCACTTCGTCACCGACCGGATCGACCGGGCCGACGTAATAGATGAAGCGACCTTTCAGGTCCACCGGCAGGGTTTCGCCCTTGTTCAGCATCTCGACCATGCGTTTGTGCGCAGCGTCGCGACCGGTAAGCATCTTGCCGTTGAGCAGGACGGTTTCACCCGGCTTCCAGCTCTGCACTTCTTCCGGGGTCAGGGTGTCGAGGTTGACGCGACGGGCCGACGGGCCGGCTTCCCAGACGATTTCCGGGTAGGCGTCCAGAGGTGGCGCTTCCAGCGAAGCCGGGCCGGAACCGTCGAGCACGAAGTGCGCGTGACGGGTGGCGGCGCAGTTCGGGATCATGCACACCGGCAGGGACGCGGCGTGGGTCGGGTAGTCCATGATCTTGACGTCGAGCACGGTGGTCAGACCGCCCAGGCCCTGGGCACCGATGCCCAGCTGGTTGACCTTCTCGAACAGCTCCAGACGCATTTCTTCCAGACGGTTCGACGGGCCGCGAGCCTTCAGCTCGTGGATGTCGATGGACTCCATCAGGACTTCCTTGGCCATGACCGCGGCTTTCTCGGCGGTGCCGCCGATGCCGATGCCGAGCATGCCAGGCGGGCACCAGCCAGCGCCCATGGTCGGCACGGTTTTCAGTACCCAGTCAACGATCGAGTCGGACGGGTTGAGCATCGCCATCTTCGATTTGTTTTCCGAGCCGCCGCCCTTGGCCGCCACGTCCACTTCGACGGTGTTACCCGGCACGATGGAGTAGTGGATGACCGCCGGGGTGTTGTCCTTGGTGTTTTTGCGAGCGCCCGCCGGGTCGGCGAGGATCGAGGCACGCAGGACGTTTTCCGGCAGGTTGTAGGCGCGGCGCACGCCTTCGTTGATCATGTCGTCCAGGCTCATGGTGGCGCCGTCCCAGCGCACGTCCATGCCGACGCGCACGAAAACGGTGACGATGCCGGTGTCCTGGCAGATCGGCCGGTGGCCGGTGGCGCACATGCGCGAGTTGATCAGGATCTGGGCCATGGAGTCGCGGGCAGCCGGCGACTCTTCGCGCAGATACGCTTCATGCATGGCCTGAATGAAGTCAACGGGGTGGTAGTAGGAAATGAACTGCAGGGCGTCAGCGACACTCTGGATCAAATCGTCTTGCTTGATCACGGTCATGGGGGCGCGCTCCTCTGATTTGGCGGGAACATTCGTGTTGCTATGGGCGACAGTACTGCAACGTTCTGGCGCAAGCATCCTGATTAAGCGTGAGGCGTGCCGAAGGACAACATCGGCAGGTCGGCGTAAAAAAGGCGCGGCAGTATAACCCGTGGTCGTTTTTGGTACAGCGGGTTACGACTGAACGTTGGTCGAACATCGCCCGGTTTCATCGACCCGCAAGGGGCGGACGAGGCGCAGTGTGGCGGTCGTCGGGAAGCTGACATTTGGATAGTCATTTTGCAGCGCAGGCACTAGAGTGGCGAACTGCCTGATTGGACAGCCGTGACCGTGCAAGAAGCGCGGGTCACGCGCTTGAGCCGTCGTACAGGTCATTTCTTCTGACAGTACAGGACGGACCCTTTTTATCCATGTTGAATCAAGACGTGACTGACGACGCCATTCAGCGATTGTTGCTCAAGCGACTCGCTCTGGCCGCCGGCACCTACGGGCTGATCATTGCCCTGGTGTGGGTGGCGCTTTTTGCCGGTTATTACCATGCCTCCCTGTTCAGCGTCGGCTTGTCCAGCCTGTTGGTGCTGCTCAGCCAGGGCGGCCTGCTGGCCCTGTTCGTTTCCGGGGCCAACCGACGCTTCAAGGACCCCGGGCTGACCGAATTGCAGGTGCTGATCGGGCTGGGCTGGCAAACCTATCTGCTCAGCCATCTGGACTCGGCGCGTGGCACGTTCCTGGTGCTGTATGTGCTGGTGCTGCTGTTCGGTCTGTTCCACCTGCCGCCGAAAGTCTTCACCCGCTGCGCGCTGTTCGCCTTGCTGGGTTTCACGGGGCTGAACTTGTGGGACGCCTTCGCCCGCCATCTGACCGACCCCAATCTCGCTGCCCTGCAGACCTGTGCGCTGTTTCTGGTGCTGGCCTGGCTGTGCCTGTACGCCCGCTTCGTGCAGCACTCGCGCCAGCGCATGCAGCAGCGCCGGGTCAGCTTGCAGGCGCATCAGGACACCCTGCGCGGCATGATGTTTCAGTTGGAAGAGTTGGCTGCCACCGACGAACTGACCGGACTGTTCAATCGCCGGCACTTTTTGCGCATCGCCACCCGCGAACTGGACGCCATGGCGGACGATGAGACCGAAGGGCTGGCGCTGATCGACCTCGACCATTTCAAGCGGGTCAACGACATGCACGGCCACGCCGCCGGCGACCGCGTATTGCAGGCATTTGCCGCCAGCGCCCGTGGCTGCCTGCGCCCGAACGACATTCTGGCGCGTTACGGAGGCGAGGAGTTTGTCTTGCTGATTCCCCGCTGTACCCGCGCGCAACTGGTCGAATGTTGCGAGCGTATTCGCCTGGCCTTCGAGCAGGTCAGCCTGCCTGACGTGCCGGAGATGGCGTTGAGCCTGTCCATCGGCATGACCGTGATCGAACACGGCGATGACATGGATCGCGCTTTGCAGCGCGCTGACCAGGCCCTGTATGGCGCCAAGCATCATGGCCGCAACCGTTGCCATGGCGAGTGGGATTTTGCCGATGCCTGAGTTGCGAGTGTCCGACCGGCAATGGCCGGTGGCGGCGGGCAGCAATCTGCTCGATGCCTTGAACAGTGCCGGGCTGGCGGTGCCCTTCAGCTGCCGTGCGGGCAGTTGCCATGCGTGCCTGGTGCGTTGTGTGGCCGGCGAGCCGCTGGACGCCATGCCCGAAGCGCTGGATGCCGGCAAGCGCGAGCAGGGCTGGCGGCTGTCTTGCCAATGCCGGGTGGTCAATGATCTGGTCGTGGAAATCTTCGATCCGCTGCGTGACGGTTTGCCGGCACGGGTGATCGCCTGCGACTGGCTCGGAGCGTCCGTGTTGCGCCTGCGTCTGGAGCCCGAACGTCCGCTGCGCTATCGCGCCGGTCAGCATCTGGTGCTGTGGACGGCCAACGGCATTGCCCGGCCGTATTCGCTGGCGAGTCTGCCGGGTGAAGATGCGTTTCTGGAGTTTCATCTGGATTGCCGCCATCCCGGCGTGTTCACGGACGTTGCTCGCACGTTGAAAGCCGGGGACGCCATTCGTCTCGGTGAACTGCGTGGTGGTGCGCTGCATTACGACCCTGACTGGCACGAACGGCCACTGTGGTTGCTGGCTGCCGGTACCGGGCTGGGGCCGTTGTGGGGTGTGCTGCGTGAGGCGCTGCGCCAGCAGCATCAGGGGCCGATCCGGGTCATGCACGTGGCTCACGGCCCGGATGGGCATTACCTGGCACAGCCATTGGCGCAACTGGCTCTGGAGCATCCACATCTGCAGGTCGAGTTGATCGACACCGATGGCTTTCAGGCGGCGCTCTCGACCTTGCGCGTCAGCACCCGTCAGACCATCGCCCAGGTGTGCGGCAGCACGGCCAGCGTCGAGGCGTTTTCAAAGCGCCTGTTCATCGCCGGGTTGCCACGCAGCCAGCTGCTGGCGGATGTGTTTTTGCAGAAGGCCTGAACGCCTGCCCCTGTAGGAGCGCGCTTGCCCGCGAAGGCGTCAGGTCAGACACATTGATGTCGACTGACCCACCGCCTTCGCCAGCAAGCCGGCTCCCACAGGATGTGTGTTGAACGTAAATGCTGCGAACACCACAAACTATGAGCCGGCTTGCCGGCGACCCTCATTGTCATGACCCATTGAGGTGTCTGATCTGCCGGAAATGGTAGGAGTGAGCTTGCTCGCGATGACGTTCCTTCAGGCTCTGCAGAGTTGACTGATGTGGCGCTATCGCCAGCAAGCCGGCTCCCACAGGATGTGTGTTGAACGTAAATGCTGCGAACACCACAAACTCTGAGCCGGCTTGCCGGCGAACCTCGTTGTCATGACCCATTGAGGCGTCTGATCTGCCGGAAATGGTAGGAGTGAGCTTGCTTGCGATGACGTTTCTTCAGGCTCTGCAGGGTTGACTGATGTGGCGCTATCGCCAGCAAGCCGGCTCCCACAGGATGTGTGTTGAACGTAAATGCTGCGAACACCACAAACTATGAGCCGGCTTGCCGGCGACCCTCATTGTCAT
>NZ_JBIVCU010000002.1:251443-321864 GCF_044746785.1 Pseudomonas sp. NPDC090208
GAACACCACAAACTCTGAGCCGGCTTGCCGGCGAACCTCGTTGTCATGACCCATTGAGGCGTCTGATCTGCCGGAAATGGTAGGAGTGAGCTTGCTCGCGATGACGTTTCTTCAGGCTCTGCAGAGTTGACTGCTGTGGCGCTATCGCGAGCAAGCTCACTCCTACAGGTCGTTTATGACCGGGCCGGTTAGAGCATCAGGTCAGTCAATCTGGCGACAAACCCATGGGGGATGGTTTGTCGGTAAACGAAACCTCCGATCAGCAGGCCTTGTGCTGTCACCTGGATCGCGTTCGGCGCGTTTTGCTCCTCGGTTCCGGACAGGTCGTGGCGAAACCAGCCGCTGCCGTCGGCAAATTCTCGATCCAGCGAGCCGTCCGTGAGATAGCGGGCTACCACCACATCGTGGGGATTGGCCGTGTGGCCGACTGTTACCAGGCGATCACCGTCCATGGCTGCGCTTGTCCACTGGAAAACCTCTGCGACTTTCTCTTGAACGAACGAGGGATCAAGGCGGCCATCCGGGTGCAGCGCCACCATCCAGCACTGATTGCTGGCATCGCGGCCGAAGCCGATCAGACGACCATCCCGCTGTTCGACCCAGGCTAAGGCCTGGCACCCCGGATATTGATCGAGGGCAACGATGCCGCCTTGGCCGAAATCAGCGTCCAGCGTCCCATCGTCGGTGTAGCGAACCAGAAAAGGGCGGGTGGTACCGGACCCGTCATTGAAGCCACCGGCCACCAGAATGCGGCCCGACGCCAGTAGCAGGAGGGTGGAGGCCGAGCCGTTGCGAAGAGCCGGGTCGAGGACGACATGGCCGATGCCATTGAAGGACGTATCAAGCTGGCCCTGTTCATCAAGACGAAAGGTGACGGTGCGTGCGTGGGACGGATACCACCAAGTGGTCAGCAGTTTTCCCGACGGCGTCAGTGCGCTAAAGCCTGATGCCGGAGCTGAAGGGTTGGAGACGCCCCGGCCATCCGGGTAGTAGAGGTAACGGCTACCGTTTTCGGCATAACCCGCGTCCAGGCGCCCGTCGTTGTGATAGCACGCCACCAGCGGAATGACGCCATAGATGTCCGGGCTTCTGCCGCTGCACAACACCAGTGTCCTGTCATTTTCAAGCGCATGGGCGGCTTCGGCGACGATGATATGCCCTGATTCGACTACGCCACGAATGGCGCCGTCCTGACCGTATCGGGCGTCGGTCTGGCCGTTTTTCAGCAGGCGACTGACGAACAGACCGTCAGGGCAACTGCCGGCCAGCAGGGTCGTGCCGTCGGGTTGATGACTGAGGCCAAGCACGGCGACCAGATCGCTCGGCAGCACGGCTTGTCCGGCATCACCGAATTGTGGGTCGAGCATGGCGTGGGGGGATGTCCGTTTCATGGGGTGTTCCTTCCTGTTGTTGTGCACGAGGTGCTACGGGAAGGCGGACGCAATAGAAAGCCGGTGCGTGCGTCAATGGGCATCGGCGGTTGTATTGCGCCAGATCAATGAATGGGCAGAAAACTGGATATTGTGGGAGGGAGCCCTGCTCGCGAAAGCATTGGGTCTGTTGATACGGCAGTGTCTGACCTGACGTCTTCGCGAGCAGGGCTCCCTCCCACGGGGTTCGTGTTGTCTGGCGTGGCTTGGCAGGCCCGGGTGCTGGCAACGTTGCGGTGTCTGACCTGACGCCTTCGCGAGCAGGGCTCCCTCCCACACGGAATTGTGCAAGCCACAAAAAAGCCCCGGGCTCTTGCGAGGCCGGGGCTTCTGATACTGCGCTGTCGTCTTAGACCATCGGGTCGCCGACGTGCAGGATTTTCATGCCGTTGGTGCCACCGATGGTGTGGTAGCTGTCACCCTTGGTCAGGATGACCCAGTCGCCTTGCTCGACCAGACCGCGCTTGACCAGTTCGTCGGCGGCCGACTGGCTGACCTGACCCGCCGGCAGCGCGGCCGGGTCGAACGGAATGGTGTAGACGCCGCGGAACAGAGCCGCGCGGGCCTGGGTTTCGCGGTGCGGAGAGAAGGCATAGATCGGCACCGAGGAGCGGATGCGCGACATGATCAGTGGGGTGTAGCCACTTTCGGTCAGCGCGATGATCGCTTTGACGCCCGGGAAGTGGTTGGCGGTGTACATGGCCGCCAGCGCGATGCTTTCGTCGCAACGGGTGAACGAGTGACCGATGCGGTGGCTGGAGGTCTTGCCGGTCGGGTGACGCTCGGCGCCGACGCAGATACGCGCCATGGCTTCGACCGCTTCGACAGGGTAGGAACCGGCAGCACTTTCAGCCGACAGCATGACGGCGTCGGTGTAGTCGAGCACGGCGTTGGCCACGTCGGACACTTCGGCGCGGGTCGGCATGGGGCTGGAAATCATCGATTCCATCATCTGCGTGGCAACGATCACCGCCTTGTTGTGGCGGCGTGCGTGCAAAATGATTTTCTTCTGGATGCCCACCAGCTCGGCATCGCCGATTTCCACGCCCAGGTCGCCACGGGCAACCATCACCGCGTCACTGGCGCAGATCAGGGCATTGAGGGTTTCGTCGTCGGCCACGGCTTCAGCGCGCTCGATCTTCGCCACCAGCCAGGCGGTGCCGCCGGCTTCGTCGCGCAGTCGGCGGGCGTATTCCATGTCGGCAGCGTCACGCGGGAAGGACACGGCCAGGTAGTCCAGGTCCATCTCGGCGGCAAGCTTGATGTCCTGCTTGTCCTTCTCGGTCAGGGCCGGTGCGGTCAGGCCGCCACCGCGACGGTTGATGCCTTTGTGGTCGGACAGCGGGCCACCGATGGTCACGGTGCAGTGCAGCGCGTCAGCGGTCTGGGTGTCGACGCGCATCACCACGCGGCCGTCGTCGAGCAGCAATTCGTCGCCTACACCGCAATCCTTGACCAGATCGGGGTAGTCGATGCCGACAACTTCCTGGGTGCCTTCGGTCAGCGGGTGGCTGGTGGAGAAGGTGAACTTGTCACCGACCTTCAGCTCGATCCGCTTGTTGGCGAATTTGGCGATACGAATTTTCGGCCCTTGCAGGTCACCCAGCAGCGCGACGAAGCGGCCGTTTTTGGCGGCGATGTCACGGATCAGCTTCGCCCGAGCCTTGTGCTCGTCGGGCGTGCCGTGGGAAAAGTTCAGGCGGGCAACGTCCAGGCCGGCAAGAATCAGCTTCTCGATGACTTCTGGCGAATTACTTGCAGGGCCAAGTGTGGCTACGATTTTGGTGCGACGAACGGACATGCACAAACTCCTTGAATGAAGCGCAGCGAGAGGCTACTCCTGTCTTGGCCTGTAGTCATTGTTCCTTTGCACTACCTGGCTACCCGTTGAGTAGGCAATCGGACCAGTTTTGACAGGCCGTCGGGCACTGTAATCGTGCTTGAAGAAATCCCGCGATGCGCCGATACACTGCAGAGCACAGGAGACTCTCATGCGAATCGTGATGATATTAGTAGCGCTGGCCGCGCTGAGCGGTTGCACCCGCTGGGCAATGAACAGCCATCTGGACAATGCCAACCGCGCGTACGCCAAAGGCGACTGCGATGCGGTGATGTACAACTTGTCGAAAGTGGACCGCGAAAGCCGAGCGCGTCGCTATGTCCAGCCGGAAGTGTCGATGTTGCGCGGCCAGTGCCTGGAGCGCCAGAAGCTTTATGTAGATGCCGTGCAGACCTACCAGTACATCATCACCCAGTACCCGTACAGCGAATATGCCTTCCGCGCGCGGGCGCGACTGGATACGCTGCATCAACTGGGGCATGACAATCTCGCTCCACCGGCGATCACCCGACCTGCTTCACTATAGTTACACCCGATTGGATGGGCGGTGACGGTTTCGGGTGGATGTCGTGCGAGGTTGAGCTAGGCTGCACAGGGCAGGGACTTGAGACTTCATCACAGGAGTGACGAAGGTCGCTCTGGTTGACGCGGCGTTTTATCGCCAAATCGTCTAACCGGGACGGTGACTTCGGTTGTTGCTGTTGAGTCAGATGACGTCCCTGTTGCTGTTGATGGAACAGGTGGATTCGCGTGTCGACGTCGTCTTGCTGTTTCACGTACGACCGAATCTCAATGCACTAGCGCGACCATGCTCAATGGTCATCAAAGGGCGAGTGTCCAATGCTGAACGGAAGACGAATCGAGCGTCATCAGCTGCCGTACTATCTGCAGGTGTTCAATCGCTACACCGACAAGCCGCTGGGATGCCTGGGTAACGTTTCAGAACAGGGGCTGATGCTGATCAGCGATCTGCCGATTCTGGTCGGGGCCGACTTCCAGTTGCGCCTGAAAGTGCCTGACGACAAGAACGGCCTCTACCACGTCGATATCAACGCCAACTGTCTTTGGTGCCAGGAAGACGAGACGCCGGGCATCTACGACTCCGGGTTCAGACTGCAGGCGGCGCCAGCCGAGTACTACCATCTGATCGAGGCGCTGCAGCGCTATTTCAGTTTCTATCCGCTGGAAGCATCAGCCTAGGCCTAAAGAGTGCCGGCTTTCTTCCAGCTCAAGTAGCGGCTTACCAACTGTGGCCCCAAATCATGAGGGCGCACATCCAGTACCGGAATGCCATGGGCGCCGAGGCGTTCGTGCAGTCCGGCGCGCGCGTTGAGAAAATCCACCGTGCCGCAATAGTCCAGCGCCTGTTGCCAGGTCTGCACCGGCGCCTCACGCAGTTCATCCAGCACCTCTTCACGCAGGCTGGCGATCAGCACCCGATGATGGCGGCCGAGTTGCTTGACCGCGCCCAATAACTGTTCGTCGTCTTCATCGCGCAGGTTGGTGACCAACACCACCAGCGCCCGGCGTTTCTGTCGGGCCAGCACCTGACGAATCGCGCTGCTGTAATCGGCGGGCTGGCGGCTGCTGTCCAGGTCATACACGTGATTGAGCAGCAGGTTGAGCTGGCTGGCGCCCTTGACCGGCGCCAGATGCCGATCCTGCTCGGCGGCGAAGGTCGACAAACCCACCGCATCGCCCTGGCGCAGCGCGACATAGCCCAACAACAAGCAGGCATTCAGCGCGTGGTCGAAGTGCGTCAGCTCGCCATCGTGGCTGCGCATGCGCCGACCACAATCGAGCAGAAAGACGATCTGTTGATCCCGTTCGTCCTGATATTCCCGGGCAATCGGCGTGCGCTGACGGGCGGTGGCTTTCCAGTCGATCTGACGCAGGCTGTCGCCCTCGCGAAATTCGCGCAGCTGATTGAATTCCAGGCCCGGCCCCCGACGCTGGCGCTGACGCACGCCGAGCTGGCTGAGCCAGTTATCCACCGCCAGCAACTGGCCGTTGTGCAACCGCGTGAAGTCCGGATAGACCCGCGCCGTATCGGTGGCAGGCAGATAGCGTCGGGACAGCCACAACCGCAGTGGGCTGCGCAGCTCGGCCTCGATCCGCTCGAAGACAAAGTCGCCACGACTGGTCGGGCGCAGCCGCCAGGTCAACTGTGCCTTGCGACCGGCGCGCAGCATCAGCGGCTGCGAGGCATTTTGCGCTTCGAAACGGCTGTGCGGATCGGCGGGGCCGTGATCGATCAGGGTCATGGCGCAGGCGCGGTCGCCGTCGTTTTCCACCTCGATCTGCACGTCGCTCCAGCGTCCCAGCGCGAGGCTGGCGGGTAACTGTCGCTGGACGCGGGGCGAAGGCTGGCGCCACAGCCAGAAGGCATCCAGCGCCGCCAGTGCGCCGACCATGCCGAGCAGCAACCGGAACAGGCCGTCGAGCTTGCCAGTCGGCCCGCTTTCCAGCGCCTGCAGAATCCCCAGGACCACGGCGAAACCGGCCAGCGCCAGCAGCCAGATCAACAGCCGTTTTGAAGGCTTGAGCCGTTGCGTCATTGGCGTGGAGCCGCCACCTGATCGAGCAATTGCTTGAGCACCTGATCCACCGACAGGCCCTCGATGTCCAGCTCCGGCGACAACCTGACCCGGTGGCGCAGCACCGCCAGCGCACAGCCCTTGATGTCATCAGGGATCACGAACTCGCCACCGCGCAGCAACGCCCGGGCGCGGCCACCACGAACCAGAGCAATGGACGCCCGCGGCCCGGCACCCAGGGTCAGGCCCGGCCAGCTGCGCGTGGCGCGGGCCAGACGCACCGCGTAATCGAGCACCTGCTCATCCACCGGCAAATCGCTGGCAATGCGTTGCAGGGCCAGCACGTCCTTGGCCTGCATCAGCGTCCGTAACGGTTGCACGTCGAGCATGTCCGAGCGCGTGGAGCGGGTGACCTGGCGGACCATGTCCAGTTCCTGCTGCGCCTGCGGATAGTCCATGCGCACTTTCAGCATGAAACGGTCCAGCTCGGCCTCGGGCAGTGGATAAGTGCCTTCCTGTTCGATCGGGTTCTGCGTGGCCAGCACCATGAATGGCTGCGGCACCGGCAGGCCGCGACCCTCCAGCGTGACTTGACGCTCCTGCATGGCCTCCAGCAGCGCTGCCTGGGTCTTGGCCGGGGCGCGGTTGATTTCGTCGGCCAGCAACAGATGGGTGAACAACGGCCCCTTGCGCAACTTGAACTGCTCGGTCTGCAGGTCGTACACGGCATGGCCGGTGACATCGCTGGGCATCAGGTCCGGGGTGAACTGAATCCGTGCGAACTCACCGCCGAAGCAGCGTGCCAGCGCGCGCACCAGCAGGGTCTTGCCCAGGCCGGGAACGCCTTCGAGCAGGACATGACCGCCGCCGATCAGGGCCGTGAGCACGTCATCGATCACAGCGTCCTGGCCGATCACGGCCTTCTGCAATTCATGACGGATGGCCTGGGCCAGATGAATGGCGCGCTGGCGCTGCTGAGCCGGATGACTGGTCGAAGGATCGGCTTCCTTGTGTTCGGCGGCGGCTTCGTCGGTCGGTTGCGGATGAAGCGACGGTTGGGGCGAGTGCTCGCTCATAGGGCGTTCCTGAGGGTTTGCAGGTAAGCAACCTGACGGGTGAATTCGCTGGCGGCCAGGCGTTCGTCAGGGCGCGGGCGCAGTGCCTGACCGATGCTGCCGGTGGGTTGTCGGGTCAGCCGGGCAAGGACCTGCCATTGCTCGGCGACGACCAGGGTCTCGAAACCGGGATGGCGCTGCCGGGCGCGACGCAGGATGTCCTGTTGCAGGCTGCGCAGCAGGGCTTGCTGGCCTTTGCGCCGCAGCATGAAATCGGCACTGGCACGCAGATGCTCGCTCAGTTGACGTCGGGCGCGGGAAGGCAGTTCCACAAGCGCGCCCTGACGCATGCCGGCATGCCACAGCCCGGCGCCGAGCAGCAGGGCCAGCATCACCAGGGCCTGTGGGAAAAATTTCCAGAGCAGGGCGAACAGGTCGTCGTGTTCACTGCGCAGCAGCATGGTCACCGCGCTGTCCTGGCTCAGATACCAGAGCAGCCAGGCGTTGTCGTATTTGCCGATGGCGCGGGTTTTCCACAGGTCGGCGTCGGTGAGCACGGTCACCAGCCCCTTGCCGTAGACCATTTGCAGCAGATGTGTGGCGTCGGCGCTGTTGGCCCAGGATTGCGCATGGTCCTGCGGGTCGTCGAGATGAAACGCCGGATCGAAGCTCATGTACGCCGGGTCGCTTTCGTTCTGCACATAGAGGCGGGTCAGCTCCGGCCACGGGGTTTTCGGTTCCTGGACGGGCGGGGTCATCAACGGAATGCTCGGCTTGAACTGCTCGCGTTCGCGCTGGCGATCCTGTTCGCGCAAGTCACGGGTGAGGAACTGGCGAATCTCCAGTCTATCCAGCAGCAGATCGCCACTGCGGCCCTTGCGCTCGTCCCACAACTGCTCGGCGATCAACAGCAGACGGCCGCCGTTGCGAGTCCAGTTCAACACGCGTCTGACTTCGCCGGGCGTCATCTTTTCGCGGCTGTCCAGCAGCATCAGGGTCTGGGTTTGCTCGCGAGTGTCAGGCAGGCTGCTGAGGGTTTCGGCGACCTTCACTGAAATACCCTGATGACGCAGAAAGCTCTGTGCGGCCAGATACGGATTGCCGCGCACTTCCGGTGACGGGCCTTGATCGACCACCTCCTCGTAATGCTCCAGGTGCTGGAGCAGGGGAATACCGAGCGCGGCGACACAGACCAGCAGCAAGGCCGCGATCAACCCCTTCGTACGCCAGCTCATGATGTGGCCTGCGCAGCGAACAGCGCGCGCCAGTCGGCACACAGGCGCTGACCGGCATCATCGGGTGGCATGCGGTGGCCGTACGCCAGGTTCTGCCAGTGGTGGGTCAGTTCATGGCTGTAGGCGGTGAGCGGCGGCTGATTCAAGCCGGCCACCTGGCTCAGTACCTGGCCTTCGGTGTCGGCGTGCTTCAGGGGCAGACGGTAGTCGGTCAGCAGGCGGCTGAGCAGGGCGCGATAGAGCAGGCTCAAGGCTTCGCGAGGCGATTGCTGCCAAAGTTGTTCTGCGGTGCCAGCGATGTCGTCCGGCAGGCTGTCGGCGCTGACCTTGAGGCCGAACAGTTGTTGCGGCGCGTTGTGTGCAGGCTTGGCCCTGGTGGCCTGCGGCCCGACGAAAGTGGCGAACCAGCGGCGGTAACGCCAACCCAGCCAGCCCACCAGTGCGGCGAGCAGCGTCCACAGCAGCACGGCGAACACGGTGGACAATGTCTTGCCGAGATGCAGCAGGCCGGTCACCAGTCTGACCATCCAGGCCGGTGTGTCGGCGCTTTTCTTCGCCGTCTGCTTTGGCTCGGCCAGACGCCAGCCGGACACGGTTTTCGGATTCTTGAAGGGAGGACTTTCCAGCACTGCCTTGATCGCACTCTGCGAGGCTTGACTGGTCAGTGGCTGATTGAGCAGGCGCGGCGTGCCGGGAGCTGCAGCCTGTTCGTCCATCTGCGGCGAGTCCAGCGGCGGCAGTGGACAGCTGTAGTTCGACGAGTTGTCGAGTTCCTCGGCGAGCGCCGGCGAAGGTGAGGCACCGAGCACCAGCGACACACCCAGCAACAGTGCCGCCGCGGTGCCCAACAGACGCTGGCGCAGACGCCGGAACGCCAATTCGATATCCCAGCCTTCCAGCGTGGTGCGTCGGTTCACATACAGGGCGAAGCCGCAGGAGACATACACCGGGCCCCAGAAAATCAGCACCAGCGCATAAAAGGCGTTGGTCAGATGCTCCAGCCAGCCCCAGTCATTTTCGATGTCCATCAACTGCCGCCACGACCAGTCCAGCTCGATCTGCTGGGGAATGAGCGCGTAGAACAACAGCATCAGGCCGAGCCACAGGCACATCTCCAGATGGCTGCCGGCAATGGTCAGCCAGCGCGCGGCGCGCAGGTCTTTCTGACCGAGCAGGGCGATGCGCTGGGCACGCGATTGTCCGTCCAGTCCTTCCAGTTGTTGCACGGGTAGCGTGAAGCTGCGGCTCAGGCTGAAACGCCGCCACGTCAGGCTGGCGATCAATTGCGGTTTCAGCGTGCGCGGCCAGGCCCTGAGGGCTTCCTTGAGTGACGGTGTCGCGCCGAACAGGGCCTGGGAGAGAATCAACAGCGACAGGCGCTCATATAAAGGCTTCAGCCACCAGAACAGCAGCACGGCCAGCGACGGGTAATCCCACAGCAGCAGGCTGAGCGCGGCGAACAGCGGCAGCGTGACGAGTGCCCAACTGGTCATCAGCAGGCGCTGATGCTGGCGAGCGAGCAGCACGCCAAGATCGATGGCCTCCCAGGGATTGCGCGGGCGAATCGCCACGCAGGCTTCAGTCAGACGCATGGCGCTGGCGTCCGGCGAGGATCAGGTAGGCGGCGACCAGCAGCCAGAGCACGGCACCGACCAGATATTTACTGAGGGGTTGCGGCCAGGTCATCGACGACCAGTAAGCCTCGATGAAGGCCGCGATCAGCAGGAACATGATTGTCCCGCCGATCAGTCGCACGGCACTTTGCGCTGCCACCCGCAGCGCTTCGCCACGGCGCAGGAGGCCTGGAGCGAGCAGCGCCCAGCCCAGTTTCAGGCCGGCGGCACCGGCCAGGGCAATCGCTGTCAGCTCGAAAGCGCCATGGCCAACCACGAACGGCCAGAAGGTTTCGCTGAAACCGACGTGGGTCAGGTGACCGGCCACGGCGCCGATCATCAAACCGTTGAAGAACAGGAAAAACAGACTGCCCACACCAAACAACAGACCGCTGGCGAAGGTCTGAAAGGCGATGCCAGTGTTGTGCATGATGTAGTAACCGAACATCATCCAGTCGGTGCTCGATGCCCGTTCGGCCGCCTGACCGAGACGTCGGGCGGCAGGGTCGTACATGGCTTCCATCTCACTGACCTCGGCCGGGCTGACCACGCTGTAGATCAGGTCCGGCCAGGCATAAACCAGCAGGCCCATGATGATCAGGCTGCCGAAGAACAATGCCCCGGCCAGTGCGACCAGTCGCCATTCGGCGCGCACCTGACGGGGGAAGTCGGCAAGGACGAACGCCAGCAGGCGTGCAGCCATCTGGCTGCGATGGCGATACAACTGTTGATGGCCGCGCATGGCCAGTTGTTGCAATGGCTCGACCAGATGACTGCTGTAGCCCCGTGCCTGGGCCAGTGCCAGATGCTGGCAGATCTGCCGATAGTCGCGGCTGAATCCCTCGCCGGCCTCGTTCCGTTGCCGGCTGCGTTCGAGGGCGTCGAGACGTCCGGCGAAGTCTTGCCAGAGTGGGCCATGAATCTGTTCGAACTGGCGTTGTTTCACGTCATGTCGCTCCCGAGAGACTGCGAGCGATGGCGTTCAACTGATCGACGGGCTGCTGCGCATCGATCTGCAACGGCTCGACCAGCAAGCCCGCGAGCTCCTGCGCACGAGCGGCCGACAAACCGTAATGTCGCTCGGCAAAGGCCAGCACGGCGCGCTGCTCGTCGAGGGTCAACGCCACGGCGGGGATCAGCGGCGCGACATCGACCTGTTCGGGGCGTGGCGATGGCGTATCGCGATAGATCACCAGGGTGCCGGCGGCCAGATCGCCGAGCCGCTTGAACTGCGGATGTTGCAGGCAGGTGAAGGCGCCGACGCTGTAACCGAACGGCAGCATGTCGACAAACCGCAGCAGGTTGCGCAGCAGCGAAGCCGACCAGCCCACCGGAGTGCCGTCGTCATGGACCACGCGCAGGCCCATGATCTGCTTGCCCGGCGTGCGCCCCTGATGCAGCACCTCGAACAGCACGGCGTACCACCAGTTGATCAGGAACAGCGCCAGCACGAAAACACCGCTACCGAATTCACCTAACGCGTCGAGCAGAAAAAACAGGGCAATCAGCAACACACCGCGAATCAGCAGATCGATCACAAACGCCAGCGAGCGCGACACCAGCCCGGCCGGACGCAAGATCAGATCGATGCCTTCCGGGGTTTCCATGGGAATACGCGTGTCCAGTGGAGCAGGCTGCGCAGCGATCCTTGGCCAAGCGTGCGAGGTGGACATTGTCGGGAGGGATACACCTGGAAATAAAGTTTGATGCTAGCCACCGCAGGAACGCTAAGCAACCGCCGGATCTTTCGGATGCGTCTGTAAGTACTGTAGGAAACTGAGTTGGCTGCTACAGGTGGTTTGGCGTAATACCTGTAAAAGTGCGAGCACAACTCAGGGTTGGGTCCAACACACAACAATGTGGGTGTTGGGTGCATCTATATAAACCAACACAAACCCTGTGGGAGGGATCCGAGTTTGCGAGGGTCGCGAAATCGATTTGTCTGACACACCGCTTTCGCGAGCAGGGCTCCCTCCCACGGCCTTCGGCCAGAATCAAAAGCAGATGGCACACACCGCCCCGTAGCAGTCCGGCTTGTCGGCGATGGCGATTTCAAGGCCGCTTTCGTCCGAATGCGGCCCAGACCAAGCCCGCTCCCACAAGGGTTTAGTGTGTCGCCGGCTTTTAATCTGGTTTTTGATTTTGGGGCCCCGTTCCAGAAGGCCGAACGCAGGCGATGTGGAGTGGGTCGAGCGGCATGGATGCCGCGAGAGCCGCGTGGGCCATGGATGGCCCATTCGCGGCGTGCCCACGGAGCATTGCCGGAGTGAGGGTACACCGAGCATTAGCGAGGTGCCGTATGGCGGGGATAAGAGCCCTTGGTTACTTGGGGCTTTTCCAAGTAACTCGCCGCCAGGCGAAACGAAGCAGCGTTAGCAGCTACAGCGTCAGGCCAAACACACCGAGTGCGCAGGTTTTACGACGACTTCGTCGCCGGTCGCAGGGCAAGCCAGCTCCTACAATTTCGGCCAGCGGTATACCAGCCCACTGTCGCGGCGCGGTGCCGTGACCCCCATCTGATAAACTCCCCGAGTCTTCGATTCAGGATCAACCCGTGACTTCCAGCATCTTCTGGTACGACTACGAAACCACCGGGATCAACCCGCGCAATGACCGGCCACTGCAAGTGGCGGGGATTCGCACGGACGATCAGCTCAACGAAATCGGCGAACCGATCAATCTCTATTGCCAGCCCAGCGACGACATCCTGCCGCACCCGGCGGCGTGCCTGGTCACCGGCATCACCCCGCAGCGCCTGGCGGAAAAAGGCCTGTGCGAAGCCGACTTCATGACACGGGTACATGCCGAACTGGCGAAACCGGGCACTTGCGGCGCCGGCTACAACACCCTGCGCTTCGACGACGAGATGACCCGCTACAGCCTGTATCGCAACTTCTTCGATCCTTATGGCCGGGAATGGCAAAGCGGCAACAGCCGCTGGGATCTGATCGACGTAGTACGTACCGCCTATGCGCTGCGCCCCGAAGGCATTGTCTGGCCGGAAGAAGAGGGGCGGGTGACGCTCAAACTTGAACGTCTGACCGCTGCCAACGGTATTGATCACGGCCAGGCCCACGACGCACTTTCCGACGTGCGCGCGACCATCGCCCTGGCCCGTTTGATTCGCGATAAACAACCGAAGCTTTACGACTATCTTTTCCAGCTGCGCAGCAAGCACAAGGTGCAGGATCAGATTCGTCTGCTACAACCGCTGGTGCATATATCCGGACGTTTTTCCGCCGCCCGCAGTTATTTGAGTGTTGTATTGCCGCTGGCCTGGCACCCGACCAATCGCAATGCGCTGATTGTCTGTGACCTGTTTCATGATCATCAGCCTTTGTTGGACGAAGACGCGGCCACCTTGCGTCAGCGCTTATATACCCGGCGTGAGGATCTGGACGCTGGACAACTGCCGGTGCCGCTCAAGTTACTGCATATAAATAAATGCCCGGTGGTGGCGCCGCTCAGCGTGCTGCGAGAAGAAGACCGTCAGCGTCTGCAATTGGACATGGACCTCTACAAAGAGCGTGCTGCACGACTCGGCGAGGGGCAGTCGATCTGGCAGGACAAGTTGAAAAACGTTTATGCCGCCGAGGATTTTGCTGTCAGCGAAGACCCTGAGCAGCAGTTGTATGATGGCTTTATTAACGATCGTGACCGGCGTCTTTGCGAGCAGGTCCGGTTGGCTGAACCGCAACAACTAGCCAGTGACAGCTGGCCGTTCGATGACCCGCGTTTGCCAGAGTTATTGTTTCGTTACCGGGCACGCAATTTTGCCGAAACCCTGTCCGTCGTCGAACAGCAAGAGTGGGCCGATTTCTGCCGTCGACGTCTGAGCGACCCCGAGGCCGGTGCGCCCAACACCCTCAAGGCCTTTTCCCGAGCGCTGGTCGAGCACTCACTGAAGGCCACGCCAGAGCAGCTCAAGGTGCTTGCACAGTGGCAGGACTACAGCCTGCAATTGCAACAGCGACTGGGGCTTTAACCGCTGGCATAAAAAAATAAAACCAATAAAAAACGCCAGCATTCGCTGGCGTTCTTAACGTCGTACATCACTGCACAACTGCGGTCTCAACACGCGGGCTTATTAGCCCAGCAGAGTGGCCCAGCTTTCAACCTCGTCACCGCCCCACTTGGCTTTCCACTCTTTCAGAGTTTTGTGGTTGCCGCCTTTGGTTTCGATGATTTCACCGTTGTGCGGGTTTTTGTACTGCTTGACCTTGCGAGCGCGTTTGGTGCCGGTAGTTTTTACCGCTGCACCGCCACGTGGCGCTTTCAGTTTGGATTCTGGATCCAGCAGCGCAATGATGTCGCGCAGGGATTTCTGATATTCGCCCATCAGGGTGCGCAGTTTGCCTTCGAACTCAAGTTCCTTCTGCAGTTTGTCGTCTTGTTGCAGATTCTGCAGGCGCGCTTGCAGTTCCTTGATGGCTTCTTCTGTGGCGCGGTATTCGTTGATCAGGGACATGAGGGCTACCTATGTTGTGATGAGCAGGGTGCAATGACGCAATAATAGTCACAGCGTTTGCGCAAGTAAACAATTAACGAAAGTTTTATCTGTAGCATTTTGAAATAGCCAAGTGATACGTCACAACGGGCTTACAAGTTTATGAAGGCGCTACAACGCAAAAAGCTGACTATTTAGAGTGAGTACAGGCGCCGTGTTTCTGGCGCCCGGAAGACGTTGGCGTGGTAAGCCATTACCGTTGATCGGGTCCTGGTTTTTTGCGCTGTAAATCTGTGGCAACGCGATACTGCACAATTCTCGGGTAGTCGCTAGAATGGCCGCCTTTGCGAAGTTCTGGAGTTTCCCCTCATGCGCACTTTTCGTCTGGTGATTGCTTGCCCGGACCGTGTCGGCATCGTTGCCAAAGTCAGTAACTTTCTGGCGTCGTACAACGGCTGGATTACCGAGGCAAGTCATCATTCCGACAACCTCAGCGGCTGGTTCTTCATGCGTCACGAAATCCGTGCCGACACCCTGCCGTTCGATCTGGAAGGCTTCCGTGCGGCGTTCGCGCCGATCGCCGAAGAGTTTTCCATGGACTGGCGCATCACCGACTCGGATCAGAAGAAGCGTGTCGTGTTGATGGCCAGCCGTGAATCACACTGCCTGGCCGACTTGCTGCACCGCTGGCACAGCGACGAACTGGACTGCGAAATCGCCTGCGTGATCTCCAACCACCAGGACCTGCGCAGCATGGTCGAATGGCACAACATTCCGTACTACCACGTTCCGGTCGACCCTAAAGACAAGGAGCCGGCGTTCGCCGAAGTGTCCCGTCTGGTCAAGCAGCATGAAGCCGATGTCGTGGTACTGGCGCGTTACATGCAGATCCTGCCGCCGCAACTGTGCCGTGAATACGCCCACCAGGTGATCAACATTCACCACAGCTTCCTGCCGTCGTTTGTCGGTGCCAAGCCGTACCACCAGGCCTCGCTGCGCGGTGTGAAGCTGATCGGCGCGACCTGCCACTACGTTACCGAAGAACTGGACGCCGGTCCGATCATCGAGCAGGACGTGGTTCGCGTCAGCCACCGCGACAGCATCGAAAACATGGTGCGTTTCGGCCGTGACGTCGAGAAGATGGTGCTGGCCCGTGGCTTGCGTGCGCATCTGGAAGACCGCGTACTGGTTCACGACAACAAGACTGTAGTGTTCGACTGATCGGCGCCACGCTCCCGCAGGACAGAAGCTGATCCTGTGGGAGCCGGCTCCTACAAACGATGTTCGTGCCAATGATGTGTGTTGCTTGATCGATTGAGTTCACCGCTGCCTGGAGCAGAGCACCATGACCAATCCCCTCGACAAGGCCACCTCGAAAGCGCCACCGACCCTCGGCGAGGGCTGCCTGAGCCGTTTTGATCCCGATGCGCTGTCACCGGATGACGGCACCGAATTCGAAGGCGCCGCGCAGTTGTGGAAACAGCTGAAAGATTCTGAAGAAGCCGACGGCAATCCGTCAGACCGTTCGGATCCGCAATAGCTTCATCAGCAATGGTCGGCCCACCATCAGCAGAAACACCGGCCCGCCCGCCACCAGATAGAAGTAGTAGGTGACGATCCGCCAGATCAGGATCGCTGCCGCTGCCGTCGATTTCCCCACCATGGGCGCCAGCAATGCCGCCGACGTCAGTTCCGCCGCCCCTGCGCCTCCGGGTGACAGGCTGAATTGTCCGGCACTCAGCGACAGCATCTGCACCAGAAACGTCCAGGCCCACTGAATGTCCACGCCGAGCCCCTGCAACGCCAGGTACATCACGCTGTAGCGCAGGGTCCAGTGCACGCAAGTCAGGGCAAAAACCTTCAATAAAATGCGGTGAGGCATTTTCCAGGTCTCGGCCAGTGCGTCGCGAAAATGCAGCAGCTTGCGCGCCCAGCGAATGCGCGTGCTGTTCTTGCGTTTCAGGCGTTCGAGCAACTTGCCGTTGAACAGAATGATCCGTCGGTGATAACGGGCAAAGCCGGCGCAGGCACAAAGCCCGGCCCCGATCAGCAGGGCACTGGCGATCAGCATCCATTCCAGGCTTTCGCTGAGCTGGTGAAAGACCGCGTAGATCAGGATGCCGATCAGCGCGAGCAGAAAGAACAGCAGGTCATTGAGCTGGTCGGTGGCAAAGGCGGCGGTGCTTCGGGCTGGCCCGATGCCGCAGCGTGAGAGCAGCGCCACCAGCGTCAACGGCGCACCGGAGCCTCCCGGTGTTGCGCAATAGGCGAACTCGGTGGCCATGACCACCGCCAGGCTTTTACGCATGCCTATCAGGCTGGCGCTTTCCCCCAGCAACAGGCGCAGGCGCATGGTGTTCATGCACCAGCCCACCAGCACCATGGCGAACATGCCCAGCAGCAACAGCGGCGGAAAATTGCGCAGCCGATGAAACATTTCCGCGCCGCCCATGAACAACGGAATGAGCAGTGCGAGGATCAGGCCTGCGGCCAGCCAACCGAGTCGTTTCACGCTGCCGACCTGACGCGGTGCAGGCTTTGCAGCCAGGCGAATTCAGTCATTGGCACGTGGCTGTCTTCCAGAAGGCGGGGCAGGGTGTATAGCCAGTCGCGGCAAGAACAGTCGTTGCGCATGTCCACGGATTGCAGACCAAGGCGCAGAGTCGGGGTGTGGTGCAAGTGGGCCTCACGGTGATCGCTGATGATTTTCGACAGGCCACGACGCCAGGCGCTGCGGGTGCTCCAGACAATACCGGGAGCGTCGACGGCGGAAAAGTCCAGTAGACGATACAGACCGTTGCGCGTCGCCGGTGCAGGACAACGGCAACTGGCGTACGTCTCGACGTTGCTGTCTCTGGTTGACCACTCTCAAGAATAGATGTTCGGTGGCGGATGGCCGCGCGGCTGGGTCCGCAAAGTCCTGCGTTCGGCTTGGGCTAGAGTGAAGAGGCCGACCCGGGATGTGTGCGGGACAACCAAACCATGGAACTTGTGGGTGAAAACATGCCTGATTCTCAGCAAATTGTTATTGGCGCGGACCTGGAGGGACGGCCCATCGGTCAGGCAATGCGTCTGGCAAACCGCCACGGGCTGGTGGCCGGAGCGACGGGGACCGGCAAGACCGTGACCTTGCAGCGCCTTGCCGAAGTGTTCAGCGATGCCGGGGTGGCGGTGTTCGCCGCTGATATCAAAGGCGACCTGTGCGGCCTGGGTGCAGCCGGTGATCCTCAAGGCAAAGTCGCCGAGCGTATTGCTGGCATGCCGTGGCTCAATCATTCAGCCAAAGCCTATCCCGTGACCCTGTGGGATGTGCATGGACAGTCCGGTCATCCCTTGCGTACCACCCTGTCGGAAATGGGGCCTTTGTTGTTGGGAAGTCTTTTGGAACTGACCGACAGCCAGCAATCGGCGCTCTACGCCGCGTTCAAGGTGGCGGACCGTGAAGGCCTGTTGCTGCTGGATCTCAAAGACCTCAAGGCGTTGTTGGGATATCTGAAAGACAACCCCCAGGCGCTGGGCGAAGACAGTGCGTTGATGACCACCGGGTCCAGTCAGGCCCTGTTGCGTCGGCTCGCGGTACTGGAGCAACAGGGCGCCGAAGCCTTGTTCGGTGAACCGGCATTGCAACTGGAAGACATTCTGCAACCGGCCAGCGATGGCCGTGGGCGGATTCATCTTCTGGACGCCAGCCGTCTGGTTCACGAGGCGCCCAAGGTTTATGCGACGTTCCTGCTCTGGTTGCTGGCCGAGTTGTTCGAGCAGTTGCCCGAGCGTGGCGATGCCGACAAGCCACTGCTGGCGCTGTTTTTCGACGAGGCGCATCTGTTGTTTGCCGATACGCCGAAGGCTTTGCAGGATCGCCTTGAACAGGTGGTGCGGCTGATCCGTTCCAAGGGCGTCGGTGTGTATTTCGTTACCCAGTCACCGGGCGACTTGCCGGACAACATCCTCGCCCAGTTGGGCCTGCGCATTCAGCACGGGCTGCGAGCGTTCACCAGCAAAGAGCAGAAATCGCTACGAGCGGTGGCGGAAGGCTTTCGGCCCAATCCGCAGTTCGATGCACTGACGGTGCTGACCGAGTTGGGAATCGGTGAGGCGCTGGTGGGGACCTTGCAGGAGAAGGGTACGCCGGAGATGGTGCAGCGGGTGCTGGTCGCGCCACCGCAATCGCGCATCGGTCCGTTGACCGAAGGCGAACGCGCGGCATTGATCAGCCGCTCGCCACTGGCCGGTCACTACGACAAGCCGATTGATCGTGAGTCGGCCTATGAGATGTTGCTGGCCCGGCAAGGCGCGGCAACACAGGCTTCGAAGGCGGAAGAAAAGTCTGACGGCGGGCTGGCCGATATTGCCGGTGGTTTTCTCGGTGGGCTGGCGGGGCAGGCGGTCAAGAGTGCGATGCGTCAGGCCGCGACGCAGATCGGTCGGGAACTGGTACGAGGTTTGATGGGGTCGTTGCTGGGGGGGAGCAAGAAGCGGCGGTAATGAGGGTAGCCGCGAGTGTTGTAGGTAGGAGCGCGCTTGCCCGCGATAGCTATAGGCCTGTCACATAGACGTTGACTGACACGATGTCTTGCGGGCAAACGCGCTCCTTCCTACAAGGAGCAAGGAGCGCGTTATTCCGTGAATCAAGCCAGTGCTTTGGACGCCAGCCAGAACAACGCCGCCGACAGCGCGACGGTGGCGGGCAGGGTCAGGACCCAGGCCAGCAGGATGTTACGTACGGTGCCGCCTTGCAGACCGCTCTTGTTCGCCACCATGGTGCCTGCGACACCTGATGACAGAATGTGAGTGGTGGATACCGGCAGAGCGAACACGTTGGCCAGAGCGATGGCGCTGGCAGTGGTGATCTGCGCCGACATGCCCTGTGCGTAGGTCATGCCCTGTTTGCCGATCTTCTCACCGATGGTCAGCACCACACGTTTCCAGCCGACCATGGTGCCGATACCCAGCGCCAGGGCTACCGCCAGAATTACCCAGAACGGTGCGTATTCGGTGGTCGCGGTCAGGTCTTTGCGCAGCTTTTCCAGGTCGGACTTCTCACGCGCATCCAGCGATGGCAGCTTGCTGACCTTGCGCGCAGTGTCATCCAGGCAGAGCAGATAGCGACGTACTTCGATGCGATGCTCCGGCGCCAGGCTGTGGTAGTCGGTCACGCCTTTCAGGTTGTTGAGCAGGGCGTCGATGGTCGGCTCGGTCTGCTCCGGGTTGCAGCTGAAACGCTCAGGCAGGTCACCGGTCTTGGACTTGCCCAGCGCCAGGTACTCACCCAGCGTCGCATTGTTGCGCTGGTAGAACTGGCTCAGGTGCAGGGTCGCGTCGCGGGTGCGTTCGATCTGGTACGTGGTGGTGCTCAGGTCCAGTACGAACTGCGCCGGGACGATACCGATCAGCACCAGCATGATCAGGCCGATGCCTTTCTGGCCGTCGTTGGAACCGTGTACGAAGCTCACCGCCATGGCGGAAATCACCAGGACCAGACGGTTCCAGAACGGCGGGTGTTTCTTGTCCTTGATGTTGCGACGCTGTTCCGGCGTGTTGTGCATCTTGGACAATGGGCGCCAGGCCTTCAGTGCGATCAGCGCCAGCGCCGCGACAATGAAGCCCATCAGCGGGGAAAACACCAGCGAGGCACCGATGTCGATCGCCTTCTGCCAGTTCACGCCTTCACCCAGCGGAATGTGGTTGATCAGCGCGTTGGCCAGACCGACGCCGAGGATCGAGCCGATCAGCGTGTGCGAACTGGAAGCTGGAATACCGAAGTACCAGGTGCCGAGGTTCCAGGTGATCGCTGCGGCCAGCAGCGAGAACACCATGGCCAGGCCATGACCGGTATTGACGTTGATCAGCAGTTCGACGGGCAACAGATGGACGATGGCATACGCCACGCCGACGCCGCCAAGCAGCACCCCGAGAAAGTTGAACACACCCGAAAAGAACACCGCCAGGTGGGGCGGCATCGCCTTGGTGTAAATGACTGTAGCCACCGCGTTGGCGGTGTCATGAAAGCCGTTGATGAACTCGAAGGTGAGGACAAAAGCCAGGGCGAGCACAAGGCTCACAATCACCCAGGCATCCAGTCCGCTGAATAAATCGATCATGGAAGGTTTTCTGACCCGGTATTAAGGGGGCGGGATTATGACAGAAAAAAAACTAATCGATAGGCAAGCCGCCAATTGGTAGCGGCCATCGACGAAAATTCTGTCCACTCCAGCCCGTTGACTTCCTGTCAGGAAGCGAAACGCGTACGCGCTTCAACCTTAGCTGAAACCGGGGAAGCCATTCGGCCGTCAGGCGATCGCATCAGTCAGTTGTGCGAGCGACACCGCTCAAGGCTGTTCCTTGAGCTCTTGCTCCATCTTCTGAAGTTCCTGCTTGAACGCCTGATCACGGATGCTGGCGCGCTTGCGCCACGGTTTGCGCTCCGGCTCTGGCTGAGCGGCGTAGGTGGTCACCTCACCGCCGTAGACGTCCTTGTAGCGTTGTTCCTGGCGCTCTAGTTCTGCGCGCAGTTCATCTTTGGTCACATCATTACCTGTATATGTCGGGTGTATTCCAGTGATGGCACAGGATCGCGAAGTGTGGGAGAGCCAGCTGATCGAGTTGGCTGATCGTGTTGCGATTAAACCTTCGCGATGAATCACCGGCGAACGGATTAAACACTTCAGTCACCTGCGGCTACGCGCACCGGAACGACAAGGCTGTCGTAGCAACATTCAATTTGCATCTGCCAGATACTGGCGAATTGACCAGGCTTCTGGCCTGTCTAGCGCGTGGGCAATGCACTCAGGTTGTGCATGCGCGGCGTGATTGGATCCATACCAGGTAGGGTGGCGGACTTGAAACACGCCATGGCGTTATAGCACGTCAATTGATCGCTACTATCTCCAAGACACGGAAAAGAGTCAACTGCGCGCAATGCCGCAATTCAAATAACAGCGGACAAGTACTGTTTAGCTGTACGACCCTTCCGAAGTTCGAGCGCAATCATCTATGACAAAACTTGTTAATCAAATTACGTCGGCTGTGAGACAAATTTCTGACGACGTAATTCCTGCCGGATTGAAAATGTCCGATCAGCGTAATTGTATCGAGATGCATACAAAGGGAGAGGGGCGCGCGGCAAGGGGGGGATAAAAAACGGCCTTGCGATGAGCAAGGCCGCTGCCTGGGACTTCTCAGTGGGTACCTGACCAGTATTTCCAAGAAGCCACATGGTGGCGTGTGAAAGGTATAAGCAACGGAGCGACCGGTCAATTGCGATTATCGGCCAGTGGTTCGATAATCGCACCACGCGCCCTTGCCGCTGACGTGAAAAGAGGCGAGAGTGGCGTTAGACAAGGCCTGCGCGGCCACGACGAACGGTAACGAGATGAACGATCAACTGCGTAATTCCTTTGCTTCGCTGGCCCCGCCCATCGTGGCGTCACCGGCCAAGCGGATCCAGGCCTTCACAGGTGATCCTGACTTCATGACCTCGCTGGCCCGCGGGCTGGCGGTCATTCAGGCGTTTCAGGAGCGCAAGCGGCACCTGACCATCGCGCAGATCAGCCACCGTACGGAAATCCCGCGTGCCGCCGTACGACGTTGCCTTCACACCCTGATCAAACTCGGTTACGCCACCACCGACGGTCGAACCTATTCGCTGTTGCCCAAAGTGCTGACCCTCGGTCACGCCTACCTGTCGTCGACGCCGCTGGCGGTGTCGTCCCAGCCTTACCTGGACCGCATGAGCGAACAACTCCACGAAGCCTGCAACATGGCGACGCTGGAGGGGGACGACATCTTATATATAGCTCGCTCGGCGACGACGCAGCGGCTGATTTCGGTCGACCTCGCGGTGGGCGGGCGTTTGCCGGCCTATTGCACGTCCATGGGCCGGATTCTGCTGGCGGCGCTGGACGATGTGTCGTTGCAGGAATACCTCGATCATGTCGACCTGCAACCCAAGACCAGCCGAACCCTGCGCACCCCGGAGGCGTTGCTCGAATGTCTGCAGCAGGTGCGCGAGCAAGGCTGGTGCATCGTCGACCAGGAACTTGAACAAGGCCTGCGTTCGATTGCCGTACCGGTTTACGACGCATCCGGTCAGGTGCTGGCGGCGCTCAATGTCAGCACCAGCGCCGGACGTGTCACCCGTAACGAACTGGAGCAGAAGTTTCTGCCGATCATGCTCGATGCCAGCCGCAATCTGAGTACTCAACTGTTTACCTGATTGGCAGGTGTTGGCTCCCGCAGAACCTCCTCTCAACCCCGCAGGCCATGTGCATTCACTATGTGTGCGGTTATCGAACACATAGTCGATTATCGGATTGTCCCGCCTAGTGCTCAGGCATAACCTGAATCTCATCCCGGTGCCGCCCCCTGGCACCGCTCATCGATAGAAAGTTGACCCGGAGCACCCCATGGCTGGAGTTCTTTCCTGCAGGATGCTGCCGCCCACGGTCAGACAGCGGGAGAAGCATGATGCGTGAAGTGTTTATTTGCGATGCGATCCGTACGCCGATTGGCCGCTTCGGCGGTGCACTGGCAAGCGTGCGTGCCGATGACCTGGCGGCATTGCCGATCAAGGCGCTGATCGAGCGCAACCCATCGGTGAACTGGAACGAAGTCGACGAGGTGTTCCTCGGCTGCGCCAACCAGGCCGGTGAGGACAACCGCAACGTTGCCCGCATGGCGGCACTGCTGGCCGGTCTGCCGGAAACCGTACCGGGTGTCACGCTCAACCGTCTGTGCGCTTCGGGCCTGGATGCGGTGGGCACGGCTTACCGCGCGATTGCCTCTGGCGAGATGGAGCTGGCGATTGCCGGTGGTGTCGAGTCCATGTCCCGTGCGCCGTTCGTGATGGGCAAGGCCGAAACTGCATTCGGTCGCGGTCAGAAGCTGGAAGACACTACGCTGGGCTGGCGCTTCGTCAACCCGCAGATGAAAGATCAGTACGGCGTGGAAACCATGCCGCAGACCGGCGATAACGTTGCCGAAGACTTCAAGGTGTCCCGCGAGGATCAGGATGCCTTTGCCCTGCGCAGTCAACAACGCACAGCGGCGGCTCAGGCTTCGGGCTTCTTCGCGGAAGAAATCGTTCCGGTGCGTATCGCCGGCAAAAAGGGCGAAACCATCGTCGACAAGGACGAGCATCCTCGTGCTGATACCAGTCTGGAAGCCCTGAGCAAGCTCAAGCCAGTTAACGGTCCGGGCAAGACCGTCACTGCCGGTAATGCGGCCGGGCTGAACGATGGCGCCGTGGCGCTGATTCTGGCGTCCGCCGACGCGGTGAAAAAGCATGGCCTGACGCCACGTGCGCGAGTGTTGGGCATGGCCAGTGCCGGTGTGCTGCCGCGTGTCATGGGCATCGGCCCGGTACCGGCGGTGCGCAAGCTGGTCGAGCGTCTGGGCCTGGCGGTATCGGATTTCGACGTCATCGAACTGAACGAGGCGTTCGCCAGCCAGGGTCTGGCGGTGATGCGCGAACTCGGTCTGGCCGATGACTCACCGAAGGTCAACCCGAACGGCGGCGCGATTTCCCTGGGGCATCCCCTGGGCATGAGCGGTGCGCGTCTGGTGCTGACCGCGTTGCATCAATTGGAAAAAACCGGCGGCAGCAAGGGATTGGCGACCATGTGCGTCGGAGTAGGGCAGGGTCTGGCTCTTGCCATCGAGAGGTAAAGCCACAGGGCGCTGAAGCAACGCCACAGGATTCAACCACCCGAGTCATCGACTGCCTCCACGAAAAGGCAGTTTGATGGCTCGGGTGGTTGTTCTTGTGATGTCGAAGTGCTTAAGTCTTAGTGTTACAGGTTGTTTCGTGGACCGTCTGCTCGTTCGGGTCCGACAGTCTTCCTGTCCGGGCCGGTTCGACAGCGGGCCTTTTAAAAACTGGGGAAAAAATAATGACAACGACTCACTACACCGGAGAAGAAAGGAGCAAACGGATTTTTGCGATCGTGGGTGCCTCGTCAGGCAACCTCGTGGAATGGTTCGACTTCTATGTCTACGCCTTCTGCGCCATCTACTTCGCACCGGCTTTCTTTCCGTCCGATGATCCGACCGTGCAGTTGCTCAACACGGCCGGGGTGTTTGCCGCGGGCTTTCTGATGCGCCCTATCGGTGGCTGGCTGTTCGGTCGCGTGGCCGACAAGCATGGCCGGAAAAACTCGATGATGATCTCGGTCCTGATGATGTGCGCAGGTTCGCTGGTCATCGCCTGTCTGCCGACCTATGCCGCGATTGGTGCCTGGGCGCCATTCCTGCTGCTGGTCGCGCGCCTGTTTCAGGGGTTGTCGGTCGGTGGCGAATACGGCACCACGGCAACTTACATGAGTGAGGTCGCCCTGCGCGGCCAGCGTGGCTTCTTCGCCTCGTTCCAGTACGTGACCCTGATCGGCGGCCAGTTGCTGGCCGTGCTGACCGTGGTCATCCTGCAGCAATTCCTCAACGCCGATGAGCTGAAAGCCTACGGCTGGCGGATTCCGTTCGTGGTGGGTGCCATCGCCGCCGTCATCTCGCTGTTGCTGCGTCGCTCGCTGAAAGAAACCACCACGGCCGAAGTGCGTCAGGACAAGGACGCCGGCAGCATGGCGGCACTGTTCCGCGACAACAAGGCGGCGTTCATCACCGTACTGGGTTACACCGCCGGCGGCTCGCTGATTTTCTACACCTTCACCACCTACATGCAGAAGTATCTGGTCAACACCGTACACATGGACGCCAAGGTCGCCAGCTACATCATGACCGGCGCGCTGTTCCTGTACATGTGCATGCAGCCGGTGTTCGGCGCACTGGCCGACAAGATCGGTCGCCGCGCGTCGATGCTCTGGTTCGGTGGCCTGGGCACAATCTTCACCGTGCCGCTGCTGCTGACCCTGAAAACCACCACCAGCCCTGTGCTGGCGTTCGTGCTGATCACCCTGGCGCTGGCAATCGTCAGCTTCTACACCTCGATCAGCGGTCTGGTAAAAGCTGAGATGTTCCCGGTCCAGGTACGTGCGCTGGGCGTCGGTCTGGCGTATGCGGTGGCTAACGCGCTGTTCGGCGGTTCGGCCGAATACGTGGCGCTGGGGCTGAAGAACATGGGCATGGAAAACACCTTCTACTGGTACGTCACCGCGATGATGGCCATTGCCTTCCTGTTCAGCCTGCGTCTGCCGAAAAAGCCGGCATACCTGCACGAAGATCTCTGATCCGCAACAAGC
Organism: Pseudomonas sp. NPDC090208; assembly: GCF_044746785.1. Taxonomy (NCBI): domain Bacteria; kingdom Pseudomonadati; phylum Pseudomonadota; class Gammaproteobacteria; order Pseudomonadales; family Pseudomonadaceae; genus Pseudomonas; species Pseudomonas sp. NPDC090208. The sequence goes on from NZ_JBIVCU010000002.1 coordinate 276,793, forward strand.
GCGCCCGGTATCCGGGCGCGCATCATCCATACTCTTCAAACCTGAAATCGGTCAAAGGAAGCTGACATGGCATTCGTACAACTTGGCGATGGTGAAATGCATTATCAGATCGAGGGCCCGGCAGGTGCTCCGGTGCTGGTGCTGTCCAACTCGCTCGGCACCGACCTGCACATGTGGGATGCGCAAATCCCGGCGTTGACTCAATCCTTCCGTGTCCTGCGTTATGACACGCGCGGTCATGGCAAGTCGCTGGTGACCCAGGGCCCGTACACCATCGAGCAACTGGGGCGTGACGTACTGGCACTGCTGGACAGCCTGAAAATCAAACAGGCGCATTTCTGCGGTCTGTCCATGGGTGGCTTGATCGGCCAGTGGCTGGGCATTCACGCCAACGACCGCCTGCACAAACTGATTCTGTGCAACACCGCGGCGAAGATCGGCGGACCCGAGATGTGGGATCCGCGTATCAAAATGGTCGAAGAGGGCGGCGAACAGGCCATGAAAGAGCTGGGTGCCGGTGCGGTAGGACGCTGGTTCACCGCGGATTTCGCCAGGGATCATGCCGACAAGGTCACACCGGTTACCGACTCTCTGGCTGCGACCTCACCTCAAGGCTATGCCGCCTGCTGTGCGGCAGTGCGCGACGCTGATTTCCGCAAACAGATCAGCTCGATCACCGTGCCGACCCTGATGATCTGCGGCAGCCACGATGCCGTGACCACGGTCGCCGACGGCCATTTCATCCAGAACCATATCCAGGGCTGCCAGTTGTCCGATTACTACGCGGCGCACCTGTCCAACGTCGAACTGGGCGAAGTGTTCACGCTGCGAGTCAGGGAGTTCCTGCTCGGCTGATTTTTCCGGCAGACGCTCTCGGGGCGTCTGCCGAACCCCTTCCGCCGAAACCGCACAATCCTGCGCGGGGCTTCATCAGTATTCCATCAAGATTCGCACGGCACCGACTCCCATGATCCGGACTCATGTGAGCTGACTCCTGGTGCTTGATCGTGCGGTCCGATTCCTTCTCCCCCAAAATCTTTGCAGATACGGCCTTCAGCCATGCCAGCACGAGCGAGCGAATCGTTTCGGTGCAGGTCGGCGAGCTCGGGCTGGATCTTGGATGCATCGGTGGTGCGGTCAGCTACTGGCTGCCGCCTGGCTGGAGCGGGCTGTGGGCATATCGCTCCGGGGTCTTGTCCTGTAAGGGTGGCGAGCGCAGTTCCGAGGCGCCGGCGGTCAATCTGGTCAAGTTGCAGGTTTTCATGGACCGGGCTGCGGACGCAGTCGAGACGGGGGGAGGCGCAGACTTTGTAACGCTGGCAGTGCCTGCCGAAGATCTGGCGTGTGCACAAGCCCTCGAACGCTGGTACGTCACCCAATGCATGACCGGCAGTGTCGCCTGCCGACAATTCTCCTCGTGGTTGCGCCAAAGCGAGCGTTATCAGGTCGTTTCATTCTTGCTCCGTGAAGAGTCCTTGAGCAGCAAGCTGTGTGAATTGGCGGGCCGTTACGGTGTGTCAATTTCTCACTTTCGCAGGCTCTGCCATCAAGCGCTTGGCTGCACTGCCAAGACTGAATTGCGCGAGTGGCGCACGGCCCGCGCCTTGCTGGCCAAGTCGCGAAAAGAAACGTTGACCGACCTTGCTCTGACATTCGGCTTCTCGTCGCCATCGCACTTCTCCAAGGAAATCCGCGAGCTGCTTGGTGTATCCCCCAGCAGTCTTAACGACATCACCCGGCTTTCGAGCAGATGACCATGATGACTGTCCGCCCCTCATTCTCGGCACTGGTGTTCTTTTTCATATGCAGCCTCGTTCCGTTGTCGGTGGCTGCCAGTCCATCTACCGAGAGCCGCGGCTATGTGGCTCGTCAGGAAAGTCTGCGCGGTTTCTTCGACGGATTGTCCGGGGCGCTGGGCAAGCCGGTTGTCGTGAGCAAGTCCGCCGGGCAGAAAAAGATCACCGGCGACTTCAGCCTCACCAATCCCGAGCGCACGCTGGCGAAAATCACCCGACAACTCGGTTTGATCTGGTACGACGACGGCCAGGCTATTTACGTGTACGACGCCGCAGAGTCGAAAAGCGCGGTGGGCTCGCTGAACACCATCACCGTGGACAGTCTGCAGGCATTCATGCGCCGCTCCGGTCTCGCAGACGACCGCTATCCGTTGCGCAACGACGGCCGTCGCACGTTCTATGTTTCCGGACCGCCCATCTATGTCGACCTGATCATGCAGGCTGCACAACTCATGGATAACCAGGGTGCTGAACTGGATCTGGGTCAGCAGCGCATCGGCGTCATTCGCTTGCACAACACCTTCGTGGGTGATCGTACGTACCAGATGCGTGACGAGAGCATTGTGATTCCTGGTATGGCGACGGTAATCGAGCAGTTGCTCAGAGGCGAGAAGCGGGGCGTCGACGAGGCGATTCGAACGGCTCGGTCGGGCAGTGCGCCGGGCTCTGCGCTGGAAGACTCCGGTGTGACCGGTAATCACGATATCCGGGTGGGACCAAAAGCGATGGCTCGCGATATGGCAGCGGGCAACATCCGTGTCATCGCCTATCCCGACACCAATAGCCTGCTGGTCAAGGGCCTGCCCGATCAGGTGCGCTTCATTGAAAATCTGGTCGCGGCGCTGGATGAAGCCAAGCGCCATGTCGAGCTGTCGCTGTGGATCATCGACCTGCAGAAAGATGACCTCAACCAGCTCGGAGTCAACTGGCAAGGCGGCGTGAAAGTCGGCAGCCAGTTCGCCGCGTCACTCAACGGGGGCCTGGAAAGCACGCTGGACGGCGCCAGCTTCATGATGCAGATCCAGGCTCTGGAGCGGGAAAATCGGGCCAATGTCGTTTCCCGCCCGATGATCCTGACTCAGGAAAACGTACCGGCCATTTTCGACAATAACCGTACGTTCTACACCCGCTTGGTGGGTGAGCGTGCAGTGGAGCTACAGCACGTCACCTACGGAACAATGGTCAACGTACTGCCGCGTTTCGGTGTCTCGGAAGAGATCGAAATGTCGCTGACCATCGAAGACGGCGACGAAGTCAGCGACGGAAAGGCTGACAAGAATGCCGAAGGCGCCCTGCCAACAGTCGGGCGAACCCGCATCAGTACAGTCGCTCGGGTGCCTCAGGGCAAAAGCCTGTTGATCGGCGGGTTCACCCGTGACGAGCGCGGTGAGCAGATTGGCCGGATTCCCGTGCTGGGCTCGATCCCCGTGGTGGGAAGGCTGTTCAGCTATCGACAATCGCGCAACGCCAATACGGTACGGGTTTTTCTGATTCAGCCCAGGGAGATACGCACGCCCTTGCCCGAGCAGGCCAGCGATCTGGCGGCGAAAGCCAGTGACTTCGGCATGGGGCTGGAGGCGCAACGCGCCATCTGGAAGGCCATCGAGCGCTGATATGCAGATACGTCCTTCGATGCCTTCACCGCTGCTCGTGTCACCTGACTCCAAGGCTCAGGCAAATACTCAGTCCAGCGAGACGCCAGAAGATATGGCGGTCACTGCTGCCTCGCGAATGCTGGAAACCAGCGATGAAATGTCAGCGGCGCTCAGCCAGTTCATGCGCAGCCGTAAGCCGGACGGGCGGCTCGAAGAGCATATGAGCGACTTCGAGAAGGTACTTGAAGGCGACGTTTTGCCAAGGGCGCAGCAAGTGCTGGCGGCGGCGAAGATGTCTGATCGTCCCATTGAGTGGCTGTTGCAGCAGGCTCGCCAGCTGTTCGGTGATGACAGCGATCTGGTGCTGGTGCTGCGCGAACTGCTGCGGCAGAAAAACCTGGCTGAAGCCAGTCGTGAGCGGATCGAGCAGATGCTTCGCGTGGTGATGTCCCAGGCCTCGCCGAAGCGATTGAAGGCCGGTATCAATTGTGCGCTCAAGGCTCGGCTGTTCGGCAAGACGCTGGCCATGAGCGCCGCTCTGTTACGTGAAACCTACCGATCTTTTCTGGAGAGCGATTCGGGGCCCGTACCCGATTATGAAGACTGGATAGCGCTCTACGGGTGCCACCATCGCAGCAGCGTGCTGATGTTCGTCGAGGCGTCGCTACTGACGGATATCGACGCACAGGACCCAAGCTGTACCCGCGCCGAATTCGGCGATCTGCTCGGACGGCTTGGGCAGCTCAAAAGGTTGCGTTCGGCAGATCGGACTTTCGTCATGGACCTTCTCGCAAATGAATGGCTGCACGGCCATGGCATCGGCGAGGCACAGTTGCTGATTCTGATGCTCGGGCTTCTGCGCTACCCAGACGAGCTGGATGATCTGCTCGAAGGTGGTATTGGCGACGCGCTGTTCCCGGTATCCCATGCCGAGCGCTCGTGCGTGCTCGGCGCTCTTCAGAAGGCGGCTGCCCGCCTGCCTGTCGAATTGTTCTCAGATGAGCAGGCCCCGTTGCGTCTGATGGAGCGTTTCATGACGCTGGCTGATATCACCTTTGCTCGTGAAGCCGTTGAGCGTCTTCAGGAGACAGACCGTGCTGGGTAAGTTTCTGCGCAGCGTAACGTCGCGACCGGAGCTGCTGATCCTGACGCTCATGGTCATGATCATCGCCATGCTGATCATCCCTCTGCCGACACCGCTGGTGGATTTTCTGATTGGCCTCAACATCGTCATTGCGCTGCTGGTTTTCATGGGGTCTTTTTACATCGAAAGGATCCTCAGCTACTCCACGTTTCCCTCGTTACTACTGATCACCACGCTGTTTCGTCTGGCCTTGTCGATCAGCACCAGTCGCTTGATTCTCACCCAGGCCGATGCCGGGGACATCATCGACACCTTCGGTGAGTTCGTGATCGGCGAAAACCTGATCGTGGGCTTCGTGATCTTCTCGATCGTCACCATCGTGCAATTCATCGTCATCACCAAAGGATCGGAACGGGTCGCGGAAGTCGCGGCACGCTTTTCCCTGGATGGCATGCCAGGCAAGCAGATGAGTATCGACGGCGACCTCAAGGCCGGAGTGATCGACGCCAAAACTGCCGGCGAGCGCCGCAGTGTGCTGGAGCGCGAAAGCCAGCTGTATGGTTCGTTCGACGGAGCCATGAAATTCATCAAGGGCGACGCCATCGCCGGCATCATCATCATCTTCGTCAACTTCATCGGCGGTATTGCCATCGGTGTCGGGCAACTGGGCATGGACATGTCCACCGCACTGTCGACCTACACCATGTTGACCATCGGCGATGGTCTGGTCGCGCAGATACCTGCTCTGCTGATCGCGATCAGCGCCGGCTTCATCGTCACCCGGGTCAATGGTGACGACAGCAACCTGGGCCGTAATATCATCACTCAGATGCTTGGCAACCCGTTCGTTCTTGGAGTGACCGCCGTGTTGGCACTGGCGGTCGGGGTTTTGCCCGGATTCCCCCTCGCAACGTTCATGCTGCTGTCGGCCTCACTGGGATTGTTGCTGCTCAGTCGATACCGGCGGGCTCGTCGGCAGTGCAGTGAAAATAGCGAGATGCCTGCCGTCAGTGGCGGATCCGGCAATCCCGAAGACAGCCTTGGCCTGATCGAGGATGTGGACAGTCTGGCCACGGAAACCGTACCGCTGATACTGCTGGTGCCCGGCAGCCGGCTCGATTCGTTGCGCAAGGCCCGTTTACCCGAGCGTTTTCGCACCCAGTTTTTTGTGGATTACGGCATCCGGATTCCTGAACCGCAATTGCGGGCCAGTGAGTTACTTCCGGACCACCAGCTTGCAGTCCTGATCAACGAGGTGCGTGCCGACCAGTTCGATATCCATTTCGATCATTTGCGTATCGTCGATTTCTCTCCCGAGATTGAAACCCTCCAGATCAGCCTTGTTCGCGGAATGGACAGTAATCGGCAGACCAGCCATTGGTGCTCTGCCAGCGAAAAGCACACGCTCGAAAACCTCGGCTACCACCTGCGTCCGGCATACGACGAATGCTATCGCTGCCTGGTGACGCTACTGGCACGCAACATCCATGAATTCTTCGGTGTACAGGAGACCAAGACTCTGCTCGACGAGCTGGAAAAGCGTTACCCCGATCTCCTCAAAGAGGTGTACCGCCATGTCACGGTGCAGAAGGTCTCGGAAATTCTGCAACGACTGCTCAACGAGCGGATTTCCGTTCGCAACATGAAGCTGGTGCTGGAGTCGGTGGCGCATTGGGCCTCGCGGGAAAAGGACGTGCTGGCACTGGTCGAGCATGTGCGGGGAGGCCTGGCCCGTTACATCAGCAACAAGTTTGCCCACGGCAATGATCTTCGCGTGTTGATGCTCTCGGCCGAGTTCGAGGAAGTCGTGCGCAAGGGTATCCGCCAAACCTCCCAGGGCAATTTCCTCAACCTGGAACCTGCCGCCTGCGAAGAGCTGATCGATCGCCTCGCCGTCGCGCTGGATGGCCTGCATATCCCGCAAAAGGATCTTGTATTGCTCGGCTCAATCGACGTGCGCAGGTACATCAAGAAACTGATCGAGGGACGTTTCAAGGAGCTGGACGTCATGTCCTACGGCGAAGTTTCCGAAACCATTTCCGTCAACGTCGTCAAGACACTCTAAAGGAGCCATCAATGCCCGACATCGATATCGCTGACCTGCTGCGCCGTGCGCTACGGGCCAAAGGTTGCAGTGACCAACAGGTCGGTTCGTTCGATATGCACAGCAACATCGAGCTTGAGCTGTTGAACATGCCCAGTCTCAATCTGGAACGGGTCAACGACGATTTCTGGTTCTGGAGTGTGCTGGATTATCAAGGCAGCTCGCATATCCAGACATGCGCTCCGGCACTGTTGAGCTTCCTGCTGGATGGCGCTGAATTCGCCCGTACCGGGCAGATGCAGCTGCTTCAGACCGAGGATCGTCTTGAGTTGCGCAGCATGATCGGAGCGTCAGCGTTCGAGAACGAACATGCCTTCGGTCAGGCGCTGGAAGAGTTTCTCGGAGGGATCGAGATCGTCAAAGGCATTCTTGGCCGATGAGCCGATTCAGCTTCGAACGTCACGCGGCTCATCCGTTGCGGATCAGCGGTCCGTTGATCGAGGCTGCTCTGGGCCGCGTGGTCATCGGCGAAATGTGTGAGGTTCGCCGCCACTGGCGTGACCGGCAATCCTGCGCGTGGGCGCAGGTGATCGGCTTCAAGGCTGACGCGGTGGTGTTGAGCCTGCTGGGCAATGCCAGCGGGCTGTCCCGCGCATCCTTGATCGTACCGACCGGTGGGAGCTTGCGTATGAGCTGCGGCCCTCAGTTGCTGGGTAGCGTTGTCGATCCCCATGGAGCAATCATCGAACGTCTGGCTCCGGCAAGCGGTTTTACTTGCGAGGACTATCCGGTGGATGCTCCGCCGCCGGACTACCGGCAACGCCGCCCGGTCAAGATCCCACTGGTCAGCGGCATCCGAGTGATTGACGGATTGCTGACCTGCGGAATTGGTCAGCGCATGGGGATTTTTGCTGCCGCAGGGTCCGGCAAGACGTCGTTGATCGACATGCTGATTGCTCGCAGCGAGGCGGATGTCTTCGTGATCGCGCTGGTCGGTGAACGGGGCAGAGAAGTGACCGAGTTCATCGAGTCACTGCGCGGGTCGATTAAGCGCTCTCGTTGTGTGGTCGTGTTCGCGACCTCGGACTTTTCTTCGATTGACCGCTGCAACACCGCCCTGCAGGCGACCGCCATCGCCGAGTATTTTCGTGATCAGGGGCAGCAGGTGATGTTGTTCATGGACTCGATAACCCGGTATGCGCGCGCCCGGCGCGACCTCGCACTGGCAGCCGGCGAACCGCCGGCGCGTCGTGGTTATCCGTCTTCGGTTTTCGATGCCTTGCCGGCGCTGCTGGAGCGCCCCGGCGTCACCGAGCGGGGCAGCATCACGGCTTTCTACACGGTATTGCTGGAAAGCGACGATGAGCCCGATCCGTTGGCGGAGGAAATTCGTTCGATTCTCGACGGGCATATTCATTTGAGCCGAGCGTTGGCCGGCAAAGGGCATTTTCCGGCCGTCGATGTGCTGCGTAGCGTCAGCCGGGTGGCCCGTCAGGTGGCGGATCCTGCCACGCAGGTGCTGGCGATCAAGGCTCGCGAAATCATGAGCCGTCTGGAAGATCTGCAGGTGTTGCTCGACATGGGCGAATACAGCCCTGGTGTGAATGCGGCCAATGATCACGCGATGTCCTGTCGCGACGCGCTTGATGACTGGTTACGCCAGTCGACTGATGAAGGCAGCGACCCACGGGACGCGATGGAGCGTCTGCATGACCTCATTGGCTGACACACAGCTCCTGCTGCGCCTTTGCGCATCGCGTCAGCAACGTTGCGACAACACCCTGCGGCAGATTCGACAGCAGTTGAACGCTGTCGAAGGGGAGTACAGGGACATTGCCACCCAGGAGCAATCGCTATTGGGCTACATCGCCAGTCAGCATGCCGATGGCAGTGCTTTGAGCCATGAGCAGTTGTTGATGCTGTTGCGTCGGCAGGCCGCTTCTCGACGGCAATTGCTCAATCTGGTCCTTGATCGGACCCGCATCGACGAGCAGCGCGCCGCTTTGCTGGAACAACTGCAGGCCGGACAGCAAGAGCGGCGACAGCTCCTGCGCAGGCAAGGCAAGTATCAGACGTTGCACCAGCGGCTGGTGAGCGCGCAGCGGTTGGACAGATTGCGTCGCGAAGACAACGAAAGCGAAGACATCAGGTGCCGCTCCCCGGCGGTTACAGATCAGGAGGCTTGAAATGCCGCAGATACAACGCAGCGATCCAGCAGTGATTGCTTCCCTGGATGTACCCAGCGAAGCCAGTGAGCATGCTGTCCTTGAGGACGTCTTTGATCTTGATGATTTGCCGCAGGGCGTCGTCAATCTCCTGCAACAACTGATGCCTCAACAGCCGCGGCTTTCAGTGTTTGCCGCGTCGTTGCCGATGGCTGAGAAGGCCGCAGAAATGGAAGCTGATCCAGAGCCTGGACAGTCCACGGGGGGCGCCAGGGTCGCTGTGACGCAAAGCTCGCCCGGCGCTATCCCTTCTGCCGCATCATTCGGCTCGGAAGCACTTGTTACCGACGAGCAGGTGACGGAGATGATCCGGAATTTACCAGCGTCGAAAGCAGATTTGCCTGACCCCGGCGCCGGCCTCAACGTAGCTCAACGCGCTGTGCCGCTGGAGGCACGTTTCCTGGCGCGAGGTCCGGCTTCGGCAGAAAAAACCTCTGTTTTCGATCAGGTGTCAGCTCGTCTTGCGGTGCCATCGGCGCCGCTTGAGGCCGCAGGCAAAAGCGGTCCCTATCTCAACCTGCCATTCAGCCGGGAAGGGCTTGCTGGGGTTGTCATCGTCAATCGACAAGCGGGTGAACCACTCATGCCCTTGCAATTGAGTGCCAGTCGCCCGGAGATTTCGGCGCACCTGGCTCGTCATCTGGAAAGCACCCCGCAGGAACATTGGTCGATGTCTGAAGGGCCAGCTTCGGATTCTCATGATGAGCGCGGCGGTCGCAGACACCCCCATGACCATGACGAAGACCCTGCGGAAAATCCCCTGGCTAGACGGCGCAGCGAGGGGCGCCAGCCATGAGCTTGCGAACCCTGTTGCGCAGTATCGACCCTCTTGAACGCAGACGTGCCGAGCTGATCCGGCACTGGATCGACGAAGGGCTTGCCGTCACGTCATCCGTACCGGTCGCCGGTGCCTGTTACCTGGCGTTCACTGCTGTGCAAAATGATGGTGAATGGCGTGCGGTCGTGAATTCTCGACAGTGGCTTACCCAGGCACTGCCGGGGCTTGAGGAACTGTTGCCTCGAAGCTGCCCGGAAGTGGACATAGGTCTGTTGTTCGCTGCCGCCGAACAGCCCATCTGCCCGCCAGCCAGATGTCTGGAATACCAGATCGTTACCGACGTCCGGCTTCTCCACGATGCCGCATCGCTCCATCAGCCTCTACCCGCGCTTGAAACGGCACAGGGCACATTGTGGGTGACGCATCCACCTTCCGATTGCAATCGCTCACTGCGCAAGGCACTCCCGAAGTGGGTTCTTTCGCTGCCCATGCCTCTGGCCTGGGTCATCGGCTACAGCCAACTGCCTCAGGACAGCGCGGCGCGTCTGGCTCATGGCGATGTTCTGCAAATTTGTGAGTGTCGCTGGGACGTTGTGCTGTTCCGGCGCGTCATCGGTAGATTTTCTCCAACTGACGAGGGGCTGATTGTGAATATCACGGCCAACAAACCGGAAGACCTGCCGGACGAAATACCTGCATTGACTGCGGTCGCTGCGGATTTGCCGATGCACCTTGAGTTCGTGCTCCATGAGAGCACCGTCAGCGTGTTGGAGTTGAGCCGTCTGATCGATGGCGGTGTGATGCCATTGGCACAGAACAGTGCATATCACGTGCAGGTCAGGGCCAACGGGCAAAAGGTGGCCGAAGGTGAACTGGTTCAATGGGGAGATTGTCTAGGCGTCGAATTGCATACGCTGCACCGGGGCGAAGCATGAACGACGTCTCCATGATCGGTCTGCTGGCGGTGGCTTCGCTGCTGCCGTTTCTGATTGCCGCCGGGACTTGTTACATCAAGTTTTCCATCGTCTTCGTGGTGGTACGCAACGCTCTCGGTCTGCAGCAGGTGCCGTCGAACATGACACTGAACGCGGTAGCGCTGATGCTGGCAATGTTCGTCATGACGCCGGTGATGCAGGCCGGCTACGACTACTACAAGGAAAACGACGTTACCTTCAGCAGTGTCGACAATGTGGTCGATTTCGCCGAAAACGGCCTGGGGCATTACAAGCAATACCTGCGTACTTACACCGATCCCGAGCTGGCGGCCTTTTTTGAGCGGGCCCAGCGTGCGCAATTACGCGACAGCGAGCAAACCGAACAGGCCAATGTCGATGATGAGCTGGAGCCGTCACTGTTTGCCCTGTTGCCGGCATACGCCCTGAGTGAAATCAAGGCAGCGTTCAAGATCGGCTTCTACCTCTACCTGCCGTTCGTGATTGTCGACCTGGTCATTTCCTGCATTCTGCTGGCATTGGGCATGATGATGATGAGCCCGGTGATCATCTCCGTGCCAATCAAGCTGGTGCTGTTCGTGGCGCTCGATGGCTGGACGCTGCTGTCCACCGGGCTGATCGAGCAGTACCTGACGCTGGCGACATGAGCGCCCTCCCATGAGCGAACTGGTATTTGCCGGAAACAAGACGCTGTACCTGATTCTGTTGATGGCCGCATGGCCGATCATCGCCGCGACTGTCGTCGGCTTGCTGATTGGTCTGGTTCAGACTGTCACCCAGTTGCAGGAACAGACGCTGCCGTTTGGCTTCAAGCTGCTGGCGGTGGCGGTGTGCCTTTTTCTCCTGTCTGGCTGGTACGGTGACACGCTGCTGAACTTCAGTCGGGAAGTCATGCGGCTGGCGTTGAAATGACCGGTGCGCCATTTCTGTTGTTCTTCGATCTGCATGCCTGGCTGGCGACGGCAGCTCTTGGTTTCGCCCGGCTCGCGCCGGTGTTTTTCATGCTGCCGTTTTTTAACAACGGTGTGCTGACAGGCCCCACGAGAGTTGCAGTGATCATACTGATCTCGATGTCCCTGTGGCCGGTTTCTGATGCCGCATGGCCAGCCCTCGACAGCGTGGCGATGCTGGGGCTGATCCTTCAGGAGGCGTTGATAGGCCTGGTCATTGGCGGGCTGCTGTGCTGGCCGATCTGGGTGATGCAGGGGCTGGGCAGCCTGATCGATAACCAACGGGGCGCCACATTAGGTAACACCATCGATCCGGCCAACGGCGTCGATACCTCAGAGCTTTCCAACTTTCTGCAATGGTTTGCCGCAGCGGTTTTTCTTGAGGCTGGCGGCATGCAGGTTGTCGTCGAGACATTTTCGACGAGCTACCAGTTATGCCCGCCGCAAACCGGCTGCGAGCTGGCGCTGGAGCCGGTACTGCGCTGGCTTGATCCGTTGCTGGGCAAAGTGCTGGTGATTTCGGCGCCCGTGGTCGTGACGCTGCTGTTGAGTGAAGCATTGCTCGGTCTGTTGGGGCGCTTTGCTCCGCAAATGAACGCTTTCTCCGTGTCGCTGACGATCAAGAGTGCTATCGCACTGTTGGTGCTGTTGCTGTATTTCGGCTCCCACCTGCCTGACGAGGTGGTCCGTATGGGGGGGGCAGCCCAATCGAATATCGGTCAGTGGCTGCAGCCGTCCATGGATCACTGACATGTCGAGTGCGTCGAAAACTGAAAAGCCGACACCGAAAAAGCGACGTGACTCGGCCAGAAAAGGCCAGGTTTTCAAGGCCAAGGATCTGGTGACGTCATGCCTGATGATCTGCGGGGTCGGGTATGTGCTGAGTCAGGTCACGCTGATTGAGCTGATGGTTGTGTACAGGCAGGTGATTGCCAGCCAGTTTGATCTGGATGCTCACGCGTTGGCGGTGGGGCTGCTGTTGATTGCCTTGAAAACCGTATTGCCGGTGATCCTGATATGCACGTTGGCTGCGGCAGTTCCGGCCCTGCTGCAAAGCGGCTTTTCGCTGGCCTTCGAGGCGCTCAAACTTAATCTGGATGCGATCAATCCAGTGAACGGTTTCAAGAAGCTGTTCAGCCTGCGTACGGTGAAGGACAGCGTCAAAGCGCTGCTGTACCTGTGCAGTTTTGCGATTGCCTGCTGGGTTGTCTGGCTGACGGAGCGGCAGTTGATCTTCGTTCAGCTGCACATGCAGCCTGCTGGCCTGTTTGATGTCTGGGGGCGCTTGCTACTGACATTGGTGCTGACCTTTCTGGCCTGTGTCGCCGTGATCGTCGTCCTGGATGCATTGGCGGAATACTGGCTCTACATCAAAGATCTGAAGATGGACAAGCAGTCTGTCAAGCGTGAGCAGAAAGAGCAGGACGGCAACCCCGAGATCAAGCGCCGGCGGCGCGACTTGCACCTTGAGTTGTTATCCGAGCAGATCAAATCCGATATAGCCGGATCGCGGGTCATCATTGCCAACCCGACACATATCGCCATCGGTATCTACTTCCGGCCGGAAATCACCCCGCTGCCGTTCATTTCTCTGATCGAGACCAATCAGCGTGCGCTGGCCGTGCGTACCCATGCCGCCAAGGTGGGGGTGCCGGTCGTCACCGACATCTCACTCGCCCGGCGGATCTTCCGTACTCACAGCCGCTACAGCTTTGTTCAGATCGAAGAGATCGAGCAGGTCTTGCGTCTGTTGGTGTGGTTGGAGCAGGTCGAGCAGGCTTGAAACGCCATGCCTGAGTATTGAGCGTTTTATGGCGGCTGGTCGCTACTCGCTTTGGCTTAATTCACAGGCCAGCAATGTTGGTCCCACGGAGGTTTCCATGAACCGCAAGCAACATACAGAAGAAGACCGCGTTGCCGAACGGGTTGCAGCTGCCGTGCTGGAGGGCGCAACGCTCAAGGATCTGAGAGGCATTTCCACCGAGCAGATGGATGGGCTTTACGCGTATGCCCATGAGTTCTATCAGCAAGGCCGCCTGGACGACGCCGAGAAATTCTTTCATTTCCTCTGCATCTACGACTTCTACAACGCCCACTACTGGATGGGGTTGGCGGCGGTGTATCAGCTCAAGCGTAATTATCCGAAGGCGATTGATCTGTTTGCCGTGGCGTTTGCGCAAGATACCAATGATTACCTGCCCATGTTCTATAGCGGTCAGTGCCAGCTCGCACTTGGAAAGGCGGGAAAGGCCAAAGCCTGCTTCGAAGGCGTGGTGAGCAATACCACGAACGATAACGTGCTTCGGCAAGCGCAAACTTATCTGTCTGCTCTGGCGCAGGTACAAGCCGAACTGGAAGAGGAATGACGCATGGATGGAATTGTTTCCGGAGGCTCTCCGGGGTTTGTCAGTCGAAGTGAAGGTTCGGCGCTCAAATATATTGATGCTGCAGGCCGGGCAGGAGGTGAGCAGCGCTTTCTGGATCAGGCCGGCAAGGCGCTGGACGCCCTGCTGAACGTCAATCACGACAGTGATGCTGACGAGGGAGGGCGTATTGCTGGCAATCGCCCGTTGCTCATGGCGCCTGGGCAGCCTCCGGAAGGAAAGTCGAAAGATGCGGCGGCGCGGTTCGTCGAGTTGATCGCATCGATCGTCGAAACGCTGGGGGATGCTGGTCTGAAGACGCTGGAGAGCCGTCTGGACATGCTCAAGAAGCTGTCCGACAGCGCTCGAAAGCAAAATGAGTCGCTGTCTGCCGATTACCAGGCGGCGCTGGCTGAACTGGAAGCTGCCGTTGCCGATGCGGTCAATACCGAAGCCGGGATGGAAGCTGCTCAGCAACGGCTGTTAAATGCAAGACAGACGCTGGCGGCCGCGCAGGCACGCCTTGACGGGCTCAAACCCGGTGATCCTGATTATAAGGCGGCACTGGCCGCGCGTGTGGACGTAACAGATGCCGAGGGTTTGCTGAGGGCGGCGACGTCTGTGCATCAGAGCGCGTTATCCGTTGCCCAGGCGGCGAATGCCAAGGCTGATCAGCTCCTTAAATCGCTCGATGCGGCTGCGCCGAACGGCCAGAGGGTGCTGGATACGCAACGTGAGACAAACCTTGATGCTGCAAGCCGTCTGGTTTTGCTGATGGCGAAATTCACGGAGTTGCTGGGCGACACGGCAGAGAATCGTCTGGAGGCGGAAAAAGCGGTGGCCGTCGAAATACGTGATGCACAGGCTGCCGTTGCGAAGAAGAACGCTCAGGACTACGAAGAGCAGGTCCGCAAGGCGGAGGCGCTCAACAAGGCCATGGGCTGCATCGGCAAGATTCTTGGCGCGGTGCTGACCGTGATCAGTGTCGTCGGTGCGGTGTTTACCGGTGGCGCAAGTCTTGCGCTTGCTGCCGTGGGTATCGCATTGACGGCGGGGGACATGATCGGCAAGGAGATCACCGGAGTGTCGTTCATGGAGAAGGCCATGCAGCCCCTGATGGAGCATGTCCTGTCGCCTCTTGTCTCGGCGATCGGCAAGGCCGTGTCATCGGCGCTTGAGTCTATCGGTGTTTCAGCGGACAAGGCCGCGATGATCGGCAACGTCATCGGCGCTGTGGCTGGCGCCTTGCTGATGGTCGCCGCGATTGTCGTGATAGCAGTCGTGGGCAAGTCGGCTGCCGGCCGCATAGCGCCCAAACTGGGGGAGATGATTGGAAACATGACCGGAAAAATTGTTCCCGATCTGCTCAAGAACACCAGCCAGTCGGCCAGTCGCATGTTCTCGCAATTGGCCACCAAGTTAAGGGGAGCTGCCGGCTTGAAGTCGGATACGGCTTCTCTGGCTGTATACGGGACTCGGATGCAGCAGGCCATGGCAGTTACAGAGGGCATCGGGGTCACCGTCCTGTCGACGCTGGGTGCCAAAAGTGGTGTCCATCAGGCTGAAGCGGCCAAGAACAATGCCGGCCTTGCCATAGCGTCCAGTATCGTTGAGAGCATGAGTTCCTGGCTGATGGATCAAGTAGAGAACTACGGTGATTCGCTCAATAAAAAGTTCAAATTGATCGAGCAGTTATCTGAAGAAATGCTTCGCTCCATGAGTGTCGCAACGTCGATTGCTCGTAATGTGTGAGTTGTTCAAGGGGCATGACAATGGAAGTTTCAAGCAGTATTTATCCGTTCAAAGGTTTTTCAATCGACAGTCTTGAAGGCGCTAAAGATGACGCCAGGGACTATCAGTCCATTGTAGGGCTGCTCGGTGTAATCGGACTCGACCAACACGTCATTCCACCAGGTATTACAGAACAAGACCTTGAAGCATTGAAAAAACTATTGAGCACCTCGGGCATCGACGAAAAGGATGCCGCCGATATCATGTCGGTTGCCAATCTTGTTCACCATCAAACATCTGACGAGCTGACATTCGACCCCGCCAACTGGGAAAAGCATACCGGCGTATTGGTCGCTGCCATTGTGGCGTTCAATATTTCCCGGCAAGCGTCGGCTGAACTGCGGGGCCTGTTTGGCGTGCTGGCGGAAAAAGCCGCCAGAGAGCAAGGCGCTGCCATCACTTCCGCAGGGTATGCGGCAATGGCCAGCGCAATTGCTGGTGCTGTTACGGCAGTCACCATGACGGTTGCAGGTACGAAACTGACGTTGGACGGGCATTCACGCAAACCAGGAGCCATTCCACAAACACTTGAGCCACCACCCACGCCTGCTTCCAGCAGTAAAAACCTCACCTCCGGGGCCAACGGGCTATCCGGTTCTGGAAGCCTACCCTCGCTGGATCAGCAGAAACCCAGGCTGGACAGCCCTGACGCGATCTCCCCTGATGCGGGCTTGTCACGCAACGACACATCAATGACCGACCAGAGGCCGGCCGTGCCGAAAAAAGAAAGTCGAGTGGATCAGGCCCCTGATGTGTCCCCTGCCGATCAGTTGTCGGCTTCTCTGGATCAGCCGATAGGGCAAAGCAATCATTCGTCGCAGACGAATCACGATAATCCAGCGGCCAAAAAAGATGTTCAGGATGATCATTCTCGCGAGCGCAAGCTTCGAGTGGGTCAGGCCGTCAGCTCTCTGGCCATGGTCGTGTCCGGCATGTTTTCCGCATCAGTACGTGTGGGAGAAAACACTCAGCGCGAGATCGAGACGCTGAAGCAGTCCGAACAAACGAGCGACCGGGGGACGAGTGAACAGATGGCTCAACAAATGGCTGAGGCGGGAAGGCTCATCGACAAGATCCTGGCGACGTTCGAGCAGGTCAACCAAAGCCGCAATGCGGCTATTGGCACCATGTCCAGCTTCAGAGTCTGAGGGTAAGAAATGAATGATATGACCATCAACAGACTGCCGATTTTTTCTTCCCCCACTGCGTTGTCAGAGCTGCATGAGGAGCGGGAAGTGTCAGCTGATGAAGCCTCCGGCCTTCCGCCGCGTATTTCGTCGCAGGCTGACGCGTTGCTACGCCTGCAGAAACGCGCTGTCGTGCTGGAACGCCTGATGCATCAGCCAGCCGATCAGTCCCGAACTTCGACGGCAGCCGCATCGCATTTGTTCGCAGGCGAAGCAGAGGGCTTGCTTGCCAGTCTCCAGTCCAGTCGGGAAAACCTGTCAGGCAACGGGCAAGGTCTGCTCCAGAACTCCCCGCCACAGTCACTGCTGCCCGAAGTCAACGGCCTTTCGGACCTGCCAGAGGACGACTCGTCGAAGAAAGATGAGTCACCTTCGTTCAAGGATATCCTTGAACAACTGCAGAAACTGATCGGCACCATCCGTGATGACTATCTGGATGTCTACGCCAGTCTGGTCGAGAAGTATTCCAAACTGTTTGCCGACTTCAATTCGGAGATCCTCGCCAAACTGGAAAAATGGATACAATCCAAGGGCGACAAAGGGAATATCGAGCTGGATTGCAGTGAGTTGAGCAAGGCGCTCGATGCGCTGATCAAGAAATACAGCTATCCAAACCCCGACGCTATCGTCTACCCCATGTCGAAAGACAAGGGCATCAGTAAAGAGGATGCCGAGAAATGGCTGAAGGCCATGGGGTTATCGGAGTCTTGTCTGAAAAAACGCGACGACGGTACCTACTGTGTCGTATTGGACCTCGGACCACTCAATACGATGAAAGGCAACTTGCCGGGGACTGGCAAGGAGGAAATGTCTGCGGCCAAGTTTCAGGCCTGGCAGGCAGCATTCAACGCCCAACAGCAGGAGATGGAAACCGCGCTCCAGAAATTCACTCAAAAATACAGCAACGCCAACTCGATTCACGACAATACGCAGAAGATGATCAGCTCTACGTTGTCCTCTCTCTTCGACATGTTGAAGTCGTTTGCCCAGGCGTTGGCATGACCCATGAGAACACCAATGGACGTCATTGCAGATTATTTCCTGCGTGAGTCTGCCGATCTTCATCCAGAAATGCGTCTGGTTGAAGACTTGGGTGCTGACTCGCTGGAAATCCTTGAGATTACCCTCGTGCTTAACGAGGCATTGAACATCGATATCTTCGAAGGTGATTTGGCGGGCATTCGGACCGTAGGCCAGTTGCATTCACTTGCCCTGAGCCAAGCCCTGATCGGATGAAACACTCTCGGTGAGTGCGAAGGCCGTTAATTTTCCTAATAAGTCAAAATTATGAATTTTTTAATAAAGGCTTCCGGAAAGGATTCTTACAGAAGGTTGGAGAATCCTCCATGAATTAGGGAAAGTTCCTACATAGATAATGATCTCCAGTTGGTAAGTTTTCGCCTCCTTCGCTTGAACTTGATTTTTACTTCCGGAGTTCATCCCGATGATGATTCAGCTTGATGAAAGATCGTCGTCGCGGTCCTATGCATTCGGCCAATGGCAGCTCAGGCAAAACACGCTGTTTGATGGTCAGGATCGTGGTGTCCCGTTGCCGCCAAAGGAGTACGCGGTTCTGTCCTTGCTGCTTGAAGCAAAGGGCGATGTGGTAACCAAGGATGAACTGCTTGATGGGGTCTGGCTGGACGGTGAGGTTGCCGAAGAGTCTTTGACCCGATGCATCTACTCGCTGCGCAAGGTGCTGGGCACGGACAAAACGCTGATCGCCAGTGTGTATGGAAAAGGGTATCGCTTCACCGCACCTGTCGTGAGCCTGGCGTCTTCCGGGCAGACGGCCGTTCCGTCACTGGCCATCCTGCCATTTCGCGGTGATAACCCTGCGCTGAGCATCGAGTTGCATGAGCACACCGTACGGCGTCTGACTCGGGCATTTGTTCACGGGTTGCGACTGCTGCCCGCCAGTATGACCGCCGGACAGTTTGATGAAGGTGACCTGCTGGGCGTGTTCGAGCGGCTGGCACCGGATTATGTGATGGCTGGGCGCTGTACCGTGTTCAACGGCATGCTGCAGTTGTCGGTCGAACTGGTACGTCGCGTGGATCATCTCCTGATCCACTCCGAGGTACTGAAGGCCGACAGTCACGATGATGCCATTCAGCGTCTTGCCGTACTGGTCGCGCAGCGGCTTCCGGGCGTTCGCGCTCAGCCGCAGAGCTGCTCTTCCTATCCGCTGGCCGTGGCGTATCTCAATGGCTTGACCGATCTGCAAATCTTCACACCGAACAGCCTGGCCGCAGCCTTGAAACACTTTCGTCAGTGTCTGCGGCTGAGTACCGATTATGCGCCGACCTGGAATGCGCTCGCCGACACCTGGCTGGGTATGGCCATATCGGGAAGCGCTACGCAAAGCGAGGCGATTGCAGAGGCTCAGGCTGCGATTGGCAAGGCGCTGGCTCTGGATCCTGACGATGAGGTGGCGTTGGTACGGCTGGCGTTGCTGACCAGTTTTCAAGGTAACGCCGATGCCGCTGAAGCCTTGTTCAGGCGAGCGAGAATATGCGCTGAGCCCACCGACCTCTGGTATCACTATGCGTGGTATCAGTGGGCCTGTGGTGACCATGATGCAGCGTTGGCCTGCGTCGATACCTGCCTTGGGCGTAACAGCAGTCTGCTTCCCGCTCTGATCCTGCGCCTGCGCATTCTGGTCAGTCGCGAACGCGACGCTGCATTGATGGCTGTTCTCGACAGTCGGAATGGTCTGCTCTGCGGCCATCCGGTACTGGAGGCTTTGCTACGCGAGTTGAGAGCAACCGATGCAAAGCCGGAATCTGATCGAATTCTGGCTATCGACAGCAATGTTCGATCAGGATCACCGGAACTGGTCTCACTATCATCCCCCTCACTGAATGGCAGTCCCGACAACGCTCAAGTCGAGAGGGAGAACGTGGCATGCAGGACTTATCGCTTCAGCATTGGGTATTGAGGATACTCAACGGGCCGTTACAGGGCGCGGAATTTACCCTGAAAACCCGCCGCACGCTGTTGCTGGTCGGCCCTCAGAACGTTTTCTGCGATAGCGCCAGACCATTGGATGTGCCTTCGGACGCCCTGTACATCGCGCTTGAAGAGGGTGGGCGCAATTTCGAGGTGTTGATCGATGAAGAGCGTGTCGACACGCCGATATTGCGCGTGGTCGATGGTATCAAGGGTGAAGAGCGCAACAGCGCCATTCAGGCCATTGAGCAGGTGGGCGGGTTGCGGTTTGCCCTGCGCCCGGAGAGCCAGTCCTGGCAACCGGGCATTCTGAATCAGGCTGTCATCACAGGGACGCCAATAACTTCCTCCCGAAAACGCCTTCTCCTGTGGGGGGGAGTGCTGGCCGGTGTCACTGTCGCAGGGATCGCTTTCACCGACTGGACAGCGTCGCGTCCCAGTCCGGTGAGTGAGGCTCACCTGTTGATCAAAGGCGCGAGCGTCGGCCTTGAGATCTTTTCCGGTCGCGATCGGCAACTTTACGTATTCGTCGATTCCGAGCGCGACGCTGGCTGGAGCCGGCAGGCCATTGAACGCAGCGCGCAACCCGAAAAAACCACGGTGTTGTCCCGGTCCAGTGAGGCGATCCGGCTGGGCAAGCGAATCGCGCAGCTTGAGCCCGCTCTGGCCTGGCATCGCATCGACCTGTTCAAGCCGGCGCAGCCACGACTTTTGCTGAGCGCTCAGCGGAACCTGCTGACACCTGCATTGGAAAAACGCCTTACGGAGGCGCTGATCGAAGCGGCCCCATACGCAACTGCGGTATCCATAGAGACTGCCGATGATGATCTGATTTCTCGTCAGGCCGAGCACGGTCTGATCCGGCTCGCACTGCCTTATCGGCAGCTTGCGACAACAGATAATGTGACTTTCACCCTGCAAGGCGATCTGGCGGACGTACAGATCGAAGCGGCGCGAACTTATGTGCATGACTTCTATCGGCAGTGGGGAAATCGGTTCGTGCATTTTGCTGTTGAGCTCAAAGCGGATCCGCTCAGGGATAAATCGTTCCAATACGGCCCGGATGGTTACGTCAAGACGACGCCATCATCCTGGTCTTTCGTTGAATCCACCGGAGGTGACATATGACGACAATCAATGTTGAGGGCGATTACTACTCGGACTATCTCAGTTCGAAGTCCAAGGACTTTGAAACCGCAGCGACTGAGCTCAACAAGAAAGTGGAGGACACGCTCAAAAAGCTGAACGAAGACCCTTCCAATCCTAGTTTGCTGGCTGCCTATCAAGCCGCTCTGGGCGCCTACACCGTCACGCGAACTGCCCAATCCACGACAAGCAAGGCGCTCAAGGATCTGGCATCAACGATTCTTCAATCCGCGCGCTGACCTTCCTGCCATTTTGAGCACTGGCGGCATTTCTGCTGCCGGTTCTGGAGACTCCATGACCATTTCGACGGTGTTATCCGCACAGGTATCCGCAGCCCAGGTGGCATCCTTGCAAGCGCCCGGCGCAGGCTCTGTCGTTTCTCTGGAAAGCCGCTTGCTTCAGAGTTTTGCAGCCTCTGCAGTCGACGCAGAACGGAGTGTCGCGACGATCAATACGATCTTGAAGCGCGATGATCTCAGTAACCCGGAACAACTCGCGCGGTTACAGCAACTGTCCAACGACTATGTAATCGACGTCTCGATGGTCAACACACTGGTGCGCAAGGGCGTCAGCACCGTCGAAACACTGTTGCGTTCGTCATGAAAAGGGTCGCAGCACTCTGGTTGCTGTTTCTGTTTCTGGCGGGTTGTCGGCAACCGGATCTGCTTGAAGGGCTGGACCAGCATCAGGCCAATGAAGTGCTCTCGGTTTTGCAGCGCAACAATATTGCGGCAGGCAAGGTAGGGGGCGACAAGGCTGGCTATAGCGTGACGGTCCGTCAGGTGGATTTCGCTGCCGCAGTGGACTTGCTGGCTCTCTACGGTTTGCCCTCGCGCCCTCGGGTCGAGGTCGCGCAGATGTTTCCTGCCGATTCGCTGGTGGCGTCGCCGCGTGCCGAAAAGGCGAGGCTGTTTTCAGCACTTGAACAACGTCTTGAGCAGTCTCTCAAACAACTTCAGGGCGTGGTCACCGGTCGGGTTCATGTCAGCTATGACATCGATGCCGGAGAGGGCGGACGCAAGATCGCTCCCATTCACCTGTCTGCCCTGATCGTGCATGAGGGAGACGTAGAGCCACAATTGCTGATCAGCGATATCAAGCGCTTTCTGAAGAACAGTTTTGCCGGGATCGAGTACGAGAACATTTCTGTAGTTCTGTCTCGTCGCTCGGCCATTCAACATGCGGCGCCTTCCTCCTCTGTCCAGAGCGACACACCCGGCTGGTTGTGGCCGCTGGTGCTGGTCACCCTGACGATCGTTCTCGGCCTGTTTGCGACTGCTTGCTATCGTCATCAACGCAAGGAGGGAGGCACCGATGTCTCTGTGCGCTGAGTCGCTGCGCAGGATTTTGGCCGAGCCGCTGGACTACGTTCATCCGCAACGGTTGAGTCTGGCGTCGACACTGGATACCTCCGTCGTGCGCAAGCACATCAACCAGTTACTCAGCCAGCAGCTGTGCTCTCTGGATTCTGAGCAGCGCTTGTCACCCGTCGCTCGCTCGTGGGTGGAGCACTGGCGGCTACTGCCCGACGCCGCGGCACTGATCGGCGCTTATCTGGCGTGGCCGCATCTGGCGGCGGGAGGACGGCTGACACATCTTCCCAAGGCTCAAAGGCAGTTCGCGGCGCTACGGATTGCTCCGCGTCTCGCGCATTGCGCTTTTGACGGCTTGCCGCTTCCCGAGCAATTACAGGCACTGGGGCTGAATGCGTTGCTGGGGGCACGCGAACAAGTTCCGCAAGCACTGAGCGAGCGGCTTGCATTGCAATTTCCCGTAGCGGTCGTGGCGAGACAGCACGATTTGCCTCCCGCATCTCTGGATGCAGCGTTATTCCGACTGGCCATACAACATGCTCGATTCCATTCGAACACTGACTGATCTTCCTCCTGACAACGCGGTTCGCTTTAGCGAGCAGGATCTGGCGGCCGCTCGCCGTCGGCGGGAGTTGCAGGAAAACGCCCAGCGCCAGGCTCGCGAGATCGTGCGGCAAGCCACCGTGGAAGCCGAACAGCTGCGCAATCTGGCGTTGCAGCAAGGGTATGGCCAGGGGCTGCTTCGAGCCGCCAGAGATCTGGTCGGTACGCTGATCGAGGGGCGCGAACTCGGCCAGCAGTTGCAACAGAACCTCGCTGATGCTGCCCGGCAGCTGCTCGGCGAGCTTTTACATCGTGACGAGGTGATCGACGAGGTGCTGGGCAACTGGCTCAGGGAACATTCACTCAGCCAGGACGTAACACTTCAGATCGTTCTGCCCGAGCGTCTGCGGGCAGAGGAGGGGGCGTTGATCGACCGGTTGCACTTGCGTAGCCGAGAGCCGGCGCAGCCCGTTCGTATCGACTACCACCCTCAGGAGCGCTACCTGCTGCGCCTCGCTGATCAGGTCCTGGAGTTCGATCTAGACGCGACACAGGAACATTTTTCTTCGGCACTACTGGCCCGTACCGAGCATTTGCCTGACGCGCCCCATCGTCTGGATGCCTGTGCGCATGAGGCCGTGGAGACCTTGTTACGGGCTCTGATCGCCGACGCCCCGGACCACAACAACAAGGAGCCTGAAAACCATGATCGAACCACTGTCGCCTCACAGCTTCATAGGGCTGAGTAGGGATTCTCAAAATGTGGTGCCGCTTGGGCAAAGGCTTGAGCTCAACCCCAAGACTTCAATCCTGACCGATGCCGATCTGGACGCTTTTTGTCGAGCGCTGCAGGACGCGGAGGACGGTTTCAATGCCCACGATTACCTCAAGCAATACGTCAACGCGCAGGGTGAACAGCCTTTCCGAACCACAGGACCGCAGATGGAGCTGCTGAAAAAGATCATGGAAAAACTCAAGGAGGAAGGAAAAATGGATTCCCAGGCATATGGCTTGGCCAATGATGCGTTTGGCAAGGCATTCAGCATGAACTTCATGGTGCAGGAGTACATGAGAGTGGCGATGACGCCACCGGAGGATGAGGAGAATTCGCCATGTTAGGGGAGATTTATTCAGCGGGCTCGAGGGGCGCCTATACCGTTATTGATATCGAGGGGCCAGGTCATGTTGCGATTGATATGGAGGATAATGATACTTTTGCGGCTGCAGTGGATTATGTTGAACAGTGGATGTTGTCGCGTCCTTCTCTTTCTCCAGTACCTGATTTTGTACTTGAAACGTGCGAACAGTCTTTCTTGAATGTGACCGATACGTTGAAGGAGGACAGCCAGACGGCTGTTGAGGTAGGTGAGGCGGTTGATGATTTTCTACGTGGGAAAACGCTCCAGTCTTTCTATGACTCTCTGGCAATAATCGATGATTTTGAAAAAAAACAGCTAGTCGACGCTTCTGGCGTCCCCAGCGAGCAACGCAGCAGTTGGTTGCTTGGTAAGTTGGTGCAGATGTATGAGGCAACGGTGGCAAGTGGCCCCATAGCTCTTCGTGGCTCTCTTAATACGATGATTGGGAAGTGCGTTCAATTTGCGGCCAAATCGATGTTCACGCAGTTGGCCGCGACGGTCGATCCCAGAGAACGAATCGCCCAGAGCGTTGCCATAGCTTCTCTGGCGCTTACGGCAGGTCTTCAGCTTTGGGCAGTTGCCAATGAGATCAAGGAAGACGGGGCTTCCTGGTCGGTGTTCAGCAGGGCAGCCATGACACTGATATCCACCGGATCTGTGATGAGTTTGTATATGGTCCCCGGATTTCGGCAACACGCGGCTTCCATCGCGTCGCTGCTACCCTACGTGCTGGTTCGGGACTCGCTCAACGCGGCAATGCCAACGAGCGATAATGCGCCTTCGCAGGGTGTCGCATCGAGGTTGTTAAGTGGTATCAACTTTAATGCCAGTCAATATGGGCTAGAACGACTGATCTCGTTTGTCTCGTCGGACGCAGGTATTCAGAATCCATATTTGAAAGAGGCGGTAGTTGCTGCCTTCATTTCAGCTGGCGTCGTATGGGATGATGTTGGCTCGTTAGTACTGCGGCACGTAGTGAACACCGAGAGTAGTTCCGCCGAGAAGTTGGAGACTTCCGTTGGTTTGAGGGCGCCAAGCGGAGATGAATGGGTCAAACAGATGCAGAACGGAGGCGCTCCACGTTTTCAATTCATCACCGGCAGCATTGGCATTTCGGAAAGTATTACTCACGCGACCGGAGAAGTAGAGGGACCCGATAGAATTTGGCGCGATGGCGTGGTTCCTGCTGGCGTTGGCATGGTGCTGTATTGGTTGTTTGATCTGATAGGGTCCGGAAAGAAACCGGAGGAAGTACCAGATTATTTTCTGCCTCGGAGAGGCTATTGAAAAAAACCCACCTGAAAAGGTGGGTTTTTCATCACTCAGACGTCATCAAAACATCCGCATCGGCGGCACGTCACCCGAGGTCGGTTTTTTCTCGCCGGCCTGAGTCTGTTCGTACCAGCCGCCACCGAGTGCCTTGTACAGATTGACCTCGCTGGTCAGCTGCGAGAGGCGGTCGGTGATCAGCGATTGTTGCGCGCTGAACAACTGACGCTGGGCGTCGAGGAAGGTCAGGTTGCTGTCGACACCTATGCGATAGCGACGCTCGGCCAGGCGGTAGTAATCCTGGTTGGCGGTGACGAAATCGTTCTGGGCCTTGAGCTGGTCGGTGAAGGTCTTGCGTGCTGCCAGACCGTCGGAGACTTCCTGGAACGCCGTCTGAATCGCCTTCTCGTAGTTGGCGACGCCGATGTCCTTCTGGATCTTCGAGTAGTCGAGGCTGGCGCGCAGGCTGCCGGCGTTGAAGATCGGCAGGCTGATGGTCGGCGTGAACAGCCAGGTGCCCGAACCGCCCTTGAACAGGCCACTCAGATCGCCACTGGCAGTGCCGGCGCTGGCCGTCAGGCTTATGCGCGGGAAGAACGCAGCGCGCGCCGCGCCGATGTTGGCGTTGGCGGCCTTCAGGCTGTGTTCGGCCTGGAGGATGTCAGGGCGACGTTGCAGCAGTTCGGACGGCAGGCCGGCCGGCATTTCGTTGAGCATGTCGGCGCTCAATGGTTGTGCGGCTGGCAGGTTGGCCGGCAGGCCGGTACCCAGCAGCAGGACGAGGTTGTTCTCGTCCTGAGCGACCAGACGCTCATACTGCGCCCGCTTGACCCGGGCGCTTTCCACGGAGGTGCGCGACTGGGCCAGATCCAGCGCCGAGGCGACGCCCACTTCGTTGCTGCGCGAGGTCAGACGGAAGCTTTCTTCAAAGGCACCGAGGGTGTCTTGAGTCAGCTTCAACAGTTCCTTGTCGGCCTGCCAGGTCAGGTAAGCGTTGGCGACGTTGGCCACCAGGCTGATCTGCGTGCTGCGGCGGGCCTCTTCGCTGGCGAAGTAGGTTTCCAGTGCCTGTTCGCTGAGGCTGCGCACCCGGCCGAACAGGTCCAGTTCATAGGCGCTGACGCCCAGACCGACCGAGTACTGGCTGGTGATGCCGGCCTGCCCGGATTGCGACAGATCGCCAGGAACCCGCTGACGGGTACTGGTGGCGTCGGCGTTCACGGCCGGGTACAGGTCCGCACGCTGGATGCGGTACTGCGCGCGGTAGGCGTCGATGTTCAGCGCCGCGACACGCAGGTCGCGGTTGTTCATCAGGGCGGTCTGAATCAGTTGCTGCAGCGCCGGGTCATGGAAGAACTGACGCCAGCCCTGTTCGGCGGCTGCCATGTTGGCCGCTTCGGCCGGCGAATACGCCGGACCTTGCGGATACTGGGCGGCCACCGGTGCTGCGGGCTGCTTGTAATCGGGGATCAACGAGCAGCCGCCGAGAATGAACGCGGTGACTGCCAGCGAGATCAGGGACTTGCTCATTGGCCAGCCTCATCGTGTGGAATATGTTTCTGTTTGCTCTTGAACAGCGCAGATACCGAAACAAAGAACAACGGTACCCAGAAGATCGCCAGGATCGTGGCGGTGATCATACCGCCAATTACACCGGTACCGATGGAGTGCTGACTGCCCGAGCCCGCGCCGCTGGAAATGGTCAGCGGCACCACGCCGAGGATGAACGCCATCGACGTCATCACGATCGGACGCAGACGCATCCGGCACGCTTCCACCGCTGCATCGACCAGGGATTTGCCCTGTTCATGCAGTTCCTTGGCGAACTCGACGATCAGAATGGCGTTTTTCGCCGCCAGACCCACCGTCACCAACAAGCCTACCTGGAAGAACACGTCGTTCGACAGACCGCGCAGGCTGGTGGCCATCAGCGCACCGATCACACCCAGCGGCACGACCAGCAGGACCGCGATCGGGATCGACCAGCTTTCGTACAGCGCTGCGAGGCAGAGGAACACGACCAGTACCGAGAGCGCATACAACGCCGGTGCCTGGGAGCCCGACAGACGTTCTTCGAACGACAGGCCTGTCCACGAATAACCAATACCTTGCGGCAGTTGTTGTGCGAGGCGTTCGATCTCGGCCATGGCGTCACCGGTACTGTAGCCCGGTGCCGGCGTACCGAGAATTTCCTCGGCCGGAACACCGTTGTAACGCGACAGTTTCGGCGAACCGTAGACCCACTCGCCGCCGGCGAACGCGTCGAACGGCACCATGGTTCCGCTGGCGTTGCGCACGTACCACTTTTTCAGGTCTTCCGGGCTCATCCGCGATTTCGGCGAACCCATGATGTAGACCTTCTTCACGCGACCACGGTCGATGAAGTCGTTGACGTAGTTGCCGCCCATCGCCACCGACAGGGTGGTATTGATGTCGGTCTGGGTCACGCCCAGTGCGCGGGCTTTCTCGTCGTCGATGACCAGCTGGTATTGCGGTTCGTCGGTCAGACCGTTCGGACGTACGCCGGCGAGGATCTTGCTCTGCGAGGCCAGGCCCAGCAGTTGGTTACGCGCCTGCATGAGTTTTTCATGACCCACGCCGCCCTGATCCTGCAGGTACAGGTCGAAGCCGGTGGCGTTACCCAGTTCCAGTACCGCAGGCGGCACCACGGCGAACGACATGGCGTCGCGGAAGCCGAAGAAGTGCGCCTGAGCGCGCTTGGCGACTTCGAATACGCTGTTCGACGAGTCGCGCTGTTCCCACGACTTGAGCATGACGAACGCCAGGCCCGAGCTTTGGCCGCGACCGGCGAAGTTGAAGCCGTTGACGGTGAACACCGAGGCGACGCCCGGGTCGGTCAGCAGGAATTCGCGCATCTTGTCCAGCGTGTTCTGGGTCCGCTCGGCCGTGGAGCCTGGCGGTGTCTGCACCTGGGCGAAGATCACGCCCTGGTCTTCTTCTGGCAGGAACGCGGTCGGGATGCGGGTGAACATCCAGATCATGCCGGCGAAGATCAGCAGGTAGGCGAGGAACGCCGGGAACTTGTGGCGAATGACGTTACCGACACCGCGCTCGTAGCTCTGCACGCTGCGGTCGAACGTACGGTTGAACCAGCCGAAGAAGCCTTTGCGCGGCTGGCCGTGCTTTTCCGGATCGATCGGCTTGAGCATCGTGGCGCAGAGCGCTGGTGTGAACACCAGGGCGACCAGTACCGACAGCGCCATGGCGGAAACCACGGTGATCGAGAACTGGCGATAGATCACACCGGTGGAGCCGCCAAAGAATGCCATTGGCAGCAGTACCGCCGAGAGCACCATGGCGATACCCACCAGCGCACCCTGGATCTGTTCCATGGATTTGCGGGTGGCTTCCCGAGGCGATAAATGCTCCTCGGCCATCACCCGCTCGACGTTTTCCACCACGACGATGGCGTCGTCCACGAGCAAACCGATCGCCAGCACCATACCGAACATGGTCAGGGTGTTGATGGTGAAACCGGACGCCGCGAGGATACCGAAGGTGCCCAGCAATACCACCGGCACCGTCAAGGTCGTGATGACCGTGGCGCGGAAGTTCTGCAGGAACAGGTACATCACCAGGAACACCAGGACGATCGCTTCACCCAGGGTGTGTACGACGCCGTTGATCGATTCCTTCACCACCGGGGTGGTGTCGTACGGATAGACCACTTTCATTCCCGGCGGGAAGAATGGCTCCAGGCGGCTCATGGTGTCGCGAATCGCCTTGGCGGTGTCCAGGGCGTTGGCGCCGGTGGCCAGCTTGATCGCCAGACCCGAAGCCGGTTTACCGTTGAACTGTGCGTCGACGCTGTAGTTCTCGCCGCCTAGACCGATGCTGGCGACGTCTTTCAGACGAACCTGAGAACCGTCCTGGTTGACCTTGAGCAGAATGTTGCCGAACTGCTCGGCCGTTTGCAGGCGGGTCTTGCCGATGATGGTGGCGTTGAGCTGCTGGCCTTTGACCGCAGGCAGGCCGCCGATCTGGCCGGAAGACACCTGAACGTTCTGCGCGGTGATCGCGCTCTTCACGTCGACCGGGGTCAGCTGGAAGTTGTTCAGCTTGTCCGGGTCGAGCCAGATACGCATCGCGTACTGCGCACCGAACACCTGGAAGTCACCCACGCCCGGGGTACGGGCGATCTGGTCCTGGATGTTGGAAACGATGTAGTTGGACAAGTCTTCCTTGGCCATGCTGCCGTCTTCCGACACCAGACCGATCACCAACAGGAAGTTCTTCACTGCCTTGGTAACGCGCAGGCCCTGCTGTTGCACTTCTTGCGGCAGCAGCGGGGTCGCGAGGTTGAGCTTGTTCTGTACCTGAACCTGCGCGATGTCCGGGTTGGTGCCCTGGTTGAAGGTCACGGTGATGGTCATGCTGCCATCAGAGTTACTTTCCGAGGAGATATAGCGCAGGTTGTCGATACCGTTCATCTGCTGCTCGATCACCTGAACCACGGTGTCCTGCACGGTCTGCGCGGACGCACCCGGGTAGGTCACCTGGATCGCGATGGCCGGTGGCGCGATGGCAGGGTACTGGTTGATCGGCAGCTTGAGGATGGACAAGGTGCCGACCAGCATGATCACGAGGGCAATCACCCACGCGAAAATCGGTCGATCGATGAAAAACTTCGACATGGATCAGTTACTCCCTTGTACGGGAGCCGGTGCGGCCGCTGGTTTGACGTTGGTCGCTTCGGCGACTTTCACTTGCGCGCCCGGCTTGACGTACTGCAGGCCCTCGGTGATGACGCGATCACCGGCGTTCAGGCCTTTTTCCACGACCCAGTCAGCGCCGCTGGTGCGGTTGGCAACCAGTGTGCGCAGCTCGACCTTGTCTTCCTTGTTGACGACAAGGGCAGTCGGGGTGCCTTTCAGATCACGGGTGATGCCTTGTTGCGGCACCAGAATCGCCTGCTCGTTCACACCGGCCTGCAGGCGGGCGTGGACGAACATGCCCGGCAGCAACGCGTGGTCAGGGTTGGGGAACACGGCACGCAGGGTGACGGAACCTGTGGTCTGATCGACCGACACTTCGGAGAACTCCAGCTTGCCTTCAACCGGATACTGGCTGTTGTCTTCCAGGGTCAGCTTGACCTTGGCAGCGTTGTCGCCGGCCTTCTGCAGCTTGCCGCTCTGCAGCTCGCGGCGCAGGCGCAGCATTTCGGTCGACGACTGGATCACGTCCACGTAGATCGGGTCGAGCTGCTGAATGGTGGCCATGGCATCGGCCTGAGCATTGCTGACCAGCGCACCTTCCGTCACGGCGGAACGACCGATGCGTCCGGAAATCGGCGCGTACACCTTGGTGTAACGCAGGTTGATTTCAGCGGTCTGTACGGCAGCCTGGGCCTCACGGGCGTTGCCCACTGCGGTGTCGTACTCCTGGCGGCTGACGGCCTGCTCGTTGATCAACTGCTTGTAGCGATTGGCCAGTGAGTTGCTCGACTCGAACGTCGCCTTCGCGCTGTTGAGGTTGGCCTCGTAGATCGAAGGGTCGATCTGATACAGCTGCTGGCCGGCTTTGACGTCGGTGCCTTCAGTGTACAGACGCTTGAGAATGATGCCGTTGACCTGCGGGCGCACTTCCGCCACGCGATAGGCCGTGGTGCGGCCCGGCAGATCGGAGACCAGGGTGTAAGACTGGGGCTGAATGGTCACGACGCCGACCTGAGGAGGTGGTGGGGCCGATGCCGCTTCTTCCTTTTTACTGCATCCGCTGAGCAGCGATGCCAGGGCGACGGCAGTGACCAGAACGGGAACAGCTGGCTTGAATTGCATGAAGATCCTCGGGTCAGGAGCCTGGGCTCATGAAAAGTGGAAAGGGTGTAAATGGTTTTCCGGCTGGATAAGTAGCAAGCTAATGAATATACTTACGTTCACGTTTGTTTGTAAACACCTGTGACTGCGACAGACAAACGCACCGCTGACATCGATTGCTGACCCGGGACAAGGCATTACAAGGGCCGCCCGCTATGCTGTTCAGGCCGCTGGAGCGCAGAGCCTGAAGCATTTTCATTGAGGTTTTACTGCCATGGTACGACGTACGAAAGAAGAAGCTCAGGAAACCCGTCGGCAGATTCTGGAAGCCGCCGAGCAGGCTTTTTTCGATCGTGGCGTGGCGCGCACGACGCTGGCCGACATTGCGGCGCTGGCGGGCGTGACCCGAGGCGCCATCTACTGGCACTTCAGCAACAAGGCCGATCTGGTGCAGGCGATGCTGGACAGCCTGCACGAGCCGCTGGAAGAGATGGCCCGGGCCAGCGAAAGCGCGGATGAAATCGACCCGCTGGGCTGGACGCGAAAGCTTCTGGTTCATTTGTTTCAACAAGTTGCCATGGACCCGAAAACCCGCCGCATCAATGAAATTCTTTTTCATAAATTCGAATTCACCGATGAAATGTGCGACATGCGACGCCAGCGTCAGGACGTCTGGCTCGATGCCAATGAGCGAATCGCTCTGGCCTTGAGCAACGCTTCGCGTCAGGGGCAGTTGCCTGCCGACCTCGATGCGCAGCGCGCCGCGATCTGTCTTCATGCATACATACACGGCATTCTGGGCCAGTGGCTACTGGTGCCGGACAGCTTCTCGCTGCACGAGGATGCCGAACGTCTGGTCGATACCGTTCTGGATATGCTTCGTTACAGTCCCGCCTTGCGCAACCCTGCTTCCGGCGGCTGACAGCCCGACCCGTCATCTGGCTGCAAGCCACGGCGCGCGGGTCATTGATGCGGTCGACTATAACGGTGTGGCGCTTAGCCTGCATCTATACCTGTGTTCAATTGGCTTGAACAGGTGGTTTACCCACCCTTTACCCATTTCCTCGGTGCATTCAGCAAGGCGACAGCCAATCCCTGCGCACCGTCGCCGGTCCTCTACACTCTCCTCGTGCCGCCTGCGCATCGAAGCGGCGCACCGGGTACGCGCCGTCCGTCAGTGCTGACGGAACAGGGGCGACGAGCGAATTCCTGCTGCCGTGTACTGCCTGACCGGTGGCGACTTTCGAGGACTTTCCATTGAACAAGCTCTTTTCGACCGCCGAATCGGCCCTGCACGGGATCATCGAGGACGGCATGACCCTGGCGGTCGGCGGTTTCGGTCTGTGCGGCATTCCCGAAGCGTTGATCGCAGCCCTGCGTGACACCGGCAAACGCAACCTGACGGTGATCAGCAACAACGCCGGCGTCGACGGTTTCGGCCTGGGCCAACTGCTGGCGACTCGGCAGATTCGCAAGATGATTTCGTCCTATGTCGGCGAGAACAAGGAGTTCGAGCGCCAGTATCTGGCGGGCGAACTGGAGCTGGAATTCACTCCCCAAGGCACGCTGGCGGAAAAGCTGCGGGCGGGGGGCGCCGGCATTCCTGCATTTTTCACCCGCACCGGCTACGGCACGCTGGTGGCCGAGGGCAAGGAAACCCGTGAGTTCGATGGCGAGTGGTACGTCATGGAGCGTTCTCTGCGGGCTGACGTGGCGCTGGTCAAGGCATGGAAGGCCGACAAATCCGGCAACCTGCTGTTCAACAAGACTGCGCGCAACTTCAACCCGCTGGCTGCCATGGCCGGCAAGGTCTGCGTGGTGGAGGTCGAGGAAATCGTCGAGACCGGCGAGCTTGAGCCCGATCAGATTCATCTGCCCGGCATTTACGTGCAGCGACTGGTGCTCAATGCCGCACCGGAAAAACGCATCGAGCAACGTACCGTGAGGAGCGCCTGATCATGGCCTGGACTCGTGAAGAAATGGCCCATCGCGCCGCGCAGGAATTGCAGGACGGTTTCTACGTCAACCTCGGCATCGGCCTGCCGACGCTGGTCGCCAACTACATTCCCGCCGGCATGGACGTCTGGCTGCAGAGCGAGAACGGACTGCTCGGCATCGGCCCGTTTCCGCTGGACAACGAGGTCGACCCGGACCTGATCAACGCTGGCAAGCAGACCATCACCACGTTGCCTGGCAGCAGCTTTTTCAACAGCGCCGACTCGTTCGCGATGATTCGTGGCGGCCACATCAACCTGTCGATTCTCGGCGCCATGCAGGTGTCGCAGAAGGGCGACCTGGCCAACTGGATGATCCCCGGCAAGATGGTCAAGGGCATGGGCGGCGCGATGGACCTGGTGGCCGGGGTCAAGCGCGTGGTGGTGCTGATGGAGCACACGGCCAAGGGCGGCACGCACAAGCTGCTGGAGCAGTGCGACCTGCCGCTGACGGGCGTTGGCGTGGTCGACCGCATCATCACCGACCTGGGCGTGCTGGATGTCACCGAGCAGGGGCTGAGGCTGGTTGAACTGGCGTCCGGGGTGACGTTCGACGAGATCCAGCAGGCGACGGGGTGCACGGTGATTCAGGCGTAAGGGGTGAGGTTGTCGCGGATTGATCCGATGAACCCGTCGTGTGGGAGGGAGCCCAGCTCGCGAAGACGTCGTGCCAGGCACAGCGGCATTGACTGACAACACGCCTTCGCGAGCAGGGCTCCCTCCCACGGGGTCAATCGGGCGTTATCAAAATCAATAAAAACGAGGTGTACGCAATGCCGATCCTGTCCGCATGCGGTAGGTGGAAGAGGCTGTTGGTTGCGGTGCTTGCCTGCCTGTTTGTCGGCCAGGCATGGGCCACGGGGGATGAGGCGCAGGAGGCGCCGGCGGCCAGAGCGCTGCTGGAGAAGGCCGTGGCCCGTTACCGCCAGGAGGGAGACAAGGCGCTGGCCGAATTCAGTCGTCAGGGCGAGTTCGTCGATGGTGAGCGTTATGTGTTCGTCACCGACGACAACGGCGTGATGCTTGCCAGTGGCGGGCCGTCGGTGGTGCTGATCGGTCGTGACGTGTCGTCATTGGGCGATCCGGATCTGCAGAAGCGTTTCAAGGACGCGCTGCAGACACCAGAGTCGGCCGGGATTCAGCAGTTCGACTATCGCTGGCAAAACTGGAACGACGGCAAGGTCGAGCGCAAACGCGCGTATTTCCAGCGTCTGGGCAACCGCTTCATCGCCGTGGGTTACTACCTTCCGCGGGCTTCGCCGGAGCAGGCGAGGGCGTTGCTGGACAAGGCCGCCAAGGCTCTGGAAGAGAACGAGGACGGCACCATTGAAGCGATCAACAACCTCAAGGGTGGCTTTCAGCAGGATGATCTCTACGTGTTCGTGGTCAATGTCGACACGAAGCGCTACGTTGCCCACGGCACCAACATGCGCCTGGTCAACACCGATTTCAGCAAGATCAAAGACCCTGAAGGCAAGCCCGTGGGCGTGCCGATGCTGGACATGATCCGCAAACAGCCGGAAGGCGAATACGAATATCGCTGGCGCAACCCGGTCACCGGCAAGGTCGAACACAAGCATGCGTACATGCGCAAGGTCGGCGATTTTCTGGTGGCGGTGGGGTATTACAACGGGTGACTGTCTGGCAGGAAACGCGAGTGCTCGGCTTGGCGATTGCAATCTGTAGGAGTGAGCTTGCTCGCGATAGCGTCTGCCCAGACACGTTGATGTTGGCTGGCACACCGCCATCGCGAGCAAGCTCACTCCTACAAAGTCAGGCTATTCAGCGGTCCTTGTCTTCACGCCCACGCAGCAGCTGGTTCGGCATCGACAGCGCGGCCGTCAGCCCCAGCAGTGAAACTGCCGCGCTGCCCAGCAGCAGGTGCTGGAAGGTCATCGACAATTGCCCGCGCAGCAGCTCCAGTGCCGGGCCGCTTGCGGCGTTGAGGCTGTCCATCAACAGGTTGCCGGACTGGCCTTCACCCAGCCCGGCGCCACTGACCTGCGCCAATCCCGAGCCGGCCAGCATCGCCAGCAACAGCGCCGACATGCTGGCCACACCCACCGCGCCACCCAGCGAGCGGAACAGGTTGGTGGTGCTGGTCGCGACGCCCATGTCCTTCATGTCTACCGAGTTCTGCGACCCCACCAGCGACGTCGGGAACTGGAAGCCGCAGGCGATACCGGTGAGCACCATGAACAGGCTGGTGAGGACCACTGATTGTGGCGGAGTGAAAGCGATGCCGAGGATCGCCAGCGGCATCAGTAGCGCGCCGGTCAGAATGATCGGTTTGTAACGGCCGGTCAGCGACGTGCGTCGACCGCCAAAGTAGGCACCCATCGGCATGCCGATCGCCAACGGCATCAGGTGCAGCGCGGCGCTGTCGGCGCCACCGCCGGTGACGGTCTGAAAGCGCAGCGGCAGCAACACGATCAGCGATATCGCCTGGAAGTTGGTGAAAAACACCGTGCACCAGCACAACACGGCGCTGCGGTTGGTGAACAGGTGCATCGGCAGCAACGGCTCGCGGGCACGTCGTTCGTGGAGGACAAACAGCAGCAGCACCAAAAGCGCCGCGCCCAGCTGACCGAGCAGGTGCGGATCACGCCAGCTGCGGCCCTGGCCGATTTCGGTGATGCCCAGCAACAGGGCGGTCAGGCCGATGATCATCAGTACCGTGCCAAGGTAATCGATGATCGGCTTGCGCTGAGGGACCGGCAGGCCGCGCAGGGTCTGGCGTGCCACCCACCAAGCGGCGAAACCCAGTGGCAGGTTGATGATGAACACCCAGCGCCACGACAGGTATTCGGTCATGAAGCCGCCGAGTACCGGCCCGGCTACGCTGGCCAGTGCGTACATGCTGCTGAAATAGCCTTGATAACGGCCACGCTCGCGGGGTGGCACGATGTCGCCGATGATGGCCTGACTCACCGACACCATGCCGCCGGCGCCGATGCCCTGCAGCACCCGCGCCAGCACCAGTTGCTCCATGCTTTGCGCCATGGCGCAGAACAGCGAGGCAAGGGTGAACATGCCCAGGCCGAACAGCATCAGCTTGCGTCGACCGTACAAGTCACCGAGCTTGCCGTAGATCGGCACGGCGACGGTCAAGGCCACCATATAGGCCGAGATCACCCAGGCCAGCAGGTCGAAATCCTTGAATTGAGCGGAAATCGCCGGCATCGATACGGCGACGATGGTTTGATCCAGGGCACTGAGAAACACGGCCATCATCAGCGCAAACAGGATGCTGCGAATGTCCGGGCGGGTTTGATTGAGGCTGGTCACGAAGGAGGACTCGAACTGGCAGGTTGACCCGCCGATGCAATCGGCGGGAAAAGTGTGCACAGTCTAGTCCGTTAGCTTGCTAATCGATAGTTGGCTTCATCGATTTTCAGGCGCGGAAGCGGAGTCTGATTGTCAGCGCAGCGCGCTGAAACTGGCGTCTGTCGGTACGCAATGACCGAAGGTGCAGACCACCGCCCCACGGGGCATGTTGCGCATCTGTTCGATCCGGTAAGCGCCGGCCGCATAGATGCTCAGCACCACAGCGACAGCGACCACATACACCATTTGTCTTTTTATTGTGGTTCTCATGACAGTTACCTCGATCCGCTTACAAAAATGATTTTTTCGTCGGACAAGGTCAGTGTAGGCCCGTATCGGCCGTGATGGCGTAGTGATGGGGATTGAATGTTTTTATCGGCGGCGCGGGAGTGCCGATGATATGACGATGGAACTAAAACGCCTCGGCGATGTGTCAACTCCGCACTTTTTGTAGGAGTGAGCTCTGCTCGCGATGCATCGTTACGGATAGCGCAGTATCGA
This sequence comes from Pseudomonas sp. NPDC090208, assembly GCF_044746785.1. Taxonomy (NCBI): domain Bacteria; kingdom Pseudomonadati; phylum Pseudomonadota; class Gammaproteobacteria; order Pseudomonadales; family Pseudomonadaceae; genus Pseudomonas; species Pseudomonas sp. NPDC090208. The sequence continues at coordinate 313,520 of NZ_JBIVCU010000002.1, forward strand.
CTGATCAGACGCCATCGCGAGCAAGCTCACTCCTACAGGTACAGCGACGAACGTCGGTAGCAGTATGACTTGCCAGCGACAGTGATTTCACGGATTACGCGGACTCGTGTCGGGCAGCCGCCTGCACCAACAGCCAATCCAGCAACTCCTGCAATTGCGGCGGCGAACCCGCGCGCTCCGGGTAGACGAAGTAATACGCCGCGCCGGTCTTCACTTTCAGCTCGAACGGCGTCACCAGGCGCCCGGCGCTGAGGTCTTCGCCGATCAGCGCCCAATCACCCATGGCAACCCCCGAGCCTTGCGAGGCCACGGTCATCGCCAGGTCCATGGTGTCGAAATGCTGACCCTTGGCGACGCTGCTCAGCCGCGTGCCAGAAGCCTTCAACCACTGCGACCAGTCCTGCTCATCCAGTGTCGGATGCAGCAGCATGTGTTGTTCCAGATCGCTGAAGCGGGCGAGCGGGGTCGGCCCTTCGAGCAGCGAGCGTGAACACACCGGCGTCAGTTGTTCGTCGAAAAGATGGTGAACGTGCGCCGAATCATCAGGAACGGCGCCATACACCACCGCTGCGTCAAAACCCTCGCGGCGGAAGTCGACGCCGTGGGCGATGGTGGTAGTCAGCTCGACCGGCACGTCGGGACGTTCTCTCTGCCACTGCAACAAGCGTGGCAACAGCCAGCGGGTGATGCAGGTCGGCGCCTTGAGTTGCAGGGCCTGGCGGCGGACACCGACCTGATCCACCGCGTCTTCGATCAGGCCGAAGATGTGCTCGATGCGCGGGAAAAACTCACGGCCCTGCGCGGTCAGGCTCAAGCCTCGGGCCTGACGGTGAAACAGGCGATAGCCCAGATGGCTCTCCAGCCCGGCAATCTGCCGGCTCACCGCCCCCTGCGTGATGTGCAGCAGTTCGGCCGCGCGGGTGAAATTGCAGCAACGGGCAACCACCAGAAAGGTGTGCAGGGCGGGCAGGGGAGGCAGACGTTTCATGGTTTGGGCGAGGCATGAGCTGAGAACATGGCTAAGCATGACATTTTTTGCGTTGTCACTGATATCCGCCCACGGTTCCAATGCGCCATCGATTAGCAGAACACCCAGAGGTTCAGACAGATGGCAACGTGCGGCGAAGTGTTGGTCAAGTTACTCGAAGGCTATGGCGTAGAGCAGGTGTTCGGCATACCCGGTGTACACACCGTGGAGCTGTATCGCGGCCTGGCGCAGTCCTCGATCAATCACGTCACCCCGCGTCATGAGCAGGGCGCCGGTTTCATGGCCGACGGCTACGCGCGCACCAGCGGCAAGCCCGGTGTGTGCTTCATCATCACCGGCCCCGGCATGACCAACATCACCACAGCCATGGGCCAGGCCTATGCCGATTCGATCCCCATGCTGGTGATTTCCAGTGTGCAGTCGCGCAGCCAGTTGGGCGGCGGTCGCGGCAAGCTGCACGAGCTGCCGGCACAAGGTGCGATGATCGCGGGCGTTGCGGCGTTCTCCCACACACTGATGTCGGCGGCCGAGTTGCCGGCGGTGCTGGCGCGCGCTTTTGCAGTGTTCCAGGCGGGCCGTCCGCGTCCGGTGCATATCGAAATCCCGCTGGACGTGCTGGTGGAAAACGCTGATGCGCTGCTCGACAGCCAGCCGGTGTCGATCAGCCGTGCCGGCCCTGCGCCTGCGGCCATCGACAAAATGGCCAGCCTGCTGGCCGGCGCCAAACGCCCGCTGATCCTGGCTGGTGGCGGTGCCATCGATGCGGCGCCGGCGCTGACCCGCCTGGCCGAAACCCTCGATGCTCCGGTGGCGCTGACCATCAACGCCAAAGGCATGCTGCCGTCCAGCCATCCGCTGTTGATCGGCTCGACCCAGTCGCTGGACCCGACCCGCGAGATCATCGAAGGCGCCGACGTGGTGCTGGCCATCGGCACTGAACTGGCCGAAACCGACTACGACATCACCTTCCAGGGCCACTTCAAGATTCCTGGCACGCTGCTGCGCATCGACATCGATCCGGATCAGACCGTGCGCAATTTCCCGCCGGCCGTGGCGCTGGTGTCCGACGCGCAGACCGCCGCCGAAGCCCTGCTCGCTGCGGTAGAGAAGCAGCCATTGAGCGAACGTCAAAACGACTGGGGCCAGCGCCGCGCCGCAGCGCTGAAAGCTACCCTCGATGCGTCCTGGGATGAAAACACTCGCGGCCAGACGCTGTTCCTGCAAACCGTGCTCGACGTACTGCCGGACATCGTGGTGGTCGGCGATTCGACCCAGCCGGTCTACACCGGCAACCTGACCCTGGATCTGGACAAGCCGCGACGCTGGTTCAACTCCTCCACCGGCTACGGCACCCTCGGTTACGCGCTGCCAGCAGCCGTCGGCGCCTGGCTCGGCAGTCAGGACGCCGGCCAGCGCAGCCCGGTGGCCTGCCTGATCGGCGACGGTGGCCTGCAATTCACCCTGTCGGAACTGGCCAGCGCCGTCGAAGCGCGCACGCCGATCATCGTCCTGCTGTGGAATAACCAGGGCTACGAAGAGATCAAGAAATACATGGTCAACCGCGCCATCGAGCCGGTCGGCGTGGACATTTACACCCCGGACTTCATCGGCGTGGCGAAGGCGCTCGGTTGCGCAGCCGAAGCGGTCGACGGCGTCGAGTCGCTGAAAGCGGCGTTGCTGGCGGCCAGCGACCGTCAGGGTCCAAGCGTGATCGAAATCGACCAGCGTGGCTGGATGAATGGGTTGAAAGCATCGTGAGTGAGGCAACTGTGTTGAATCCGGTACTGGACGGGCTGTACATCAATGGGCAATGGCGCGGCGGTGACGAACCGCTGACGGTCATCAATCCTTCGACCGAAGAGCGGCTGGCGATTGTCAGCGGCGGCGACGGCAGCGCGGTGGACGAAGCCGTGCTGGCGGCGCAGCAGGCGTTCCCGGCCTGGTCGAAAACCACCGGCGCGGCGCGGGCGATGATCCTGCGCAAGATCGCCAGCGGCGTTGCCGCCCGACGTGAACGGCTGGTCGAGCTGCAGCAGAGCAACAACGGCAAGCCGGGCTTTGAAGCGGCCATCGACGTCGACGACGTGATCGCCACGTTCAGCTATTACGCCGATCTGGCCGAAGCCGGCGACGGCCAGCAGGATCGCGTCGTGGACCTGCCCAGCGAAGACTTCGCCGCGCGCCTGCGTCGTGAGCCGTGCGGTGTGGTGGGGCTGATCGTGCCGTGGAACTTCCCCATGGTCACCACCGCCTGGAAACTCGCCCCGGCCCTGGCCGCCGGTTGCTGCGTGCTGTTGAAACCGTCTGAAGTCACCCCTCTGGCCGAGCTGGAACTGGCGCGGATCATTGCTGCCAGCGGCCTGCCTGAAGGCGTGTTCAACGTGGTCTGCGGCACCGGCCTTGCGGTTGGCGCGCCGTTGTCCGGGCATCCCGGTATCGCCAAGGTGTCGTTCACCGGCAGCAACGCGGTGGGTGTGCAGGTGATGCAGCGCGCGGCAGAAACCGTGAAGGGCGTGAGTCTGGAACTGGGCGGCAAGTCGTCGCTGCTGGTGCTGGCGGATGCCGATCTGGATCTGGCGGTGGAGCTGGCCAGCGGTGGCGGTTATTTCAACGCTGGACAAATGTGCTCGGCCACCAGTCGCGTGCTGGTCGCCCAGGAACTGCTTGAGCCGTTTCTCCAACGCATCGTCGCCAAGGCGCAGTCGATTCGTGTCGCCGGCCCGCAGGACGAAGACGCGGAGATGGGGCCGTTGGTCAATCAGGCGCAGTATCAACGGGTCACCGCGCACATCGAGGCGGGGAAACGAGCGGGCGCGCGGCTGTTGTGTGGCGGCGTGCGTCCGGCCGATCAGCCGCGCGGCTATTTCCTGCAACCGGCGGTGTTCACCCAAGTGCCGCTGAACAGCGCGCTGTGGCGTGAGGAAATCTTCGGCCCGGTGCTGTGCGTGCGCGGTTTCAGTTCCGAAGCCGAAGCCATCGCGCTGGCCAACGACAGTCAGTTCGGTCTGGTCGCCAGTGTGGTCGGCGGCAACGTCGAAAATACCGAGCGGGTGGCCAATGCGTTGCAGGCGGGTCTGGTGTGGATCAACTCGCCGCAGGTGATCTTTCCCCAGACCGCCTGGGGTGGCTACAAGCAGAGCAGCCTGGGACGCGAGCTGGGGCCGTGGGGCCTGCAAGCGTTCCAGGAGATCAAGCACGTGGTCCGCGCGCGCTGATCGGCAGGCCTGTCAAAGGTTCTTGCGCAGGCGCGCCAGGTCCCGCAGGGGCGGCGCGCCGAACAGACGACTGTATTCGCGGCTGAACTGCGAGGGGCTTTCATAGCCGACCTTGTAGCCGGCCGCCGACGCCTCCAGCCCTTCGGCCAGCATCAGCCGGCGGGCTTCCTGCAAACGCAGCTGTTTCTGATACTGCAACGGGCTCATGGCGGTCACCGCCTTGAAGCGATGGTGCAGGGTCGACACGCTGAGGTTCACTTCCCGCGCCAGTTCATCGATCCGCAGTGGCTGCTGAAAATGGCTGTTGAGCCATTTGATCGCCTGGGTCACGCGGTGGGTCTGGCAGCTGGAAATGGCGATTTCGTACAGCCGATAACCCTCGCTGCCGCGCAGCAGGCGATAGAGGATCTCCCGGCTGATCAACGGCGCCAGCATCGGAATGTCTTTCGGGCTGTCCAGCAGACGAATCAGGCGGAGCACCGCATCGAGCAATTGCGCGTCGATGCGCTCGACATACATGCCACGCCCGCTGGGCCGGCTGGGCACGCTCATGGGGCCGGCCTCGGCGATCAGCGCGTTGATGTCTGCCGGGTCGATGTCGATGCGAATCGCCAGGTGCGGTTCTTCCGGCGAGGCGTGAATGACCTTGCCGCTGATCGGCATGGCGACCGACAGCACCAGATAGTTGAGCGGGTCATAGGTGACGATGTCGTCGCCCAGCTTCACGTCCTTGCGGCCCTGGGCCATGACGCATAGCGCCGGCTGTACGAGTGTCGGAATCGACTGCGACGGCTGGTCATGGCGGACCATGAACAGCGATTTGATCAGGGTCTGAAAATTGCCGTCCCGTGGCGCGTGGCGGCGGACCAGCTCGGCCAGTTCGGCGCGTTGCTGTTCCATCTGTGCGCTCAATTCAGGCTGTGGCCGGGCTTCGGGTTCCGGAGCGGTGGGCTCCGACACTGGGGCGGATGGCAACATGGGGAATTCCTCTGACAGAGCGTCGATGCATCACAGGATATTTTTGTGCAATCGCAGGTGGTAGACGATTCCTGTCGGATGATTGCCTGATTCTGTCGGCGGTTCATGCCGGTGTCGAGCAAATGCCCTGCTTATGGGGTCCGCTTGCTCGAAAGTCCGGCAAGGGCGAGGCTAGGTCATGGTGGCTTGCCTGATCCTGTTTTACGTTCCCGCGCAGAATCAGGCAAGAACCGGGCAGTAATCAGCTATCGGCTCAAGGGGGCTGGCCCCTAATCTTCACCTCCAGCCGCAACGCCTTCGCACCGCGGCCGAATCACAGGAGCGCAGACCATGCACACCCCCTCAGCCGTGAGTCATCTGGTATCCGTCCGCGCCCATGCCGGACACAGTGCCCACGTGGGCGCGCGTTTGAGCACCTTGATCGCCCCGTCCTTGCGGGCGCCGGGCTGCCTTGCCTTCAACCTGCAACATTCCATGAGCGAGCCGGATGTCTGGGTCATCAGCGGCGCGTGGGCTGCCGAACACGCGATGAACGCCTGGTTCTCTGCGCCGGAATTGCAGGTGTTCGCCGATCTGGTCAGCGAGTTGCTGGTCAGCAGTCTGGATTTCCAGACCTTTGCCAATGTCAGCGCCAGCCAGGCCCATGCGCACTACAGTTCGCCTCGCATGGCGGGTTGACCGCTGAACCTGTAGGAGCTGGCTTGTCCTGCGACCGGCGGGGAACCCGTCGTAAAACCTGCGAATGCGGTCCATCTGATACACCGCGCTCGCCGGTTTTACTGCCGGTTCCCGGCAGGTCGCAGGACAAGCCAGCTCCTACAGGTACGGCGTCATCTACAAGGAAACGGTTTAGAATTCCCGCCTTTCTCTTCTCAAGGCAGGGCATCGCTCCCATGGCACGCAAAGAATTCCAGCATTACGAAGCGGTTTCCGCCGCCATTCCCGGCACCGACGGTTACAGCGCCGCGATTGCGGTCAAGGGCCTTGGCGCAGGGGGCGCGCCGGCGTTTCATCGTGTGCTCGACGGACAGACCTTCAAGACCGCGCTGGCGGCCGACCAGGCGGCGGTCGAAGAGCTGGAGCGCCTGATCGACGTGACCTCCGAAGGCGCACTGCTGTTCGCCCAGGATTGATCGGCCTGCCGGTTCAGCCCCTTGGCCGGTACATCTTGAACAGTGCTTCCGGGCCCAGCTGGAAATAATCCGCCGGGCCACCGCCGCGCAGAATCGGCTCACCGGCAGCGGTGTCGTAGATTCCGTCTTTGAGCAGCCGCTTGGCGATATGCACCGCCACCACTTCCCCCAGGATCAGCCAGCTCGGCACGACTTCCTTGTCGGCCCGCTGCAGCTGGATGATCTGCGTGACCTTGCACTCGAACGCCACGGGCGTTTCCTTCACACGCGGCACCGACACCAGACGCGACGGTTCGGCGGTTAGATTCGCCAGCTCGAACTCGTTGACGTCTGCTGCCACGGGCGCGCAGCTCATGTTCATCTGCTCGGCCAGCGGGCGGGTCGCCAGATTCCAGACGAATTCGCCGGTCTGCTCAATGTTGTTCAGGCTGTCTTTGCGGCCGATGCTGCAGAAGCCAATGATCGGCGGCACATAGTTGAAAGCGTTGAAGAAGCTGTAGGGCGCGAGGTTGAGGCGGCCCTGGGCGTCCTGCGAAGAGATCCAGCCAATCGGCCGCGGGCCGACGATGGCGTTGAACGGATCGTGGGGCAGGCCGTGGCCTTTGGACGGTTCGTAGAAGTGAATATCGTCTGACATTCCGCATTTCCCTGTAGACAGTGTGGACGGCGGTTTGGGGGAGCCGGGTTGGCCTCATGGTACTAGTGCTTGGCGAATATCACCCGTTCCATCGACTCCCCGACGGCAAGGGTGGGAGCGAATTCATTCGCGATGCGGTGTTACGGATCACGGAGGGGCTTCGACTGGAATGCCGCTTCGCGAATGAATTCGCTCCCACAGGTGTGGTGTCGGCGGGATTGGAGCAAAAAAAAGCCCGGCAAGAGCCGGGCCACAAAGGGAGTTTCGGGAGGTGGAACGTGTTGAAACCTTGGATCAGCTGACGCGGTTGGCACCTACGTGGTCGGCACCATCGGCAGCCAGACGGTTGGCACCAACATGGTCAGCGCCATCGGCGGCCTGACGGTTGGCACCTACGTGGTCGGCACCATCAGCGGCCAGACGGTTGGCACCAACATGGTCAGCGCCATCGGCGGCTTGACGGTTGGCACCTACGTGGTCGGCACCATCGGCAGCCAGACGGTTAGCACCAACATGGTCAGCGCCATCGGCGGCCTGACGGTTGGCACCTACGTGGTCGGCACCATCAGCGGCCAGACGGTTTGCACCGACGTGGTCAGCGCCGTCAGCGGCCTGGCGGTTGGCACCTACGTGGTCGGCGCCATCAGCGGCCAGACGGTTTGCACCGACGTGGTCAGCACCGTCGGAAGCCTGACGATAAGAACCGGTGTGCGAAGCATTGGTGTGCGAAGAACCGCCTTCAGCGACAACAGTGCCGTTCAATACGGAGTGAGTATCGGAAACTGGCAGAGCGAATGCGCTCGATGCCAGGATTGAAAGACTAAGACCAAAAAGAAGATTCGAAGTTTTCATGATGTTTGCTCCAGCAAAGTTCAATAATTTTTTCAACTTGGGTATGGAGCTAATTTTACGCGCGTAGAAATTAAGTAGAAGTTAACAAGGTTGCTAACGACCATCGCCAAAAATGATAGTTGGCTGAAACGCCCGGTTTTAAAGCGCTCCAGCGATTTTTGAGCTGAAATGGGGCAATTTCTGTCAAAAACGACAGTTTCGACGCTTGACATTTTTAAAATTGCGTAAATTTCAATGTTCGCCGGATGATCTTGCGTGATATCGCAAAATTCATGGCGCTCATGGTGCCGTTTGCGCAAATGCGCGTCAGGATCGCTTGTTTCGGCGCAAAGCCCTGTAAATTCAAGGGTCTCACGAGATCGATGCTTCAGAAAAAACTAAGCCCGGCAAAAGCCGGGCTGGAGAAGGAACTGCTGATGAATCAGCTCAGGCGGTTTGCACCGACGTGGTCAGCGCCATCAGCGGCAACACGATTTGCACCAACATGGTCAGCGCCATCAGCGGCAACACGATTTGCACCAACATGGTCAGCGCCATCAGCG
>NZ_JBIVCU010000002.1:321960-593035 GCF_044746785.1 Pseudomonas sp. NPDC090208
ACATGGTCAGCGCCATCAGCGGCAACACGATTTGCACCAACATGGTCAGCGCCATCAGCGGCAACACGATTTGCACCAACATGGTCAGCGCCATCAGCAGCAACGCGGTTTGCACCGACGTGGTCAGCGCCGTCAGCAGCAACACGGTTGGCGCCTACGTGGTCAGCACCGTCAGCGGCAACGCGGTTGGCGCCTACGTGGTCAGCACCGTCAGCGGCAACGCGGTTGGCACCTACGTGGTCAGCGCCGTCAGCAGCTACGCGACCGATGTTAGTGTGGGAAGAACCGTTTTCAGCAACTACCGGAGCGTTGACTTGTTTGTTTGCATCAACCGCTGGAAGTGCGAAAGCGCTGCTTGCCAGAATCGAGAAAGCCAGGCCAAAGATCAGTTTGTTAGTTTTCATGGTAGTTGCTCCAGATCGTTTTGATTTAGTGGTAACTCGGTATGGAGCTAACTTTACCGGGCTCTGGATTATTAAGAAGTCAATCGCATTACTAGCGAACATCGCTGAAATTGATAGTAAGAAAACTGCCTGTCGATTCAGTCGGTTAGCTGCCATGGCAGCGAAAAAAAGGGCAGCTCACTGGCGTGGCTGCCCCGGTTTTTTCGACGCAAAGGCCCGGTCTTGAGCCCGTCAGCGACCTCAGTCGGTCTCGATCCGCGAATGCTTGCGGGTGTCCTTCATGAACACGTAGACCAGCAGCGACACCGCGATGCAGGCAGTGACATACCAGTAGTAGCCGGTCTCCATGCCGATGCTCTTGAACCACAGTGCGATGTATTCAGCGGTGCCGCCGAAGATCGACACGGTCAGCGCGTATGGCAGGCCGACGCCCAGCGCACGGATCTCGGTAGGGAACAGTTCGGCCTTCACCACGGCGTTGATCGAGGTGTAACCGCTGACGATGATCAGCGCCGCCATGATCAGGAAAAACGCGCCCCACCAGGTCTGGATGGTGTGCAGGGTACTGAGGATCGGCACGGTGCACAGGGTGCCCAGCACGCCGAACGCGATCAGGATCGGACGACGACCGATCTTGTCCGACAGCGCACCGATCACCGGTTGCAGCACCATGAACAGGAACAGTGTGGCGGCGGAAATGGTGGTGGAGTCGGTAATGCTCATGCCGACGGTGTTCACCAGGTATTTCTGCATGTACGTGGTGTAGGTATAGAAGGCCAGGGTGCCGCCCATGGTCAGGCCGACCACGGTCATCAGTTCCTTGGGATGACGCATCAGCGTGCGCATCAGGCTTTCTTTGGGCTTGTCGCTGGCTTCAGTCTTGCGGGTGAAGGACTCGGTCTCTTCCATGCCACGGCGCAGGAACAGCGCCACCACGGCACACAGCGCGCCGATGGCGAACGGAATGCGCCAGCCCCAGTCGTTCAGCTGCTCGGTGGTGAGCATCTGCTGCAGCACGATCAGCACCGCCAGCGCGATGAGCTGGCCGGAAATCAGCGTCACGTACTGAAAGCTGGAATAGAAACCGCGACGTTCCTTGGTCGCCATCTCGCTGAGATAGGTCGCCGAGGTGCCGTATTCGCCACCCACCGACAGGCCCTGCATCAGGCGCGCCAGCACCAGCAGGATCGGGGCGCCGACGCCGATGGTTTCGTAACCCGGGGTCAGGGCGATGATCAGCGAACCGAAGCACATCAGCAGCACCGAGGCCATCAGTGCGGCTTTGCGGCCCTTGCGGTCGGCGTACAGGCCCATCAGCCAGCCACCGATCGGACGCATCAGGAAGCCCACGGCGAAGATCGCGGCGGTGTTGAGCAGTTGTGCGGTGGTGTCGCCTTTGGGGAAGAACACTTTGGCGAAGTACAGCGAGAAAGCGGCGTAGACGTACCAGTCGTACCACTCGACCATGTTGCCGACCGAACCGCTGAAAATGGATTTCAGACGACTTCCGGTGGTTTTTTCAGCAGCAGGCGAAGCAGCCGCCTTGTCGGACAGAGCGTTGGGAATAGCCATGAGGATTCCTGCAAGTCATTGTTTTTAGAGGGATCGCAGCGATGCGGTCTGGCCTCTGTGATAGCAGGAGCTGTGCCAACGCCTGAGAGGCCCGGTCTAGAAGGGTTGTGGGTGGATCAGTGAGCGGAAATCCGCTTATTGGCTATTGGGCAATAAGCGAAATCTTGCCGACGCTGGTTTCCATGCAGGAGCTGGCTTGTCCTGCGACCCTGGCGCGCTCGCGTCCGACCGGAGTCGGTAAATCCGGCATATGCGGTGTGACAGACATAACGCATGCACAGGTTCTACGACGGGTTCCCCGCCGCTCGCAGGACAAGCCAGCTCCTACAAGGGGGCCGTGTTGTCAGGCAAAAAATCTTCGCGGAGCAGGCCGTGGCGCTGCATTTTTTCATTGAGCGTGCGCCGAGGCAGTTGCAGTTCATGCAGCACCGCCTTGATATCGCCCTTGTGCCGGCTCAGCGCGGCGCGCAGGCAGTGGGCTTCGAAGGCTTCCTGCTGCGCGGCCAGTGATTGTCCGGTCGGGTCGTCGGCGAGGGCTGGAGTGTCCAGCCCCAGCACCTGACGTTCCGCCGCGTTGGCCAGTTCGCGGACATTGCCGGGCCAGTCATGGCTGAGCAGATGGCTCAACTGCGCGCCGCTGAGCACTGGCGCATGGCGCCCCAGACGCTCGGCGGCCTGACGGGAGAAATGACCGTACAGCAGCGGAATGTCCTCGCGCCGTTCGCGCAACGGCGGCAGGCGCAGTTCGGCAATGTTCAGGCGATAGGCCAGGTCCTCACGGAAGCGGCCGGCGCGGGCTTCTTCCAGCAGGTCCGGCTTGGTCGCGGCGACGATGCGCAGGTCGACCTCGATGCTCTGGTTGGAACCCAGTCGTTCCAGCCGCCGCTCCTGAATCACCCGCAGCAGCTTCACTTGCTGAGCCAGCGGCATGCTTTCGATTTCGTCGAGGAACAGTGTGCCGCCGTGGGCGAACTCCAGCTTGCCGATGCGTTTGCCCTGCGCGCCGGTGAACGCGCCGCTTTCATGGCCGAACAGCTCGGCCTCGAACAATTGCTCGGGAATCGCCGCGCAGTTGACCGCCACGAACGGCTTTTTCGCCCGCGGACCGAAGTCGTGCAGGCAACGCGCGACCATTTCCTTGCCGCTGCCGGTTTCCCCGCGAATCAACACGTTGACCGGCAACGCGGCCAGATCCAGCACCTGACGACGCAGGGTCTGCAGCGCGGGTGACAGGCCCAGCAGGGTGGTATCCAGCCGGCTGCGCAGGTCGGCCTGTTCATGCAGGCGGCGGTTTTCCAGCACCAGTTCGCGTTTTTCCAGGGCGCGGCGCAGGCTGCCCAGCAGGGTCTGCGGGGTGAAGGGTTTTTCCAGAAAGTCATAGGCGCCGTCGCGCATGGCTTCCACCGCCATCGGTACATCGCCGTGGCCGGTGAGCAGAATCACCGGCAGGTCGGCGTCGCGGCTGTGCAACTCGCCCAGCAACTGCAGACCGCTCATGCCGGGCATGCGCACGTCGCTGAGCACCACGCCGGGAAAGTGCGCGGGCAGTTGCGCCAGGCAATCCTCGGCGCGGCTGAACAGTTGCACGGTAAAGCCGGACAGCGACAGCCATTGCTCCACGGCTTCGCGAATGGGCGCTTCGTCGTCGACCACGATCACCGAGTTGAGCATGCGGGTTCAGCCTCCGAAGCCTTGTGCAGACAGAAATCAAAGCGGGCGCCGTTGGCGAAATTGCTCGCGCCCAGGCGGCCACCCAGTTCGTGGACGATAGCGTAGGACACCGCCAGCCCCAGGCCGAGCCCGTCGCCGACCGGCTTGGTGGTAAAGAATGGGTCGAACACGTTGCCCAGGTGTTGGTCAGCAATGCCGCCACCGCTGTCGGCGACGCTCAGGCGCCATTGTTCGCCTTCGTCATCGATGCGGATTTCCAGGCGCTTGAACGGTTTGTCGGCCATGGCATCCAGGGCATTGCGCAGCAGATTGATCAGTACCTGCTCCAGACGGATCGCATCGCCACGCACCCAGGCCGGGCGGCTCAGATGCAGTACGCAGCAGATGCGTTCCTCGCGAATCCGGGCGTCGAGCAACAACAGCGCCTGATCGACCACGCACGCCAGGTCCAGGCGTTCGCGCAAGCCGCTGGGGCTTTTGCGGGCGAAGGTCTTGAGGTGGCCGGTGAGGGCGGCCATGCGCGTCAGTTGCTGGTCGAGCAGGCCGAGGGCCTTTTCCGCATCGGCAGTTCGACCGTTCTCCAGCAGCAGGCGCAAGGTCGCCAGTTGCATGCGCTGGGCGGTCAGCGGTTGATTGATTTCATGGGCCAGCGCGGCGGACATTTGCCCCAGTGCTGCCAGCTTGGTCGACTGCACCAGGCCGTCCTGGGCGGTTTGCAGGTCGCGCGTGCGTTCTTCCACCAGCCGCTCCAGCTCTTCGCGGCTGCGTTGGCGCAAGCGCGCCAGACGCCAGCGCTGGTAGAGAAACAGGCCGAGAAACACCAGAGTCAGCCAGATGCCCGCCGCTGCAAGGGCGGCATTGCGGACATCCTCACTGGCGGGTTGCGGTTTGCGCAGCAGGTGCAGGGTCCAGCCTTCCGGCTGCAGCGGTTGCGACTGCCACAGGTAATCGGCCTCGCCATCGGGCGCGGTCACCCGGCTCAACCGACTGTTATCGGCGAACTGGCGCAGCGGCTGCTGCAGCAACGGGGTCAGTGGCTGCTTGTCGTACTGACGCGTGCTGTTCAGTTCGGCGCGGTCCTGAGTGGACAGCGGCAACAGCGCGCGATAACGCCAGTCGGGGCGGTTGGCGATGAACACCACGCCTTTGGCGTCGCTGACCAGCAGCAGGTCGTCACCCTGGGCCCAGCTGTGCTCCAGACCGGGAAACTCCAGCTTGACCACCATGGCGCCGATGAACTGCCCGGCGTCGTCGCGCACTGCATGGGCCAGGAAGTAGCCGGGAATGCCACTGGTCACGCCGACTGCGTAGAAGCGGCCGACGCCGGTGGCCTTGGTCTGGGTGAAGTACGGGCGAAAGCCGTAGTTGTTGCCGACATAACTGCTCGGCAGACGCCAGTTGCTCGCACCCACCGCCAGCCCGTTGCGATCCAGCAGCTCCAGGGTCGACGACTGAGCGGCGCCGTTGATCTGCTCCAGTTTCAGGTTGAGCACCTGAGTGGTTTCGGCACTGACCGGACCGCTGAGCGCATCGCGCAATTGCGGGTCGAGCGCCAATACAGCGGGCAGGGCGCGGTAGCGTTCGATCAGGGTTTGCAGGGTGTTGGCGTACAGCGAAAGCTGCGCCTGACCACGGGCCGCATCATCTTCCAGCGCGTGGCGCTGTGCCTGATGCATGGCCAGCACAGCAACCAGCGCGGCGCCGGCGAGGATCAGCAGGGTGGACAGGGCTAGGCGGGCGGCACGGGGCATGGGAGAGGCCTGTGTGTTTCGTGTCGGCGATATCCAGGGCTCCCTCCCACAGAATCTTGTGCCATGTCTGCAATTCGTTGCGCATCCCGGCGCACCTGTGCAGCGCGGCCCCAAAGCAAGCCGCGTCGCACAGGCCAACGCTTACAGCAGCGTAAACGTCGTTTCCTTCACATCCCGGGAGTCCAGGCCGATCATCAGCTTGAACTCGCCGGCCTCGGCGGCGTACTTCAGCGACGGGTTGTAGAACTTCAGGTCTTCTTCGGTCAGGGTGAAGGTCACGGCCTTTTCCTCACCCGGCTTGAGCATGACTTTCTGGAAGTTTTTCAGCTCTTTCACCGGGCGGCTGATGGACGCGGCAACGTCACGCAGGTACAGCTGCACCACGGTTTCGCCGGCGACCTTGCCGGTGTTTTTCACCTGTACGGTGGCGGTCAGCTTGTCCTTGCGGGTCATCTTGTTGATCGACAGGACGATGTCCGACACGTTGAACTGGGTGTAGCTCAGGCCATAGCCGAACGGGAACAGCGGGCTGGTCGGCTCTTCAAAGTAGTTCGAGGTGTAGTTAGAGTCGTTCACGCGGTACGGGCGACCGGTGTTCAGGTGGTTGTAGTAGGCAGGCACCTGGCCGACCGAACGTGGGAAGGTCATAGGCAGCTTGCCCGACGGGTTGTAGTCGCCGAACAGCACGTCGGCCAGTGCGTTGCCGCCTTCGGTGCCGAGGAACCAGCTTTCCACCAGCGCGTCGGCCTGCTTGTTTTCTTCGCCCAGCGCCAGTGGCCGGCCGTTCATCAGCACGATGACCAGTGGTTTGCCGGTCGCCTTGAGAGCCTTGAGCAGGTCACGTTGACGGCCCGGCAGCACCAGATCCACGCGGCTTGCCGCTTCGTGGGACATGTTGCGCGACTCGCCGACCACCGCCACGACCACGTCGGATTGCTGCGCGACCTTGACCGCTTCGTCGATCATCTCCTGCTCTGGGCGACCGTCGATGTGAATCTGGTCGTCCATCTTGTCAAGGTAAGTGATCGCTTCCTGATTGTCGGTGACGTTGCTGCCGGCGGCGTAGAGGATCTTCGCCTTGTCGCCGATGGCATTGGCCAAGCCGTCGTAAGCGCTGACGGTCTGACGCGCCAGACCCGCGGCGGACCAGCTGCCCATCATGTCCAGCGAGCTCTTGGCCAGCGGACCGACGATGGCGATGGTGCCCTGTTTTTTCAGTGGCAGGGTGTCGTGGTCGTTCTTCAGCAGCACCATGCTGCGGCGTGCGACATCGCGTGCTTCTGCGCGGTGCAGGCGGTTTTCGGCGTCACGGTCGGCCGGATCGTCCACGGCCGCGCCGATGCGCAGATACGGGTTGGCGAACAGGCCCATGTCCCACTTGGCGCCGAGGACTTCACGCACGGCGTTGTCGACTTCCTTGACCGAAACCTCGCCGCTTTTCACCAGCGCCGGCAGTTCTTCGCCGTAGGCCTTGTCGTTCATGCTCAGGTCGACGCCGGCCTTGATCGCCAGCTTCGCCGCTTCGCGGAAATCCTTGGCCACGCCATGGTCGATCAGTTCCTTGATCGCGCCGTGGTCGCTGATGGTCACGCCCTTGAAGCCCCAGTCCTTGCGCAGCAGGTCCTGCAGCAGCCAGGTGTTGGCGGTGGAGGGCACGCCGTTGATCGAGTTCAGCGCAACCATCACGCCACCTGCACCGGCGTCGATGGCCGCGCGGTACGGTGGCAGGTAGTCCTGCTGCATGCGCACCGGGCTCATGTCCACGGTGTTGTAGTCGCGGCCGCCTTCGACCGCGCCATACAGGGCGAAGTGTTTGACGGCGGCCATGATGCTGTTCGGCGCCTGGGTGCTGGTGCCCTGGAAGGCGCGGGTCATGGTCGCGGAAAGACGCGAAACCAGATAGGTGTCTTCACCGAAGCCTTCCGAACTGCGGCCCCAGCGGGCGTCACGGGTGATGTCGACCATTGGCGCGAAGGTCATGTCCACACCGTCGGCGGCAGCTTCGATGGCCGAAACGCGACCGGCGCGGGTCACGGCGTCCATGTCCCAGGTCGACGCCAGGCCCAGGCTGATCGGGAAAATGGTGCGCTGGCCATGGACCACGTCATAAGCGAAGAACATCGGAATCTTGCTGCGGCTGTGTGCCACGGCCGCGTCCTGCATGGCGCGGTTGTCCGGCAGTACCACCGAGTTGAACGTGCCGCCGATGCGCCCGGCGGCGATTTCCTTGACGATTTCCGACTTCGGCATTTCCGGGCCGATGCTGATCAGGCGCAGCTGACCGATCTTTTCATCAAGGGTCATCTGCTTCATCAGGTTGGCGATGAAGGCGTTCTTGGCTTGCAGGGTGGCCAGCGGCGAAGGGTTGCTGGCAGTGGTGGCGGCGGTTTCAGCCCAGGCGGACTGACTGGCCAGGCCGATGACGAGACTCAGTAAACACAGCTTATTCATGTAGGTCGTTCTCAAGGCGTTGCCGGCAACTCGCGTGTAATACCGGGTGGCCTTTGTTCTGGGTATGAAACCTTTGGTTTTTATTGTCATCGACCAGGGGATCATGGAACGCCTGGCCGTGTTGAGCATCAGTTGTGCAGCGGGTTCTGTCGAATGCTACCGCCGCGATCTGCTGCCCTGACAACGCGATGGGGCAAGATTATGCCGGGGAACTCAGGCTTTGGCTAAAGTCATGTCTGACAGGACGAACTTTGTTACATCGGCAAGGAGGACACAGGCCATGCGAATAGAGCGCTTCGGGCACGTTCGCGGCAGTCGTTACAATTTGTCACTGACGCTGCTGATGCTGTTCAGCACGTTGCTGGCGGGCTGCGGTATCAACAATATTCCGACCTATGACGAGCAGGTGAAGGCGGCTTGGGCACAGGTACAGAATCAGTACCAGCGCCGTGCCGACCTGATTCCCAATCTGGTGGAAACGGTCAAGGGCTACGCGAAGCAGGAGCAGGAGACCCTGACTGCGGTGATCGAGGCACGGGCCAAGGCCACGTCGATTCAGGTCGACGCCAATACCCTCAACGATGCGGCGAAACTCAAGCAGTTCCAGGATGCGCAGGGCCAGTTGACCGGGGCTTTGAGCCGGTTGATGGTGGTGTCCGAGCGTTACCCTGATCTGAAATCCAATCAGAACTTCCTTTCGCTGCAATCGCAACTGGAGGGCACGGAAAACCGCATTGCCGTGGCTCGCCGCGACTTCATCGCCTCGGTCGAACGTTACAACACCGAAATCCGCACCTTTCCGGGTCGCCTCTGGCACACGGTGATGTACAGCGATCTGCCGATCCGGCCTAACTTCGAGGCCACTGCCGCAGGTGCCGACAAGGCGCCGGAGGTGAAATTCTGATGCGCGGGGCGCGGCGCTGGCTGCTCTTTGCCGTCTTGCTGGCGGGGCTGGGGATGTGGGCGGAAGTGGCCGAGGCCGAGCTCAAATTCCCGCCGCTGAGCGGTAGGGTGGTCGACACCGCCGGGATGATCGACAGTCCCACCCAGGAACGTCTGTCGCAGATGCTCCGCGCCCACGAAGAGCTGACCACCGAACAGGTGGTCGTGGTCACCGTGCCGGATCTGCAAGGTTCGACCATCGAGGATTACGGCTACCAGCTCGGTCGTTTCTGGGGCATCGGCCAGCAGGGCAAGGACAACGGCGCATTGCTGCTGGTCGCCCGGGATGAGCGCAAGGTGCGCATCGAGGTCGGTTACGGGCTGGAAGAGCGTCTGACCGATGCGCAGTCGTCGGTGATCGTCAACGAAGTCATCATTCCGGCCTTCAAACAGGGCGATTACGTCGGTGGCATCAGTCGCGGTGCCGACGCGATCATTCAGGTACTGGGCGGCAACCCGCTGGCAGAGCCGGTGGTGGGCGCGTCCGGCGGCGATGATGTCACCGACTGGAAAATGAGCCTGCTGTACCTCGTGCTGTTCGTGATCTTCATCTATATCAACATGCGCTGGGGGCGCGGTCTGGGTGGGCTGGCCGGCGGCTATATCGGCTCGGGCGGCTCTGGAGGCTTTGGTTCCGGGGGCTTTGGCGCTGGCGGATCAGGCTCCGGCGGCACGCGCGGTGGTGGTGGCAGCTTTGGCGGCGGCGGGGCATCCGGCGGCTGGTAGTCGATGGTTCAACAGGGGTTGTGATGCATGGCGTTGCTCAACGAAGACGAACAGCGGCAGGTGGCCGAAGCCATCGAAGCAGTGGAACGGCTGACCGACGCCGAACTGGTCACCGTGCTGGCGGCCAGCGCCGACGATTACACCTACGTGCCGCTGATCTGGGCCGGAGTGGTCGCGCTGCTGTTGCCGGGGCTGATCAATTTCTACCCCGGCTGGCTGAATGCCAATGAGCTGTTATTGACGCAGATCGCGACGTTTATCGTGGTGGCGTTGTTATGTCGGCTGCCGGACGTCATCACCCGGCTGGTACCCGGTACCGTGCGGCACTGGCGTGCGGGCAATCTGGCACGGCGGCAGTTCCTCGAACAGAACCTGCACGCGACGATCAACGGCACCGGCGTGCTGATCTTTGTCAGCGAGGCTGAGCGTTACGTGGAGATCATCGTCGATGAGGGTATCTCGCGGCGGGTCGACGACATGGTCTGGCGTTCGATGGTCGATGTATTCACCCGGCAGGTGGGCGAGGGCAAGATTCTGGAAGGTTTTCTCGACTGCATTCGCTCATGCGGCGAAGTGCTCGGCGACCAGGTACCGGTGACCGAGCCGCGTAACGAATTGTCGAACCGGCTGGTGATATTGCCTTGAGTCGTAGGCGCTTGCCCGCGAGACGCCTGATCAGACACAAAGAGGACCGTCATCGTGAACAGGCGATGGTCTGCAAGGCTGCGGTACGGTTCGCTCGTCGCCCATGCGCAATTAAATCCACCTTCTGCGCGCAACCCGCCTAAAATGCTGCCCTCGCATTTTTCGCTCTCCGAGGCTTCACCCGATGTCTGCTCCTGCTTCTGTCGCGCTGCCAGCGTCCGATCACCGTGCCCAGTTTCTCGACCTGCTCGACACCTGCCTGGCGCAGAACGCGCTGGTCAAACTGGTGCTGGCCAAATACGCCGGTGAGGAAGCCGATCTGCAGCGGATCATCATCAAACCGGTGACGATCAAGGGGCAGCCGTGTCTGTCGTTCGTCTACCGCTACAAGACCCGCGACATCACCAAGAATCTGGCACTGACCGAAGCACAGGCGCTGATCGCCGAGCTGCTGCCCGAGTCATTCAAGAACGCGCATTTGCTGTCGCTGACCGACGAAGTGCAGCTGGCGTTTGGCAAGAAGGGCAAGAGCACGCTGTTCCGCAACACCTCGGACGCCCAGCGCGAGGCACCGACGGCGGACCATAACCGCGAGAAGAAGCGCTATCTGGAACTGAGCCGGCCGTTCCTGACCGATCTGGGCGTGACCGACAAGCAGCATGCGCTGATCCCGGCGATGTCGCGCAAGTGGAAGCAGATCAACAAGTTCATCGAGGTGTTCTCCCACGCCCTGGCGAGCTCGCCCATCAGCCTCGACAAGCCGGTCACGGTGGCCGATTTCGGCTCCGGCAAGGGTTACCTGACCTTCGCCATTCACGATTACCTGCGCAACACCCTGCAGGCCGAAGGCAATGTCACCGGCGTCGAGTTGCGTGAAGACATGGTCACGCTGTGCAACGATGCGGCGGCGCGGCTGGAGCATCCGGGGCTGGTATTCAAATGCGGTGATGTGCGTTCGGTGGCGCCGAGCCAACTGGACGTGATGATTGCGCTGCACGCCTGCGACATCGCCACCGATTACGCGATACACACCGGCATTCGTTCCGGTGCGTCGATCATCATGTGCTCGCCGTGCTGCCACAAACAGATTCGCCAGCAGATCCAGAGCCCGACGCTGCTGCGGCCGATGCTGCAATACGGCCTGCACATGGGCCAGCAGGCGGAGATGGTCACCGATGCCCTGCGGGCCTTGCTGCTGGAAGCCTGCGGCTACGAAACCAAGGTGTTCGAGTTCATCTCCCTGGAACACACCAACAAGAACAAGATGATTCTGGCGGTCAAACGCGCGACGCCGGTGGATCCGGCCGAATTGCGGGCAAGGATTCAGGAGCTCAAAGGCTTTTACGGCATTCAGGAGCAGTGCCTGGAGGCACTGCTCATGGCCGATGGCCTACTGGGTTAGGGTTGGTCCGAAAAGTGGCTGCGCTCAGTCATGCTGCGTTAAAAACAGGCTCGCAATGCTCATTTAGGCCCCTAAACTCCGCTTGCTCGCCTGTTTTTTCCTTGCCTGACTATCGCTCGCCGACTTTTCATACCAACCCTAAACCCGAGTCGCCACCACTGGCTTGGGCGCAATGACGGCGGTCTTGCGCCCGATGGCCAGGGTCACCACTACGCCGGCAGCGAAGATCCAGGTGACCGGGTCGATATGCTCACCGAAGAACAGCGCCGAGAAGGCCATGGTGAAGAACAGCTGCACCAGTTGGATCTGACTGACCCGCGCGATGCCGCCCATGGCCAGCCCGGCGTACCAGGCGAAAAAGCCGATGAACTGCGAAAACAGCGACACATAGCCGAAGGCCCACCAGGTGCCGACGGAGACTGGCCCCTGATGCTGGAAAGCCAGATAGCCGACCGGAATGATCAGCACCGGAATCGAGATCACCAGCGCCCAGCAGATCACCTGCCAGCCGCCCATCTGTTTGGCCAGGCGCCCGCCTTCGGCATAACCCAGCCCGCCAATCGCCACCGCACCGACCATCAGCAAATCGCCGGCCTGCAGATTGCCCGCGCCGCTGATCAGTGCGTAACCGAGCACCAGCACACTGCCCATCGCTGCGCAGCCCCAGAAGGCTTTCGACGGGCGTTCATGGGACAGCCATGCCGCGTAGATCGCCACCAGCAATGGCTGCAAACCGTTGACCAGTGCGCCGTGGGACGCCGGCAGGGTTTTCATGGCCCAGGCCGAGAGCACCGGAAAGCCGATGATCACGCCCAGCGCGACCACCATCAGCGCCTTGAACTGTTCACGGGTCGGCCACTTCTCGCGTCGCCACAAAAGCAGCGCTGCCGCCGGAACCGCCGCGACCAGGGCGCGGCCCAAGCCGTTGAGCAGAGGATGGATTTCCTGCACGACAATGCGGGTCATGGGCAGGGTCAGGCTGAAGATCACCACGCCGATCAGGCCAAGGACCATGCCGGTGTTTTCACGGGAGGACATGCTGGGTGTGCCTTGTTGTTATGAATGAAAAGAAGGCATTCATTCAGCCACAGATTGCCCCGCACGCCCCTGAACAGCTACCGACAGAATCATCCGTACACTTGCTGGCCGAGGGCGGAAATGCCGTTTCAGCGGATTTTCATGCCGAAGTATTTCATCGGACAAATGTTGGTGCAGAACTTGAATGCCATCTTGTTGCAACAGTTTGAAGGTCAAATTGTCGCCATCGAAATTCAGCGGGGTGAGCAGTCATGTCAGTCATCGGGAAGTGGGCGTTGCAAGGTGTCGTGTTGGTTCTGTTCGCATGGATGGCGACGGTCGTGGCGCAGTGGTCGTCAAAGGTTGTCAATTCGACGAGCAGCGACCGCCTGGCTGTCCTGAGCAGTGTGCACTTGCCAAGCGGCTCGATGGCTGCAGGCGTCGGCAAGAAGGCACAGACCGAAGCGGTCGCCGTCGGCGCATTGTCAGAAAGTAACGAATAAGAGACACACCGCTGGGAAGTTTCGAAGCGGCGGTGTACCGAGAATGAAAAACCGGACCCATGGGGTCCGGTTTTTTTTACCCGAAGATGGGGAGTGCGATCCTCAACTCTGCGGCCCCAGCCCCTCTTTCAGGCGCGCCACCGGTACTGCCAGATCCGCTGCGCCCAGTGGATGACTGGTGGCGTCGAAGAAGGTCAGCTCGATGTCTTGCCCTTCGAACAGCGCGCTGTAGTGGCGCTTCTGGTGCTGGATGAACGCTTCACTGCGCGGATAGACCGAAATCGCCAGCCGTTTCGGCCGGGCTTCGATGATGGCCTGAACGATATGCCGGTCCTGCTTGCCCAGCGCGTGGCCGAAGATGCACAGGGCGTCGTCGTGTTGCGCCAGTTGGCTGTGGCAGAACGACAGGTAGTCCGAGCCGCGGATGATCTTCATCTTGTCGTCGCTGCGGCCTTCGCAAACGAACAGCGGCACGTCGTCCAGCGCGTTGACGGCGAAGCTGCCGAGCAGGGTGCTTTCCGAAGACAGCAGCTTGCGCGCGGTGCCGTCGAAGTTTTTCACCAGGTGCATGCCGCCGTGCAAATAGAGGATGCGTGTGGCCTGGCTGCGGGTGCGCTGTAGATCGAACACCGCGTCTTCGTCGAACAGGTCATCGAAGGCTTGTCCGCCATGCATCACCGCCCAGTAGGCGAGCAGGTCGTAATTGGTCGAATAGACCGTCGTGTACTGGCTCAACGCCTGGCTGATCCGGGCGATGGTGGCCGGTTCCATCAAGCGCCAGGGGATGTGCGCCGAACGCACGCCGTGGATCAGCGCTTCCTTGATCGCGAAGTAACGATTGCGCGGCGACGACGAGCTGATGGTCAGCGCCGCGTTGACGCGCATGGCGACTTTCAGGCCGCTGAGCACCGGCTCGAAATTCTCGGTTTCCATGGACTTGAACAGGGCCAGCTCGGTCGGGCTCAGCGGCTTGTTGCGGGTGGTCTGCGCCAGATCGAACAGCGAGTCGTAGGCGAAGTTTTTCCACACCGCCAGACTGGCGCCGTTGCCCATCAACAGGCCGGAGCAGGGGTGAGTGGCCTGCAGCGCGTTCCAGTCGGCGAGCCCTGCGTCAAAATCGGTGAATTCCATCATCTCGCTTCGTTTCAGGTGAGGGTGGCTGACCGTGAAGCCAGAACGGAGTGGACTTATAGGAACCCGGTCCGGCGTTGTCAACGTCAGCGGGCCTTGATCGACCGTCCGGCAGAAACTTCGAACGGTCGTGCGGGCACTGTTTCTAAACGTTGAACCTTCCTTGTGGCTCAGTCGTGAGGTGATCATGAAGACCCAGCCTGTGAATTCCACTGCTGCGCAAAGCCCCGGCCCGAATCCGAACCCGATGGCCAGCGGTCGCGGTGACGACGATCAGCGGCAGGCCGAAGAGTTCGAACGGATCGAGGGCGGCGAGGAAGACAAACGCAAAACGCCACCGCCGCAGACCTGGAAGCATCCGGACGATGGCAAAAGCCTGTCGGAAAAGGACGAAGAAATCCCCCTCAAACCGTGACCGCCATCGGTCGTGCGGCCACAGGTGGGCGTGCGACCGGGTGTAAGGTGCTTGAGGCAAACCACAACACTCTCTGAACGAGAGGGAGGTGACCATGCATACGGCGATGCTCAGCAAAACCCATTTCAACGGCTACGACGTGATCAACGTCAACAACGGCCCATGGCGAGTCTGCACCCACCACGACCGACTCGGTTCGTTCGGCACCCGCGAGGAGGCCATGGCGTTCGCGGCATCGTTGCCTGCCTATAAAGAGCGGACAGCGATGGCGATGAACGAACAACCGGTGATGAAAAAAGAAGCGACGGCAAAAAAGGCCAAGGCCAAGGGGAAGGACAAGACCAGGCATTGAGGGGGGTTGGGTTTTGAATGAAAGCCTCGTTGCAATCGGGGCTTTCATTTATAGCCAGTTATCCCTAAGCCGCGTTGACCTCTGGAACCAGGCGAATTTCCACCCGTTGTCCCAATGCCCGCGCAGCGCTGGCCAGCGTTGCCAGAGTCATTCCCGCGTCATTTTGATCAAGCGCCCTGTCCACGGCCGTTCTGCTGGTGTGCATACGGTCAGCCAGCGCTTTTTTGCTTACTTGCTGGGCCTTCATGAGTTCGGCCAATTGCCAGGCAATGACTCTCTTGAGAGCGGCCGCTGATACTTCTTCTGCCAAGCCCTGTTCGCCTAAGAAGTCGTCGAAGTCGGAGCCTATGTGCTTGTTCATTCGTTCACCTGCAGCTGAGCTCTGCGTTGTTTGGCGATTTTCAGGTCGTGGGCGGGCAGTTTCCGGGATTTTTTTATGAATCCGTGGAGCAGCACAATCGAAGCGCCTGATATGGAAAAGATCACTCTCGCAATTGTGTCGCCAAGGTGCGTCCGGATCCCCCACAACCCTCGTTCGAGCTTGCGTACAGTGGGCATGCCTAGCGGCCATCCAAGCTGTACGGTTTTGATATCTGTCCCTATCTCGCGCCTGGCGGATTTAGGTAGCTGGGCCAGCCATTCACGGACCGGCTCGGCACCTGTGTCTGTTGAAAAGAAGCGGACCTGCAATATCGGAGAATCATCAGATGGCATGAAGTGTACCAAAAAAGGTGCAGTTTCCCAGTCCGTGGGGCCATGCCGAAGCTTGATACCGCTCTAGCCTCGGGCGGAGCGAGGCTAATGCAATGAATCGCTGTTTTCAGAAAAGCTCGATTTCCGAATGTGACGGTTCAAATGTAATGGAATGTGTCACAACCCGATCCCACGCAGGACCATTACAAATCCCTGAAAAGGCGACAAAAGGCGGTTGATAGAATTTCGCTGCTGTTAATGCGATTTATTCTCTTCTTTGAAGGCCGACCGATGTCCTCCCCAACCAGACTGAATCTTCAGCGCGGCGCCAGCCTGTCGCTTGCTTCCTCTCGTCCTCAAACGCTGGCGCCTCTGATGGGCCTGGCGACGTTCATGGCTTTTCCGGTGTCGAGCTGGGCGGCGGGGCAGGCCGATGCGCCGGCCGCGAGTTCCGATCTGACGTTGCCTGCGACCAGCATCGACAGTCAGACCGACGCGCCGTACAACACCGAAAAACTCAGTTCATCCAAATCCACCGAGCCGCTGCTGGACACGCCGCAGAGTGTCACCGTGGTGTCCTCGCAACTGCTCAAGGAGCAGAACGCGCAAAGCCTCAAGGACGCGCTGCGCAACGTGCCGGGTATCACCTTCAACTCCGGTGAAGGCGGTGGTGGGGTGGGGGACAGTCTGACCATTCGCGGTTTCAACGCCGACGGCAACATCTACCGCGACGGCGTGCGCGATCCGGCCAAGTATTCGCGCAATGACTTCTTCAACACCGAGTCGGTGGAAGTGCTCAAGGGCTCCAGCTCTGCAGGCTGGGGCGTGGGCGCCACTGGCGGCGCAGTGAACCTGGTGACCAAGGCACCGGTGCTGGACGACTTCAACCACGTCAGCGCTGGCGTGGGCACGGCGAACTATCGCCGCAGCACGCTGGACGTCAACCACACCCTGGACGGTCTGGGCGAAGGCGCCGCGTTCCGCCTGAACATCATGGGCAACAAGTCCGGCGTCGATGGGCGTGACTGGGTCGAAGACGAGCGTTATGGCTTCGCACCGTCGCTGGCGCTGGGCCTGGGCACCGACACGCGGTTCACCATCGCCTACGAATACATCCACGACAACAGCAACCCGGATTACGGCATTCCCACGGTCAACGGCACCAATGGCAGCCACCCGAGCCGGGCCGGTGGCGCGAGCTACAGCAGCTACTGGGGCTGGCGCAACCTGAACTACGAAGACAACGAATCCCATCGTCTGAACATGAAGTTCGCCCACGACTTCAACGATGCGCTGAGCGTGGACACGCAGTTCACCTACTTCCATCTGAATCACGATTACTTCATCACCACACCCGGTGGCGACACCACTGCCGGTGCGCCGGGGATTCAGGCCGGCAACGGTATCTTCCGTCGCAACGTCAACACGCCGGCTCGCGCGCAGACCAACGAAACCTTCAGCAACCAGACCAACCTGACCTGGAAGGTCGACACCTTCGGCATCGGTCATACCCTGGTCGGTGGTTTCGATCTGAGCAAACAGACCCTGGACTCGAAGACCGGCGCGCTGACCAACGCCGATCGCACAACCATGGGCAGCCTGCCGGTGTCCAGCAACGACTGGTCGAAGTACCCGTTCAGCGCTAACACCTATTACTCGGCCAAGCAATCGGTGGAGCAGACCGACAAGGCGTTCTACCTGCTCGACACGCTGAAGTTCAACGACAACTGGCAACTGCATCTGGCCGTACGTCAGGACCACTTCGACACCCGCGTGACCGACAACGAAAGCCGCACCAGCCCGACCGCCGCGTTCACCGACCTGGGCAATTCCGACCAGTCGGAAAAACTCACCAGCGTCCACACCGCGCTGGTCTACAAACCGGTGCACAACGGCAGCTTCTATATCAGCTATGCCAACGCCAAACAGCCTTCGGGTGTGCTGGCGGTGGCGCAGACTGGCAGCATCGCGTCGACCAAGGGTGACCGCGGCAAGACCTATGAGCTGGGCACCAAGTGGGAGCTGTACGATGGCGCGCTGGAACTGACCGGCGACGTGTTCGAAACCAAGCGTCAGCTGACCTTCATCGATGACGATGAAGGCACGGCGTTCACTGGCGGCGAAGAGCGCGTGCGCGGTCTGGAGCTGTCCGGCACCGGCAACATCACCCGCAACTGGTCGGTGTATGGCGGTTACATCCATGAGAACAGCAAACTGATCAAGGGCTACAACGGTTCCGAGCAGGGCCTGGAACTGGCCAACACCCCGCAGAATGCGCTCAACCTGTGGACCACCTACAAACTGCCGATGGATTTCTCGGTCAGCTACGGCGTGCGCTATGTCGACGAAGTGAAAATCTATCGCGGCCAGGGCGCGGTGCTGACCAAGAACGGGCAGACCACCGTGCCGGACTATGTAGTGCATGACGCCATGGTCAGCTGGCAGGCGACGCCGGATCTGGACGTGCGGATGAACGTCAACAACCTGTTCGACAAGCACTACTGGTCGCAATACAACGGTCGCGGCTACGGCGTGCCGGGTGCCGGTCGAGGCCTGATGCTGAGCGCCGACTACTCGTTCTGAGTTCGTTGAAACCGGTTGCCGAGGTGGTTGATCGGCAACCCGTGCAGTTGGCTTGTCATCTGCCGCAGTGGTCACTAATCTCGAAAAAGAACGACATGCCTGTCATGTTCTTTGTTTTCGAGATAACAGGTGACCTGTGGACGTTATCGATCTGAAAGTCGTCGAGGCAGTGGCCCGCCACGGCAGCATGAACAAGGCCGCCAGCGAGCTGAACACCGTGCAGTCCAATGTGTCTGCGCGGATTCGTACGCTGGAAGAGGAACTGGGTGTCACCCTCTTCCAGCGCAGTGCAAAAGGCGTGCAGGTGACCCCGGCCGGACGCCGGGTGCTGCCTTACGCGGCACGGCTGGCGAAGTTGCTGGCCGATGCCGCTGCCGCCGCCCGTGACGACGGCCAGCCCAGTGGCGTGCTGGAAATCGGTACCCTGGAAACCACCCTGGCCTTGCGCCTGCCATTGCTCATCGCCCGCTTCGCCAAAGCCTGGCCGGACGTGCGTCCGCTGGTGCGCACCGGCACCACTCAAAGCCTGATTCAGGACGTCGTCGACTGTAAGCTCGAAGGCGCGTTCGTCGCCGGTCCTGTCAGCCATCCCGATCTGCACAGCGAAACCATGTTCCGTGAGGAACTGGTGCTGGTCACCTCACGTGCCGTGCGCACGCTGGAGACAGTGCGCGCCATCAGCCATCTGAAAACCGTGGTCTTTCGCGTCGGCTGCTCTTATCGGCAACGCCTCGATGCACTGCTGGCGAGTCAGGGAATCGTGGCGCCAGAGCCACTGGAGTTCGGCTCCATCGAGGCGATCATTGCCTGCGTGAGTGCCGGCGTCGGCATCACCCTGTTGCCGCGCGGCGTGGTGGCAGCGGCCTGGCAGGAAGGGCGGGTCGCCGTGCATGAAATACCACCCGCGTTCGCCCAGGTGGAAACCGTGTTCGTGCGCCGTCTCGATGGTCATTTCTCCAGCGCCCTGGCGAGTTTTCTCGCCAGTGTTGATGGGGAAGGCGAAGTGCGAATGCTCAGGCAACCGGCGTGATTCAGGCGTCTGCGGTTTCGGTCCGGGAGTAACGAGCCGCCAGCAGGTCGATCAGCAGTGCCAACGCAATTGCTACAGTGCCGAGGATAAACAGCAGCGCGTAGCTGCCACCGCTCCAGGAAAACAGATACGAGAAGCCATATGCGGCCACCGCCTGAAACAGCGCGAACGCCACCGTTGCGGTCCGCCAGGCGGCGTTCTGCTGCGCCGGATGATGAGCGAGCAGTTCATGCACTCGGCCCAACACCAGCGGCACCGTGCCGGTGACGAACGCGCCGACAATCACGCTGGACGCGATCAGCCAAGGCGTGCCGAGACCCAGCGCCGGAATGATCACGGCCACCCCTTCAAGAATGAACGCCAGACGCAGCGCCAGCGCAAAACCGACGCGGTCGGCCAGCAGTCCCGCCAGCAAGGGGCCAAGGGTGGCGCCGATCCCGAACAGCACCCAGTACTGCGCGCCGACCTCAAGCCCCTGACCCAAGCCATGAGCAACGAAGGCCACCAGAAAAATCATGTGCGGCACCCAGCCAGCGGCGTTCAACGCGTACTCGATGTACAGCGCCTTGAGCGTGGTGTTTTTCGTCTGGCTCGGAAGCTGTGCCGTGTGGGCCGGCTTGTTGTCCTGCGGCGGCCAGCCCTTCCAGGCAATCGCAGTGAACAGCAACGAAATGATCCCCAGCCCCAGCCAGGTGGTCTGCAAACCCTGGCGCAGCAGCAACGGCACCAGCGTGCCTGACGCGGCAACGCCAACGCCGACGCCCATGAAAATGATCCCGCCCGAAAGCCCGCGCTTCGACGCCGGCACATGGGCCAGCACGGCCGGCGCCGCCAGCACCATCAACGCGCCGCCGGCTATGCCCGACAACAGCCGCCAGACAAAGAACCACAGATAGGACAGAGGAACGGCGCAGGCGATGAAGGCCACGCTGGCCAGCAGCATCATCAGCCGCAGGGTAAGGGTTGTGGATGATTTCTCCGCCATCATCCTTCCGCTCAGCGCGCCGAGCAGATACCCGGCCAGATTCGCTGCCCCAAGATAAGCTGCTTTCGATGCGTCGAACCAATGCGCATCCACCAGCGCTGGCAGCAGCGGGGTATAAGCAAACCGCGCCAGCCCGATCCCGACCAGACTCGCCGAAAACCCGGACACGATCCCCCACCTGGCATCGTGTGGCCGCCCTTGGGACGTGGTGTTGATAACCGATGCGCGTACCTTTTCCATCTTCGCCGCCTGCACTCTTCAGATAGGGCCCACCGTACGCGCGTGGGTGATATCTGTAGAAGCGAAAAGATTTGATGGGTGGTATCTGTGAAAAAGCTAACTAACCACTGTGGGAGCGAATTCATTCGCGACTCGGTGCGTCAGGCGACAGAGTGTTGTTGGCTGGATAACTGATTCGCGAATGAATTCGCTCCCACGGGGAGATCACGGTCGAATAGGGATAACGCGGTGCCTGTCATCGCTTTTTCGTAAACATCCGCTCGGCAAGCTGTCGACCTCGCTCCAGCCCTTCCTCCGTCAGCCAGACGGATTTGTTTCTGTTTACCGGATTGTCAATAAAACCTTGTTGATGCAATCGGTTCATGACCTCGAAATCAAACCCTTTCCAGGTCATGCCGTTGTCGGAGCTGAAGGCCGTCAGCAAGGCAAGCACAGCTTCTTCTATCAGGGTGTCGTCGTACTCCATGATCGCTGCCTCGCTTTTGTTCAAGTAGAGCGGCGGAAGGAGAGCTTTCTGCCGCTCTGGTTTATTTACCTAAGTGCTTCTTGACGGCAGAAGTCTGCACGCCTGCGGCCGCGACCGCTTGCTTGAGTTTCTCCTTTGAGACGCCAAAGTGGCTTGACCAGTAGGACAGCTCCCAATCTTCATGGACATTAATTTTCGTCGCATCAGCCTGGCCTGGGCAATGAATCCCGAATGACCGGTACACAGCCACTCAGAGCAATTAGGCGATCTCTCTTTCTTCTACTTCCGCCTGGAACACCTCGATGAGCTTTTGATTGTAGTCGTCCAGATAGCTCTGGAGACCTGCCCGGTCGATGAGCCTTACTCCGGCTGTGGCAGCCAGTTCTTTGGCTGACTTCGTGTAGTACGAATTAGTGACGACCATGGCTTCGTCACAGCCATAGAACGCCTTTGCCGAGATCGCCTGCTGTACAGCAGCGTTACCTACCGAGCCTGTGTAGTTTTTCGCTTGAATGACCATGTTTTTACCGAACCGACTCACGAATAGGTCAGCACCCTGATCCGCGGTCTTCTTGGTTTCTTTCACGTCGAAGCCAATGGTCCGGAAAATCTCAACCAGGAACGCTTCGAATTGAAAGCCATCCATCGCATCGACCAAGTACATCGTGATGAAACGGTTCGGATTGAAATATTCGAGCTGGCTGCCTAAGCGCTCGACCAAGATGTCGAAGTAGATGCTCTCGCACAGACTCAGGCCGTTACGGAACACTGGTAGAAGCATCAAAGAAGTGCCAGCAGTGGCGTTCGCCTGAGGATTGAACTGAATACCTGGGTATGAAATGTCATTTTCCCAGAGGTAGTAGTAAAAGAGCGCCAGATCAGATCTGAAAGTCGTTCCTGCTTCGTCGATCCAGGAGCGAAGGGTCTCAGTCAGGTCGGGTTTGATATGCCGACTGAGCTCGCGGGAAAAACCCATGTAGGTCGAATTGAAAGCGGTTGTCAGCAGTAACTTGTCGAGTAAGGACGGCAGGCCCTCAAGCTCATCGAAGCCTTTACGAATCAATACCTCTCTGAATAGCTCGCGCTCCGTGTACACACCCTCAAGCCTTGGGCCAGGTACGCCGACGTCGCTGGCACCTGAGGCCGTTTCACGGGTGGTGTGGATGAAGTTTGTGAAGTAGGGCTGCCTGAGCTGCGAATACTTTCTCAGAACATTGTTGAGCAGATCATTCAGCTGAGCCTGTTCCTTCTTCTTGCCCAGAAAATCCTTGATGAGCCCTTTGGACTGGTACTGGAAATCTGGGTAGAAAGACGGGTCGAGCGGTGTCAGGTGCTGGGCGCGTATCTCTACCGACGGCGATATCTGAGAGTTATTGCACCAAGGGCAGGCGGTTTCGAATGTGGTTCGGCTGCATCCGTTGCATTGATAAATCATGGGTATCCGTCTGAACTGGATAGTGAGGTCGTAAAGCTTCCAGAGGCTGTTCACAACAGCTTTGGAGGCTCATTTCATGACCCATAACGATAGCTCAATGCCATCTCCGGAATACAGATGAAAATGTCGTGATATCGGGCTGGGCGATCTACTTGGACGCGCGTTTTCTTCACAAGAATCTGCGATTTTCTACCGTCGCCAGCGGCGGGACGCTGGAGAGGTGACAGGCGAATTTGTGATTATGAAATGGGCGTTAAGGATATGGCGGGCTTGTTCTATTGATGTACAGCTGTCCGATTTTAAGGAAGTGGACACCTTAACGGACACCAAGCTTGGGAGAGATAAGCTGAGAAGCTTGAAGGAATTGGAGCGGGTGAAGGGAATCGAACCCTCGTTATCAGCTTGGGAAGCTGGAGTAATGCCATTATACGACACCCGCTTTTGACGCTTTGAGCGGCTGACTTTGTATCAGATGCAAGCGCTGAAATGAAGCGCTAATTGCCGTACAGCGTAAATCGGCAGGGCCTGGGCGCGGTTACGGCGCGGTTCGGGATTCATTCGCCAACGGTGTGAGGGTGGGTGCTGGCGAATGAATCCGTTCCGTTTGACCGGCATGGTCAGATTGCAATTGCATGGTTCGTGTGTGCCTGTCGGTAGCGTGTTCGACTCGGTTCAGGGGCCGGTGTGAGGAAGTTCAGCAGTGCATTCTGCGACTCCAGGCAGGCGGCCTTGTGTTCCATGTCGAGGAAATGCCCGGCGCTCTTGATGGTGGTGAAGTGGCAATCGCGGACGTGGTGCTTGAACAACCTGGCGTCGTCGGCCGAGGTGTATTCATCCCATTCGCCGTTCATGAACAGCACCGGCACGTTGATGCGCTTGGCGGCCTTGAGTTGTTTGGGTGTGGTGTCCTCCAGCACGTGGTTGATGTGGTGGTGCATCTGCGCGTATTCGTGCAGATCTAGGGAGCTGACGTGTTTGTAGTTGAAGCGCTTGAACAGCGACGGCAGGTGTTTGCCGATGGTGCTGTTGATCAGGGTGCCGACTTCGAAACGGTCGAACGCACCGAGATGACGCTGGCCGCGATGCAGGTAATCGCGCATCGGGTCGTTGATCACCGGCGAGAACGAACTGATCACGGCCTTCTCGATCCGCTTGGGTCGATGAGCCAGGGCCACCAGCGCTGCGGCGCCACCCCACGAGAACGACATGATGTGTTCGGCGTTGAAGTGGTCGATCAGCTCCAGCAGGATCTGCCCTTCGATTTCCTTGGTCAGCGGTCTTTCATGGACGTTGTGGGGTTTGGATTTGCCCGCATACGGCTGGTCATAGAGCACCACGTTGAACTGCGGGTGCAGGTTGCGGACGGTCTGGGCGAAAGATGCAGTAGTGGCCAGTGAGCCGTTGACCATGATGATGGTCTTTTCTGCGGCATCTGCGCGA
Source organism: Pseudomonas sp. NPDC090208 (assembly GCF_044746785.1). Lineage (NCBI taxonomy): Bacteria > Pseudomonadati > Pseudomonadota > Gammaproteobacteria > Pseudomonadales > Pseudomonadaceae > Pseudomonas > Pseudomonas sp. NPDC090208. Next base: position 345,815 of record NZ_JBIVCU010000002.1, read on the forward strand.
TAGAACTCCGTGTAAACCCGAAACTGGCCCTGTATATCAAGCACAGCGATTTCTGGCCTCATATCCATGTCTCCTGACGAAAAAACAGGTGTGCGCGCAACCACGTTGCACGAGTTTCGTGACAGGTAGGCATTTGCCTTGAAAAGGGGCCCATGTCGGTCCGGAACAGTCTGTCCGACAGGTATTGTTATTGGCGGGCGGTTTGCCGAACGTGGCGTCTTGAGGCGCTCGTGACGACAAAAGGTTTCTTAGAATACGTTGGTGACTCATCGGTCACATGTGGACCGACGATTGGATTCAAGCAGGCGATGCCGGAACCCGCAAGTGCCGTTCGTGAATTGATTTGCGCAAACCGCCGGGCGGTCGAAAGACGTCAGATCAGTTCTATCTCGTCGGCTCGCAACGCCCGGTACTGGCCCGGCGCAAGCTCTGGATCAAGGCTTAGCGGGCCCATGCTTTCGCGATGCAGGGCCACGACCTTGTTGTCGAAGAAACCGAACATGCGTTTGACCTGATGGTATCGGCCTTCGACGATGCTCAGCCGGGCGCGGTGGCTACCGAGCAAAATCAGACGAGCGGGCAGGGTGGTGAGGTCTTCAAAGGCGAAGTAGAAGCCTTCGGCGAACTTTTCGACGTAATGCTCGCCGATGACCTGCTCGGTTTCCACGTAGTAGACCTTGGGCAGCTTGGTGGTCGGCTGGGTCAGGCGGCGTGACCACTGGCCGTCGTTGGTGATCAGCATCAGCCCCGAGGTGTTGAAATCCAGGCGGCCGGCGATGTGCAGGTCGTCCTTGTCCGGCTCGTCCAGCAGGTCGAGCACGGTGGGATGCTGCGGATCGTGGGTGGCGCTGACGCAGCCGGGCGGCTTGTGCAGCATGAAATAGCGCGCGGGCTTGCCGATCTGAAGCACGTCATCGTCGACCATGACCTGGCTGAAGATACGCACTTCGTGCAGCGGGTCTTTGGTCACGATCCCATCGACCCTGACCCGCCCGGCCAGCAGCGCCAGACGCACGTCCTTGCGGCTGAAGCGGGGCAGGTTGCTGAGGAAACGGTCGAGGCGCATGGGGCGTTGCTGGATGCTTGAGGGAGCCGCATGATACGCCGATTGGCATCAAAGGTCGCGGTCTTGCAGTGTCTGTGGGAGGGAGCCCTGCTCGCGAAGACGGCAGGACAGACAGCCCTGCATTGACTGGAATGACGCTTTCGCGAGCAGGGCTCCCTCCCACGAGGGAGCCGATTCCTACCTGATACGGCGGGTGTACCGCCGCATCGCGAATGAATTCGCTCCCACAACGGGTTTTCCAAACCGTTATGTCGAAGGGTGCGTCGCCTGTATGTCTTCGACCAGCCCGGCACATCGCGGGCACAGGCAGGATTTGTCGCGCAGTTCTTCCGGCAGCGCGGCCAGCACCGCAGGGTCGATGGTTGCGCTATAGCACCAGCAAGGCCGGTCCACGGTACGCGGATCGGCCAGAGTGCAGCGGTTGCTCAGGCCGCAGACAGGACAAGTATCGGCGCCTTGGAGGATGGTGTTCATGCCGGTTCGGCCATTTCCGTACAGACCCGGTTGCGTCCGCTTTGCTTGGCGCGGTAAAGCGCGTGGTCGGCGCGGGCAATCAGGCTCAACAAGGTGTCGTCGGGGTGCAGCTCGGTCAGGCCAAGGCTGACGGTGACCTGCAGGGCAGAGCCGGTGAACACGTAGGTGTGTTGCTCGGCCAGCAGGCGAATTTTCTCGGCGACGCGTCGGGCACCTTTGCTGTTGGTGTCCTTGAGCAGAATGATGAACTCCTCACCGCCCCAGCGGCAAATGATGTCGCTCTCGCGCAGGCAACGACGGACGTCTTCGGCAAAGCCGCTGAGCACTTGATCGCCGGCCAGATGGCCATGGGTGTCGTTGAGGCGCTTGAAGTGATCGAGGTCGAGCAGCATCGCCGACAGCGCCTTGTGCTCGCGACGGGCTTCGGCAATCGCGTCCATGGCGGTCTGATCGAAACCCCGGCGGTTGGGCAGGCCGGTCAGGCTGTCGAGCATGGCCTGGGTTTCGATGCGCAACTGGAAGCGGCGGATGACCCGGTTGAGCATGAACAGCACCACCAGCATCACCGCCAGACAGATCAGCAGGTTGAGGTACAGCGACTGACGGATCTCGTTCAGCGCGCCGTCTTCACGCTTGTCGACGAACAGGTACCAGTTCAGCTCGGGGATGTAGCGCACGTTGAGGAAATGCGCGTCGCCCAGGCTTTCGTATTGATAACTGCCGCTCTGCGGCTTGGGCATCTGCGCCTGCAATTCCTTGAGGTCCGGCAGTTCGCGCAGCACCTGGCCGATCTTCGCGCCCTGTGGGCCACCCTCGGCGCCAGTCAGCACCAGACGGCCAAAGGCGTCGACAAAGTACACGCTGCGCTGGTAGCGCTGCTGATAGCGGTCGATCAGTTTGATCACCGCGTCTACCGTCAGGCCGACGCCGGTGGCGCCGATGAAGTTGTCCTTGTAATCGAAGACCTTGTAGTTGATGAAGAAGGTCAGGTTGTCCTTGTTGGCGAGGTCCGGGTCGACGTTGATCTCGTACGGTTCGGCCATGTCGCGCACGCGGTAATACCAGACGTCGCGAGGCTCGTCGGGGCTGACTTTTTTCAGCACGCCCTTGGCCTGGTAGTAGGTCAGGCTGCGGTTGGAAACGAAGAAGGCGGTGTAGGCGCCGTAGTGATCCATCACCTCCTTGAGGTAACGGGTCATCTGTTGCGGGTCTTTCTCGCCGGCCACCACCCAGTCACGGACAAAGGTGTCGCGGGCCATCATCGAGGAGATCAGCACCGGGCGCACCAGGTCCTTCTGGATCTCCGAGTAGACCGTGTCCGAGGTCAGCGGCAGCTCGGTGTTGACGATGCTGTCTCGAATGGCGTCCCTTGATGCGAAATAGCTCAGCAAGGAGGTCGCCAGAAAGCCGCTCCCCAGAAGAATCACCAACGTCAACAGCAGGGAGCGTTGTGAATGGAGCGTGAAACGAAGGGGCATGACCAGTCCGCTTGATTAAGTAGTCCATTGATAAGGACATGCTAGCCTGCGGCCACCTTGTTGCGCCATGGTCGTCTTGCGTTTGCAGCGCTATCCGGACGAGACGCCAGGCATCCCGTCCGGATACCGGCGGTCAGTCCTGGCTTTCCAGGACCACCACCCGCTGACCGGCACGCACGGCAGAGCCGGGTTGCACGCGCACTTCGCGGACCACGCCGGCTTGTGGCGCCAGCAACGGGATCTCCATTTTCATCGACTCCAGGATCACCAGTACCTCGCCGGCTTCGACCCGCTGACCGACCTCGACCTGCACCTGCCAGAGGTTGCCGGCGATGTGGCTGTCGACGCTGCTCTGACCAGATTGTAGCGCCGTTTCTTCAGCGGTCTCGGCCACAGCTTCGTCGCTCTCGAACGTGGCCTGGCCGTTGGCGATCCAGCGTTCGCGTTCAGCGTTGAACGCACCCTGTTGCTGACTGCGGAACGCCGCAATGCTCTCGGCCTCTTTCGCCAGAAAGGTTTGATAGTCGGCCAGGTTGAGCGTGCTTTGTTCGATGCGCAGCGGGTAACGGCCCAGCGGGAAATCGCGACGAATCTTCAGCAGTTCGTCGGCGCCCACCGGGTAGAAACGGATCTGGTCGAAAAAGCGCAACAGCCACGGTTTGCCATCGAATGCTGCCACGGCGCGGTAGCGGTTCCACATCTGCAGGGTGCGGCCGACGAACTGATAACCGCCAGGGCCTTCCATGCCGTAGACGCACATGTAGGCGCCACCGATGCCCACCGAGTTTTCGGCGGTCCAGGTGCGCGCCGGGTTGTACTTGGTGGTGACCAGACGGTGGCGCGGGTCCAGCGGCGTCGCCACCGGCGCGCCGAGATAGACATCACCGAGGCCCATCACCAGATAGCTGGCGTCGAACACCGTGCGCTGCACTTCGTCGAGGTTGGGCAGGTCGTTGATGCGGCGGATGAACTCCAGGTTGCTCGGGCACCACGGCGCGTCCTTGCGCACGGTGGTCATGTATTTCTCGATCGCCAGCTGACAGGCCGGGTCGTCCCACGACAGCGGCAGGTGGACGATGCGCGACGGCACCTCCAGGTTCTTGCTGGCGCAGACCTCGTCCCATTCACCGGCAACGACGGCCAGCAGCTCGCTCAACGGCAGTTGCTCGGGCTGGTAATGCACCTGCAGCGAGCGGATGCCCGGCGTCAGGTCGATCACCCCCGGCAACTGTTTGCGTTCCAGCGCCTGCATCAGCGCGTGACCACGGAAGCGCAGCACCAGATCCAGTTCAGGGGCACCGATTTCCAGCAGCAGGTGCGTGTCGCCGGAGAGGCGGGCGACGAGGCGGGTGTCGCTGGAGCCGATGTCCAGCACGATCGGTGAGGTGACGCCGCCACCTTGTAGGAGTGAGCTTGCTCGCGATTGCGATGTTTCAGGCGACAGATAAATTTCGGATGTATCGCCCTCATCGCAAGCAAGCTTACTCCTACAAAAGAGGGCTCTGGCGTGCTCGACGCTAACGGGATGGAATCTGACTTTGTCGCCGGCCTTGAGCTGGCCCAGTTGCCACAGATCCGCCTCGATGATCGTCACCGGGCAGACGAACCCGCCCAGGCTCGGGCCGTCCGGGCCGAGAATCACCGGCATGTCACCGGTAAAGTCCACCGCGCCGATGGCATACGGGTTGTCGTGAATGTTCGACGGATGCAACCCGGCCTCGCCGCCGTCGGCACGTACCCACTCAGGCTTCGGCCCGATCAGGCGCACGCCGGTGCGGCTGGAGTTGAAGTGCACTTCCCAGTCGGTGGCGAAGAAGGTGTCGATGTAGTTTTCGGTGAAGTACTCCGGCGCGCCGTGAGGGCCGTAGATCACCCGGATGTCGCGCACCTCCGGCAGTTCGGCGATCTGCTCGGCAGGCAGTTGTTGGCCTGCGCTGTGATCGCTCAGCGGCGACAGGTGCAGCACGTCCCCGGCACGCAGCGCACGGCCGCCATGACCGCCGAACTGGCCGAGGGTGAAGGTGCTTTTGCTGCCCAGGTAATCCGGCACATCCAGCCCGCCGCGCAGGCACAGGTAGCTGCGCGCACCGGCACCGGCGATGGTGCCCAGGGTCAGGGTCGAACCGGCGGCGATGAACAGCGACTGGTTCATCGGCTGCGCGACGCCGTCCAGGGTCAATGGAATCACTGCGCCGGTCACCGCCACCACGGCGTCGGTGTTGAAGCGCAGGGTCGGGCCGCTCATGGTGATTTCCAGCGCAGCGCAGCCTTCCGGGTTGCCCAGCAGGCGGTTGCCCAGACGCAGCGAGCGGCTGTCCATCGGCCCCGACGGCGGCACGCCCACCGCCCAGTAGCCGAGACGGCCGGGGAAATCCTGCACGCTGGTCTGGGTGCCGCCGCTCAACACTTCCAGGGTGTCGGCACGATAGACCAGACCTTCCAGACAACGGGTCCACGGCTGGCCGCTGGCAAACGGTACGTCGGCGAGGATCTGCCGCAGGTAGTCACGGTTGGTTTCCACGCCGTACAGGTGCGTGTCGCGCAGTGCGCTGGACAGGCCGAGGCTGGCGGCGTCGCGATCCGGCGCCCAACTGATGACCTTGGCGATCATCGGGTCGAAGAACGGCGGGATCTCGCAACCGGCCTCGACCCAGGTGTCGATGCGCAATTGCCGACCATCGGCGGCAGGGAAGTCCACCGCCGTCAGCAGCCCCGGACTGGGCTGGAAATCCCGGCCCGGATCTTCCGCATACAGCCGCGCCTGAATCGCATGGCCGCTGGGTTTCAGGCCCGCTTGCAGTTCGGCCAGCGGCGGCAGATCACCGGCCGCCAGTTGCACCATCCAGCTCACCAGGTCCACGCCCCACACCTGTTCGGTGACGCCATGCTCGACCTGCAAACGGGTGTTCACTTCGAGGAAATAGAAACGCTGATCATCGCTGTCGAAGACGAATTCCACGGTGCCGGCACTGCGGTAGCTGACTGCTTTCGCCAGTTTGATCGCCGCGGCGCACAGGGCCTCGGCCATGCCATCGGGCAGGTTCGGCGCCGGGGTTTCTTCGAGGACTTTCTGGTTGCGCCGTTGCACCGAACAGTCGCGCACGCCCAGGGCGATGACCCCGCCGCGACCGTCACCGAACACCTGCACTTCCAGATGGCGGGCGCGCTGGATGTACTTCTCCAGAAACACGCCGGCATCGCTGAAGTTGTTTTGGCCCAGACGCTTGACCGCCTCGAACGACTCGCTCAGTTCGCCGGCATTGCGGCAGACGCGCATGCCAATGCCGCCGCCGCCTGCGGTGCTTTTCAGCATCACTGGATAGCCGATGGCGTCGGCCGCGCCCAGCGCATCCGCGAGGCTGTCCAGCAGCTCGGTGCCCTCCAGCATTGGCACGCCGTGCTGTTTGGCCAGGGCACGGGCGGTGTGCTTGAGGCCGAACACCCGCAGTTGCTCTGGCGTCGGGCCGACAAAGGCGATGCCGACGTCTTCGCAGGCCTGGGCGAACCCGGCGTTTTCCGAGAGAAAACCGTAACCGGGGTGGATGGCTTTGGCGCCGCTGCTTTTGGCAATCGCCAGAATCTTGTCCACCGCCAGATAGGTGCTGGCCGCGCCACCTTCGCCGAGGCTGTGGGCCTGGTCGGCTTGAAGAATGTGCAGGCTGGCGGCGTCGGCTTCGGAGTAGACCGCCACGCCCTCGACATTCAGGTCGCGCAGGGTGCGCAGGATGCGGCAGGCAATGGCGCCGCGGTTGGCGATCAGCAATGTGTCGAACATGTTTTTTTACCCCTGGGACCGACCGTCATCGGTCCCCAACCGGGTAGCGGGCCGTCCCGCTGTTGTACGCGTTGCGCGAAGGCCGTCCCTCGCGCCGAAAACTTGAGTTCGTCAGTGGCTGACGATCAATTCCAGACCAGCAGTTCAGCGGGCGTCGGGTTGTAGCCGTTGCACGGATTGTTCAACTGCGGGCAGTTGGAAATCAGCACGATCACGTCCATTTCCGCGCGCAGCTCGACGTACTTGCCGGCGCCGGAAATGCCGTCTTCGAAGGTCAGCCCGCCTTCGGCCGTGACCGGCACGTTCATGAAGAAGTTGATGTTCGGGCTGATGTCGCGCTTGCCCAGCCGACCGTCATGGGCGCAGGCGCGCAGGTAGTTGTCGCGGCAGCTGTGCATGTGGCGCTTTTCCAGGGCGTAGCGCACGGTGTTGCTCTCTTGCGCGCAGGCGCCGCCGAGGGTGTCGTGGCGGCCGCAGGTGTCCTCGACGATGGTCAGCATCGGTTTGCCGAGGTTGGAATACAGCACGCTGCCTTTGCTCAGGTAGACGTTGTTCTGGCGACGCAGGGTGCGTTGCACGTCGTAACGCTCGCGTGGGTTGGCCAGGCTGTAGAACAGCGTGTCGACCGCCTGATTGCCTTCCAGGTCCAGCAGGCGCAGGGTCTGCCCGGCCTTGAGTTCGGTCAGCGACGGTTCGCCGGCCGGAATGTGAGTGATCGAAACAGGGGCGGATTTCACGGCAGCAGAAGTCATGGCAGGCCTCCTCAGGCGAACAGGCGGTCGGTGTTGATGAAGCCGCGCACGTTTTCTTCGCGCGAAGTGCGGCAGTGTTCGGCGACGCTGGCGTCGGCCTTCATCCAGCTCAGCTTGACCGGCTGCGGGGCGTATTCGGGGTTGGGGTCCATCGGGTGTTGCAGGGCGGTCATGACCACCAGTGTGTCCATCGGTGCGTACAGCTCGATGTAGTCGCCGGCGGTCGAGTTGCCGGGGACGAAGGCCAGGGTGCCGCGCTCGTCGACGTTGACCCGGCTGAACAGGTTCAGGGTCATCAGCAGGTCGGACAGACCCAGCCCCCATTTGCCCATTTCCACCAGCAGGTTGTCGGCGCCGTTGCGGAAGAAGCCGTTGCGCAGTTCCTGATAACGCCCCTGGCCATATTTTTCGGCGACTTCATCGGCGCACAGCACGCCGCCGAGGCTGTCGCTCCAGCCGCAGGTGTCGGCGGTGATCGCTGCCAGCACGCGGCCCATGTCCGAGTACAGGCAATGGCCGGCGGTGAGTTTGGCGGTGTGCTGGCATTTGAGGCTGTCGGGCAGGTTCAGGCGCTCGGTTTTTTCCTGGGCATTGAACAGCGTCAGGCTGACGTTGGCGTTGCCGTTGAGGTCGGTCAGGCGCAGCAGTTCGCCGCGCTTGAGCACGAACGACAGGTGGCCGCCGCCGGGCAGCAGCTCTTCGGCGAATACAGGGAACACAGCAGTGGAGTCAGTCATGGGAAAAATCCTTCAGGCCGTTTGCAGCGATTCAAGGGCCGCGCGGGCAGCACGGCGGTCGCTGTTCAGGGGAATGTCGTAAGTGATGCGGGCGCCATAGGCACCGGGGGCGTGCGGGTCGTGGCGGACCTTGTCGAACACCATCAGGCGGGTGCCGAGATTGAAGCCTTCGGACAGGTCGTGGGTGACCATGAACACCGTCAGCTTGGTCTCGCGCCACAGCTCCAGCAGCAGGGCGTGCATGTCCTTGCGGATGCCCGGGTCGAGCGCACCGAATGGCTCGTCGAGCAGCAGCACACGGGGTTTCATGATCAGCGCCTGGGCGATGGCCAGACGCTGCTGCATGCCGCCGGACAGTTGCGTCGGGTATTTGTCCAGCGCGTGGCCGAGGCCGACTTTGTGCAGCAGTGCCGCCGCCTGTTCGCGGGCTTCACGCTTGGCCTTGCCGAACAGCCGGCCGAGCAGCGCGGAGCGCGGCAACTCCAGCCCCAGCGCGACGTTGTCCAGCACCGACAGATGCGGGAACACCGAATAGCGTTGAAACACCACGCCACGGCTGGCGTCCGGTTCTTTTGCCAGCGGCTGACCGTCGAGCAGGATCGAGCCTTTGCTCGGCACTTCCTGACCCAACAGCAGGCGCAGAAAGGTGGATTTGCCGCAGCCGGAAGCACCGACCAGGGTGCAGAATTCGCCCTCGGCAATGCTCAGGTTGAGGCCTTCGAGCACCACCTGATCGCCGTATTGCTGCCAGACGTTGTTGACCGAAATAAAGCTCATGGGCGTGCCCCCTCATACCAGGGAAAGGCCTTGCGGGTCAGCGCTTTCAGGCCCCAGTCCATCAGCCAGGCGAGCAGGGTGATCCACACCACGTAGGGCAGGATCATGTCCATTGCCAGATAGCGCCGCACCAGAAAGATCCGGTAACCCAGACCGTCAGTGGAGGCGATGGCTTCGGCGGCGATCAGGAACAGCCACGCCGAGCCCAGCACCAGACGCAGCGCAATGAGCAGACGCGGCAGCAATTGCGGCAGCACCACACGCAGGATCAGGGTCCAGGTCGAAGCGCCGAGGGTCTGCGCCTTGATCAGCAGCTCGACCGGAATTTCCCGGGCGCGCTGTTCCAGATCACGGGCCAGCACCGGGGTGATGCCGATGACGATCAGCATCACCTTCGACAGCTCGCCCAGACCGAAGACGATGAACAGGATCGGCAGGATCGCCAGCGGCGGCACCATCGACAGCACCGTCAGCAATGGCGACAGTGGCGCACCGAACAACGGCAGCACGCCGGAGGCGATGCCCAGGCACAGGCCGACCACGGCACTGATCGCAAGGCCGATCGCCAGCCTTTGCAGGCTGGAGGCGGTGTCCTGCCAGAGCAGGTATTCGCCGGTGCGTTGATCGGGTTCGATCGCCACACGTTTGATCGCGTCAGTCATCTGCACCGCGCTGGGCAGCAGCTTGTCGTTGGGGTTTTCCGTCAGCCGTGTCGCCGAGCCTGTGAAGTAGGCGAACAGCAACAGGGCGAACGGCAGGATCACCAGGATCAGACGGCTGGCACCATCGGGGCGGCGGTTTATCAAGCGCATGGCAAATAACCTGTGTGGAGCGGATTCTTACAACTTGCCGTCAGCGGCCATTTGCACGTAGCTCGGATCGAAGTGCAGCTTGAGATTGCCCTTGTCGCCTTCGGTGGCGTTGTTGGCGAAGGTCATGCCCACGGCGCTGGAGTCCTTGGCGCCTTCGCCGAGCAGGCCGTGTTCGAAGGAGAAGTCGGCGACTTTGCGCATGGTGGTCGGCAGTTGCTTGCTGGTGGCGAATTCCAGCGCTTCTTTCGGTGTGGCGAACAGCTTGGTGGTGTCCAGTTGCGACTGGAAACCCGCCAGGTCGGTGCCCGAAGCTTTGGCCATGTGCTCAAGCGCGTTCTTGGCTTCGGCGTTTTTCGCGTTCATCAGCGCGACCACTTCGAACCATGCGCCGGTCAGTGCCTTGCCCAGTGCCGGGTTGTCTTTCAGGGTCTGGGTGTTGACCACCATCATGTCCATGATCTCGCCGGGGATCTTGCTGGAGTCGAACACTTCGGTGACGCCGGGCTTGGCCTTGATTTCCGAGAGCATCGGGTTCCAGGTGGTCACGGCCTTGACTTGAGTGGTGTCGAATGCGGCAGCGATGTCGGCGTCGGAGGTGTTGACCACTTTCAGGTCTTTCTCGGTCAGGTCCACCGAATCCAGCGCGCGGGCCAGCAGGTAGTGCGAGACCGACAGCTCGACCAGATTGACGTCCATGCCCTTGAGGTCGCTGACCTTCTTGCCGTCACCCTTGAGCACGATGCCGTCGTTGCCGTTGGAGAAGTCGCTGACCACCAGCGCGGTGCTTTCCACGCCGCCGGCGGCCGGAATGGTCAGGGCGTCCATGTTGGTCATGGTGCAACCGTCGAACTGGCCGGCGGTGTACTGGTTGATCGATTCGACGTAGTCGTTGAGCTGAGTGACCTTGACGTTGATGCCGTATTTCTTCGCCCACTTGTCGACGATGCCTTGAGTCCCTGCGTATTCCCACGGCATCCAGCCGGCATAGATCGTCCAGCAGACGTTGAAGTCCTTTTTCGGGGCGGCATGGGCCGAGAGGCTGAGGGCGGCGACGAGGCCCGCGGTGAACAGAGCGGACAGACGGGATTTTTGCATCGGAAAAACCTCCAGTAGCGAAAAAGGGCGGTCAGGAGTACGGCGACACCACTGGTGTCCTGTCTCCCGGGCTTTTATCCCGCCGTGTAACCTCTACTGGAGGTCGCCGACTCTCGGACCAGCCACTCGCTTCTGGCGAGCCGGAACCCTAGTCGGCTATTGCAAATTGTGGTGCCGCGAACCTGAGTTGACTCCTGCACGTAATGTCTTAAGCGAGAGTTGTGCCAAGTTGTTGCAGGCCTTGTGTTTCGCAGGGCAGGAGAGGGGGAGGTGATTTCAGGGAGCGAATCGTGCACCGTTGCGGGGCGCCGTCCAGCGGCTGAGGCTTGAGCTGGGGCACTCGGACGGGATTTTGCGGTCAGAGTTTACGTTCTCGGCAGTTTCGGGAACGCCGACCAGCGCCGCTGGTTCGAGCTCTATCGCGGTCCAGGAGGCCGCCATGTATCGACGAAGCTTGCTCACCGTTTTGATGACTCTGTCTCTAGCAGGTTGCTACGGAGGCTATTACGAATCAGACACCTACACGCAGCCGGTCTATAGCAGCGGCTACAGCAGCGGCTACGTGTATGACGGTTACCGACCTTATGGCCCGACCGGGTTTTACTCGGACCGCAGTTATTACTATTCATCGCCGCGGTATTACTCGCCGCCGCGTTATTACGCCCCGCCTCCTCGCTATTACGGGCCAGGTTACGGCGGCGGGCGTCCCGGTTGGGGCGGTGACCGTCCAGGTTGGGGTGGTGGTTATCATCCGGGCTCCGGTTTCCGTCCTCCTCCCGGCCCACGGCCCGGCGGTGGCGGCCCTCCACCCGGTCGCCCAGGCTGGGGCGGCAACCCTGGCGGCGGGGGAGGCGGCGGTCACATGCCCGGCCGTCCGGGTGGCGGCAACTTCCGCGAGGACGGCAATTTCGGTCGTGGCGGACACGGTGGCCCCGGTGGCGGCAACCGCTGATGCAGACAATGACGGCGCTCAACGGAGCGCCGTTTTTTATGGTGCTGACGCCGTATTGTGTTGACGTCGCCCCCTTGTAGGAGCTGGCTTGTCCTGCGACCGGCGACGAAGTCGTCGTAAATCCTGTATACGCGGAGTGTCAGGAATACATAGTCGACAGAGTTCACGACTGCTTCGCAGTCGATCGCAGGGCAAGCCAGCTCCTACAGGTTTTAATCTTCCGGCAATCAATACTCCGACAAATCCGCCAACGGATGCCGCCCCTCCCAGGCCTTCTCGAAGTGCGCGTCGATCACCGCAAGCGGAATGGTCGCGATGTCCTGCCAGTGCCAGCGCGGCTTCTGGTCCTTGTCGATCAGCCGCGCGCGTACCCCTTCGGCGAATTCCGGATGTCGGCAGCAATTGAGGCTCATGCAGTACTCCATCCGAAACACCTCGGCCAGCGACAGGTGCCGCGCCCGCTGGATCTGCTCCCAGACCAGCCGCGCCGTCATCGGGCAGCCGTCGGTCAAGGTCTTCGCCGCCTTCGCCAGCAGAGCATCCTGTGCATGCAATTGGTGCTTCAGAGCATTCCACGCGCAGGGCGCGTCGGCGACGTCCAGCAGGGCGTCGATGGTCTGCCGGCGCGGCAGCCACTGGGCCTGGGGCATCTGCCCGACGGCTTCCTGTTGCAGCGCCTTGAACAGGCTGTTGAGCTGCACCGCAGTCTGTTCCTGCCAGTTCAATTGCAGCAGACGGTCGATCATCTCCTCCTGCTGATCGTCGAGCAGAAAACGGTCGGCCAGATCCAGATCCAGCGCGTCGCGGCCATTGATGTGAGCGCCGGTGAGGCCGAGAAACAGCCCCAGTTTCCCGGGCAGCCGCGACAGAAACCAACTGGCGCCGACATCCGGGTACAGGCCGATACTGATTTCCGGCATTGCCAGCCGGCTGCTTGGCGTCACCACGCGAATACTGGCGCCTTGCAACAGGCCCATGCCACCGCCCAGTACATAACCATGGCCCCAGGCGATCAGCGGTTTTGGGTAGGTGTGCAGCTTGTAGTCCAGGCGGTACTCGGCGGCGAAGAATTGCGCGGCCAGCGGCGGCACCTTGCCCGGCTTGCCACGCCCGGCTTCGACCAGCGCGCGCACGTCGCCGCCGGCGCAGAACGCCCGTTCGCCATTGCCGCGCAGCACCACGCAGACGATCTGCGGATCGCTGGCCCAGGCATCGAGACGGTCCTGCAGGGCAAGGATCATCGGCAGGGACAAGGCATTCAGGGATTTTTCCGCATCCAGCGTGGCGATCCCCAGGCGGGCACCGTCGGTTCCGGTCAGCTCTTCGAATTGCAGATTCATCGCGACCTCTTGTCAGTGGTACGGGTATCTATCAAGGCTGTGAGTCGCGCCGGTGCCGGGAAGTTGCACGGCAGGCGATGCAGTGAAGTGTAGAAAAGCCGTGGTGCGCCGCACTGGAAATACGCACTGGAAATAATGAGCGGCAATCCCTAAAGTCCGTCCGGTGTTTTTCCCGGACAAGATCATGACAAGCGACGACCGCATCAAACTGGAGCCCAGCTGGAAGCAGGCCCTGCGCGAAGAATTCGAAAAGCCCTACATGGGCGAGCTGCGCGAGTTTCTGCGCCAGGAACATGCCGCCGGCAAGGAAATCTATCCGCCGGGCCCGCTGATCTTCAACGCGCTCAACTCCACGCCGCTGGACAACGTGAAAGTGGTGATCCTTGGTCAGGACCCCTACCACGGCCCGGGTCAGGCCCATGGTTTGTGCTTCTCGGTGCAGCCGGGCATCGCTACGCCGCCGTCGCTGGTCAACATCTATAAAGAGCTCAAGCGCGACCTCAACATCGACATCCCCAACCACGGTTACCTGCAATCGTGGGCCGACCAGGGCGTGCTGATGCTCAACACCACGCTGACCGTCGAACGCGCCAACGCCGCGTCACACGCCGGGCGTGGCTGGCAGCATTTCACCGACAGGGTGATTGAAGTGGTCAGTGCCCAGCAGGAGCATCTGGTATTTCTGCTGTGGGGCTCCCATGCGCAGGGCAAGAAGAAGCTGATTGACGCGACCAAACACCTGATCCTGACCTCGGTCCACCCCTCGCCACTGTCGGCCTATCGCGGATTTCTGGGATGCGGACACTTCGGCATGGCCAACCGCTTCCTCGAACAGAACGGCCTGGCACCGATTGATTGGCGTTTGCCGGCCAGTGTTTGACGTGAACCTGTAGGAGCTGGCTTGTCCTGCGACCGGCGACGAAGTCGTCGTAAACCCGGGACACGCGGTGTATCTGACGTAACCGAGGCGTCCGGTTTTGCTGCCGCTGCGCGCCAGATCGCGGGCAAGCCAGCTCCTACGCCTGCGGCAGAATCAAAAGCGAGGGTGTGTACCGAACCCGTAGCAGTCCGGCTCGCCGGCGGCAGCGATCTGAAGCCCGCCAACGCCGGCAAGCCGGACGGCTACAGATAATTCGCCGCCGACCTGTAGGAGCTGGCTTGTCCTGCTACCGGCTGCGGAGCAGTCGTAAAACCTGTGTACGCGGGGTATCTGACGCAACCGAGGCGTCCGGTTTTACTGCCGCTGCGCGCCAGATCGCAGGACAAGCCAGCTCCTACGCTTGCGGCAGAATCAAAAGCGACCGAACCCGTAGCAGTCCGGCTTGCCGGCGGCAGCGATCTCAAGCCCGCCAACGCCAGCAAGCCGCACTACTACAGACAAGACGCCGCTGACCTGTAGGAGCTGGCTTGTCCTGCGAGCGGCGACGAAGTCGTCGTAAAACCTGTGCACGCGGTGTATCTGACGCAACCGAGCCGCCCGGTTTTGCTGTCGCTGCGCGCCAGATCGCAGGACAAGCGCGCTCCTACGCCTGCGGCAGAATCAGGAGCGACGGCGCGCGCATCACACGGCAGGCTGTCGATTCCAATAGCGAAACAACGGCTCGGCCAGAAACAGCACGAACAGCAGCCGCATCACCTGCATCGCCGTCACCAGCGGCACCGACAGTTGCAGCACCTCGGCCGTCAGGCTCATTTCGGCGATGCCGCCGGGCATCATGCCCAGGGTCAGCGAGCGCAGGTCCAGGTGGGTGGCGGCGCTCAACAGCCAGGCACAGCACGCCGCGATGCTCATGGTCAGCGCGGTGCCCAGCAGGGTCCGGCCCATGAATGACGGCGCACGGCGAAAGAACGCGCGGTTGAAGTGACAGCCCAGACCGCTGCCGATCAGCCACTGGCCCATCTGGCTGCCACCGTCAGGCAGGCCAATGTGCAGATCGAAACTGATGCTGATCATGGCGCTGACCAGCAGCGGCCCGAACAACCACGGGTTGGGTTGCTTCAGGCGTTGCCAAATGCAGGCGACCAGTCCGCCCAGCGGAAACAGCAGCGCCAGCCACGACCAGTCGACCGCACCCTCATGGGACAGCTGCACGCCGTTGCCCATCAGGTACTTGAAGATCGCCGGCACGCACAGCACCACCGCCAGCACCCGCAGGCTCTGACCGGCCGCGACGTTGCTGAGGATTGCACCGTTGCGCGCGCCGAGGTTGACCATCTCGCCGGAACCGCCCGGCATGCTGGAAAAGAACGCGGTGGCCCGGTCTTCACCGGTGCGCAGCATCAGCCACACGCCCACCACGCTGGACAGTGTGGTGACCAGTGCACCGATGAAGATCAGGCCGAAATGGGAAAGGACTTGTTCGATGACCACCGGGGTGAAGTGCAGGCCGATGCCGATGCCCACCACCCATTGGCCGCATTTGCGGCCGCCGGGGATTTCAGTCAGTTGGAACGGGGTCAGGCAGCGCACCAGGATGATCGCCAGCAACGAGCCGACCATCCAGGGCAGCGGCCAGCCGACCTGGCTGGCGAGGTAGCCGCCCAGCAGGCCGACCAGCGGTGTGGCCCACCAGGTCTTGAACGTTCGGTCAGGCATCGGCGAGGGCACGACGCTGAACACTGCGCTTGCGCCAGATGCGCAGCAGCGGCAACACCAGCATGAACGCGGTCACCACCCAGACACCGAGGGTGATCGGGCTGGACCAGAGGATGTCCATCGAACCGTTGGAGATCGACAGCGCGCGACGCAGGTTCTGCTCCATCAGACCGCCGAGGATGAAGCCCAGCAGGATCGGCGACAGCGGGAAGTCCAGCTTGCGCAGGATGTAACCGAAGATGCCGATGCCGACCATCAGGAACAGGTCGAAGGTGGTCGCGTGCACGGCGTAGACGCCGATCCCGGTGATGATCGCGATGACCGGTACCAGCGCCCAGTTCGGCACGGCGAGGATGCGGGTGAACACGCGGATCATCGGGATGTTGAGGATCACCAGCATGATGTTGGCGACGAACAACGACGCGATCAGGCCCCAGACGATGTCCGGTTGCTGTTGGAACAGCAGCGGGCCGGGGGTGATGTTGTACAGCGACAGCGCGCCGATCATCACCGCCGTGGTGCCCGAACCCGGTACGCCGAGGGTCAGCATCGGCACCAGCGCGCCACAGGCGGTCGCACCGATGGCTGTTTCAGGCGCAGCCAGGCCGCGCATGTCGCCCTGGCCGAACTTGCCGCTGGCCCCGGCGATGCGTTTTTCGGTCATGTAGGTCACGGCGCTGGCCAAGGTCGCACCGGCACCCGGCAACACGCCCATGATGAAACCCATCAGGCCGCAACGGATGTTGACGACGAAGACCGAGCTGGCTTCCTTAAAGTTGAACAGCATGCGCCCGGTGGCCTTGACCGCTTCCTGGCCGCGGTGGGTTTTCTCCAGCAACAGCAGGATTTCGCTGATCGAGAACAGACCCAGCACCAGCACCACGAACTGAATGCCATCGGCCAGGTGGATGTTGTCCCCGGTGAAACGGTACACGCCGCTGTTGGCGTCGATGCCGATGGCCGACAGGAACAGGCCGATCAGCGCGGCAATGAACGTCTTCAATGGACGGTCACCGGCCATGCCGCCGAGGCAGACAATGGCAAACACCATCAGCACGAAATACTCCGCCGGGCCGAAGGCAATTGCCCACTTCGCCAATAGCGGGGCGAACATCACCATGCCGCAGGTGGCGATCAGTGCGCCGATGAACGAACTCCAGGCCGACAGCGACAGCGCCACGCCAGCCAGACCCTGACGGGCCATCGGGTAACCGTCCAGCGCGGTCATGACAGTGGAGGCTTCGCCTGGAATGTTCAGCAGGATCGAACTGATCCGGCCGCCGTATTCGCAGCCCAGATACACCGCAGCCAGCAGGATCAGCGCCGATTCCGGCGGCAGGCCAAGCGCGAACGCGATGGGGATCAGCAGCGCCACGCCGTTGATCGGACCCAGGCCCGGCAGCAGGCCGACGATGGTGCCGATCAGGGTGCCGGACAGGGCAGTGACCAGGTTGTACGGCGTCAGCGCGACGCCGAAGCCCTGGCCGAGATAACCGAGAGTATCCATATCAGTTCTCCAGAACGTCGAGCAGGCCGAGGGGCAGAGGCACATCCATCACTTTGTCGAAGAGCACGTACAGACCGATGCTCATCAGCGGGATGATGATCAGGCTCGGCAGCCAGCGGCCGCCGTACAGGCGGGCCATGGGCACGCCGATCAGGATGCTGCTGAGCACGAAACCCAGCGGCTCGAACAGACCGGCGAAAACCAGCAGCAGGCCGGTGCAGACGGCGATCTTGATCAGGGTCGGACGGTCCAGCGGCGGCTCGTCTTCGGAATGCTTGATCGGTGTCGGACGAAACAGCATGTACAGCAGGGAAATCCCCATCAGCCCCAGCATCAGCAGCGGAAATGCGCGCGGGCCGACGGGCTCATAGGAGAACGGTGCCTGATAGGGCCAGGCCATCACGGCCAGGACCAGGCAGACCAACAGCAGGACAAAGGCAAAGATGCGTTGCAAAACCATGGGGAACACTCCCGGGTCACGCCGCCTTGTGCGCGGCGCGACCTCACGTCAGTCGATGGCGTTCGATCACTGGATCAGGCCGAATTCCTTGGCCAGGGTTTTGTATTCCGCCACGCGGGTCTTCACGTATTTGTCCAGCTCTTCGCCGGTCATGGCGAACGGGAACAGCTCGCGCTGGTCACGCAGCTTGGCGAAGTCTTCCGAGGCCAGCAGCTTGTCGAACGAGGCTTTCCACCAGTTGTAATCCTCGTCGCTGACTTTCGGGCCGAGGTAGAAACCGCGCACCACCGGCCAGACGATGTCGTAGCCCTGTTCCTTGGCGGTCGGGATGTTCTTCATTTCCGGCTCGTCCAGACGCTCTTCGGAGAACACCGCCAGCAGGCGCATGTCACCGCTGAGGATGTGCGGCATGGAGTCGGAGATGTCGGTGGAGCCGACCTGAATGTGGCCGCCGAGCAGCGCCGTGGCGATTTCGCCGCCGCCTTCCAGGGCCACGTAACGCAGGTCACGCGGGTTGATGCCGGCGGCCTTGGCGATCAGCGCGGTCTGCATCCAGTCCTGGCTGCCGACGGTGCCGCCGGAGCCGATCACCACTTTGCTCGGGTCGGCTTTCAACGCCTTGACCAGATCGTCGAGGCTCTTGTACGGCGAGTCGGCTTTCACCGCGATGGCGCCATAGCTGGTACCGACCGCTGCCAGCCAGCGCACGGCGTTTTCGTCGAAGCGACCGAATTTGCCCTGGGCCAGGTTCAGCAGCGAACCGCTGGACCACGCCACCAGGGTGCCGGCGTCGGCAGGACGCTGGGCGACCACGGCGTTGTAGGCCACTGCACCGACGCCGCCGGGCATGTAGGTCACGCGCATCGGTTTGCTGAGAATTTTCTCGTTGACCAGCGCGCTCTGCGCCAGTTTGCAGGTCAGGTCGAAACCGCCACCCGGCGAGGCCGGTGCGATGCATTCAGGACGGTTGGGCTCGGCGGCCCAGAGTTGAGTGGCCATCAGCATGCAGCTGGCGGCGACGCTGATACGGCGCAACGATGGATTCATGGTCCGTCTCCAGAGGAGTTGTTGTTTTTGGTGGTATTCGGGTGATCAGGCGTTCGGCTCACGGCGCCGAGGGCGCATGGCGTGACCTTTCGCAGACGTGACGAAGCACCACGCAGAAAGGCTGCGAGGTGAACACAAAACAGGGCGGGATTTGAATGGCGCGCTGGCCAGACATTGCAGTGATGACATCACCGACGACTCCGATATTGTTTTTATTGTCGAAACGCTTCGAGGCGTTTTTCGTCACGACTCGCGGGCGTTACCGGTATTGCCGGAGCGGCAACCGTAACAAGTCGTGTCCCGATCCTAATCGGCGAAGCTTTCATAAACCTTTCAACTACCTTTCATGAAGCTTTCGATGAAAGCCGATGTGCGCCGTTAGGCCGTTTTTGCCGCAGATCGGCTCTTCACAGCCGGCGATGCGCCTGTAAACTCCGCCTCCACCTAACGCCTCAATCGGGAGAAACCGATGCGTGTCCTGCTCGTCGAAGACCATCTGCAACTGGCTGAAAGCGTCGCGCTGGCGCTCAAGGGCAGTGGCCTGACCGTGGACGTCCTGCACGATGGCGTGGCCGCCGATCTGGCACTGGGCAGCGAAGAATACGCGGTGGCGATTCTCGATGTCGGCCTGCCGCGCATGGACGGTTTCGAGGTGCTGGCGAAATTGCGTGCGCGGGGCAAGAACACCCCGGTGCTGATGCTGACCGCCCGCAGCGACGTCAAGGACCGTGTCCACGGCCTGAACCTGGGCGCCGACGATTACCTGGCCAAGCCGTTCGAACTGTCGGAGCTTGAAGCCAGGGTCAAAGCCCTGCTGCGCCGCAGCGTACTCGGCGGCGAACGGCAGCAGCGTTGCGGCGTGCTGGTCTACGACCTCGACACCCGACGCTTCAACCTCGGTGAAGAGACTCTGACCCTGACCTCCCGCGAACAATCGGTGCTCGAAGCGTTGATCGCCCGGCCCGGTCGAGTGATGAGCAAGGAACAACTGGCGGCGCAGGTGTTCGGCCTGGACGAGGAGGCCAGCGCCGATGCCATCGAAATCTACGTCCATCGCCTACGCAAGAAACTCGACGGGCATCCGGTCGCCATCGTCACCTTCCGTGGCCTGGGTTACCTGCTGGAAAGCCGGGATGCTTAATCCGTTCCCCTCAGCGGAAAACAGCCTGCGCTGGCGCCTGCTGTGGAACCTAGGGTTGTTGCTGGTGGTGCTGATGGTCGCCAGCGGCATGAGCGCCTATTGGAACGGACGGGAAGCGGCTGACACGGCTTACGACCGCACCTTGCTGGCGTCGGCGCGGACCATCGCGGCCGGGTTGTCCGAGCGCGACGGCACCCTCAGTGCCGACGTGCCCTATGTGGCGCTCGACACCTTCGCCTACGACAGTGCCGGGCGCATCTACTACCAGGTCAACGACATCAACCAGAAGCTGATTTCCGGTTACGAAAACCTGCCGGCGCCGCCACCGGACACGCCGCGCACCGATGCTTACCCAGCGCTGGCCAAGTTCTACAGCGGTCGCTATCAGGGGCAGGACGTGCGGGTTGTGAGCCTGCTGCGGCCGGTCAGCGAGCCGAACATGAACGGTATCGCCGAGATCCGCGTGGCAGAAACCGAAGAGGCGCGGGTGAAAATGGCCCGAGGCCTGATGGCCGACACGCTGCTGCGGTTGGGCATGCTCGGCAGCGGCGCACTGCTGCTGGTCTGGTTCACGGTCAGTGCCGCCTTGCGTCCGCTGGACCGGCTGCGCACGGCGGTGGAAGAGCGTCAGCCGGACGACCTGCGAGCATTGCCTATGGTCGAGGTGCAGCATGAACTGCGCCCATTGGTCAGCTCGCTCAACCACTTCACCGAACGCCTGCGCCAGCAGTTCGAGCGGCAGGCGCAATTCATCGCCGATGCCGCCCACGAACTGCGCACGCCGCTGGCGGCGCTCAAGGCAAGGGTCGAACTGGGCCTGCGTGATCAGGAACCGAAGATGTGGCGCAGCACGCTGGAGAGCGCGGCGGTCGGCACCGACAAACTGACTCATCTGGCCAACCAGTTGCTGTCGCTGGCGCGCATCGAAAACGGCGCCCGAGCGATTGCCGAAGGCGGCGCCGAGCTGCTCGATCTCAGCCAACTGGCCCGCGAGCTGGGCATGGCCATGGCGCCCCTGGCCCATGCACGCGGCGTTGCCCTGGCGCTGGAAGCGGATGAGCCGGTGTGGCTGCGTGGCGAACCGACCCTGCTCAACGAATTGCTGAGCAACCTTGTGGACAACGCGCTGGCCCATACGCCGGTGGGCGGCAACGTCGTGCTGCGGGTCCACGCGCCTTGCGTGCTGGAAGTCGAAGACGACGGCCCCGGCATTCCGCTGCATGAGCGCGATAGGGTGTTCGAGCGTTTCTACCGGCGCAACCAGCAGAGCAGCGGTTCGGGGCTGGGGCTGGCGATTGTCGGCGAGATCTGCCGCGCCCATCTGGCCCGCATCACTCTGCATGACGGCGCCGAGCGCGGGCTGAAGGTCAGGGTCAGTTTTATCGCGGCGGAAGGGGAGAGCGCCTGACCGGTGCGAATCGCACTGGCCGCTTTTTGTGGGAAGGAGCCCCTGTGGGAGCGAATTCATTCGCGATACGGTATTCCAGACACCGGAAATGTGTCGACCGAAATGCCCATCGCGAATGAATTCGCTCCCACAGATAATCCCGGGCGTTACAGGAGACGGCGCACGCGTTAGTACAACAGCGTCATGGCCTCATTCATCTCGTGAATCAACTCGCCATCGGTCATCACCAGCCCAAGCTGATTGACCGCTGGAATCGCCTGCACGTCGAGGTTCGGGTACGGCGTGCCGGCCACTTCATGAACATGCACGGTCGCGACCTGCACCAGATCGATGTAATCGGCCTGTTCCGACACCCGGCTGAAGTTCTGGAATTGCCGGGGCACCTGCGCCAGCGCCTCGGGAAAATCCCAGGAACGCAGCAAGCGCTCGCCGATGATCGGGTGGATGCGCTCGATCACATGGTTGAGGCTCACCGGATCGGCCAGCAGCTCGAAGTTGTCTTCGGCGTAGGTCAGGATCGGCAGCACGCCGATCAGATGCACCAGCCCGGCCAGCGTGGCCTTGTCGGCCTTCAGGTGGCCGCGCCGGTAACTCAGCACGTTGGCCACCCCGGCGACCTGCAGGCTGAGTTTCCAGATGTCGCGCATCTTGGTTTCGATCACTTCCGACTTGGCGTGAAACATCTGCTCGACCACCAGGCCGATCGCCAGGTTGCAGCTGTAGTTCACGCCCAGACGGCGAACGGCGGTCAGCACGTCACTGACTTCGAAGTTCGGGCGCAGCAACGGGCTGTTGACCACCTTGATCAGGCGCGCCGACAACGCGGTATCGCTGCCGATGACCTTGCTCAGCGCAGCGATGGTGATCTCCGAATCCTCGGCCGCCAGACGGATCTTCATCGCCACTTCAGGCAGCGTGGGCAAGAACAGGGCGTCCTTGTCGATCGCCCTGATCAGGTCCTTCTGCACCTTGTCAGCCATGCTACTCATAGGAAATCTCTGAATACTGCAACGCGGCTATCGACCTCTGCCATGGGCAGGCAGAGGCACGGGCAATCCTGTTCAGCTGTGACCTGACGCTTCAGCGCGGGTTCAACGCTGGGTTTCAAGCTTGGCATCCAGCGTGTACGGCAGTTCGCCCAATTGCAGAGGCTGGCCTTCGGCAGACCCCAGATGAATGCGCCCGTCCTCGACGGCGTCGGCCTGCAGTACAGCCAGCAGTTCGATCCTGTCGCCTGCCTGCGCAGCCATTACCACATTGCCGGCGGAGCTGGCATGTACCGGCGAAAACAGCTCGACACCCGGTGCCGGCAGTTCATTGCCCGCCAGCGTGAGGCTGTACAGGCGACGTTTGAGTTTGCCCAGGTACTGCATGCGCGCGACGATTTCCTGCCCGGTGTAGCAGCCTTTTTTGAAGCTGACACCGCCGACCGCTTGCAGGTTGATCATCTGCGGAATGAACTCTTCGCGGGTCTGACCGAACACTTGACCGATGCCGGCACGGATCTGCCCCAGCAGCCAGTCGTTCAGCGAGCCCTGCGGCAACAGCGCGGTCAAACGATTGCGCACTTCGTCGGCCTGTTCGGCGCGAACCCACAGCTCGGCACGGGCAGGGGAGACGCGGATGGCGATCAGGCCGTCGGCACGGGCGACCGCATCGGTGTCGGGCGCCAGATTCAGGCCGAGGCTGGCCAGGGCGTCGTTACCGGCGTTGATCCCGAAGCGGACCCAGCCGGCACTTTCGTCGGTCAGTTTGGATTTGGAAAATACGGCGTATTTTTTCAGGTCCAGCAACTGCGCTTCGATCAGCTCGCTGGCCATCGCCAGCAGCACGCCGTCACCTTCCAGCAGGATGCGGAAACTCGACTGCATGCGGCCTTTCTGCGTGCAGCGGGCACCCAGCGTGGCTTTCGCCTCGCTCAGGTAATCCATGTTGCAGGTCAGTTGGCCTTGGAGAAATTTGCCGGCGTCCACGCCGCGAACGGCCAGAACACCTTCATGGGACAGGGGGCAGAAAAAAGCGGTATCGGCCATGGGTCATCGCAAGGGGGTAAAAGTCTGGGGCACCATCATAGTGCCGTGTCTCGTTTATGGGTATATGAAAACTCATGCGACTAATGCAGGTACGCCCGCGAGCGACGCGCCTGTATACTCGCCGGCAAATTTGAGGAGCGCCTCCCATGGTCGAAGAAATTGAACTCAACCGCCTCTTTTGGCACAGCCGCCGCGGCATGCTTGAGCTGGATGTGCTGCTGGTGCCGTTTGTCCGAGAAGTCTACCCGTCGCTCAACGACGTTGACCGCGAGCTGTACCGCCGCCTGCTGACCTGTGAAGACCAGGACATGTTCGTCTGGTTCATGCAGCGTGGCGAGTCGGAAGACGCCGAGCTGCAGCGCATGGTTCGCATGATTCTGGACCGTGTCCAGCCGAAGTGATCACTTCGAATGCCGTTGGCAGGCTTCCCGAGTCCTGCTGACGGCGTACCTCGGCGCCCAGGTGCTGGTGCTGATTTCGCTTTTTCTGCTCGATATTCCTTTCTGGGCCAGGCTGGTCGGCGTGCTGCTGTGCCTGTGGCATGGTTTGCGCTGCCTGCCGCAATCGATTCTGCTCAACCGGCAGACGGCCTTCACCGGCTTGCGCCGCGATCCGACAGGTTGGCAGCTATGGAGCGAGCGCGACGGCTGGCAGCCCATCCAACTGAGGCCGGACAGCGTTGCTCTGCCGAAGATGGTGATATTGCGTTTTCGCACGATCAACGGCCGCTGGCTGG
Source organism: Pseudomonas sp. NPDC090208 (assembly GCF_044746785.1). Taxonomy (NCBI): domain Bacteria; kingdom Pseudomonadati; phylum Pseudomonadota; class Gammaproteobacteria; order Pseudomonadales; family Pseudomonadaceae; genus Pseudomonas; species Pseudomonas sp. NPDC090208. Next base: position 370,001 of record NZ_JBIVCU010000002.1, read on the forward strand.
ATCGACTGTGGGTCAGAAGTCTGTGCGTGCCGTCCGACGCCATGGCGCCGGATCATCACCGGCGCCTGCGTCTGCGCTTGAAGTTCAGCCGGCGTAGGTGGGCGGCGCCAGAATAGTGTCCACCGCCTCGGGCAGCATGTCCGGGTAGTCCAGGGTGTAATGCAGCCCCCGACTTTCCTTGCGCGCCATGGCCGAAGCAATCATCAACTCGGCCACTTGGGCCAGATTGCGCAGCTCGATCAGGTCGCGGCTGACCTTGTAATTGCTGTAGAACTCGTCGATTTCGTCCAGCAGCAGGCGAACCCGGTGCTGCGCGCGCTGCAGACGCTTGGTGGTGCGCACGATGCCCACGTAGTCCCACATGAATCGCCGCAATTCGTCCCAGTTGTGCGCAATGATCACGTCTTCGTCCGAGTCGGTGACCTGGCTGGAGTCCCAGGCCGGCAGGTTTTTCGGCTGAGTGACGACCGGGAGTTGCGAAAGGATGTCGGCCGCAGCGGAGCGGGCATAGACGAAACATTCCAGCAGCGAGTTGCTGGCCATGCGGTTGGCGCCGTGCAGGCCGGTGAAGCTGGTTTCGCCGATGGCATACAGGCCAGGCACATCGGTGCGGCCATGCTGGTCGACCAGTACCCCGCCACAGGTGTAGTGCGCCGCCGGCACCACGGGGATTGGCTGGCGGGTGATGTCGATGCCGAATTCCAGGCAACGCTCATAAACAGTGGGGAAGTGGCTTCTGATGAAGTCTTCGGGCTTGTGGCTGATGTCCAGATAGACGCAGTCGGCGCCCAGGCGCTTCATTTCATGGTCGATGGCGCGGGCGACGATGTCCCGTGGCGCCAGCTCCGCACGCGAGTCGAAGCGCTGCATGAAGCGTTCGCCGTTGGGCAGCTTCAAATAAGCGCCTTCACCGCGCAGGGCTTCGGTGACCAGAAAGCTCTTGGCCTGTGGGTGATACAGGCAGGTCGGGTGAAACTGGTTGAATTCCAGGTTGCCGACCCGGCAGCCCGAGCGCCACGCCATGGCAATGCCATCGCCGCAGGCGCCGTCCGGGTTGCTGGTGTAGAGATAGACCTTGGCCGCACCGCCGGAGGCCAGCACGGTGAAGCGTGCGCTGTGGGTATCGACCTCGCCGGTGGCGCGGTCGAGCACGTACGCGCCAAGGCAGCGCTGGCCGTCCAGGCCCAGGCGCGGTTCGGTAATCAGATCCACCGCCACGCGCTGTTCCAGCAGCTCGATGTTCGGTCGCGCTTTGGCCTGGGCCAGCAATGTACGAAAAATCGCTGCGCCAGTGGCGTCGGCGGCGTGAATGATGCGGCGGTGGCTGTGACCGCCTTCACGGGTCAGGTGGAACTCGAATCCGCCATCGACCACGGCAGACTGGTCGTCACGGGTGAACGGCACGCCCATGTCGATCAGCCACTGAATGGCCTCGCGGCTGTGCTCGACGGTGAATCGCACGGCCTCTTCATTACATAAGCCGCCACCGGCGTTGAGGGTATCTTCGACATGAGATTGAACGGTGTCGGCGTTGTCCAGCACTGCCGCTACGCCCCCTTGGGCCCAGAACGTCGAGCCGTTGGCCAGGCCGCCCTTGCTCAGTACGGCGACGCGCAGATGGGAGGGCAGGGTGAGTGCCAGGCTCAATCCGGCGGCGCCGCTACCGATGACCAGCACGTCATGTTGAAAATGTTGGCTCATGTCAGATTCCGACTTCAAGTGGCCACTAGTATATGAAGGGGTGGACCGGCACAATGACCGGGATTTTATAGGCGTTCATGGAATCACAGCGGGGTCGGATTGTGCGCCACTCCGCAGCGTCGTGCATACCGTTTGATGGGTATTTGCGGTGAATAACACTCACTCCAATTGGATCCCACAAACACGGCGATGTGTGTCCTACGCTCTAGAATGAAATGTGGGAACTTTTCATAAAGCACCACGTTCAATAGAGGGTTGCCGATAAAGGGACAGCGTCGGCGCTGTGTGACGGCTGTTCCAAAGCCTGAGCAAGCGCTTTCGACGACAAGATTATTCACGCAGCCGACCTGGTTCGAGCTGCGTTTTTCGTGCGGGCCACCGACGCTCGCCGGAAACTTGCTTGAAGGGGGGAGAACTTTTGCGAAAAGCCCGAGTCTATGTTTGCAAGCCTGCAAAGCAGCCTCTGCGACGCTCCTTTCAGCTCTATGAGGAGTGTTCATGCTAACCCAGGAAGAGGATCAGCAACTGGTCGAACGCGTACAGCGCGGCGACAAGCGAGCCTTTGATCTGCTAGTGGTGAAATATCAGCACAAGATTCTTGGGTTGATCGTGCGATTCGTCCACGACACCCATGAAGCCCAGGATGTTGCGCAAGAGGCTTTTATCAAGGCTTACCGTGCACTTGGAAACTTCCGCGGCGACAGTGCGTTTTATACGTGGCTGTACCGCATCGCCATCAATACGGCGAAAAACTATCTGGTGTCGCGAGGTCGGCGACCGCCGGACAGCGATGTCAGATCTGAAGACGCGGAGTTCTACGACGGCGATCATGGCCTCAAGGACATCGAGTCGCCGGAACGTGCATTGTTGAGGGATGAGATCGAAGGCACCGTCCATCGAACCATTCAGCTACTGCCAGAAGATTTGCGTACAGCTCTAACTTTGCGTGAGTTCGACGGTCTGAGTTACGAGGACATTGCCAGCGTCATGCAGTGTCCGGTGGGTACCGTGCGCTCTCGCATTTTCCGCGCTCGGGAAGCCATTGATAAAGCCCTGCAGCCTTTGTTGCAGGAAACCTGAGACAGCGGCGACAGCCATATGAGAGGAACCGCCATGAGTCGTGAAGCCCTGCAGGAATCGCTGTCCGCGGTGATGGATAACGAAGCGGACGAATTGGAATTACGTCGGGTGCTCAACGCAATCGACGATGCGGAAACACGTGCCACATGGTCGCGTTACCAGATCGCTCGTGCAGCCATGCACAAGGAATTGCTGATGCCGCATCTGGACATCTCGGCTGCCGTATCTGCGGCGATCGCCGACGAAGTCAGCCCGCTCAAGGCCGGTCGCGGTCCTTGGCGCACGCTGGGTCGTCTGGCCGTTGCCGCCTCGGTGACCGTCGCCGTGCTGGCAGGTGTCCGTCTCTACAACCAGGACGAGATCGCCGGTGCCCAGTTGGCGCAGCAGTCGGCTCAGCCTGCTAACATTGCCGTGCCTCAGGTAAAAGGCCCGGCGGTACTGGCCGGTTACACCGAAGGCGAGCAGGCACCAGGCCCTATGGCCAGTGGTGTGCTGCAGAACCAGGCCGGCTGGCACGATCAGCGTCTGCCAGGCTACCTGCGTCAACATGCTCAACAAGCTGCGTTGAAAGGCACTGAAAGCGCGCTGCCATACGCCCGCGCCGCCAGCCTGGAAAACCGTTAAGGAGGATCATGCGCGCCATTCCACTATTGCCGCTTCTGCTGGGTGGATGGCTGGTCCTTCCAGCTCACGCCGATGATGCGCAAGACCAGCTCAAGCGTCTTGCGCAGGCAGAGCAGCAGCAGAGTTTCCAAGGCACCTTCGTTTACGAGCGCAATGGAAGCTTTTCCACTCACCGGATCTGGCATCGCGTTGCCGACGGCAAGGTCCGTGAACATCTCCTTCAACTGGATGGTTCCGCTCAGGAAGTGCTGCGCGTCGACGGGGTGACCCAATGCGTCAGCGGTACCCTGGTGGCGGGCGTTTCGAACATCCCCGATTCCCCGGCCCATGCCTTCGATGCCGCCAAGCTGGCGTCATGGTATGACATGAAGGTCGCCGGTGAGTCGCGCGTGGCCGGAAGGCCAGCAGTGGTCGTGACCCTGACGCCTCGCGATCAGCACCGTTACGGCATCGAACTGCACCTGGACAGCGAAACCGGCTTGCCGCTCAAATCCCTGTTGCTCAGCGACAAGGGGCAGTTGCTTGAGCGCTTCCAGTTCACCGAGCTTAACACCGCCGATCAGCCGACCGATCAGATGCTGCAGCCCAGCAACGATTGCAAGCCGGTCGAAGTGGTCAAGGCCAAGCCTGATGCGCAGAAGCCGCCGGTTGCCTGGCACTCTGACTGGCTGCCGCCGGGCTTTGAGCTGAGCAGTGCGGCTGCACGCAAGGATCCTGACTCCAAGGCGCTGGTGACCAGCTTGATGTATGACGACGGTCTGGCCCGCTTCTCCGTGTTCATCGAACCGGTCAGTGGTGCGGCGGTGACCGACATTCGTACGCAACTGGGCCCTACTGTTGCCGTTTCCCGCCGGCTGACGACGCCCAAGGGCGATGCCATGGTGACGGTCGTTGGCGAGATTCCGATCGGCACCGCCGAGCGTGTTGCCTTGTCGATGCGTAACGATACGGCTGCTGCCTCAACCAAGAAGTAATCCGACAGAACCGCTGAATGCCCACTATGAAAAAGGTTTCATATTGGGCATTTCACGCCGCCAGCCTCGCAATTGCTGGCCTCTGAAGAGACGCTGAAATGTTTGGTGAGCTTTGCGGGTTGCAAACAAACCGGTTTTTTTCTATAGGTCACAGCTTCGCAGCTCTGGCCTTTGTTGTTTCAGGGTTTGAAAACCTGGTTCAGAGTGTGCCGCAGGCCGCTGCGGCACGTAGATGCTCCTCGAACCCCCGGGTTCGTACCGCTTAACCATGCTCGTTATGAACGGGAGCCGTATGTCGATACCTCGCTTGAAAACTTATCTGTCCATGATGGCCGCCGTGCTGATGCTCGGTCAGGTCATCACTGCGCAGGCCGAAGCCTTGCCGGACTTCACCACCCTGGTCGAGCAAGCCTCGCCGGCCGTGGTCAACATCAGTACCCGCCAGAAGCTGCCGGATCGCTCGGTCGCTCAGGGGCAGATGCCGGATCTGGAAGGCCTGCCGCCGATGCTGCGCGAGTTCCTTGAGCGCAGCATGCCGCCAGGGTCGCGTGCGCCGGGCAAGGGTGATCGCCAGCGCGAAGCGCAGTCGCTGGGTTCGGGCTTCATCATCTCCGCCGACGGCTACATTCTGACCAACAACCATGTCATCGACGGTGCCGACGAAATTCTCGTGCGCCTGTCTGACCGCAGTGAAATGAAGGCCAAGCTGATCGGCACTGACCCGCGTACCGACGTGGCGGTCCTGAAGATCGACGGCAAAGACCTGCCAACCGTCAAACTGGGCAACTCCGACAAGCTGAAAGTCGGCGAATGGGTACTGGCCATCGGCTCGCCGTTCGGCTTCGACCATTCGGTGACCAAAGGCATCGTCAGTGCCAAGGGGCGCAGCCTGCCGAACGACACCTATGTGCCGTTCATCCAGACCGACGTGGCGATCAACCCGGGCAACTCCGGTGGTCCGCTGTTCAACATGTCCGGTGAAGTCGTGGGCATCAACTCGCAGATCTTCACCCGTTCGGGCGGTTTCATGGGCTTGTCGTTCGCGATTCCGATCGACGTCGCCATGGATGTCGCCAATCAGCTCAAGACCAACGGCAAGGTCAACCGTGGCTGGCTGGGTGTGGTGATTCAGGAAGTGAACAAGGACCTGGCCGAATCGTTCGGTCTGGATAAACCGGCCGGCGCACTGGTCGCTCAGGTCCTTGAAAACGGCCCGGCAGCCAAGGGCGGCCTGCAGGTTGGCGACGTGATTCTCAGCGCCAATGGCACGCCAATCGTGATGTCCGCCGACTTGCCGCACCTGATCGGCAACCTCAAGGACGGCAGCAAGGCCGAGCTTGAAGTGATTCGCGACGGCAAGCGCCAGAAGCTGACCGTGACGGTCGGCGCATTGCCTGCCGAAGGCGAGGAGATGGGCGCTGCGGATTCGAGCGTCGAGCGCAACAGCAACCGTCTGGGCGTGACCGTCACCGACCTGACCGCCGAGCAGCAGAAGTCGCTCGACCTCAAAGGTGGCGTGGTCATCAAGGACGTGCAGGACGGCCCGGCGGAGTTGATCGGTCTGCAGGCGGGTGATGTCATCACTCACCTGAACAACCAGGCCATCAGTTCGGCCAAGCAGTTCACCGAGGTGGCCAAAGGCCTGCCGAAGAACCGCACGGTGTCGATGCGGGTCCTGCGTCAGGGACGTGCGACGTTCATCACCTTCAAACTGGCCGAATAATCAGCCGGAAGCAGAAAAAGGAGCGGGATCACCGCTCCTTTTTTTGTGCCTGGGGACGAGAGGGTGTCCAGCGGCTTGGGCGAACGTGACGCTCCAGCCTTCCTTCAGGTACAATCCCCGGCTATTTTCGGCGGGCAGCCTGCCTGCAATATTTTTTGAGTGTTGATCCGTGAGTGATTTGAGTCATATCCGCAATTTCTCCATCATCGCCCACATTGACCATGGCAAGTCGACGCTGGCTGACCGTTTCATCCAGATGTGCGGCGGCCTGTCCGAGCGCGAAATGGAAGCCCAGGTACTGGACTCCATGGATCTGGAGCGTGAACGCGGGATCACGATCAAGGCCCACAGCGTCACCCTTCATTACAAGGCGAAGGACGGCAAGACCTATCAGCTGAACTTCATTGATACCCCCGGCCACGTTGACTTCACCTATGAAGTCAGCCGCTCCCTGGCAGCCTGCGAAGGCGCGCTGCTGGTGGTTGATGCCGGTCAGGGCGTTGAAGCACAGTCCGTCGCCAACTGCTACACCGCCATCGAACAGGGCCTGGAAGTCATGCCGGTCCTGAACAAGATGGACCTGCCTCAGGCCGAGCCCGAGCGCGTAAAAGACGAAATCGAGAAGATCATCGGTATCGATGCCACCGACGCCGTGGCGTGCAGCGCCAAGAGCGGCATGGGCGTCGACGAAGTGCTGGAGCGTCTGGTGCAGACCATCCCTGCGCCGACCGGCAACATCGAAGACCCGCTGCAGGCACTGATCATCGACTCCTGGTTCGACAACTACCTGGGCGTTGTCTCCCTGGTGCGCGTGCGTCATGGCCGCGTCAAGAAGGGCGACAAGATCCTGGTCAAGTCCACCGGCAAGATCCACCTGGTCGACAGCGTCGGTGTATTCACACCGAAGCACACCGCCACTGCTGACCTGAAAGCCGGTGAAGTAGGCTTCATCATCGCCGGTATCAAGGACATTCACGGTGCGCCGGTGGGTGACACCCTGACCTTGAGCACGACGCCGGACGTTGAAGTGCTGCCGGGTTTCAAACGTATCCAGCCGCAGGTTTACGCCGGCCTGTTCCCGGTCAGCTCCGATGACTTCGAAGATTTCCGCGATGCGCTGCAAAAGCTCACGCTGAACGACTCGTCGCTGCAATACCTGCCGGAAAGCTCCGACGCACTGGGCTTCGGCTTCCGTTGCGGCTTCCTCGGCATGCTGCACATGGAGATCATCCAGGAGCGCCTGGAGCGCGAATACGACCTGGACCTGATCACCACCGCGCCGACGGTAATCTTCGAGCTGCTGCTCAAGACCGGTGAAACCATTTACGTCGACAACCCGTCGAAGCTGCCGGACCTGTCCGCCATCGAAGACATGCGCGAGCCGATCGTGCGGGCGAACATCCTTGTGCCTCAAGAGCACCTGGGTAACGTCATTACGCTGTGTATCGACAAGCGTGGCGTTCAGCGCGACATGCAGTTCCTCGGCAGCCAGGTCCAGGTGAGCTATGACCTGCCAATGAACGAAGTGGTACTGGACTTCTTCGACCGTCTGAAGTCCACCAGTCGCGGTTACGCGTCGCTGGACTATCATTTCGATCGTTATCAGTCGGCGAATCTGGTGAAGCTGGACGTGCTGATCAACGGTGACAAGGTCGATGCCCTGGCGCTGATCGTGCACCGTGATAACGCCGCCTACAAAGGCCGCGCGTTGACAGAGAAAATGAAAGAACTGATTCCTCGTCAGATGTTCGACGTGGCAATCCAGGCTGCCATCGGCGGTCAGATTATCGCGCGTACAACCGTCAAGGCGCTCAGAAAGAACGTACTGGCCAAGTGTTACGGTGGTGACGTGAGCCGTAAGAAAAAACTGCTTGAAAAGCAGAAGGCCGGTAAGAAACGCATGAAGCAGGTCGGCAACGTGGAAATTCCACAAGACGCCTTCCTTGCAGTGCTCAGGTTGGAATAAACAGGCCCTATGTCACTAAATTTCCCGCTGTTGTTGGTCATCGCCGTGTTTGTCTGCGGCGTGCTGGCGTTGTTCGACCTGGTCATTCTGGCGCCGCGTCGGCGCACGGCGATCGCCAATTATCAGGGCAGCGTCAGCCAGCCGGATGTTGCGGTCGTCGAGCAGTTGAACAAGGAACCGCTGCTGGTTGAATACGGCAAGTCGTTCTTTCCGGTGCTGTTCATCGTGCTGGTGCTGCGGTCCTTTCTGGTCGAGCCGTTCCAGATTCCGTCCGGTTCGATGAAGCCGACCCTGGACGTGGGCGATTTCATTCTGGTCAACAAGTTCTCCTACGGCATCCGTCTGCCGGTGATCGACACCAAGGTCATCCCGGTCGGTGATCCGCAGCGGGGCGATGTGATGGTGTTCCGCTATCCGAGTGACCCGAACGTCAACTACATCAAGCGTGTAGTGGGCCTGCCGGGTGACAACGTGCGTTACACCAACGACAAGCAGCTGTACGTCAACGGCCAGCTGGTCGCCAAACAGCTGATCGGCTCCGAGCCGGGCACGCTGGGCAGCGCCGAGCTGTACATCGAGAAGCTGGGTGAGGTGGAGCACCAGATCCGTCAGGAAATGAGCCGCTACCGCGCACCGCCGGACCACGAATGGACCGTGCCGGCCGGGCACTACTTCATGCTCGGCGACAACCGCGACAACTCCAACGACAGCCGTTACTGGGATGACCCCAATATTCCCAAGGACGAGCTGGGCATGGTTCCCGACAAGAACATTGTCGGCAAGGCCTTTGCCGTATGGATGAGCTGGCCTGAGCCGAAGCTCAGCCACCTGCCGAACTTCTCGCGGGTCGGCTTGATCAAGTAACCGCTGCGGCGCTGTCTCAAGACAGCGCCGTATGTCATTTCGGCGGGCTATGCTGCAACGTTCAGGCGGTATGCAGCGGGAAAGGACTATTCTTGATGGCGCACATGACATCTGCCGGTTCGCAAAAAGGCTTGTCGTTCATTGGCTGGCTGGTTTTGCTGGCTGTTCTGGCTTTTGCCGCGAGCACGGCCGCCAAGGTGGTGCCGCATTACCTCGATTACATGTCGATGAAGAAAATCATCGAAGCAGCCGGAACCGACAAGGCCGCGGAAATCAACAACAGCAGTGAGTTCCTCGACTACGTTGCCAAGGGCATGCAGGTCAATAACATTCGGGATTTGGATTTGAACAAGGCGTTAAGTGTGACGACGGAGAACAACAGGTTCCTCGCCCATTTGAAATATGAAAAACGTGAACCGCTGATCCAGAACATCGATCTGGTGGTCAAGTTCGATCACGAATTCAGCGTGGTCAAACCGTGAGCATGTCATTGAGTCGTCTGGAGCGTCAGCTCGGTTATACCTTCAAGAATCAGGAACTGATGGTGCTGGCTCTGACCCACCGCAGTTTCGCCGGACGCAACAACGAGCGTCTGGAGTTTCTCGGTGATGCCATTCTCAACTTCGTGGCCGGCGAGGCGCTGTTCGAGCGTTTCCCTCAGGCCCGCGAAGGTCAGTTGTCGCGTCTGCGCGCCCGTCTGGTCAAGGGTGAAACTCTGGCCCTGCTGGCCCGCGGCTTCGATCTGGGCGAGTACCTGCGCCTGGGGTCGGGGGAGCTGAAAAGTGGCGGTTTCCGCCGCGAATCGATCCTCGCCGACGCGCTGGAAGCCCTGATCGGCGCGATCTATCTGGACTCCTCCATGGAAACCGCGCGCGATCGCGTGTTGTCCTGGCTGGCCAGCGAGTTCGACAGCCTGACGCTGGTGGACACCAACAAGGACCCGAAAACCCGTCTGCAGGAGTTTCTGCAGTCCCGGGCCTGTGACCTGCCACGCTACGAAGTGGTGGACATTCAGGGCGAGCCGCATTGTCGAACCTTTTTCGTCGAATGCGAAGTCACCCTATTGAACGAAAAAAGCCGGGGACAAGGCGTCAGCCGACGGATTGCCGAACAGGTAGCCGCCGCTTCAGCCCTTATCGCCCTTGGTGTGGAGAACGGCAATGACTGATTCAACTGCAACACGCTGTGGCTATGTCGCCATTGTCGGCCGGCCAAACGTGGGCAAGTCGACGCTGCTGAACCACATCCTCGGCCAGAAACTGGCGATCACCTCGCGCAAGCCGCAGACCACTCGCCACAACATGCTCGGCATCAAGACCGAAGGTGATGTGCAGGCGATCTACGTCGACACCCCGGGCATGCACAAGGGCAGCGACAAGGCACTGAACCGTTACATGAACAAGACCGCTTCGGCGGCGTTGAAAGACGTCGACGTGGTGATCTTCGTAGTGGACCGCACCAAGTGGACCGACGAAGACCAGATGGTGCTGGAGCGCGTGCAGTACGTGACCGGCCCGCTGATCGTCGCCCTGAACAAGACCGACCGCATCGAAGACAAGACCGAGCTGATGCCGCACCTGTCCTGGCTGCAGGAACAGCTGCCGAACGCGCAGATCATTCCGATTTCGGCTCAGCAGGGGCATAACCTCGATGCGCTGGAAAAAGTGATCGCCAACGAACTGCCGGAAAACGATCATTTCTTCCCCGAAGACCAGATCACCGACCGCAGCAGCCGCTTCCTGGCCGCCGAGTTGGTTCGCGAGAAGATCATGCGTCAACTCGGCGCAGAGCTGCCGTACCAGATCACCGTCGAGATCGAAGAGTTCAAGCAGCAAGGCAAGACCCTGCACATCCACGCGCTGATCCTGGTCGAGCGCGACGGCCAGAAGAAAATCATCATTGGCGACAAGGGCGAGCGCATCAAGCGCATCGGCTCCGACGCGCGGCGTGACATGGAAGTGCTGTTCGACTCCAAAGTCATGCTCAACTTGTGGGTCAAGGTCAAGGGTGGCTGGTCCGACGACGAGCGCGCGCTGCGTTCGCTGGGTTACGGCGACCTGTAAGGATCCGTTCGTACCACCGTTTTCTGGTACAGGCGCCAAATATTGTGGGAGCGAATTCATTCGCGAGAGGCCGGTTCAGTCGATATGGATATGTCGTCTGGAATGGCGCATCGCGAATGAATTCGCTCCCACAGTGATATCAGGCAGACCTGACATCTGTTTCGGTCATTGAGAATCCATGTCCCAGAACCCTCCCGCCGGCCAGTTTGCCTACGTGCTGCACAGCCGGCCCTACCGCGAAAACAGCGCTTTGGTGGATTTCCTCACGCCGCAAGGTCGCTTGCGCGCGGTGCTGCGCAGTGCCAAGGGCAAGGCCGGGTCGCTGGCGCGGCCGTTCGTGCCGCTGGACGTGGAGTTTCGCGGACGTGGCGAGCTGAAGAATGTCGGGCGCATGGAAGGTGCGGGCCTGGCGGTCTGGCTGGAAGGCGAGGCGCTGTTCAGTGGCCTCTATCTCAACGAACTGCTGATCCGCCTGCTGCCGGCCGAGGACCCGAACACCGTGGTGTTCGAGCAATATGCGGCGACCCTGCTGGCGCTGGCCGAAGGGCGTCCTCTGGAGCCGCTGTTGCGTGCGTTCGAGTGGCGCCTGCTGGACGAGCTGGGTTACGGTTTCGCCCTCGACATGGACATCAATGGCGAGCCGCTGGCCGCGGACGGCATGTATCGTCTGCTGGTGGACGCCGGGCTCGAGCGGGTGTATCTGTTGCAGCCCGGATTGTTTCAGGGCGCCGAATTGCTGGCCATGGCCGAAGCCGACTGGAGTGCGCCAGGCGCCTTGTCGGCTGCCAAGCGTCTGATGCGTCAGGCGCTGGCCGTGCATCTGGGAGGCCGCCCCTTGGTGAGCCGGGAATTGTTTCGCAAGCCTTAGCCACGGTCGTCGAGGCCTGGCAGATCAAGTTTTCAGGAGAACAAAGTGACCCAAAGCACCCGCATTCTGCTTGGCGTGAACATCGACCACGTCGCGACCCTGCGTCAGGCCCGTGGCACCCGCTATCCCGACCCGGTGAAAGCCGCGCTGGACGCCGAAGAGGCGGGCGCCGACGGCATCACCGTGCACCTGCGTGAAGACCGTCGGCACATTCAGGAGCGCGATGTGCTGCTGCTCAAGGACGTGCTGCAGACCCGCATGAACTTTGAAATGGGCGTCACCGAAGAGATGATGGCGTTTGCCGAACGCATTCGTCCGGCGCACATCTGTCTGGTTCCGGAAACCCGTCAGGAGCTGACCACCGAAGGCGGTCTGGATGTCGCCGGCCAGGAAGCGCGGATCAGGGCCGCCGTGGAACGCCTGTCGGCCATTGGCAGCGAAGTGTCGCTGTTCATCGACGCCGACGAGCGCCAGATCGAAGCGTCGGCTCGGGTCGGCGCGCCGGCCATCGAGTTGCACACTGGCCGTTACGCCGATGCCGAAACGCCGAGCGATGTGGCGGAAGAGTTGAAGCGGATTGCCGACGGTGTCGCGTTCGGTCTGGGCCAAGGCCTGATCGTCAACGCCGGTCACGGTTTGCACTATCACAACGTCGAAGCGGTGGCAGCGATCAAGGGCATCAACGAGCTGAACATCGGTCACGCGCTGGTGGCCCATGCGCTGTTCGTCGGCTTCAAGTCGGCGGTGGCGGAGATGAAGGCACTGATTCTGGCGGCGGCTGCCAAGGCTTGATTCACGACTGCAACCGATTCATCTGTGGGAGCGAATTCATTCGCGAAGCGGCATTCCAGACGATATATCCATATCGGCTGAACCGGCCTCTCGCGAATGAATTCGCTCCCACAGTGTTTTTCGGTGTTGCAGAGTGTCAGGCCTTGCGCCCGACAATCACCGCGCGGCGTGGCGCCGGCAGGCCTTCCACGGTTTTGCTGTGGTCGTTCGGGTCGAGGAAGTCGCTCAGCGACTGATAGCGCATCCAGTCGGTGCTGCGCTGTTCTTCCACCGTCGTCGTGCTGACATCGACACAGCGCACGTCGACGAAACCGGCACGACGCAGCCACAGCTCCAGCGCCGGCACCGACGGCAGAAACCACACGTTGCGCATCTGCGAGTAACGGTCTTCCGGCACCAGCACCTGGTGCACGTCGCCTTCCACCACCATGGTTTCCAGCACCAGTTCGCCGCCTTTGACCAGGCAGTCCTTCAGCGCCAGCAAGTGATCGATCGGCGACTTGCGGTGATACAGCACGCCCATGGAAAACACCGTGTCGAAGCCTTCCAGCCGTGCCGGCAGGTCTTCCAGGGCGAACGGCAGGTGCCACGCCGGCAGATCCGGCAGGTAACGTTGCATGGCCTGGAACTGGCAGAAGAACAGCCAGTTCGGGTCGACGCCGATCACGCTGTCGGCCCCGGCACCGAGCATGCGCCACTGGTAATAGCCGTTGCCGCAGCCGACATCCAGCACGCGTTTGCCTTTGAGGTCCAGATGCGGCGAGACCCGCGACCATTTCCAGTCCGAGCGCCATTCGGTGTCGACGTGTACGCCGAACACATCGAACGGGCCCTTGCGCCATGGCGACAGGCCCATCAGGGCTTTGTGTACCTGCGCGCGGGTGGCGTCGTCGCAATCGGTATCGATGGCGAAGCGCTCGACCAGCTCGACCTGGCTGGGCAGCAGATCCGGCAAGGCATTGAGCGCACCCTGCCAGCGTTCCAGGTCGCCATGACCTTTTTCCATCTTGGCATCGAGTTGCGCTTGCAGGCCCTGGGCCCAGGTGTACAGAGGAGTGCCCGCCAGACGGCGGACCAGTGGAGCGAGATCGATCATGGCAGGGCAATCAGCGAAGAGAAGTTAAGGCACTGGAACCACAGCACGACTTTGGAAAACCCGGCGGCCAGCAGGCGTTCGCGGTGTTCTTCCAGGCTGTCGGGTTTCATCACGTTTTCGATGGCGCTGCGCTTCTGGGCGATTTCCAGTTCGCTGTAGCCATTGGCGCGCTTGAACGCCACGTGCAGGTCGGTGAGCAGGGCGTGCTCGGCGTCGTCGTTGAAGCGCAGCTTTTCCGAAAGGATCAGCGCCCCGCCGGGCAGCAGCGACTGGCGGATCTTGCCGAGCAGTTCGAGCCGCTGTGCCGGGGCGATGAATTGCAGGGTGAAGTTCATCGCCACCACCGAGGCCGGCTGAAAGTCGAGGGCGAGGATGTCGCCTTCGATGACTTCGGCCGGCAACAGCTCCTGGAACATCGAGTCCTGGGCGTTGAGGTATTCCCGGCAACGCTCGACCATGGCAGCGGAGTTGTCCACGGCGATCACTTTGCAGTCATCGGTACGCACGTGCCGACGCAGGGACTGGGTCACCGCGCCGAGGGAGCTGCCCAGGTCGTACAGCACGCTGTGGGGCTGGGCGAACTGCGCGGCGAGCACGCCAAGGTTCTCGACGATGGTCGGATAGCCGGGCACCGAGCGCTTGATCATGTCAGGGAACACCCGCACCACGTCCTCGTTGAAGGCGAAGTCGGGCACCTGGGCCAGTGGCTGGGCGAATAGGCGATCGGGTTCTTGGCTCACGGCAGTTCCGGTGGATGAGGCGAAAAGTGCGGCATTTTAGCCAATTGAGCGGGGATGTAGAAAGCTAATCTGCTTGAACGGCACGGATCTCCTGTAGAAGCTGGCTTGTCCTGCGAGCGGCTGCGAAGCAGTCGTAAAACCATACGCATTGGTTGTGTCAGGTGCGCCGCGTGCACAGGTTTTACGACGACTGCGTCGCCGCTCGCAGGGCAAGCCAGCTCCTACACATACGCCAGCGCCTGCAGAGTGACTGGTCACTTCACAGTGATGACGCAATCGAAGGTCTTTTCGGGCCGTACTTCCGGTGCCCAGGGTTGTTGATAGACCAGGGTCAGGCGACCGGAACCGGCGGCGGTGGCTTTGTAGCGCCATACCGACTGTCCGGCGGTGCCGACCAGGCCAGCGTCTTCGGCCGAGTTGAACACTTCCGGCCCCAGGCTGGTGAGGATCGCCGGTGCCGGGTTCTGCTTCAGCCAGCGATGCCCGGTGGTGGGGTTGCTGGGCAGCATCAGCATCAGGGTCTGGCCGGTGTTGAGGGTGATCGGGCAGTCCTGCTGGTTTTCCAGGGTGACGATCTGTTTTGGCGTCTGGGCGCAAGCGGCCAGCAGGGCAAGGCTTGCAGGGACGAGCAGGCGGGCAGGGGTCATGAAGGCTCCGGTCTGGGCAACGTTGGCCGAGCATAACCGAAGATGATGAAGCTGGGAGTGCTGTAGGAGTGAGCTTGCTCGCGATTGCGTACTAACCGTCGTCACAACCTCGACAGATAGATCGTAATCGCGAGCAAGCTCACTCCTACAAAATTACGCGGGGTGACCTGTGTAGCAGTCCGGCTTGCCGGCGGTAGCGATCCAGAAGACGCCACCGCCGGCAAGCCGGACTGCTACGGGGCACGTTAGAACAACACCTTCGACACATCCGAGAAGCGCTTGGCGAAGTGCACGGTCAGGCCTTCCTTGAGGTAGTCCGGCAGTTCTTCAAAGTTGCCACGGTTGGCTTCCGGCAGGATCAGTTCAAAGATCTTCTGCCGGCGCGCCGCGATGACTTTCTCGCGCACGCCGCCAATCGGCAGGACATGGCCGGTGAGGGTCAGCTCGCCGGTCATCGCCACGCCTTTCTTCGGCGCCTGATTACGCGCCAGCGACAGCAGGGCGCTGGCCATGGTCACGCCAGCGCTCGGGCCGTCTTTCGGTGTAGCGCCTTCCGGCACGTGCAGGTGAACGAACGCCTCGTCGAAGAAGCCCTTGTCGCCGCCGAACTTCGCCAGATTCGAGCTGACGTAGCTGTAGGCGATTTCCGCAGACTCTTTCATCACATCGCCCAGTTGCCCGGTCAGCTTGAAGCCGCGGTTATGGGTGTGGATGCGTGTGGCTTCAATCGGCAAGGTCGCGCCGCCCATGCTGGTCCAGGCCAGACCGGTAATCACGCCCGTGCCGGACAACACCTGTTCGCTGCGGAACACCGGCATGCCGAGGGAGGCTTCCAGGTCTTTCGGGCCGATCTTGACCACCGTGTCCGGGTTATCCAGCAACTTGACCACGGCCTTGCGCACCAGTTTGCCCAACTGTTTTTCCAGCTGACGCACGCCGGACTCGCGGGCATAGCCCTCGATGACCGCACGCAGGGCGCTGTCGCTGATGGTCAGGCTGCTTTTCGACACGCCAGCCTTGTCCAGCTGCTTGGGCCACAGGTGGCGTTTGGCGATGGCCAGTTTTTCTTCGGTGATGTAGCCGGACAGGCGAATCACTTCCATGCGGTCCAGCAGCGGGCCGGGGATCGAGTCCAGGGTGTTGGCGGTGCAGACGAACAGCACTTTCGACAGATCCAGACGCAGGTCCAGGTAGTGATCGAGGAATTCGACGTTCTGCTCCGGATCGAGGGTTTCCAGCAGCGCCGAGGCCGGGTCGCCCTGATAGCTCTGGCCCATCTTGTCGATCTCGTCGAGCATGATCACCGGGTTCATCACCTCCACTTCTTTCAGTGCCTGCACCAGCTTGCCCGGTTGGGCGCCGATGTAGGTGCGGCGGTGGCCCTTGATCTCGGCTTCGTCGCGCATGCCGCCGAGGCTGAAACGGTAAAACGGACGCCCCAGCGACTCGGCAATCGATTTGCCGACACTGGTCTTGCCCACGCCCGGCGGGCCGACCAGCAGCACGATGGAGCCAGCGATCTCGCCTTTATAGGCACCGACCGCGAGGAATTCGAGAATACGGCTCTTGATGTCGTCGAGCCCGGCGTGATGCTGGTCGAGCACCTTGCGCGCGTGTTTCAGGTCGAGCTTGTCTTCACCGTACACGCCCCATGGCACCGAGCTGGCCCAGTCCAGGTAGTTACGGGTGACGGCGTATTCCGGCGAGCCGGTTTCCAGTACCGACAGCTTGTTGATCTCTTCGTCGATGCGCTTGCGTGCCTGCGGCGGCAGAACCTTGCCGGCCAGACGCTCTTCAAACTGCTCGATGTCGGCGCTGCGGTCGTCCTTGGTCAGCCCCAGCTCCTGCTGGATGACCTTCAGTTGTTCCTTGAGGAAAAACTCGCGCTGGTGCTCGCCGATCTTGCGGTTCACCTCGGCGGAGATTTCCTTCTGCAGGCGCGCTACTTCAACTTCCTTGCGCAGCATCGGCAAGACTTTTTCCATGCGCTTGAGCACGGGCACGCAGTCGAGCACTTCCTGCAGCTCGTTGCCTTTGGCCGACGTGAGGGCGGCGGCAAAGTCGGTCAGCGGCGAAGGATCGTTGGGGCTGAAGCGGTTGAGGTAGTTCTTCAGCTCTTCGCTGTACAGCGGGTTGAGCGGCAGCAGTTCCTTGATCGCATTGATCAGGGCCATGCCGTAGGCCTTGACCTCATCGGTCGGCTCATTGGGCTGGTGCGGGTATTCGACTTCCACCAGGAACGGCGGGCGATGGTGCTTGAGCCAGGTCTTGATGCGCACGCGGCTCAGGCCCTGGGCAACGAATTGCAGTTTGCCGCCTTCACGGCTGGCGTGATGGACCTTCACCAGGGTGCCGTATTCAGGCAGCGCCTTGGTGTCGAAATGGCGGGGGTCTTCAGGCGGCGTGTCCATGAAGAACAGCGCCAGCGAGTGGTGTTCGGACTTGCTCACCAGCTCCAGGGTTTCGGCCCAGGGTTCTTCGTTGACGATCACCGGCAGCACCTGCGCGGGGAAGAACGGGCGATTGTGAATCGGGATGACATAGACCTGATCGGGCAGATTCTGGCCCGGCAATGCCAGGCTCTTGCGGTCGGAACCGAGCACGACGTGTTCGTGATCGAGTTCGTCGGCGTGTGTGGCGTCTGCTTGCTGGTCGCTCATGGGGCACCTGCATAAAGGGAGTTGAGGCTTAGATGGGGCAGTGGGGTACAGGTTTCAATAGCCGCCATTCATACCTGTGTATAGAAGCGCGCCGCGTATTTGTGGCAATCCGCTTGTTTTTGCCGCCATCGGTGGCACCGTCGTGGAGCCTGTCGCAGGGATGAACGGTGCTCAGGATTCACTTGTTCGAGTCGATAACGATAGAGAGAGTGTGGAGCGTCGGAGGGGCAATATCGGCCGTTTGTCGGCGAATCGTGCGGTGATGGCATTTTGATATTTTTAGTGCGTGATCTTCCGCTCCCGGGCGGCTAACCTGCGCGGGACGCAACAGATATTGCCAGGGCCGGCACTTTTTTCGACCATGCCGTTCTGGAACGTCTACATGACCCATGTTGCTCCGTCATTTCTGCTGGCTGCGAGTTTGTTGTGCGCCAGCGTCGTTCATGCCGCCACGTTGACGGCTGATTTCGTCGACGCCCAGGGCAAGCCGCTGAACGATGTCGTGCTGACCCTGCAAGGGCCGGCAGGCAAGCCCGATCCTGCGCCCAAAGCCGACATGGACCAGCGCAATCAGCGTTTCGCACCCCATGTGCTGGCTGTGCGTACCGGCACCCAGATCAAATTCCCCAACAGCGACAACATCCGCCATCAGGTCTACTCCTTTTCGGCGGCGAAACGTTTCGAGTTGCGTCTGTATGGCGGCACACCGTCGGACCCGGTGCTGTTCGACAAGCCGGGCATCGTGGTGCTGGGCTGCAACATCCACGACTGGATGTTGGGCTATGTTTATGTCACGGACGATCCGTGGTTCGGTGTCAGCGACGGTAAAGGTGCGCTGACCCTCGATCAACTGCCTGCCGGCCATTACAAGGCCACCCTGTGGCATCCACAGGTACAGGACATGCAATCCGTGCCAGGAGGCGATTTTGATATCCCTGCCGAAGGTCTGCACCGACGCATCACCGTTGCGATCCAGCCCAAGGCTGACGACATGCCGGCCGCGCCGCCCCCCGATGCGTTCAGCGACGCCTTTCACAAGGCCGCCCATGAATGAAATTGCGCGTTAGCTTTCAGGCACGCATTGCCGGCGTGTTGATCATGTTGTTGCTGACCGTGGTCGTGGCGGTGTTTCTTGCCGTCAAGGCGGCGACCCAGGACGCCGTGCGCAAGCAGGCCCAGGCGCAACTGGAGGTCGGCACGCGGGTGTTTGAAGGCTTGCTGGAAATGCGCGGCAAGCGTCTGCGCGATGCCGTGCAATTGCTCTCCAGCGACTTCGGTTTTCGCGATGCGGTGGCCTCGGCGGACTCGGCGACGATCCGCTCGGTATTGCTCAACCATGGCGCGCGAATCAGCGCCGACGACATGTTTCTGCTGGGCATGGACGGCACTGTGCTGTCCAGCACTGCCGAGCAGATCCCGGCCGGTTCGCCGTTTCCGTACACCAAGGCGCTGCGTGAACTGAAGTCGCGCAACCAGTCGATGCTCATCGTGCCGTTGCAGGGCAAAGCGCACCTGCTGGTGGAGAGCACTGTACTGGCCCCGCTGCCGATCGCCCGGGTGGTCATGGGGTTCAGCATGGACGACGAGCTGGCACGGGAGCTGCGCACCCTCAGCGGTCTGGAAGTGTCGTTCCTGTCGGTGGTCGACCGCACTCAAGGGCAGATCGTCAGTACCCAGCCGTCGGCGATGTTCGACAGCCTGGGGCAGGTGATGATGAGCCCGGCCAGCGAGCAGAGTCAGATGACTCGGCACTCCAGCCACAGCTTTCTGAGCAAGACCCTGGAGTTGGACAACACCGGTAATGACAACGGCGACCGCGTCGTCGCGTTGCTGCAAAGCCCGCTGGATCAGGCGATGCAGGCGTTCGCGCCGATCAACGAGCGGATTTTCTGGATCACCGTGATTGCGCTGCTCGGTTCGCTGATCGGCACATTGCTGCTGGCAAGAAGCGTGTCCCTGCCGGTGCGCGCCCTGGCGCTGGCGGCCCGGCGCATTGGCGACGGCGATTACGGTACCCAGGTCGAACTGCGCCGCAATGACGAACTGGGCCTGCTGGCCGGGGCGATCAATTCGATGCAGAGCGGCATTGCCGAACGCGAACAGCAACTGGCGCACAACGCCCTGCATGACGGCTTGACCGGCCTGCCCAACCGGGTGCTGGTGATGGAGCGTCTGACCAGCGCCATCGCCGCCCAGCGCCCGGTGGCGCTGCTGTGCCTGGGCATCGACAACTTCCCGGCCATCAATGACAGCATCGGCGCGGAAGGGGTCGAGGACCTGTTGCAGCGCGTCGGCGAGCAAGTGCAACTGCCGCTGCGGCCGGGTGATACGGCGGCGCGGCTGTCCGGCCACGAATTTCTGCTGCTGGTGGAAAACGCCGAAAGCGACACGGCGGTGGCGATGGCGGACCGTCTGCAACGCCTGCTGATGGTGGCGCACCGCATCGGCGAACACGACGTCGTGCTGGAGCCCAGCATCGGCATCGCTACTTATCCGCACAACGGCGACATGCCGTCCGAACTGCTGCGCCGCGCCGCCATCGCGCGTCAGGATGCTTCGCAAATGCCCGGCCGTTTGCGGGTATATGAAGACGGTCGCGACCTGGCGCACCAACGCCAGATCAGCCTGATTCGCGACCTGCGCCATGCCGCGCACAAGGGCGAACTGGCGCTGCACTACCAGCCCAAACTGGATATCCGCAATGGCCGCGTGCGTCAGGCGGAAGCCTTGCTGCGCTGGCAGCATCCGCAATTCGGCGCGGTCTCGCCGGCAGAATTCATTGCCCTGGCCGAGCGCACCGGCAGCATCCGCACGCTGACGCTTTGGGTCATCGAAGAAGCCATGCGCCAACTGGCCGAATGGGCGCGGCGGGGTCTGCATGTGCAACTGTCGGTGAACATTTCCGCCGATGACCTGCTCAGTGCGCAACTGGTGGACCGCGTGTCGGGCCTGCTCAAACGCTATCGCGTGCCGGCCGAACAGCTGATTTTCGAGATCACCGAAAGCGCGGTCATGCGCGAGCCAGAGCATTCGCTCAGAGTCCTCAATGCGTTGCGTGAGCTGGGGATCAGCCTGTCGGTGGACGACTTCGGCACCGGTTACTCGTCGCTGGCGCACCTCAAGCGCCTGCCGGTGCAGGAGTTGAAAATCGATCAGTCGTTCGTGCGCAACCTGGATGAAACCAGCGAGGACGCGGTGATCGTCCGTTCAACCATTGAAATGAGCCACAACCTGGGTCTGAAGGTGGTGGCTGAAGGTGTCGAGTATCAGCACAGCCTGCGCCTGCTGGAGCGCTGGCATTGCGACACCGCGCAGGGCTATCTGATCAGCCGGCCGCTCAATGCGCTGGCGTTCGAGGCATGGATCGCCAATTCCCTTACTTCACCGGGCATGGTGCTTCACTGAGTGGTTCGATGACTTATGACACGTAGTCTCTCGGCTGTTTTCAGCCCTGTGGTGTTGGCAATGGTGGCGGGTGGATGCGCTTCGGCCCTGAGCGGTACGGCTGAAGCCGGCGGCCAGGGGCGTCTGATCGCCACGGGCGGTGCCACCAGTATCGAAGGTGCGGCGGGCGGCGGGATCATCCCGTGGGCCGTGCTGGCCGGGTATGACGAAAAGGGCGAGTGGGGCACGAACCTGTTCGCCACCCACATTGACCTGCCGGATTACACGCTGGATGTCGCCGGCATGGCGTTTTCCTACGGCAACCGTGTAGAGGTGTCCTACGCGCACCAGCGCTTTGACCTTGGCTCGCTGGTTCACAAGTTCAGCCTGCCGGAAGACAACCTCAGCCAGGACATCTTCGGGGTCAAGGTTCGCCTGTTTGGCGACCTGATCTACGACCAGTTGCCGCAGGTGTCCGTAGGGCTTGAGTACAAGCATCAGAACGACTTCCTGATCCCCAGCCTGGTCGGCGCCAGACGCGATTCGGACGTCGAGGGCTACCTCACCGCCAGCCGCTTGTTCATGGGCGCGGCGTTTGGCTACAACGTGGTGGTCAACGGCGGCGTGCGCTACAGCCGCGCCAACGAAACCGGACTGCTCGGTTTCGGCGGCGATCGTCGCGACAGCCGCAGCGTGCTCAAGGAGGGTTCGGTGGCGCTGCTGTTCAACCCGCGCTGGGCGGTGGGTGTCGAGTACCGCGAGAAGCCGGACAACCTGTCGTTTGCCGGTGAAAGCGACTGGGCTGACGCCTTTGTCGGCTGGTTCCCCAACAAGCACGTGTCCGTGGTGCTGGCCTACGCCCGCCTCGGTGAAATCGCCACGCTGGACAACCAGAACGGTACTTATCTGTCCATCCAGGGGAGTTTTTGATCATGCGCCCCTTGTCCTGGATCACCGTGCTGATGCTGGCGCTACTGGTCGGCTGCGCGCAGCAGCCGCCGAAGGATGACAGCTTGTACCGCGACCTCGGCGAACGAGCCGGGATTCAGAAAATCGTCGAAGGCATGCTGTTGCATGTGGCACGGGACCCTCGGATCTACAAATTCTTCGCCAAGGTCGACATCGTCCGCGTGCGCAACAAACTGATCGAGAAATTCTGCGTGGAAGCGGGCGGGCCGTGTACCTACACCGGCGACACCCTGGCCGAGGCACACAAAGGCCTGAACCTGAGCCGTAGCGACTTCAATGCGCTGGTGGAAAACCTGATCGATTCAATGGACGATCAACACATACCCGTACCGGTGCAAAACCGCCTGATCGCACGACTGGCGCCGCAGCGCGGGGATGTGATCGAGAAGTGAAGGATCACCCGTAGCAGTCCGGCTTGCTGGCGGTGGCGATTTCAAGAACGTCTTCGCGGGCAAGCCCGCTCCCACAGGAGTTTGGGTTTCGCCGGCTTTTGATCTGGCTTTTGATTTTGATCTTGGGCCCCGTTCCAGAAGGCCGAACGCAGGCGATGTGGAGTGGGTTGAGCGACAGGATGTCGCGAGAGCCGCGTGGGCCATGGATGGCCCATTCGCGGCGTGCCCACGGAGCATTGCCTGTGTGAGGGAACACCGAGCATTAGCGAGGTGCCGTATGGCGGGGTAAAGAGCCCTTGGTTACTTGGGGCTTTTCCAAGTAACTCGCCGCCCGGCGAAACCAGCTGCGTTAGCAGCTACAGCGATCCGCCAGATAAACCGAGTGCATAGGATTTACGACGACTTCGTCGCCGGTCGCAGGGCAAGCCAGCTCCTACAAGAGTTCGCGTAACGTGCTGGAGGCGAAATGGGGCTGCGTTCGCAGATCAGCAATCCATCAGACACACCGCATGCACAGGTTTTACGACGACTTCGTCGCCGATCGCGGGCAAGCGCGCTCCTACAGCTGGTCGCAGGGCAAGCCAGCTCCTATAGGGAGTTTGGGTTTCGCAGGCTTTTGATCTGGCTTTTGATTTTGATCTTGGGGCCCCGTCCCAGAAGGCCGAACGCAGGCGATGTGGAGTGGGTCGAGCGACAGGATGTCGCGAGAGCCGCGTGGGCCATGGATGGCCCATTCGCGGCGTGCCCCCGGAGCATTGCCTGTGTGAGGGCATGCCGAGCCTGGGCGAGGCACCGTATGGTGGGGATAGGAGCCCTTGGTTACTTGGGGCTTTTCCAAGTAACTCGCCGTCAGGCGAAACAGGGCTGCGTTAGCAGACTCGGCGGAGTAACTGACACACCGAGTGCACAGGTTTTACGACGACTGCGTCGCCGGTCGCAGGGCAAGCCAGCTCCTACAAGGGTTCGCGTAACGTGCTGAGGGCGAAACAGGGCTGCGTTAGCAGACTCGGTGGGGTGTCAGACAAGCCAAGGACACAGGTTTTACGACGACTTCGTCGCCGGTCGCAGGGCAAGCCAGCTCCTACAAGGGTTCGCGTAACGTGCCGGGGGCGAAACAGGGCTGCGTTAGCAGACCATGCAACCTGTCAGGCACACCGAACGCACAGGTTTTACGACGACTTCGTCGCCGGTCGCAGGGCAAGCCAGCTCCTACACAGGGACGGTGTAAACAAAAAAGGCGGTCATCTCGCGATGACCGCCTTTTCGTTTACCGCGCTACCGAATCAGTTCGGCAGCTTGTAGGCAATGATGTAATCGCCCATGCGCGTGCCCAGCGAGCCGTGGCCGCCAGCAACGATCAGCACATATTGCTTGCCGTCCTTGCCGGTGTAGGTCATCGGTGTAGCCTGGCCGCCTGCTGGCAGACGCCCGGCGAACAGCTCCTTGCCGGTCTTCACGTCGTAGGCACGCAGATACTGGTCGAGAGTACCGGCGAGGAAGCCAACGCCGCCTGCGGTCACAATCGAACCGCCCATGCTCGGCACACCGACCGGCAGACCGATCGGTACCGGCGTGTTGTCACGGCTGGTGCCGTTCTTGTGCTTCCAGATCACCTGATTGGTGGTCAGGTCGACCGCCGCCACGTTACCCCACGACGGCGCCTGGCACGGCAGGCCGAACTGCGACATCAGCGGATGCATGATCACCGCGTACGGCGCACCGGTGTTCGGCTGCACGCCGCTGGTTTCGCTCTCGCGCTTGCTGCCCGCTTCCACCTTGGCACGCGGTACCAGTTTCGAGACGAAGGCCATGTAGTTCGGGCTGGTGAACAGCAGTTGACGGACCGGATCGACCGACACGGCGCCCCAGTTGAACACGCCGACGTTACCCGGATAGACGATGGTGCCTTGCTCGGACGGCGGGGTGTACTGGCCTTCATAGCGCAGTTGCTTGAACTGGATGCGGCAGAGCATCTGGTCAAACGGGCTGGCGCCCCACATGGCTTTTTCGGTCAGCTCCGGCGGCAGCATGTTCAGCTCGGAACGGGCCTGGGTCGGCGCGGTGTGGTCGCCCTGGGCGGCACCGGTCGGCGCCGGGACTTCGTGGATCGGCACGATCGGCGTACCGTCGCGACGATCCAGCACGTACAGGCTGCCTTGCTTGGTCGGCTGAATCACGGCCGGTTTGACGCCGTCCTTGGTCTTCAGGTTGATCAGCGTCGGCTGGCTCGGTACGTCCATGTCCCACAGGTCGTGGTGGGTGAACTGATAGTTCCAGCGCACCTTGCCGCTGTTGACGTCCAGCGCGACCAGACCGGCGCTGAACTTCTCGGCGCCCGGCGTGCGATCGCCGCCGTACTGGTCAGGCATCTGGTTGCCCAGAGGCAGGAACACCAGGCCGAGTTTTTCGTCGACGCTGGCCAGCGACCACATGTTCGGCGCGTTGCGCGAGTAGAACTGGTCGGCAGCGATCGGCGCGGTGGCGTCCGGGTTGTTCGGGTCCCAGTTCCACACCAGACGACCGTCGTGGACGTCGTAGGCGCGAATCACGCCGGACGGCTCGTTGGTCGATTCGTTGTCGGTGACGTGGCCGCCGATGATCACCAGATTGCGGGTGATCGCCGCCGGCGAGGTGGAGTAGTAGCCACCTGGCGTGAACGGGCCGATATTGGCACGCAGATCGACCGCGCCCTTGTTGGCGAAGTCTTCACAGACCTTGCCGGTGTCGGCGTTCAGCGCGATCAGGCGAGCATCGGCGGTCGGCAGGTACAGACGACGCGGGCACGCCGTTGCAACCGCTTTGCCGGCGGTTGACAGCGCGGCTGCCGGGGCGCCGACGTCCGACTTGGCGTAGGCGTCTTCGTCGTAGTACGACACGCCACGGCAGGTCATGTGCGCCCAGCCGGTGAAGTCCTTGGCGCCTTCCTTCTGGATCTGCGGGTCGTAGCTCCAGATCGTCTTGCCGGTGTCAGGGTCCAGCGCCAGCACTTTGCTGTGCGGTGTGCAGGCATAGATCATGCCGTTGACCTTGAGCGGGGTGTTCTCGTTGGTCAGCTCCACCGGGTCTTCTGCGTTGGGCAGGTCGCCCGTGCGGATACGCCAGGCTTCCTGCAGCTTGCCGACGTTTTCCGGGGTGATCTGTTTCAGCGGCGAGTAGCGGTTGCCGTGTTCGGAGCGGCCATAGGCCTGCCAGTCGCCATCGGGCATCGGCTGCGGATC
This sequence comes from Pseudomonas sp. NPDC090208, assembly GCF_044746785.1. Taxonomy (NCBI): domain Bacteria; kingdom Pseudomonadati; phylum Pseudomonadota; class Gammaproteobacteria; order Pseudomonadales; family Pseudomonadaceae; genus Pseudomonas; species Pseudomonas sp. NPDC090208. Next base: position 395,762 of record NZ_JBIVCU010000002.1, read on the forward strand.
GTAGGCCACGCCTGCGTCGTCGCGGTCGAGTGTGCCTTTGATCTCACCCGGGCTGGTGAACTGGCTGGCGAGGGCGGCCAGACCGGCCAGCACCACTGCGATGCTCAGAGCCGTGGCAGGCAGACCGCCGGGTTGGCCGCGCAGCAGCGGACGGCGGAACCATGGCAGCAGCATGACGATGCCCAGCACGAACCACAGCGACAGGCGTGGCACCAGTTGCCACCAGTCCAGGCCGACTTCCCACAGCGCCCAGACGGTACTGGCGAACAGCACCAGGGCGAACACGCCAAGGGCCGAACGGCGGCCCATGATCAGCAACACGCCCGTGACGACAAAGCCGATCCCGGCGAGCAGGTAGTACAGCGAACCGCCCAGTGTCAGTAGTTGTACACCCCCGGCCAGCAAGGCCAGGCCCATGATGAGAATCACCAGCCCGAGCACGCTCGGTAACCGGCGACCCTGACTGAAAGCACCTTCAGTGCTCATAGTGTCGTACTCCGTAACGATTAAGTGGTTGACGCTAGTCCCTTCTTGCGCCGGGGCTGATGCTTTGAAGCCCTGCCCCTAACGCTAGTTCCTGAAAAAGAATTCAGAAAGCCGATAACGATCGATCAGAACGAGGACTGGATTTTCAGACCGGCCACCAGCGCGTCATCGACCTGACTCACACCACCCGGATGGCGGATGAATTGCAGGTTGGGACGCACGGTCAGCCAGTTGGTCAGGTGCACGCCGTAATACAGCTCGGCGTTGTATTCGGTGTCCTGCACCGGCAGGAAGGCCGGGTCGTGGTAGTCGCTGACGTTGTTGGCCAGGTTCTGCAGGTTGATGTTCTTGCGGTACGCCGGGTTGACGTGGATGCGGCTGACGGCCAGACCGATGTCATCTTTCGGGCGGGCGTCGAACGGACCGGCGTAGGTCATGCCGAGCGCGACGAAGTTGTCGACCATGTTGGTCTTCTTGTCGTGCAGGGTGCCGTTGGCGAACAGGCTCAGGCCGCGGCTGTTGTCGCTGGCCAGGCCAGTGACTTGCTGACGCAGGGTCAGCCACATGCCGTGCTTGCTGGACGATGGCGCGTGCTCTTCACCGGTGAGGGCGGCGTAGCGACCATTGCTGTCCTTGTACACGTCGGTGCTGTCGGCGGTGCTGTAGTAGTAACCGAGGCGGTACTCGCCCGGCAGGTCGTTGACCTTCGGCGACCAGACCAGCTCAACCGGCAACACCGCACCCTGCGTGCCGCTGCCGCTGAGCTTGAAGTTGTTGTCGTTTTCCAGGTTCGACGGGTTCTGCTCGAAGGCGCCGACCTGCACGAACAGCTCGGGGTTGAGCTGGTATTTGACGCGCATCGCCCACTGGCTGATCGGCCAGTTGTACCAGATGCCACCGCCCCAGTTGCCGACCTGCGAGCCGCAGAAAGACAGGTTCTGGAAGTCACAGGGGAAGGTGTTGAAGTCTTCGCCTTCGTTGAAGCGGCCGACCTTGATGCTGAGTTTCTGGTCGAAGAATTTCTGCTGGTACCACATGTCCGTCAGGCGGGTGACATTGCCACGGCCCCAGACTTCCTGGGACGAGGAAATGGTGCCGGCACGCGGATCGCCGATGCGGTCGTTGCTGATGTTGTCGCCGTTGCGATTGGTCAGGGTCAGCTGGAATTCAGCATCGTGCCAGCCAAGGATTTTCTGCAGGTCCAGATGCGCGCCGATGGCGAACTGGTCGCTGTAGCGGGTGGCCTTGTCATGGTTGTAGCCGCCGTGCAGGTTGGAGCCCACCTCGACCACGGTGTCGAATTTGAAGTCGTAACCTTCTTGCGACAGCTCGCTGCGCTTGCCACCCCAGTCGCCCAGCATCCACGGTGATTCGCTGTCGAAGGCCGAGGCTGCGTGAGCGCCGGTGGTCAGGCAGACCAGGGCGAGGCCCGTCAGGCTGTTCTGGCGGAAAGTGCGACGTTTCTTGTGTCTGTCCATGGCGACGAGCTCTTGTTGGATACGGGTCAATACAACGGCAAACGCCCCCGCTGAGCAGGGGTACTGCAGGGCAGGTGAAGCAACGATGATTGGATTAATCGTTTCAGCGTTTTTCAGGGCGGCGATGATAGGGTGCTAACGATTTTTTAAAAAGACGAAAATACGACATGAATAGTTACTAAAACAGCAATAGTCGTAAATAGGTGAGGTAGCGCTGTCCTATAGTAACTACAAGAGCATTTGGCTCTTTCAGACTGACAGGGGAAGGCAAGACCGTTGCGTTATCTGTACAGGTAAGGCGAGGAACTGTGGGAGCGGATTTATCCGCGATGCAGTCTTTCAGGCGACATGGATGTGCCGACCCTACGGACCTCTCGCGAATGAATTCGCTCCCACAGGTGAATTTGATGGTGGCCTTGGAAAGTTGTACGCGGGTCTGTACAGGTCAGGCGAGGAACTGTGGGAGCGGATTCATCCGCGATGCAATCTTTCAGGCGACATGGATTTGCCGACCCAACGGACCTCTCGCGAATGAATTCGCTCCCACAGGTGGAGCATGGCGACTTTAGAACGTGGTACGCAGGCCCACTTCAATGCTGCGTCCCTGTGCCGGTGCGATATCTCGCAGGATCGAGCTGGCGTAGCGCACGGTCTGGTTGGTCAGGTTTTCGCCGTTGACGAACGCCAGCCACTGGCTGTCGCCCACATTGAATTTGTATCCGGCGCTGGCGCCCAGGGTGGTGTAGCCATCGGTGCCGCTTTCGTTGTCCGGCACGCGATGCTGGGAGGCGGCGTGTTCGACATCGATGCGCGCCTGCCACTTGTCCAGCTCCCACAGCAGGCCGCTGTTCAGGCGCAACGGCGCAATGCGCGGCAGCGCTTCGCCGGTGTCCAGGTTCTTCGCCCGGGTGTAGTCGCCGGACAGTTCCAGGGCGAAGTTGCCGTACGGCGTCTGCGCCAGTTTCCAGTGGTCCTGCGCCTCGATGCCAGCAAACCGGGCGCGCACGCCGGAGTAGGTGTATTCCGGAATGCCGTCCGGGTCTTCTTCGCCTTCGTCATTCAGCGTGCGGCCGGTGCCGAGCAGGCCGATGTAATTGGAGAAGTGGCTGTAGAACACGCCGACACTGCCTTTGTGCGTGCCGTTGTCGAAGCGCAGCGCCAGGTCGCTGGACACCGCTTTTTCCTTCGACAGATCGGCGTCGCCGACTTCATAGGTGCCGGTGGCGACGTGGGCGCCGTTGGCGTACAGCTCGTAGAACGTCGGCGCGCGCTCGGTGTAGCCCAGCGTGGCCGCCAGCGACCAGACCGGCGTCAGCGTGTACACCGCGCCCGACGACAGACTGCCAGCGGTAAAGCTGCTGGAGCGGTCGGCGTTGGCGAAACGCTCGTTGCCATTGCCGTCCGGGTCGACGGTGGTGTGTTCCAGACGGCCCCCGAGGCTGAGTTTCAGGCGGTCGGTGGCTTGCAGCTCTTCAAGAATGAACAGCGCGCCGCTGTCGGTATCGGTGTGCGGCACGAAGGCTTCTTCGCCCAATGCGGAAAACTCGCTGCGGCTGACCTGCGCGCCAATCACACCTTCCAGCGGGCCGAGAGGCTGGTGGCGGGCCTCGACGCGCGCCTCGTAGCCCTTGTTCTTGAAGGTCGTGCCGACTTCGCCGTCCTCGATTTCCATGTGCTTGTACTCGGTGTAACCGGCATCGAGTTTCACCGAGGTGAACGGGCCCGAGAGGTTGCGGATTTCCGAGGCGAAGGCGTAGTGGTCCTGCTTCATGCGGATGCGCACGTCCTGCTCGGCGGGCGATCCGTAATTGCTGTCGTAGTTGCTGTAGGACAGCCCGGCATAGCCGTCATCCCAGGTGTAGGAGCCGCCGATGGCACCGCCGTCCTGGCGTCCGTCGCTGTTACCGAGGCGGTGTTTCTTGTCCTCGCCATCGGGGTCGCGGGCACGTTGATCGGCGGTGCGGGCGAAACCGGGGATTTTCAGATCGTTGAACTCGCGGGCGTTGGCGTCCAGGTGCAAGGCGAAGGTGCCGTTGCCGGCTTCCAGTTTGCCGGCGCTGCTGCGCGTGGTGTCGGCGCCGCCGTAGCGCAATTCGCCAGCACCGTGAATGCCTTCGATGGCTTCGGTGGGGATGCGGTTATCAAAGGTGTTGACCACGCCGCCGATGGCGCTGCCGCCGTACAGCAAGGCCGCCGGGCCGCGGACGATTTCGATGCGGTCGACGTTGACCGGGTCCAGCGGCACCGCGTGATCGTAGGACAGCGAAGACGCATCCAGCGCACCGACGCCGTTGCGCAGCAGACGAATGCGGTCACCGTCCAGGCCGCGGATGATCGGGCGACTGGCGCCCGGACCGAAATACGACGAAGACACGCCGGGCTGCTTGTTCAGGGTTTCGCCGAGGCTGCCTTTCTGCTGCAGGGTCAGATCGTCACCGCTGAGCACGGTGCTGGGCGACGCCAGTTGATCGCTGCCCAGCGGGTTGGCGGTGATGGTCTGTTGTTCCAGCTCGATGGCGTAGGCCGGTGCCGTGACCAGCAACGCAGTGGCCAGCGGCGTCAGGCGCCAGAGTCGGGAGGAGGAGGGACGGGACATGCAGGATTTTCCTTCGCAGGCTGTTTCAAATTGATTCGCCTTGTTAGTGTTATAACATAACAATAAAAATGCAATCATTTTGGAATCGAGCTACAGCACGCAGGGCCAGACGCTATGCTTTCCGGCATTGGACCAGAGATCCTGTGGGAGCGAATTCATTCGCGATGAGGCCGTAGGCTCGATAAATCCGTGTCGTCTGATCCTCAGCATCGCGAATGGATTCGCTCCCACAAAAAGGCAAACGGTGCGCGCGCGTCTTCCCAGGGCAGACCGCCTCGGCTAAGGTGCGCACCTCGCGAAATCTCCATCTTCACTCCGTACAAGGGCCACCCATGACCACACCGAACACAGACCCGCTGCATGGCGTGACGCTGGAGCAGATCCTCAACGCGCTGGTCGAGCACTACGAGTGGTCGGGGCTGGCAGAGCGCATCGACATTCGCTGCTTCAAGAGCGATCCGAGCATCAAGTCGAGCCTGACGTTCTTGCGCAAGACGCCGTGGGCCCGGGAAAAGGTCGAAGCCCTGTACGTCAAGCTTGCCCGCACCAAACGCTGGTAAGGCGGGCGCCGACTCACATCGTCAGGGATTGAAACCGATGTTCAGTTCAACGCTGCACCTGGCGCCAGGACAGCGCCGTTACGCCACCTTCGCTGCCGTGCTCGGCTGGTTCGCCCTTGCCGTGCAGCTGTATCTGATCCTGTGGGGGCGCTGGGTCGACCAGAGCAGCCTGCTGGGCGGGCTGGTGAAGTTTTTCAGTTTTTTCACCGTGCTGACCAACACCCTGGTCGCGACGGCGCTCACCTGCGCGGTCACTGACCGCCATTCCATCGGGCACCGTTTCTTCCGATCGCCCATCGTCTGCGCCGGGATTCTGGTGTGCATTCTGATCGTCGGCATCGCCTACAGCCTGCTGCTGCGCCACCTGTGGAGCCCGCAAGGCTGGCAGTGGCTGGCTGACGAGTTGCTGCACGACGTGATGCCGCTGGCGTTTCTTGTCTACTGGTGGCTGTACGTCGACAAGGGCACGCTGCGCCTCAAGCATGTGCCGCTGTGGCTGCTGTATCCGGCGCTGTACTTCGGCTACGTGCTGTTTCGCGGCGACATGATCGGCGACTACGTCTATCCGTTTCTCGATATCGGCACGCTGGGCGTGCGCGGGGCGCTGATCAATGCAGCGGGCGTGCTGGCGGGGTTTGTCGGGATTGGGTTGGTGGTGTGGTGCGTGGACAGAGTGCGGGGATGAGCGTTCACACGCCCCCCCCTGTAGGAGCTGGCTTGTCCTGCGACCGGCTGCGCAGCAGTCGTAAATCCGGTAAGCACGGTGTGTCAGGTGAGTCGCATGCACAGAATTTACGACGGGTTCCCCGCCGGTCGCAGGACAAGCCAGCTCCTACAGTTGCTTATTCGTCGTCCGACTCGCTCAAGCGCCAGTAACCGGCAGCCTTCACCGCCGCTTCATCAAGCTTGAACTCATCCAGCAACACCCGCCGAACCTTGCGCGACAGCGCCGATTCAGTCGCCACCCACGCATACAGATCGCCTTCAGGCAGGGTCAGTTGGCGGGTCACGTCGAGCAGGTCCTGCTCACCACGCACCACCCAGATCACCTCGACCTCGGCCTTGCTGACGAAGGTCTGCCGCTCGGCCAGATCCTCGATTTCCACCGCCGCCAGGACACGGCGGCCTTCCGGCAATTCCTCAAGACGACGAGCGATGGCGGGCAGGGCGGTTTCGTCGCCGATCAGCAGATAGCTGTCGAACATGTCCGGCACGATCATCGAGCCGCGCGGGCCGGCAATGTACAGAAATTGCCCTGCTTCGGCCTGGGCTGCCCAGGTGGCAGCAGGGCCGTCGCCATGCAGCACGAAGTCGATGTCCAGCTCGCCGGAAGCGGCGTCGTAGCGGCGCGGCGTGTAATCGCGCATGGCCGGACGCGGGCCGTCGTTGCTGCTGCCGGGCATGAAATTGTCCAGCGCGGCCTGCTCTTCCGGCGTGGTGGCAAACAGCAGTTTGACGTGATCGTCAGTGCCCAGGCTGATGAAGCCGGTCAGTTCCGGACCGTGCAGGGTGATGCGGCGCATGCGCGGGGTGATGTCGGTGACCCGCAGGACCTGCAGTTTGCGGCGTTTGATTTCGTGGCTGACGCGGTGGATCGATTGCGCTGAATTCATGCGGACTTCTCCGGCGAGGAAGGGGTGCCATCGGCGACGGCTTTGGCAGTGGCGTTGAGCAGATCGCGGACCCGGGCGATTTCTTCTGGGGTCCAGCGACCGTGGTGCATGTGCAGGGCGTGGCGCAGGTTGTGCACCGCTTCATGGATCTCCGGCGGCCGGTCATGGCCTCGCAGCGAGCGTTTGCTGAGTTCGATGCGCATCTTCACGCCGTCCAGAGCGACGGCCTGCTCATCGAGAAACTGCTGACCGGCCTCGGTGATGCGGTAGCGCTTCTTGCCGCTTTCGGCATCGCCTTCGATCAGTTCGCTTTCTTCAAGGAAAGTCAGCGTCGGGTAGATCACGCCGGGGCTGGGCGTGTAGGCGCCGTCGAACAGGCCTTCGATCTGACGGATCAGGTCATAGCCATGGCAGGGCTGTTCGGCGATCAGGGCCGGCAGCAGCAGTTTCAGGTCGCCGGGCGCGAAGACCCGAGGACCGCGTCCGCCGCGTTCACGGCCGGGGCGCTTTTCAAAACCGTCGGCATGATCGCCGAACGCGGGGCGATGGTGACGGGGGTGATCGTGTGAGTGGTCTCTCATCGTTCTCTGTCTCTCGTTACATTTAGATATACCTTAAGATATATCTTAAGCGCTGCGCAAGACAGGTTAAGACGAACGGTTCTCATCTTTGGGGGGCAGAATGGTTTGCAGAGGCTTTTGTGGGAGGGAGCCCTGCTCGCGAAGGCGTCTGGCCAGACACTGCAATGCTGACTGACACGACGCTTTCGCGAGCAGGGCTCCCTCCCACAAAAAAGCGTGTTATCGAGAAAGGCTTGCCACCTGCGTCGCCGCTGGCGCCTTGCACTGGCTGTACGTTCCCGGCTCCAGATAGCGATTGAGTATCGGCGCCATGCCCTTGAGCACTTGCACGGGCAGGGCCGAGGTGAATTTGAAGCTTTCGGCGGCGCGACCCGGCACATAGGCGGTCAGCGTGCCGAAGTGGTTGTCGCCGATGTAGAACACGAACGTCGCCGTGCGGTTGAGTGAGCGCGACGCCAGAATCCGCCCGCCGGAACCGAAGCTTTCGATGCGGTTGTCGCCGGTACCGGTCTTGCCGCCCATGGCCAGCGCGGTGCCGTCCTGGGTCTTGAAGCTGCCGGACACGCGCCGCGCCGTACCGGCGTCCACCACTTGCGACAAGGCTTCACGCATGGCCGTGGCGACTTCCGATGGCAGCACTCGTTTGCCCAGTTCCGGGTTGTTGTTGAGCAGGGTTTCGTAGGGCGTGTCGGCGGCGAAATGCAGGCTGTCGATGCGCAACACCGGCAGACGAATACCGTCGTTCTGGATGATGCCGATCAACTCGGCCAGCGCCGCCGGACGGTCGCCCGAACTGCCGATAGCGGTTGCCAGCGACGGCACCAGATGGTCGAACGGATAGCCGAGTTTCTGCCAGCGCTGGTGAATGTCGAGGAAGGCTTCGATCTCCAGCATGGTGCGGATGCGGCTGTCGCGGGCGCTCTTGTGCTTGCTCTTGAACAGCCAGCTGTACACCTCCTGACGCTCGAAACGGCTGGCGGCCACCGCGTCCTTGAACTTCGCTTCCGGGTTTTCCAACAGATAGCCCACCAGCCACAGGTCCAGCGGGTGAACACGGGCGATATAGCCCTGATCCGGCAGGTCGAACTTGCCGGGACCGTAGGCCCAATAAAGGTCGTCGAGGCGTTTTTCGGTCAGCGGCGGTTGATGAATGTCTTTCACCGTGTGCGCGCGGACGAAGGCGTTGAACGCGCTCTGGCTGGCGTTGGGCAGCAGATAGCGGTGTACGGCGGCCAGCCGGCTGGCGGTCGGGTGTACGCCGTCGAGGAAGGTGTCGAGGCGGTCCTGAGTAGTCTTGTCCCTGTAGCGCTTCCAGAAACGCAGCAGGAACGAACGGCCTTCGCGGTCGGCAAAGTCGGCCAGGTACTCCTGACGGCGCGGGTCGCTGTCGTCCTTGAGCAACACGGCACTGTTGCTCGGTGCCTGATAGGTGCTGTAGCGCACCAGGTCGCGCATCAGGCGAATGAACGGCAGGTTGATCGATTCGCGCAGGGCTTCGCGCAGGGTCGGGTTGCGGCCGTTGTCTTCTTTGCGGAAGTTGTTGAAGTGATGCAAGCCGCCACCGGTGAAAAAGTTCTCGCCGGGACTGGCCGAGTATTTGCGGTCCAGCGCTGCGGCGAGCATTTTCGACAGGTCGCGGTCGTTGTTCTGGATCATGTAATCCAGCGCCCAGCGGGTCAGCCGGTCGGGTTCTTCCACCGGCACTTTTTTCAGGTCGGCCACGCTTTGCCCGGCGTACTTGTCGTGCAGTTCAGAGATGATCTGCAGATAGGTGGTCAGCACCCGCATCTTCGCCGTCGAGCCCAGTTCCAGCTTGCTGCCTTCGTTGATGTCGAACGGCTGATCGGTGCTGTCGGTCTGCACCCGCACCCGCGAGCCATCGATGTCGCGCTCGAACAGCGTGAAGCTGTACCGCACCGCCTGGGTGCTGGTCGGGGTCAGCAGATGCTCGCCGATCAGCCCCAGCTTGCCGGCGAATTCCGGGTTGGCGAGGTCACGCAGGTATTGGCCGATGCTGGTCTGCAGGTCGTTCTGCAGAGTGCTGGTGGCGGACAAGTCGAGGCGGTCAAGGTCATACAGCGGCCGGTTGAGCATGTTCGACAGCCGCGTACGGGCGACGGTGATGCCCTTGTTGGTTTCGATGGGCTGCACGGTCGGTTGCTGCACCCAGTCGCGGTACGTGACGGTCGCCGCCAGCGCGGCATCGGCCAGCTTCTGATCGATGACCTTGCTCTGTGCCAGCAGGCGGATATGGCTGTCGGTGAGATCGGCCAACTCCTGACGCCCCTTGGCGAGGAAATGCGAAGGGCGACGCTGGGCGATCACCAGCGACAGCACTTCACGCAAGGCCAGGCCCTGTTCGGCGAGGGTCTTTTCGTCTTTGGCCGGCGAAGCCAGCAACTGGTTGGTGCGGTCGAAGTCGGCCCCGTACCAGACCCGCAGTCCTTCAGCCATGCCGTGTACTTCACCGTGGCCCGGTACTGCCGACAGCGGCACGGTATTGAGGTAGTCACGCACCACGCGCTGGCGGGCTTCCAGGGTCTGCGGCCCCGGCTGGTAGGCGCGCACGCTGGCGGAAATCATCTGGCGAATCTTTTCGCTGCCGGACTGAGTCAGGCCGTCGGGCGAATGGCGGTATTTCTCCAGTTGCGTGGCCAGGGTGCTGCCACCGGCCGACTGACCGGGCAGACCCACTGCCTTGGCCACCTGGGAAACGGCGGCCTTGAGGAAACGTGGCCAGTCTACCGCCGGGTTGGCCAGTGGTTGACGCTGGTCCAGCAGGTCACGGTTTTCGATGAACAGCAGGCTGCTCACCACCACCGGCGGAATGGATGAAAAGGTCGGGTACAACTGCTGCGGATAGGTGAATTGGTAGAGGGAATCACCACGGCAGTCGGCAATAGTCAGACCGGACTGGCTCTTTTCCTGGTAGGGCACGAAAAAACCGTGTCTGGCGTAGGACAGCAGCTCAGGCGAAAAGCGCGTCTGCTCGGTGATCCGATAGTCGCGCTTGAGCAGGCGTGGCAGAAATTCGTCCAGCGACGAATAGCCCAGACGTTTGTCGAACGGCCCATCGCCGGGATAGAGAATCGAGTCGCTGGGGCCGGGCTCCAGGGTATAGGCGAGATTATGGGCGAACTGGCTGAATTCCCGGGCCTGCAGCTTGGAGCTGCGGGTTTCGGTGCGGATCGCAAAGGCCAGAATCACGGCCGCCATGATCAGAATGACCCAGAACACGCGCCACACATAACGCCTGTGGCGGGGGCTTGCAGGCACTGGAACGTCACCTTGACTGTCAGCCGCAACTGCAGTCTTTTTCTCATCGGAATGCCACAAAGCGCCCATATCGTTGGCCCGGTTAAACCTGTTAATCGCACCTGGTTACAAGCGTAGACGCTGGCCGTCGATGGTGAAAATTTTGTGATTGTGCGGTCAGATTTTCCGATGGGGCGTTGACGGCGAGGTGCTTGTGTAGGAGCCAGCAAGCCGGCTCCCACAGGGCGAGGTGGGTGATTACATACGCACCGGCACAGGCGCCACCTTCGGCGCCCCGAGCCGCTTGTTCAGCTCCAGCCAGTTGGACAGCAGCAACATCGCCGCCAGCCCCAGCAGCGCCGTGATCACCCGCATCTGCCAGGCATCGTCGGCCAGGGCATTGGCCATGTCGGCCAGCGGCGCGAGCAGGACGCCCAGACAGAAGATTTCCAGCGAGTAACGGCCCATGCGGCAGGTTTGCTGAGCCGGCCAGTTGTCCAGCCAGCCGGTCGAGCGTGGCAATACACTGGCGACGACATACACCAGTGCGATGAAGTGCAGCAGGCGCAGCGGCGACAGGTTGGTCTTGTCGATCGGGTAGATCAGCTCGGTGAAGGCCTTGGGCAGCAGCGCGTCGTGAACGTCGGGGAATTTCCACAAAAAAGTGATGGTTCCGGCGATCAGCATGTACAGCACCGCCAGCAGAAACAGCGGCCGTTGCCACAGTGGCCGTGAATGCCCGGAGATGACCGCAGGTCGTTGCGTGTAGACCGCCACGGCACCGCCCAGCACGAAAATCAGTTGCCAGGCCACCGGGTTGAAATACCAGTAACCGCCGCCTTCGTAGGCGCGCAGGTTCCAGCCGTAGATCGGCACCATCATGTACAGCGCGATGGACAGGCCCACGGCCACGGCGACGTTGCGCAGCATGATCGGCAGGATCAGCGGCAGTGCAGCCATCAGCAGGATGTACAACGGCAGCGGGTCGGTCAGGTTGGGCTTGAAGCGCAGCAGCAGTTCGTCGGCCAGCGCCTGTTGCGGGTTGCCGACAAAATACTCGAGGCCCATCTCGCGGACCATGTCACGGGTTTCGACGTGATTGTTGGCAACGAAAATGATGCCCATCAGCAGCGTCAGCAGAAAAATATGCGCGACATACAGCACCCAGGTGCGGCGCAGGATGCGCAGGCAGGCGACGACATAACCGTCGCGCTGAGCGATGCGCCCGTACGCGGTGACAGCGGCGAAACCGGCGAGAAAGACAAAGACCTCCGCTGCGTCGCTGAAGCCGAAGTTACGCAGGGTCAGTTGCGCGAAGGGGTTGTCGGGTACGTGATCCCAAAAAATGAAGATCAGCGCCAGACCTCGAAAGAAGTCGATTCGATGGTCGCGTCCGTTCGTCATGACGGTGGGCTCTTGCAAAGATATTTAAAGAAGATAGGCCGCGGCGGGCCTTGGTTCCGCACCGTCAGCGGCGGCTGATCGGCGGCGCGAAGGGTGGCGGGTTTGTCATGTAAATGCAAAGAAGGGGTATTACAGAATGTCTCAGCTTTACAGTCAGGTTTTATGAGTATGCAGGAGCTGGCTTGTCCTGCGACCGGCTGCGCAGCAGTCGTAAAATCGCTACATGCGGTGTTTCAGGCAAGTCGCGGGCTCAGGTTTTACGACGACTGCGTCGCCGGTCGCAGGGCAAGCCAGCTCCTACAGGAAGCAGGAGCTGGCGTCTTGATCAATCGATCTGATTAGGCTCGAAGCTGTCTGCCCGCGCCATCCGCCACATGCGCGAATAGAAGCTGTCGTCGACGATGCCGTTGAGCAGTTGCCCCGGGTGCAGGAACACATGGGACTGCGAGAACAGTTTCACTTCGGTGGCCGACTGACGGCGCACCAGGTGTTTGGCTTCCAGCTGGTTCGGTGAGTCCAGACCGGCGGCGGCAATCATCTCCGCCAGTGCGTGCAGGGTGCTGCGGTGGAAGTTGTACACGCGCTGCGCCTTGTCCGGTACCACCAGCGCACGCTGGCGCAGCGGGTCCTGGGTGGCGACGCCGGTCGGGCATTTGTTGGTGTGGCAGCTCTGCGACTGAATGCAGCCGATGGCGAACATGAAGCCGCGCGCCGAGTTGGCCCAATCGGCGCCGATGGCCAGCACACTGGCGATGTCGAAAGCGCTGACGATCTTGCCGCTGGCCCCCAGCTTGATCTTGTCGCGCAGGTTCAGGCCGACCAGAGTGTTGTGCACGAACAGCAGGCCTTCGCGCATCGGCACGCCCATGTGGTCGGTGAACTCCACGGGTGCTGCGCCAGTGCCGCCTTCGGTACCGTCGACGACAATGAAGTCCGGGAGGATGCCGGTCTCCAGCATGGCCTTGGCGATGCCCATGAACTCCCACGGGTGGCCCAGACAGAACTTGAAGCCCACCGGTTTGCCACCGGACAGCTCACGCAACTGGGCGATGAACTGCATCATCTCCATCGGCGTGGAAAACGCGCTGTGCCGCGACGGCGAAATGCAGTCTTCGCCCATCGGAATGCCACGGGTGTCGGCGATTTCGCGGGTCACCTTGTGCTTGGGCAAGATGCCGCCATGGCCCGGTTTGGCGCCCTGGCTCATCTTGATTTCGATCATCCGCACCTGCGGATCCTGCGCCTGCCGGGCGAATTTCTCGGGGTCGAAACGGCCGTCCTCGGTGCGGCAGCCGAAATAACCGCTGCCCAGCTCCCAGGTCAGGTCGCCGCCGTTTTCCCGGTGATACGGACTGATGCTGCCTTCGCCGGTGTCATGGGCGAAGTTGCCCAGCTTGGCGCCCTTGTTCAGCGCCCGAATGGCGTTGGCGCTCAGCGAGCCGAAACTCATTGCCGAGATGTTGAAGATCGACGCCGAATACGGCTGTGTGCATTGCGGCCCGCCGACGGTGACGCGGAACTGGTTGTGATCGGCCAGCGGCGCCGGGCGCATCGAGTGGCTGATGAATTCGAAGCCGGTCTGATACACGTCGATCAGCGTGCCGAACGGCTTGTCCGCCGACTCGTTCTTGGCCCGTGCATACACCAGCGAACGCTGGGCGCGGGAGAAGGGCAGGGCGTCGCTGTCGGACTCCAGCAGGTACTGGCGGATTTCCGGGCGGATGGTTTCCACGGCGTAGCGGATATTGCCCAGGATCGGGTAGTTGCGGCGTACCGAATGCGGCACCTGGATCAGGTCGAAAATGCCGACCAGGCTGAGCAGACCGGTGACGAGGGTGAAGGGCCAGAGCCATTCGTGGTGCAGGAATGGCAGGCTCAACAGGGTGAACAACACGCAGCCGACAAAGAAGGCGTAGCGACTGAGAAGGGACAAGCTCATAGGCTCTCCAGAAGGTCTTTACACGGTTAATAAGGTAGCGCTGTACCGCGCCTTTTTCGGCAAGACTTTTTGCTTCGTTTCACGCGCTCTGCGCCTGAAGAAAAATCGAAAACAGCTCGGACTGCGATTTGATCCCGAGTTTGCTGTAAATATGTTTCTTGTGTACGCGCACGGTCTCCGCCGAGATCTCCAGTTTGCGCGCGATCTCCTTGCTTGAGCAGCCGCTCAACATCAGCCGGCCGACATCCAGTTCGCGGGCGGTCAGTTGCGCCCCCCGGCTCTGTTGCACCGACGCTTCCAGTTGCGTGCGCCAGTCATTGACCGGCAAGTGCGCCATCTGTTCCGGCAGTGCCTCCAACAGCGGTTCGGCCAGTTCGAAGGGTAGACGCTGGCGCAGCAGGGCGATGACCCACGGCTGAATCATCGACAGCAAGGCAATCTGCTCGGCGTCGAAACGCCGGGTCGAACCCAGCGACAGGCACAGCGTACGGTCATGATCGAGCTGGCAATTGAACTGGATTTCGTCGGCGACGACATTCACACGAAAGTATCGTTGATAGTACTCGGTGAGTTCGAAATGCTCCGGCGCCACTTCGGCCAGACGGAACAGGCCGCTCTGCGAGCGCTCGCGGCTGGCGATATAGAAGGGGTCGAGCAGGTACAGGCCCTTGAGGTAGTCCTGAAACAGCTGGTCGGGACTGCCGTCTTCGGCGGGGGATTCGGCGAAGACGTGGGGACGCTCCGTGGAGCTGAATTGCAGGGCCACCCAGCTATCGAAGCTGACGTACTGATTGAGCAGGCGCACCAGTTGAGCCCAGAAGTTCGGCCGGTCCAGCGCCTCGATCAACTGCGCGACCGAGCGGTGCCAGGCGATGTCCTGCAGAGCGATTGTCATGGTCTACCCCTATTGGGTTACTACAGCTGCGTAATTCCCCGTAACACTTGCTGATGCGCATACTGCCCGCAGAGCCAATGATCGGGCCAGCATTTTATGCCCGATCGGCCACGTGACTCGATAAGGAGAACCCATGAAGGTCGAATTAGCCCAACTGACGGGCCAGGACAATGGCACAGCCCATAACCTGAAACAGGCGCTCAACGCGATTGCCGCCTGTGCCAGCGACACCGCGCTGATCGTATTCCCGGAAACCCATCTGATGGGCTTCCCGTCCAGCGAGACCGTCGCTCAGGTGTCCGAAGCCGTTGACGGTCCGACCGTTCAGGCGATCATCCAGGCTGCACGCGCACGCAATGTTTCGGTGGTGATCGGCATGGCCGAAGCCGACGCCGGCCAGTTCTACAACACCACCCTGCTGATCACCCCGGAAGGTGTGGCCCTGCGCTATCGCAAGACTCATCTGTGGGCGTCCGACCGTGGTGTGTTCAGCGCGGGCGATCGCTACGCGACTTGCCTGTGGAACGGCGTACGGGTCGGCATGCTGATCTGCTACGACATCGAATTCCCCGAGTCGGCCCGTGCCCTGGCACAACTGGGCGCCGAGCTGATCATCGTCACCAACGGCAACATGGACCCGTACGGTCCGACCCATCGCACCGCGATCATGGCCCGCGCCCAGGAAAACCAGGCGTTCGCGCTGATGGTCAACCGTGTCGGCGAGGGCGATGGCGGTCTGGTTTTCGCCGGTGGCAGTGCGCTGGTCGACCCGTTCGGCACGCTGCTGCATGAAGCCGGTCGCGAACAGACCCAGTTCAGTCTCGAACTGGACCTGACCCGGCTGCAGGCCGCGCGTCGCGATTACAGCTACCTGAACGATCAGCGCCTGCGTCTGCCGGGCGAAGTGGTCGAGCATGCCAACGGCGTGCGCGAGTTGTTGATTCCGCAACACCCATAAAAGCAGTGATGTCCGGTCGCCGCCGTGGAGCGCGCGGTGGCCGGTGACGCCCAATAAAAGAAACGCCTTTGTTCTGCCGAACTTTTCTCTGCCATAAAACCTATAAATCCGGAGTAGTCGCTCATGGCTCGTTTGCAACGCACCCTTTCACTGGGGGCGGTGGTGCTGTTCGGCATCGCCTATATGACTCCCATCATCGTGCTCGGAACCTTTGGCATCCTCGCGCAATCCACCGGCGGCATGGTGCCGGCCTCGTACCTCGCTGCGCTGGTGGCGATGTTTTTCACAGCCTTGAGCTACGGGCGCATGGCCGCGGCTTTCCCGGTCGCGGGCTCGGCGTACAGCTACGTGCGCAAGGCGATCAGCCCCAAGCTGGGCTTCATCGCCGGCTGGGCGGTGCTGCTCGATTACCTGTTCCTGCCCATGGCCATCTGGCTGATCGGCGCGGCGTACCTCGGTTCGGCGTTCCCGTCGGTGCCACAACCGGTGTGGGTGCTGGCGTTCATCGTCACCACCAGCCTGATCAACATCGTTGGCCTGAAGCTGGCCAACACCGTCAACGCACTGCTGATGATCGTGCAGTTTCTGGTCCTCGCCGCGTTTGTCGTGCTGTGCATTCATTACATCGGCGGTGACGCCAGCAAACCGCTGTGGACCCTGACGCCGTTCCTCAATGGCGACATGCAGATGCCGTTGATCATGAGCGGTGCGGCCATTGCCTGCTATTCGTTTCTGGGCTTCGACGCGGTCAGCACCCTGACCGAAGAAACCCGCGACGCTCGCCGCACCATTCCGAAAGCGATCATGCTGATCACCCTGATCGGCGGTTTGATCTTCGTCGGCGTGTCGTACTTCGTGCAGTTGGCGCACCCATCGGCGCAGTTCGAAAACGTCGATTCGGCGGCCTATGAAATCGCCCGCAACATCGGTGGTGACGTGTTCGTGACCATCTTCCTGATCGGCCTGATCGTCGGCCAGTTCGCTTCGGGTCTGTCCGCCCAGGCCAGTGGTTCGCGTCTGCTCTACGCCATGGGCCGCGACGGTGTGTTGCCCAAGTCGTTCTTCGCCGGTCTGAGCGAGCGTTACGGCACCCCGGTCAACAGCATTCTGCTGTGCGCGGTGGTGGCCCTGCTGGCGCTGAAACTGGACGTGACCACCTCGACTTCGTTCATCAACTTCGGCGCGTTCCTGGCGTTCAGCCTGGTCAACCTGTCGGTGATCTTCCATTACTGGATCGGCGGCGAAAAACGCGGTCTGCGCGAACTGCTGCTGTTCCTGATCTGCCCGCTGATCGGCCTGGTCGCCGACCTGTGGCTGATGATCAGCCTGGACAAACTGGCGATCATCCTCGGTGTCAGCTGGCTGGTGCTGGGCTGCATCTACCTGGCCTGGCTCACCGGCGGTTTCCGTCGCCAGCCACCGGAGATGGATTTCCAGGAAGCGGCGTAAGCTAAAGCGCTAAACCTGTAGGAGTGAGCTTGCTCGCGATTGCGTCATATCAGGCGATGCGATGTCGACAGGTATGCCGCTATCGCGAGCAAGCTCACTCCTACAAGTCATGTGGCGTGCAGAGAATGCGCGGAGACTCTTTTTCTTCTGCATTCCGTCCAACAAAAGGGGCGGGGACTGGACTAACGGCGCAAATTGCTTTTAGCTCTGCGACCTGAAATCCAGGAGCTTCCCCTTTGAAAAAGTCAGTCGCCATCGTCTTCGGTGGGCAATCCTCCGAACATGAAGTGTCGTTGCAGTCGGCACGCAACGTGATCAATGCGATTGATCGCAACAACTACTACGTCACCCTGATCGGTATCGACAAGCAAGGCCACTGGCTGCGCTTCGACGAACGCGATTACCTGCAGAACCCTACCGACCCCGCGCACATCAAACTCAGCGAATCCGGCCGTCTGCTGTCGCTGATGCCGGGCGCCAGCGGCCCGCAATTCGTCGAAGTGGAAACCGGCCTGGAAGTGCCGCGCATCGACGTGGTGTTCCCGCTGATCCACGGCAGCTACGGCGAAGACGGCTCGTTGCAGGGCCTGCTGCGCCTGCTCGACATTCCCTTTGTCGGCCCGGACGTGCTGGGTTCGGCGTCGTGCATGGACAAGGACGTGACCAAGCGCCTGCTGCGCGATGCCGGGATTGCCGTGGCGCCTTTCGTGGTTCTGCACCGTGGCGAGTCGGTGGATTTCGTCAGCGTTTCCGCACAGCTGGGCCTGCCGCTGTTCGTCAAACCGGCCAGCCAGGGTTCGTCCGTTGGCGTGAGCAAGGTCACCGACGAAGCCAGCTACGCCGCTGCGCTGAAACTGGCCTTCGATTACGACCACAAGGTGCTGATCGAGCAGGGCATCGTCGGCCGCGAAGTGGAATGCGCGGTGCTGGGCAACCATGAGCCGCAGGTCAGTGTCTGTGGCGAAGTGGTCGCCAACGACGAGTTCTACGCCTACGACACCAAATACCTGAACGACGGCCAGGCACGCACCGACATCCCGGCCAATCTGCCTCAGGACCTGAGCGACGAAGTGCGTGAAGTGGCCTTGCAGGCTTACCGCGTGCTGGGTTGCGCCGGCCTGTCGCGGGTCGATTTCTTCGTCACCGAGGCGCGGGAAATCATCATCAACGAGGTCAACACCATCCCCGGTTTCACCTCCATCAGCATGTACCCGAAACTCTGGCAGGCCAGCGGTCTGACCTACCCGGAACTGATCGACCGGCTGATCGTGCTGGCGCTGGAGCGTGCCGAAGAAAACCGCGCGCTGAAAACCGAGGTGGTGCTGTGAAGGTCATTCGCATCGCTGCCGCGTTGCTGATTGGCGCCGATGGCCGGACGCTGCTGGTGCGCAAGCGCGGCACCCAGGCGTTCATGCAGCCGGGCGGCAAGATCGATGCGGGCGAGTCGGCGGCACAAGCGCTCGCCCGTGAACTGCACGAAGAACTCGGCCTGATCGTCGACGCGGAACAGGCGGCGTTTCTGGGTGAGTTTTCTGCGGTGGCGGCCAATGAGCCGGGCTTTGAAGTGAACTGTCAGCTGTATCGACTGCATGTCGAGCAAGAGGTGGTTCCGGCGGCGGAGATCGAGGAAATCGTCTGGGTCGATGGCGGCAACCTCGATCACCTGAACCTGGCGCCGTTGACCCGGGATTCGATTCTGCCGTTGTATCGGTCGCTGTTGTCGGCGTAACTCCGTCCGGGCCTGGCTGACTACATATCCTGTAGGAGCTGGCTTGTCCTGCGAGCGGCTGCGCAGCAGTCGTAAATCCATTCGCATTGGCCGTGCCAGGTAATACGCATTGACTGGTTTTACGACGACTTCGTCGCCGCTCGCAGGACAAGCCAGCTCCTACAGTTAAACCAGCGCCTACAGGTGCATGGCGATTCAGCGCACCGCACTCACCCCATCCAGCGTCGAGAACGACGTGTCCTTGGCCGTCAGCAGGAAGTCGCGCATGTACGGCGCATCCAGCATGTCGGCGCGGATCGCCGCATACAGCGTGGCGAACAGACCTTTCTCGCCCAGACGCTTGGCCTTCACGTAACCCCTTGAACTGTACTCATGCAGCGCCCAGTGCGGCATGCCACAGACGCCACGGCCGCTGGCGACCAGTTGCATCATCATCACCGTCAGTTCGGACGTGCGCACCTGCGCCGGCTCGATGTCGGCCGGCTCCAGGAAACGCGTGAAAATGTCCAGCCGGTCGCGCTCTACCGGGTAGGTGATCAGCGTTTCACTGGCAAGGTCTTCCGGCACCACGAAGGGTTTGCCCGCCAGCGGATGCTGATTGGCGACAGCCAGCATCGCTTCGTAAGTGAACAGCGGCACATAGGTAATGCCTGCCAGGTCCACCGGGTCTGAGGTCACCACCAGATCCAGATCGCCACGGGCCAGAGCGGGCAGGGGGGCGAAGGCGAAACCGGAGGCCAGGTCCAGTTCGACTTCCGGCCAGGCATCGCGGAACTGGTCGATGGTCGGCATCAGCCACTGAAAGCAACTGTGGCATTCGATCGCCATGTGCAGCCGCCCGGCCACGCCACCGGCCAGCCGGGAAATGTCGCGTTCGGCGTTGCGCAATTGCGGCAGCACGGCGTCGGCCAATTGCAGCAGGCGCAGCCCGGCGCTGGTGAAGCGCACCGGCTTGGTCTTGCGCACGAACAGCGGCATGCCCATGCGCTCCTCCAGCTCCTTGAACTGGTGGGACAGCGCGGATTGCGTGAGATGCAGACGATCAGCGGCCTCGACCAGACTGTCGGCCTCGCGCAAGGCGTGCAGGGTTTTCAGGTGGCGTATTTCCAGCACCAGCGTGCTCCATGAACAAAACTTGTGATCGCAGAATATACGATGAGCCTGCTTCATGTAACACGCAGTGTCGAAAACGCCACTCCTGAGAAGCCCGCTCAACTGCTTTTACTTGAAGCTTGCCGCTTGCCACTTGTATCTGTCGCCGACCGTTCAGCTCTCTTCATCAAACTGTCACGCAACTGTGGCAGCGCGACCGGGAAAACTTCATCAGACTCGCGGCCAATTGGGGTTCTGCGTGCCGGTATTTTTCAATGCGTGTTGTCTTCTTTCTGGCTGCCTTGCTGTGCAGCCTGCCGTCGTTTGCGGCTTCTCGATGTGACGTCGACGTTCCCACCCAAGTGGCCGAACTCGATCAGGTACACATTGCCTATCAGAGTATCGGGCGTGAGTCCGATCCGGCCTTGCTGCTGGTCATGGGCCTGGGCGGCCAGTTGATCCACTGGCCGGACGAAGTGGTCGTCGCCCTGTGTCAGCAGGGTTTCCGGGTGATTCGCTACGACAACCGCGACGTCGGCCTGTCGAGCTGGGTGCAGGCGCCTTCCAGCGCCAACCTGACCTACGAAGTGCTGCGCTTCAAGATCGGCCTGCCGGTGTCGGCGCCGTATTCGCTGACCGACATGGCCGAAGATGCGCTGAGCCTGATGGATACCCTGCATGTGCAGAAATTCCATGTGCTGGGCGCCAGCATGGGCGGCATGATCGCCCAGCATCTGGCCGACATGGCGCCGCGTCGGGTCGAGAGCCTGACCCTGATCATGACCAGTTCCGGCGCGCCCGGTCTGCCGATGCCCAACCCGGCGTTGCTGCAACTGTTGGCCCGCCGTGGCGCGCCGGACCGGCAGACTGCCATCGAACAACAGGCCGACCTGCTGGCGGCGCTGGGCAGCCCGGAGGTCAAGGATGATCGGCAAAAACTGCTGCAACAGGCGGCGATTGCCTACGATCGTGCGTTCAACCCGGAAGGTGTGAAACGGCAGATTCTGGCTATTCTGGCCGAGCCCAGCCGGGTCGACCTGCTCAATCGCCTGCGCGTGCCGACCCTGGTGGTGCATGGCACGGCGGATCCGTTGTTGCCGGTGATGCACGGCATTCATGTGGCAGCGCACATTCAGGGCAGCCAGCTGCGGCTGATTCCGGGGCTGGCCCATCGTTTTCAGGAGGCTTTCAAGGCGCCGTTGCTGGCGGCTGTGCTGCCGTATCTGCGCGAGCATCGTGACGATGCGTCCCATGTGGCACAACTTTGAATAGCGTCAACGTCCGTAGGAGCCGGCTTGCTGGCGAACCGTTTTGCCAGTCACCACGGGTGCAACCGATCCTGCGTATTCGCCAGCAAGCCGGCTCCCACGGCCTTCGGCCAGAAGCAGGGCCAATATGGCATTCCGGAGTTTGTGTGTGAGGCGTACAGGCGTATCGTGCGAGCTTTCCTCATTTGTTCGAGACTGCCATGAGCACTCCGCTGAAAATCGATTTCATCTCCGACGTGTCCTGCCCCTGGTGCGCCATTGGCCTGCATGCCCTGAATCAGGCCTTGGACCATCTGAAAGACGAAGTGCAGGCGCAGATCCACTTCCAGCCGTTCGAGCTGAATCCGCACATGGGCCCCGAAGGCCAGAACATCGTCGAACACATCGTCGAAAAGTACGGCATCACCCCGGAACAGGTCGCCGCCAACACCGAAAACATCCGCCAGCGCGGTGCCGAACTGGGCTTCGTCTTCAAGCTGGGCGAGCGGGGTATCTACAACACCTTCGATGCTCATCGTCTGCTGCACTGGGCTGAACAGGAAGGTAAACAGCAGGCACTGAAAGAAGCGCTGCTGGTCGCGTATTTCAGCCAGCATGCCAACGTGTCCAACCACAAGGTACTGGCCGACGTTGCCGAGAAAGTCGGCCTGGACCGCGCACGCGCAGAAGCGATACTGGCCTGTGGCGAGTACGCCGGGGAAGTGCGCGAGCTGGAGAATCTGTGGGTGTCCCGTGGCGTCAGCTCGGTGCCGGCCATCGTCTTCAACGATCAATATCTGGTCTCCGGCGGCCAGCCAGTGGACGTGTTCGTCAACGCCATTCGTCAGATCGTCAGCGAGCAGGCCAGCGTGATCGACCCTGCCGGCTGATCGCGCCATCATCGCGGATAAATCCGCTTCCACAGGGGAATGTTGCACCTTCGTGGGAGCGGATTTATCCGCGAACAGCTACAACTGTCTGCGCAATTCTTCAGCGTGATCCCAAAAAACCGCTTGCCTCCATCCACCCCTTTCGGATATCAATTTGTACATGATTAGACAGGTTCGCTTTGACAAGAAAACCCGCGTGGTCGAAGAGCTCGCCCGACGCATTGAAAGTGGTCAGATGGGCGCCGGCGAATTGCTGCCGGGGGAAAACCTGTTGGCTCAGGAATTCAACGTCAGCCGCGGCACGCTGCGCGAAGCGCTGAGTGAACTCAAGCGCCGCAATTACATCGCCACGCAAACGGGTGTCGGCTCCATCGTCACCTACGACGGCATTTCGCTGGATCAGCGCGCTGGCTGGGCGCAGGCGCTGGCCGATACCGGCGCCAGGATCAGCACCGAAGTGCTGCGGCTGGTGGCCGTACAGCGGCCCGATCTGGCCGGCCGTTTCGGCACCGAGCAGTTCATCGCTCTGGACCGTCGACGCAAGGCGGCAGACGGCAGCGTGGTGTCACTGGAGCGAGTGTTGGTGCCAGCGGTCGACGGGCTGGAAAACCTGCCCCGTGACGGCCTGATCGATGACTCGCTGACCGTGACCATGGCCGCCTACGGCTATGTCGGGGATCGCGGCGATCAGTGGATCGGCGCCGAACCGCTGAGCCAGGACGACGCCGCGCTGGTGCTGCGCGAGCCGGGTGTGGTGTTTCTAAAGGCGATCCGGACCACGTTCGACCGCCAGCAACGTTTCATGGAGCACGTGGAAAGTCTTCTGGACCCCGTGCATTTTCGTCTGCATCTGGCATTTGGATCGAGTACATGACGGCACTGATCGATATTCGCGACCGAGGTCTGGGCGCTTTTTATGGCCTGGCCCTGGGCGACGCACTGGGCATGCCCACGCAATCGCTGAGTCGCGAGCAGATCAAGCAACGCTTTGACTGCATCACCACGCTGACCGCTGCCGACGCCGATCAGCCGATCGCGCCGAACATGGCTGCAGGTTCGATCACCGACGACACCGAACAGGCGGTGCTGGTGGCCGAATTGCTGGTGGCCGGTGGCGGCCGTATCGAACCGGCGGACCTGGCGCAGAGCCTGATCGACTGGGAAGCGGTGATGCAGGCCAAGGGCTCTCAGGATTTGCTGGGCCCGTCGACCAAACGTGCCATTGAAATGATCCTCGCTGGCCACAGCCCTGAAGAAGCCGGGCGTTACGGCACCACCAACGGCGCGGCAATGCGCATCACCCCGGTCGGCATCGCGGCAGATGTGGCAGACGAGGCGTCGTTCATCGAATCGGTGAAGCAGGCCTGTCAGGTCACCCACAACACCAATCTGGGCATTTCCAGTGCGGCGGCGGTGGCGGCGGTGGTCTCGGCCGGCCTCAACGGCGCGACCCTGAACGACGCGCTGGCGACCGGCGTGCGCATCGCGGCTCAGGCGGAAAAGCTGGGTTACTGGATTGCCGGCGGGCGCATCGCCGCACGCATCGAATGGGCCAAGCAGCTTTGTCACGGCTGCAGCAACGCGCAATTGCCCGAATTGATCTACGACGTCATCGGCACATCGGTGGCCTCGCAGGAATCAGTGGTTGCGGCCTTCGCCCTGGCCCAACAGGTGGCGGCGGACAAACTGTCGGCCTATGACGCGGTGTGCATGGCCGCGAGCCTGGGCGGCGACACTGACACCATCGCCGCGATTCTCGGCGCCATGCTGGGTGCTTGTGAGGGCATGCAGGCGTGGCCCGCCGGGTTGATCGAACAGATCAAGACCGTGAATGGACTCGAACTGCAACCACTGGTCGAGCATTTGCTGTCCCTGCGCGCGGTCTGAACCGGCGCGACAGTTCATCGAATCGAACAAGACACACATCGCCCCGGCAAACGGGGTGACATGGGGAGCTGCATGCTGTCGAAAGCCCCCGAACCGACACGGATGTCACTTGCTTTGCGTACTGCCCACAACCAGAACAAATGGCAACAGGAGCATTTCCCATGACGTCATCCAACGCCAATCAAGGCGCAGGACAACTTGAAACACGCGGCATCGAGCCGGTTCCGGAAAACGAGTGCAACGGCCATCCGCTGCAGCTGTTCTGGGTCTGGTTCGCGGCCAACATCAGCATTCTCGGCTTGCCGCTGGGCGCGACCCTGGTGGCCTTCCGTGGCTTGTCGATCGGCCAGGCGATCATCGTCGCCATTCTCGGCGCGGCCGGCTCGTTCGCCGTGGTCGGGGTGATTTCCATCGCCGGCCGCCGTGGCCGGGCGCCGAGCCTGACCCTTTCCCGCGCTATCTTCGGCGTGCGCGGCAACATTGGCCCGACCATCGTCTCGCTGATGTCGCGCCTGGGCTGGGAAACCGTCAACACCACCACCGCGGCATTCGTGCTGTTGTCGTTGTGCTCGATCCTGTTCGGCACCCCGGTAGAGGCGAAAAGCGCGCCGGGCCTGACCCTGGTGTTCATCGCCATCTTCGTGCTGCTGACCCTGACCGTTTCCGGCCTCGGCCATGCCACGCTGCTGGTCATCCAGAAATGGGCGACCTATATCTTCGGCGCGCTGAACATTGTGGTCGGCGGTTTCCTGATCGCGCACATCGACTGGAGCGCCGTGTTCAACGCCACCCCGGCACCGCTGAGCGCGATGATCATCGGCGTCGGCACCATGGCTGCCGGCACCGGTATCGGCTGGGCCAACGCCGGTGCCGACATGTCGCGTTATCAGCATCGCAGCGTCAAGGCCGCGCGTCTGGTGGCCTCGGCCGCATTCGGCGCGGGTATTCCGCTGGTGCTGCTGATCACCCTCGGCGGCCTGCTGTCGGTGGGCAACGATCACCTGGCCTCGGCCACCGATCCGATCATCGCCATTCGCGAACTGCTGCCGACCTGGATGGCCGTGCCGTACCTGATCACCGCGTTCGGTGGCCTGCTGCTGTCGAACAACCTGTCGGTGTACTCGGCGGGCCTGACCACGCTGACCCTGGGCCTGAAGATCAAGCGCGTGCATGCGGTGATCGTCGACATCGTGGCGATCTTCGCCGGTTCGATCTACTTCATGCTGATCGCCGACAGCTTCTACGGTCCGTTCATCACTTTCATTTCCATGCTGGCCGTGCCGATCACCGCCTGGGTGGGGATCTTCGTCGTCGACCTGATCCATCGTCACTATTATTCGGCCAAGGACCTGATGGACCTGTCGCCGCGCAGTGCCTACTGGTATCGCGGCGGTGTGGAGTGGCGTGCGCTGGGCGCGTGGGCGCTGGCCATCGTGCTCGGCTTGAGTTTCACCACCGTCGCCACCACGCCGGAAAACGTGTTGTTCAAAGGCTTCCTGTCGGATTCCTGGTTCGGCCATAACGGCCTGGGCTGGATCGTGACCTTCGTGGTTGCCGGTGGATTGTATGCTCTGCTCGGCGGTTCCCGCGACCGTCGTGTCGTTACCGAAGAGGCTGCTCATGCCCGCTAGATTGCTGTACACCGGCCAGGTCGTGGTGGACCTGGTCATGGCCCTCGATGCCTTGCCCCGCTCGGGTGGCGATGTGCTCGCCCGTTCGGCGGCGTTCGAAACCGGTGGCGGTTTCAACGTCATGGCCGCTGCCCGTCGCAACGGTCTTGAGACGGTCTATCTGGGCCGGCACGGCAACGGTCGCTTCGGCGATCTGGCGCGTCAGGCCATGGCGGCCGAAGGCATCGACGTCGCCACACCGGCCTCGGACGATCAGGACACCGGTCTGTCGGTGGCGCTGATCGAGCCGTCGGCGGAGCGCTCGTTCATTTCCTACGTTGGCGCCGAGGGCGGCCTGTCCGCCAGTGACCTGCACAGCATCACGGTGCAGGCCGAAGACTATGTGTTCGTCAGCGGCTACAGCCTGCTGCACAAAGGCAAGGTGGCGACCCTGCTGGGCTGGCTCGGCGAGTTGCCGAAGGGCGCGGGCGTGGTGTTCGATCCGGGGCCGCTGGTCAATTCGCCGGACAGCCTTGAAATGCAGACCGTGCTGCCGCTGATCACCCTGTGGACCAGCAACTGCGAAGAAGCGCTGCGTTTTACCGGCTGCGCGGACATCGCCCAGGCGCTGGATCGCCTGGGGCAGTGGCTGCGTGACGATGCACTGATCGTGGTGCGCGACGGTCCGCAGGGCTGCTGGTTGCGTCAGCACGGCGAAACCCGGCATGTCGATGGTTTCCCGGTCGAAGCCATCGACACCAATGGCGCCGGCGATGCCCATGCCGGCGTGCTGCTGGCGGGCCTGGCGGCAGGCCTGCCCACCGAGCAGGCCGCCCTGCGCGCCAACGCCGCCGCCGCTATCGCCGTGACCCGCTGGGGCCCGGCAACCGCGCCGGTGGCGGATGAAGTGGACCGTCTGATCGGTGAATAGCTTTTTGTGGGAGCGAATTCATTCGCGAAGCGATGGTGCAAGCGATACATCAGGGCGAACCTGGTAGCCCATCGCGAATGAATTCGCTCCCACAATACCTGTGCCAGGCTGGACCGCCCGGTGAGGCCTCTGGCCGGCAAGACGAAACGCCTTTACCGCACAATCTTGTCCACATGAATCTCCAGCTTCTTCAGCCGATACCACAGGCTGCGTTCTGATATGCCGATCAGTTGTGCGGCGGCGGCCTGGACGCCGTTGGTTTCGTTCAGGGCGGCGAGGATGTAGGCCTTTTCCACTTCTGCCAGGGCGGCGTCGAGGTTCGGCGGGATGCCTGGTCCGTCGCTGAGGATGCTGGCTGCCGAATCGTGCAGCGGTTTGGCGCCGAACAGGTAAGCGGGCAGGTCCGACTCTTCGATGGTGGTGCCGGAGGCGACGATGGTGGCGCGTTCGACGCAGTTCTGCAGTTCGCGGATGTTGCCCGGCCACGAGTAACCGGCCATCGCCAGCAACGCATCCGGGCTGAAACCGGTGATGCGCTTGCCTGCCGTGGCGCCGAGCACGTGGGCGAAGTGACGGGCCAGCGCCGGAATGTCTTCGACCCGCTCGCGCAAGGCAGGCAGGGGGATCGGGAACACGTTGAGGCGGTAATACAGGTCTTCGCGGAATTCCTTGCGCGCGACCGCTTCCAGCAGGTTCTTGTTGGTCGCGGCGATCACCCGCACATCGACCTTGCGCTCGCGCGGATCGCCCACCGGCTCGATCACCCGTTCCTGTAAGGCGCGCAGGATCTTGGCTTGCAAGGCCAGCGGCATGTCGCCCACTTCGTCGAGAAACAGGGTGCCCTTGTCGGCTTGTTGAAAGCGTCCGATCCGGTCGGAGACAGCGCCGGTGAAGGCGCCTTTCTTGTGACCGAACATCTCGCTTTCCAGCAGCCCTTCGGGAATCGCTGCGCAGTTCACCGCCACGAACGGCTTGTCCGCGCGGTTGCCGTGCTTGTGAATGGCACGAGCGACCATTTCCTTGCCGGTGCCGCTTTCGCCGGTCAGCAGAATCGTCGCACTGCTCTCACGCACCGAATCCACGGCCTGCAGCACACGCCGGAACGCCGGGCTTTCGCCCACCAGGCTGTCGATCTGCTGATGCTCGTCCAGCTCGGCGCGCAAGCGCTGGTTGTCCCGCAGGATGTCGCCGAACTGCAGCGCCTTGTGTACGGTGATGTCCAGTTCGTCGATGTCGAACGGCTTGCTGATGTAGTCGTAGGCGCCGTTGCGCATCGACTGCACCGCGTTCTTGACCGTGCTGTAAGCGGTCATGACGATCACCGGCAGATGCGGGAAGCGCTGTTTGATTTCGGCCAACAGTTGCGGGCCGTCCATGCCGGGCATGCGCCAGTCGCTGATGACCAGGTCGATTTCCTCACGCTCCAGTACCGTCAAGGCATGCAGCCCGTTTCCGGCAGTGAACACGTGAATGCCGTCCTGGCCAAGGGCCGAGGCCAGCAGGTCGCACAGCTTGGGTTCGTCGTCGACCACCAGCACGTTATGGCTCATGCCTGTTCTCCTTCATCGGCCGGCAGGTACAGATTGAATGTCGCGCCGGCGCCGTGTTCGCTGATGCATTCCACACGGCCGTCGTGGTTCTCCATGATCGAAAACACCTTGGCCAGACCCAGCCCGGTGCCGGATGCCTTGGTGGTCACGAACGGGTTGAAAATGCGCTCGATGACCTCCGGATCGACGCCGTGACCGGTGTCGCTGACGCTGATGCAGGTGGTCGGCGGCTCGTCGACAGTCTGGACATGGGCGATGGACAGGGTCAACCGGCCACCGCCGGGCATGGCGTCGATGGCATTGAGGATCAGGTTCAGGCAGGCCTGGGTCAGTTGGCGGGCGTCGGCGTAGACCGTGGCGCCCGGCGCCTGTTCGTCGATCACCGCTTCGACGTTCTGCGTCGACAGTTCCGGCGCGCAGAAGCCGAGCACGTCTTCGAGCAGGGCGCGTGCCGATTGGGTCGAGCGGATCGGTGCGCTGGGCTTGGCGAAGTCGAGGAACTCGGTGATCAGGTCGTTGATGCGCGTCACTTCGGAAATCACGTATTCGAGATGGCGCATGTCGGCTTCCGGCAGGCTGGCGCGGCGGTGCAGCAATTGCGTGGCGGTCTTGATGATGCCCAGCGGATTGCGGATTTCGTGGGCCAGCCCCATCGCGACCTCGCCCAGCGTGTGCAACCGGTCGCGTCGGCGCAGTTGCGCTTCCAGATGCTGCAGCTCGCGCAGGCGTTCGGTCATGTGGTTGAAGGTCACGCTCAACTCGGCGAGCTCGTCGCCGCCGATGACTTCGACCTGGCGATGATAGTCGCCGGCAGTCACGGCTCGCACGCCTTCGCGCAGGCCGCGCAGCGGGCGGGTCAGGTGCTGGGAAACCAGCGAGCCGACGCCCAGCGACAGCGCCGAGCCCACCAGGAAGATCGCCAGGAACAGGTTGGTCTGATTGATCAGCCCCACCAGCGAGGAATGACGCAGCAGGCCGCTGAAAATCACCCCCTGCAACTCGCCGTTGTCATTGAAGATCGGCGAATACAGGCCGCTGTAGCGCTGGGTGGACTGCTCGCTGGGTTCCTTGGTGGTGCGCAGGATGTTCTCGACGCGCGCCGGCACTTGCGGCGGGTGATCCTCGAAACGCTGGGTGGAAAACACTTCGCCGAAGCCGTCGTTGTTGCTCAGGTAAAGGCGCAGGTCCAGCGAATGCACATCGGCCACGCTGGTGAGGAAGCTGCTGTCCAGGTAGGTAGCAATCACCAGCACGTAATCGACGCCCCCCTGAATCGTATGGAACGTCGAGACCACGGTGCCCACGGCGCTGCCGCCCTCGTGAATGGTCTGCAACACGGCCTTGGGCGCCAGGCTGATCTGGCTGACGATGTCGTCGGCGGCGGTGGAGAACACCACTTTATGGTCGTCATTGCGAATCAGCGCCACCACGTCGATGCCCATGGCGTCGGCGACGTCGGCGATCAGCTTGTCGCGCTGGGTGTCCGACTCCACGTTCGGTCGCGCATAGGCCTCGAACAACTGTGCCACGCGCGCGTTGTTGTGCATGATCTCGGTGGTTTCGTCGATGACGATCTTGGTCGATTCCTGCAACCAGATACGTACGTTGCTTTCAAAGATCTGCGACAGCGTCGAGGCCGCCAGTTCGGCGGCGATCATGGTCGGGATCACGCTGACCAGCCAGAACGCCAGGACCAGCTTGCGTTGTACGCTCCAGCGCGAGAAGGAAAACAGTGAGCGGACGGAGCGTTCCGGAAATTCAGTCATCGATGCTCGCTTAGTGCCGCAGCCACGGCGGGATCGGATCGGTCGGGACGGATAACCCGCTTGAGCAGTCCGAGCAGTGCGTTCAGTAACCGGTTGCGGTGACGAAAGAACAACAGGTTGGGCTCGAACCGGCAGCCAAAACGGATCTTGCTCGCATAACCGGCCTGGCCGGCTTCGTACAGCGGAATGCGATTGTGGATGCAGTACTCGACATTGGCCAGCCAGCTGCGCGCATAAAGGTTGTGCGCCCGGGTGCGATCCGGGTCGTGGGCGAAAATCTTGTCGATCAGGCGTTGTTCGTTCAGCAGCATGAGGTTGAACGCCACCAGGCGATTGTCGATCCAGTACAGCACGCACACGGCGCGTTCGCCGAGCTGCTCCAGGATACCGGTGAAGTAGCCGGGGCCCAGCCGCTCGAATTGTAGATCACTGCGGGCGAGCGTCGCGTCATAGAGCTGCATGATGTCCGGCAGCACGTCATCGATCTGTCGTCGCCATTCGATCCGCGGGGCCGGGCCGCGCATGGTCCGGCGCAGGTCCTTGCGGGTGGACTTGCCCAGCGAGCCCAGGTAGGCGTCGACCGACGGGTAGGTCACCGGCAGCAAGGCACTGGGCAGTCCCGGCATCGACTGTAGCCCGGCAGCGTGACAGGTTTGTGCCCACAGCTGCTCTTCGGAGGGCGCATCCTTTACCGCCAAAAGGCCGATGCCAAGGCGGTCGGCATCGTGCCGTGCCCTGTGCAACAAGTGATTGAACACTTCCTGGCGGCGGTGAGCGGGGACATGGCTGGCGGTCCCGGCATTGCAGCGCTCGGCCACCGGCGAGCCGACTGCATACAGCTGCAACTGGAAAATGCCGGGCCACAACCGCGCCAGACGTTCGGTGACGCGCTTGCCGACGCCCTGCAGCGTGGTGTCCAGGCTGTAGCGAGTGACGAACGCCGGGGCGACGCCCAACAGCAACGGGCCGTCGAACACCGCCAGATAGCGCCAGTCGAAACGCTCGATGCCGGCCTGTTCGACCGCGAGGTAAAAATCCCAATCCTCCAGTTGCCCGGGAAAACAATCATTCCACTCGTCACGCCCGATGGACCGGATGCTGGAAAAGGCATGCGTCGTGATCATGGTTCAAGCCAGTTGAGGGTGATCGTCGTTGGCGAGCAGGTCGTCTTGCAGCACCGGTTCGTCCATCGGCACCTGCGGCTGCAGGCCAGCCTGCACGCGGGTTTCGATGAACGATGCACTCAGGTCGATGACCTGCCGGTATTCCAGATCCACCGTGATCATGTGATAGCAGTTGTCGAGCAACACCTTGACCACCGGCCCGCCCAGATGCCGCTCGACGTAATCGGCGTTCCAGCGGCTGGTGATGTCATCCTCCAGCGAGTGCAGCACCAGTGCCGGCGTGGTCACTTTCGGCATGTCGCGCTTGACCACGGCGATCAGCCGGTGCAACTCGCGCACGCTGATACCGGACATGGTCAGCAGGCCGGCATTGCTGCTTTCACCGTCCTTCATCTGCTTCTCGACGATGGCACGCAGACGCGGGTTCTTGATGCCGTAAGGCGGCTTTTCGTTGAACCGGCAAATGTGTACGCCGAACGGCACCATCATGTAGAGATGAGTGAACTTGGCGGCGAACGGCATGTTCCAGCCGTCGTAGCGCAGGGTCGTCGAATACAGCAACAGCCCGGCGATCTCGCCGGGATGCTGCGCCGCCATGTGCATCGACATCACGGCCCCCATCGACAGGCCGCCGACGAACACTTGAGCGTGTCGCTGACGAATGCCGACGAAGGTGCGACGGGCACTTTCGTACCAGTCGCTCCAGCGGGTGCGCTGCAGGTCGCTGTTGTCACCGCAGTGGCCGGCCAGGGTCGGCACGTACACCGTGCAGCCCCGGTCCGTCAGGCCTTGGGCGACCCGACGCAATTCGGTCGGGGTGCCCGTCAGGCCGTGGATCAACAGAACCCCCACGGCGCCGTTGCCGAGTATGAACCCGGCATCGCCTTCGCCCATGTCGATCGCGATTTGCGAGGGCGCTGGACTCATCGCTTCATGGCCCGGTGCAGCAGACGGTCGAGCAGGGCGATGCCCAGATCGATCTCCGGATAGCTGATCTCCAGCGAAGGTGCCAGGGTGATCACGTTCTTGTAGTAACCGCCGACGTCGAGCACCAGGCCCAGGCGTTTGCCGTCGATCTCGATGTCGCCTTTCATGCCTTCTTCGACCATGAAATCCAGGGTCGCCTTGTCCGGTGTGAAGCCGTCCGGTTTGCAGATTTCCGCGCGCAGGGCCAGGCCCAGGCCGTCGACGTCACCGATGATCGGGTAGCGCTTCTGCAAGTCGCGCAGGCCTTCAAGGAAATACTTGCCCTTGTTCATGACCATCGAGCCGTAGTCGGTTTCCGAGGTCATCTTGAACATTTCCAGGCCCACGGCCGTGCCCAGCGGGTTGGAGGCAAAGGTGGAGTGGGTCGAACCTGGCGGGAAGATTTTCGGGTTGATCAGCTCTTCACGGGCCCAGATGCCGCCCAGCGGGTTGAGGCCGTTGGTCAGTGCCTTGCCGAACACGATCACGTCGGGTTTGACGTCGAAGTGCTCGATCGACCACAGCTTGCCGGTGCGGTAGAAGCCCATCTGGATTTCATCGACCACCATCAGAATGCCGTGCTGGTCGAGCACATGCTTGAGTTCGCTGTAGAAGTTCATCGGCGGAATCACGTAGCCGCCGGTGCCCTGGATCGGCTCGACATAAAACGCGGCGTACTCGCTCTGGCCGACTTTCGGGTCCCACACGCCGTTGTATTCGGTCTCGAACAGACGGGCGAACTGCTGCACGCAGTAGCTGCCGTACTCTTCCTTGGTCATGCCTTTCGGGCCGCGGAAGTGATATGGGAACGGAATGAACTGCGCGCGCTCGCCGAAGTGGCCGTAGCGGCGGCGGTAGCGGTAGCTGGAGGTGATCGACGAGGCGCCGAGGGTGCGACCGTGGTAACCGCCTTCGAAGGCGAACATCAGGCTCTTGCCGTTGCTGGCGTTGCGCACCACTTTCAGCGAGTCCTCGATGGACTGCGAACCGCCGACGTTGAAGTGTACGCGGCCGTCGAGGCCGAACTTGTTCTTGGCGTCCACGGCGATGGTTTCCGCCAGTTCGATCTTGCCTTTGTGCAGGTACTGGCTGGCGATCTGCGGCAGGGTGTCGATCTGTTGCTTCAGGGCATTGTTCAGACGCGGGTTGGCGTAGCCGAAGTTCACTGCCGAGTACCACATCTGCAGGTCGAGGTAGGCCTGATCGCTGGTGTCGTAGACGTACGAGCCTTCGCAGCGGCTGAAAATGCGCGGTGGGTCGATGTAATGGACGGTGTCGCCAAACGAGCAATATTTGGCTTCTTTTTCCAGAAGGATCTGGTCTTCGGCAGTAGCGATGCGGATATCAGACATGGTGGAAGCGTTCCTGAGATTCGGAAGAAAGATGAACAACGGGGGCCGGCAGGCTGTGGGGCAGCTGGGCCAGCAAAGCGGGGAGTTCGGCGAAGCTGTCGAAGCGGGCGAACGGGATGCCGTTGCGCTCGCAGTGTTCGGCCAGGCGGCCCTTGGCGAACACGAAGTCGGCGGCGCCGGCGACACACATGTCGGACTTGCCGTCACCGATCACCAGCACGCGGCGGTCACCGGGCGTGGACTTGCATTTGCAGTTGCCCGAGGCTGCGCGGCAGGCGTCGCTGGCATGGGGAAACACGATGCGCCAGGCGGTCTGATCGACCTGATGCAGGCGGTTGGCAATGATCGGCAACAGCGGCACCTGATGGCGGGAAAGAATCCGCGCGATGCCCTGTTCGAGGCCGTCGCTGACCACGTCCAACGTGGCACCCAGGCCCAGCACGTGGTCGACGAAAGCGGGAAAGTCGGGGTCGATGCTGACGCTGTCGAAGTAAGCCAGTAATTGCGCGGGGGTGGCCTTGACCAGTGCGAGCTGGCGGCTGAGGCATTCACGCGAGCCGATGCGGCCGCTGAGCCATTCGTCTTCGATATCTGCCCAGCTCGGGTCGGCGAAGCGCTCGAGAATGTTGTCGATCACGTCGGTCGGGGTGATCGTCCCGTCGAAATCACACACGATATGCCAATGCATCATCTGCGTTTGCCTGTCTTGTCCAAGGAGTGAGCCGGGCGAGCGGGTCGCCGGGTGGCTCGTGACAGGGCAGGAGCAGGGACTGTGCCAAGGCGCTGAAAGCCCGCTGGCAGTGGGCTTTGGCAGGTATCGATGGGGAAGCGAGGGCCGCGAAGCTACAATTTTTGTAGCTTGCTACAAACAACATCAGTGCTTGCGCTGGTGTGGCGCTCTGGGGATTGATGCGCGCATGTTTGCCGCCCCGAGGCCTCCCTCATGACTGTCCTGCCGTCCTCTTTCAAGCGCTGTCTGTGTCTGGCCGGCGTGCTCTGCGCCGCGTATTTCAGCCAGTTCTGCCATGCCGATTCGCTGACCGGCGATGTCGGTGCGGGCGTGGCGTTGCAGCCCCACGACCCCACGGGCACCCGCTATGAAACCCGTCCGATTCCTTATCTGGACCTGTCCTGGGGGCGGGTCAATCTGAGCAGCGACGATGGCTTGTCCTGGGATGCGCTGAAGGTCAACGGCTGGAGCGCCGGGCCGTTCGTCAATTACGTTCAGGGCCGTACCGCCAACGGTGCGCTGCATGGCCTGCACGACGTTTCCGACATGGGCGAGGCCGGTGGTTTCATCGAATACAGCCCTTCGGACGCCTGGCGCGTGTTCGCCGAAGTGGGCCGCACTTTCGGCGGCAGCAACGGCCAGGGCGGCGTGCTGGGACGTGTCGGCGGCGAGGTGGATTATCCACTGGGGCGAGGCATTTTCGGCGGCACGACCCTGACGGCGCATTACGCCAACGCCGAACAGGCGCAGACCTTTTACGGTGTGAGCGGCGCGGAATCACTGGCTTCAGGCATCCGGCCGTACAACGCCAGCGGCGGTTTTCAGAACCTGACCCTGACCCAGAGCGTGGCCTTCCCGCTGGCGCCGAACTGGTCGCTGATCACCAGCGCCAGCTGGATTCACCTGGTCGGATCGGCCGCCGACAGCAGCATCGTGCGTCAGCAGGGGCGGGTGAATCAGGGCGAACTGGACGTCGTGCTGGCCTGGCACTTCAAGTAAGTCGCGGGTTGGTCTGGCCCTTGCAACGAGCCGAAGCACTCATCGCATTCGAGGAAGTTCTTCATGGCTCGTCCCGTTTACCGCTGGCTCGCTTACTCACTCTGGGACATCGTCCCGATTGCCATGGCGCTGGCGCATTTTTCATTCGTGCTGTGGCTGGTCCTGGCCTTTCACAGCCTGTCGTGGTGGGCCATCGTGCCGCTGGCGCTGTTGTATGCGGTCAGCCTGTCGTGGAGCATCAACAGCATTTCGCACAACCAGATCCACAACCCGTACTTCACCCACAAGCGCATGAACCGGGCGTTCGACCTGCTGCTGTCGGTGACCATCGGTTTCTCGCAGACCATGTACCGCGACATCCACAATCGCCACCACCGCGGCAACTCCGACCGCCCCGACGCCAAGGGCGAAACCGTCGACCCGCTGTCGATCTACCGCTATGGGCACAATGGCGAGCCCGAGGCGCTGTGGCGTTACGTGTTTCTCAGCGCCTTTCGTGACGAGCCCAAGAGCTACTACGAAGAGATGAAGCGCAAACACCCGGACGACGCGCGCTGGGCCAAAGTGGAAATCTATGTGACCGTCGCGGCCTATCTGGCGCTGGCGTTCTACGATTGGCACGCGGTTCTGCTGCTGGTGCCGTTCTGGTACCTGGGGCAGTCGCTGTCGTCGCTCAATGGCTATTACGAGCACCTGGGCGGCAACCCCGACCTGCCGATTGCCTGGGGCGTGAGTTCATACAGCAAGCTGTACAACGTCATCTGGATGAACAACGGCTACCACGCCGAACACCACTACCGGCCGAAAATGCACTGGACCAAGGTCAAAGCCTTCCACAAGGAAATCCACGAGCAACAGCGGGCGATGGGCGTGAAAGAAATCCCCGTGTCCCACGGCCTGGGCTTTCTGCTGGATCACACCCAGCGCTAGTCAGGCGGCCACGGCCCGACCCAAATACGACGATCCCCCCGTAGCAGTCCGGCTTGCCGGCGGCAGCGATTTCAAAAACGCCACCGCTGGCAAGCCATGCTGCTACGGGGAGATCGTGGTACCCCGCCATACCAGGCATCGCGGCAACCTCAGGATTCACCCTCTGCCAACAACGCGATCCCGCCGATGATCACCCATACGCCCAGCCAGTGCAGGGCGCTGATGTGTTCGCCCAGACCCAACCACGACCCCAGCAACACCACCACGAACACCAGCGAACTCAGCGGAAACGCCAGCGACAGACTGCTGCGGCGCAGGATCAGCATCCAGCTCAGGAACGAGCCGATGTAACACCCGACCGCGCCCAGCACGGCAAGATTGGTGAGTGCTGCCAGCAGCCAGCCGAGACCGAACGGCAGGGCCGTCAGGTCGTCGCCGCCGACTTTCAATGCCAACTGCGCGGCGCTTTCAAAGCCGATCAACAAGGCCCACAGGCCAACGCTGGCGGCGCGGCTTTCGAGCCAGCGCCAGGCCGGTTTTTCATTCAAGGTCTGCTCACTCATGGGTGGACTCCCTGCCAAGGATGTTCGACCGATCCAGCCCGGCCCCACGCACCAGCCAGCCGATCAGCCGGGTCAGCCACGGGTTGCGGTGACGGACGTAATGGTCATTGCCCGACAGCCGGCAGCCCAGCCGCAGCTTCTCGCCATACGCCGCCTGGCTGGCCTCGAACGTCGGGATGCCGTGCTCGATGCAACGCTGCACATGGGTCAGCCAGGTGCGGTGATAGAGGTTGTGCTCGCGGGCGGCGATACCTTCGGCCGCGAACACTTTGTCGATCTGCCGCGTGTGATCGCCGAGCAACAGGTTGAAACCGATCAGGCGGTCGCCGGACCAGAACAGGTAACAAGTGGCCCGCTCGCCAAGCCGGGCCAGCACCGCGCGAAAATAGTCCGCAGTCAGCGGCTCGATCTCTTCGCCGCTGCGCGCCACAGTGTCGGCGTACAGCGCCAGCATGCGTTCGATCACGTCATCGACCTGATGTCGGCGTGCCTCGATACGCAGGTCTGACGGCGCGTTCAGCTTGCGTTTCAGGCCCTTGCGGGTGACCCGGCCGAGGCTGCCCAGATAGCCGTGCAGATCGGCGTAAGGCAGTGGCAGATGCGTTGTCGGCATCCCGGCGACACGTATGAATCCCTGCTTTGTCAGGGCGCTACGCAGCGTTCCGTGCTGTTCAGCGACATCCTTGAACAGATACAGCCAGGCGCGTGACAGCCGCGCCTCTCGCCGCACTTCATCGATCAGCCGCGGCACAAGGTCCGCCGTACGGGCCAGCCAGTCTGGCGCGCAGGCGATCGGGCAGGTTTCGGTGACGGGCGAGCCCACTGCCAGCATCGGCACCGACAGTTGGCCCAGCAGCCGTGCGGCCAGCCCGTCGAGCACCTGCTCCAGCTTGAGCCGGTGCAGATAGGCCGGTGCGACCGCGATCAAACGTTGCTGATCGCGCACGATGAAATAGCGCAGCTCGATGCCCGGCAGCCCGGCGTCTTCGATGGCGGCGAAATAGTCGTAGCCTTCCAGCGGGTCGCTGACCAGTGTCGCCCAGTCGGTCCGGCTGACTCGATGGATGCTGTGACTGACCTCGACGCTCAGCGCCAAGGTGTCGTCCAGGCTGACCGGGGCCATGCCTGTTGGAACGGATTGAATCTGTGTCATCTGCACCTCACGCGCCTGTGACGCACACCAGCATCACGCCGGCGGTCACGACCAATGTGCCGAGCCAGCGTCGACGGCTGACCGCCTCGCCGAGCACCAGCCGTCCACCCAGCACCACGCCGACGTAACTCAGGCTGGCGGCCGGAAACACCAAGCTCAACGGCGCCAGCGACAGCACCAGCAGCCAGGTGATGAACTCGATCGCGTAGGCGCCGACGCCAAACCAGAGCAGCGGAGCGCCCGCGAGCTGGACCCAGAAACTGCGCAGGCGAAAGCCGCCTTCCTGTGCCGGGAGGCGATCCAGGCCGAGCTTGAACGCCAGTTGGCCGATCACGTCGAGCAGGATCGACAACGCCGTCAGCAGCACCACCGTCAGCGTCATGGGAACAGCTCCTCGAACAGTGCGATCAAGGCCGCGTTGGTCTGCGCGTTGCGCGCAAGGTCCGCTTCGCTCCAGCGCTCGGCGGGTGGCTGATCGGATTTCGCCTCCCAGCGCTTGAGCGGATTGCTGAACGCCGGGGGCGCGAATTCGCCGCAGACATCAATGCCCAGCACACGTTTTTGCGCGGCCAGCGCCCGGATCGCTTCGAGCAGATGACTCAGGCGCATGCCGCCCTGGTCCCAATTGGTGGCTGCGTCTTCGCTGGCCAGCACGTCCTTGTCGATGGTGATCCACACTGCCTTGGTGGGCAGGCTGGCCAGCAATTGTTCAAGAAAGACCGCCCAGTCGACTTCGGCCAGGTTGTGCCAGTGCAGATAGCCATCGACCTGGCGATGGCCCGGCCCGTCGCCGATCCTGCCCCAGACCCGTGAAGGCGGATGCCGCCATGGAAACAACTGCAGATCGCCGCGCTTCAACGCACCGAGGTTGCCGCCCTTGAGCTGCGGGCTTTGCAGATCGTCGCTGCACGGCCCCAGTGTGACGACGCGTCGGACCGCAGGCAGTTTCAGCGCCCGGTTGACCCACGAACCACAGTGGCGCCTTGGTGCGAAATGCACCCAGTCGGGGTGGTTGTCGAAGTGGATCAGCGTGACCGGCTCGCGCAGCTCGCTGAGCAGGGCAGGGGTCAGGTGATGGTAGTCACCGGAGCCGACGAAAAAGATTTCCGGGCGGCTGCCCAGTGGCCGGGCCCGGTAATCCAGCTGTACGGCAAAACGCTTGTAGTTGGTTTCCGTGGACCAGAGTCGCAACTGCGGGCCGAGCGCCAGCAAATCCAGGCGGGTCGCGCGGCCGTCATGCAGCCGGTCCCTGATCGGCGCCTGCTGCGTGAGGCTGTGATCGAGATCGAGAATGTTCAAGGTTGCCTTCACCCATGAAATGCCGCCCCGGACACCGGGTTCATGGCCATGAACACCGGCCGGGCGGGCCTTTCAGGGGGATTGCAAAGGGTGGGCCAACGGCTTGAACGAGTGCTGAACGGCGTCTTTCCGTTTGTAGCAGTC
Source organism: Pseudomonas sp. NPDC090208 (assembly GCF_044746785.1). Classification (NCBI taxonomy): domain Bacteria; kingdom Pseudomonadati; phylum Pseudomonadota; class Gammaproteobacteria; order Pseudomonadales; family Pseudomonadaceae; genus Pseudomonas; species Pseudomonas sp. NPDC090208. The sequence continues at coordinate 434,938 of NZ_JBIVCU010000002.1, forward strand.
CGGCTTGCCGGCGGTGACGTATTCAGAATCGCTGCCGCCAGCAAGCCGGACTGCTACGGATAGGGTCAGCCCAGCCCGTACTTTTTCACCTTGTCGAACAACGTGGTCTTGGCCATGCCCAGTTCCTGGCTGGCCTGGCTGAGATTGCCGCCACTGCGCTGCAACGCCTCGCTGAGCAGGTTGCGTTCGAACGCTTCCACCGCTTCGGAAAACCCGAGGCTCTGGCTGCTCACCGACGAGCCCGACTTCTTGAATGCCGGCAGGCCCAGCGCATAACGCTCGGCGACGTTGCGCAGTTCGCGAACGTTACCCGGCCAGTCGTGGCTCATCAGCGCCGACAGGGTCTGTGGGTCCAGTTGCGGCGGCTCGCGGTCGAAGCGTAGAGAAGACAGCTGCAGGAAATGTTCGAACAGCTGCAGGATGTCTTCGCGACGCTCGCGCAACGGCGGCAGTTCCAGGGTTACCACGTTCAGCCGGTAATACAGGTCGCTGCGGAACTGGCTGGCTTTGCTCAATTCATCGAGGTCGGACTTGGTCGCCGCGATCACCCGGCAATCCACCGCCACGCTCTGGTTGGAGCCGAGGCGCTCCAGGGTGCGTTCCTGCAACACCCGCAGCAGTTTGATCTGCAGATTGATCGGCATGCTTTCCACTTCGTCGAGGAACAGCGTGCCGTTGTGGGCGTGCTCGATCTTGCCGATGCGGCGTTTGCCGGCGCCGGTGAAGGCATTGGCTTCGTGGCCGAAGATTTCGCTTTCGAACAGGTTTTCTGGCAGGCCGCCGCAGTTCAGCGCGACGAACTGCTGGCTCTGGCGTCGACTGAAATCATGCAGGCAACGTGCGACCAGTTCCTTGCCGGTGCCGGTCTCGCCTTCGATCAGCACGTTGGCCGAGGTGTCGGCGACGTTGGCGATCAGCGCGCGCAGATTCTGCATGGCCGGCGAACGGCCGATGATCTTGCCTTCCAGCGAATCGCGCTCGGCCAGTTGGCGACGCAGCGAGGTCACTTCCCGGGCCAGCCCGCGTTGCTCCAGCGCACGGCGGGCGACTTCCACCAGACGTTCCGGCGAGAAGGGCTTTTCCATGAAGTCGTAGGCGCCGTCACGCATGGCGCCGACCGCCATCGACACGTCGCCGTGGCCGGTGATCAGCACCACCGGCAGGCTGCGGTCGCGTTCCTTCAGGCGAGTCAGCAATTGCAGGCCGTCGATGCCCGGCAGACGAATGTCGCTGATGACGATCCCGGCGAAGTTGTCGCCCACCAGATTCAACGCCTCTTCGGCGCTGCCCACGCCCTGGCTGTGAATGTCTTCAAGGGCCAGCGCCTGCTGGCAGCCGAGCAGCACATGGGGATCGTCTTCGACGATAAGGACGGTCAATTCAGTGTTCAATTTCATCCCCTGTCGCAATGCCATTGTAGGAGTGAGCTTGCTCGCGATTGCAGTCGACCAGACACATCGGTGGTGCCTGAAAGCATTTAATCGCGAGCAAGCTCACTCCTACGGGAGGTAGGTGTAACCTCGGGCTCATATTTTGGGTTCTCCACCTTCCAACAACGGCAAAATCAACACAAACATCGTGCCCCCTTCCACCGGGTCTTCGGCATTCAGGCTGCCACCGGCCGCCGCCGCGAGGCTGGCCGACAGGGTCAGGCCCAGGCCGAGCCCCTGTTCGCCAGGCTTGGTGGTGAAAAACGGTTCGAACAGATGTTTGCGCGCTTCGGCGTCGATGCCGTGGCCGTTGTCACGCACCCGCAGGCGGTAACGGCCTTCGAACACATCGCCCTGCAGCCACAGCACCGGCAAGGGCTGCGCCTGCATGGCGTCGAGGGCGTTGCCGATCAGGTTGACCAGAATCTGCTCCAGACGGGTCTGGTCGATAGCCAGTTCGACGTCGGCAAACTGCTGATGCAGATCCAGCGCGCTGTTTTCCAGACGCCCGGCGAGCACCTGCAAGGCGGCGTCCACCGCTTTGACCAGCGATGCCTGACCCTTGTCATCGCCACGACGGGCGAAAGCACGCAGGCTGGCGGTGATGCGGCCCATGCGGTCGACCAGATCGTTGATGGTGCGCAGGTTGGTGCTGGCGGTGTCCAGCGCGCCGCGTTCGATGAAACGCACGGTGTTGCCGGACAGCGTACGCAACGCCGCCAGCGGCTGATTGAGTTCGTGGGCGATGCTGGTGGACATCTGGCCGATAGCCGCCAGTTTGCCGGCCTGGACCAGTTCGTCCTGGGCCTTGCGCAGGGTTTCCTCGGCTTGCCTCCGCTCGCGGATCTGCCCCTTGAGCCGTTCGTTGCTGGCGCGCAGATCGGCGGTGCGTTCGGTGATCCGTCGCTCCAGTTCGTTGTTGGCTTCCTGCAGGGCTTCACGGGCGGCGAGGCGGGTGGAAATCACCTTGCGCCGCTCGTTCCAGGCAATCAGCAGAAAGGCCACCAGGGCACAGGCGACCGCCACCAGCATGCCCTGATTGGCGGCTTCGCGGCGCAGGTCTTCCAGCGGCGTCAGCAGAGTCAGGTGCCAGGGTGTGTCGGCCAGATCGCGGGTCTGGGCCAGATAGCTGACCACCGTATGTTCGTGATCGACGCTGCTGTTGGCGGGGAAGGTCAGTTTCTCCACGCCGTCGGCAATCGACTCGCGCTCCAGCGGCACCAGCTCATTGAGCGGCCACCAGTAATATTGCAGGCTGCGGGCGAGGCGATCCTTGGTTTCCTGATTCAGCGGGCGTACCGACTTGAGCCGGCGTGCCGGGTCGCTGGACAGGATGATGATGCCGTTCTCGTCGCTGACGAAGGCTTCCAGACGCGCCCGTTGCCAGCGCTCTTCCAGCGCTTCCAGACGCACCTTGATCACCGCCACGCCGATGATCTTGCCTTTCTCTTCCAGGCCGTGGGCCAGGTAATAACCGGGCTCGCCGGTGGTGCTGCCAATGCCGTAGAAGCGCCCGGGCAGGCCGCGAATGGCGTCCTGATAGTAGGCGCGGAAGGACAGGTCTTCGCCCAGATAACTGTCGGCATCGCGCCAGTTACTGGTGGCCAGCACGCGACCGGTGGTGTCGAGCACATAGATAGCGCGACTGCGGCTGCGGCGGTTCAGACCTTCCAGATAATCATTGACCTTGACCCGCAATTCAGGCGACGGATCGTTGAGCAGGTCGGAAACGTTGGACTCCAGCTCCAGCACGCTGGGCAGGTAGTTGTATTTGGCGATTTCGCTTTCGACGGTGCGCGCGTGCAGTTCAAGCTGACGCTCGCCATTTTCACCCAGCGCCTTGATGCCGTTCTTTTCGCTGTACAGATAGGTGACGTAGCCCAGCGCAACCATCAGCAGGATGATCAGCGGCGGCAGAAACAGTTGGCGGATGAGACGGGGTTTCACGGCAAGTGATGGTGGCGCGGTAAGAGGGGGGTCGCATTTCATCACAGTCGTCCTGGACCGACCAGCCGCCCGTGTCATGGATAGTGAACACGGACGACCGATCGTTTTTCTGCCCTTGTGGGGCGAATACTTTCTTGCTTAGTGCTGCAGGATCTTGTTCAGGAAGTGCTGAGCACGCTCGGAACGGGCGTTGATGTCGCCGAAGAACTCTTCCTTGGCGCAGTCTTCGATGATCTGGCCCTTGTCCATGAAGATCACCCGGTCAGCGACCTTGCGGGCGAAGCCCATTTCGTGGGTCACGCACATCATGGTCATGCCTTCGTGGGCCAGTTGCACCATCACGTCGAGCACTTCGTTGACCATTTCCGGGTCGAGCGCCGAAGTCGGTTCGTCGAACAGCATCACCACCGGGTCCATCGCCAGCGCACGGGCAATCGCCACGCGCTGTTGCTGGCCGCCGGACAGTTGGCCGGGATGCTTGTGGGCATGGGCCGACAGACCGACACGCTCAAGCAACGCCAGGCCTTTCTTGGTGGCTTCTTCCTTGCTGCGGCCGAGCACCTTGATCTGCGCGATGGTCAGGTTTTCGGTGATGCTCAGGTGCGGGAAGAGTTCGAAATGCTGGAACACCATGCCGACCCGCGAACGCAGTTTCGGCAGATTGGTTTTCGGATCGGCGATCGAGGTGCCGTCGACGACGATGTCGCCTTTCTGGAACGGTTCCAGCGCGTTGACGCACTTGATCAGGGTCGATTTGCCGGAGCCCGACGGGCCACAGACCACGATCACTTCACCTTTCTTGACCTCGGTGCTGCAATCGGTCAGTACCTGAAAGTCCCCATACCACTTGTTGATATTTTTGATGGAAATCATACGGCTAACCTTTTTTGCATGAGCTTGACCAGACGCGAGGCGGTGAAGCTGATGATGAAATACACAAGACCCGCGATGATCAGGAATTCATTGGAGCGGCCAATGATGTCGCCGCTGGCACGGGCAGAGTTGAGGAAGTCGACCAGACCGACCGTGTACACCAGCGAGGTGTCCTGGAACAGGATGATGCTCTGCTGCAGCAGCAGCGGGGTCATCTTGCGGAACGCCTGGGGCAGGATGATCAGGCGCATCATCTGGCTGTAGGTCATGCCCAGGGCCTGGGCGGCGCCCATCTGGCCACGGGAAATCGACTGCACACCGGCGCGGACGATTTCGCAGAAGTACGCCGCCTCGAACATCATGAACGCCACGACGCAGGAGGTGAACGCACCGACCGGGGTGTCTTCACCGGTGATCCAGCGCAGCACGAACGGCACCGCCAGATAGAACCAGGTGATCACCAGCAGCAGCGGGATCGAACGGAAATAGTTGACGTAAGCACCGGCGAGGTTCGACATCAGCTTGTTGTGCGACAGCCGCATCAGTGCCAGCAGAGTGCCGAGAACGATACCGCCGACCACGCCCATGACCATCAGCTGCAGGGTCATGACCATGCCGTTCCACAGACCGGGAATGGCCGGGACGATTCCAGAGAAGTCCATCATTTACCTCCCACGGAGATCAGGCCTGGCACCGCGACTTTCTTCTCGATCAGGCGCATCAGCAACATCAGGCTCATGTTCAGGGTGAAGTAGATCAGGGTGGCAAGGGTGAACGCTTCAAACAGGTTCGCGGAGAACTCGGCGGTCTGCTTGGTTTGCGCCAGCAGCTCCATCAGGCCGATCAGCGAGGCCACGGAGGAGTTCTTGAACACGTTGAGGAATTCGGAAGTAAGCGGCGGAATGATGATCCGGTAAGCCTGCGGCAGCAGCACGTTCCAGTAGATCTGCGGCAGTTTGAAACCCATGGCGCGGGCGGCGGATTCCTGGCCGCGCGGCAACGCCTGGATACCGGTGCGCACCTGCTCGCACACCCGTGCGGCGGTGAACAGACCCAGACACACGACAACGCTCAGGAATGCCGAGGTGGTCGGGTTGAGGTCCTGCTTGTACCACTCCTGCAGGTTTTCCGGCAGCAGATCGGGTACCAGGAAGTACCAGATGAACAGCTGCACCAGCAGTGGCACGTTACGGAAGATTTCCACGTAGACCGTGGCGATGGTCGATACCACACGGTTTGGCACCGTACGCATGACCCCGAGTACCGAGCCGAGGATCAAGGCGATGATCCAGGCGACGATAGAGATGCCGATGGTCCAGCCCAGTCCGGACACGTACCAGTCCAGATAGGTTTCGCTGCCAACGCCGGTGGACTTGAAGAAGACGCCCCAGTCCCAGTTGTAATTCATCAGGGTCTCCCCTCTGATCGATCGTTATGCACGCACACCGCTTTGCAGCGGCTTCCGGAGAGGTACATGGACCTCTCCGGGAGTCAGGCTCTACAGGTGAAGCTTGAGGAAAAGAGGCTTACGCCTTCTTCTCTGGCGCTGGCTTGTCGTTCGGGTTTTCGATCAGCTTCTTGAGCTCGTCGCTCATCGGGAAGCTCAGGTTCAGGCCTTTTGGAGGAATCGGCTGGGTGAACCACTTGTCGTAGATCTTGTTGATCTCGCCCGACTTGTAGAGGCCGACGATCGCGTCGTCCACGGCTTTCTTGAATGCAGGGTCGTCCTTGCGAACCATACAGCCGTAGATTTCATAGGATTGCGCGGTGCCGGTCACGTGCCAGTCGGTCGGCTTCTTGGCCTTGGCCATTTCGCCTGCCAGCAGCGCGTCGTCCATCATGAAGGCAACGGCACGGCCCGATTCCAGCATCTGGAAGGATTCGCCGTGGTCCTTGGCGGAGATGACGTTCATGCCCATCTGCTTGTCGGCGTTCATGGCCTTGATCAGACGCTCGGAAGTCGTACCGGCGGTGGTCACCACGTTCTTGCCTTTGAGGTCGTCGAAATCGTTGTAGGGCGAGCCGACCTTGGTCAGCAGACGGGTACCGATTTCGAAGATGCCGACGGAGAAGTCGACTTGCTGCGCGCGCTCGGCGTTGTTGGTGGTCGAACCACATTCAACGTCGACGGTGCCGTTCTGAACCAGCGGGATACGGGTTTGCGAGGTGACCAGGTTGTACTTGACGTTCAGATCAGGCTTGTTCAGGTCTTTCTTGATCGCTTCGACGATGGCCAGCTGGATATCGTGGGAGTAGCCGACCGGTTTGCCGGAGGCATCAGCGATGTAGGAGAACGGAATCGACGAGTCGCGGTGACCGAGGGTGATGGTGTTGGAATCGCTGATCTTCTTCAGGGTTCCAGTCAGCTCGGCGGCGAAAACCGGGGTGCTGATCAAAGTGGCAGCAATGGCTGCACCCAGGATGTGGGGAACGATGCGCATCTGTTAATCCTCGACTTTGTTTTTCTTATGGGTCCGGTGTTGGACGGCCCTATCGTTTCAGAACGCTTCAACGGCGGCCCAATCAGGCGGCACGCTACATCGGAGCAATCGTGCTTGAGTGTAGAGCATGACTCATGCCAAGCACGTGACAGGATCTAAGATGCTGAATTTAAAGGGTATTTTTTGGTGTGGCGGCTTTTTGCCGGGATCTGTCGTCCGGGATGCCGAATGGGGCGGGGAGAGGTGTTCGGAAATCCGAATGGGCGGGGGCAGGGCATTGCTTTGGCATGCCGTGCCGAATTGTGTCGGACACTACAAACCTGTGGGAGGGAGCCCTGCTCGCGAAGACGTCACGTCAGACGCTACAGCATCGACTGATCCAGCGCTTTCGCGAGCAGGGCTCCCTCCCACAAAATCATCCGTTCGGCGCGCGAGTGGCGGCGTCAGGAAAATATCTATTCGGACTCATGCCGCTTCTATAGCGCTTTTCTGCAGCCCCCGTTTGTCGAGATACGCCTGCACGTTCTGCTGTTCTTCTGCCGTCGTAAACAGGCCCAGCTTGGTCCGGCGCCAGAGAATGTCGTCCGCGCCGATGGCCCATTCCTCGTTGCACAGATAATCCACTTCGCGGCTGTACAGGCCGCCGCCCAGATGCTCGCCCATGTCGGCCAGACCCTGCATGCCGTCGACGATGCGCCAGCTGCGCGACCCGTAGGTGATGGCCCAGCGCTTGGCGATCTCCGTCGGCAGCCAGCTGTGGCGTTGTTGCAGTTCTGTCGCCAGGGCTGCCGGCGTGGTCATGTTTTCACCACCCGGCAAGTGGGTCCTGGCAGTCCAGCTGGCGGTCATTTTCGGGAAGAACGGCGCCAGTTGCTGCATGGCCGACTCGGCCAGCTTGCGGTAGGTGGTCAGCTTGCCGCCGAACACCGAGAGGATCGGCGCTTCGCCGCTATTGCCGGACAACGACAGGGTGTAATCGCGGGTGATCGCCGACGGGTTGTCCGACTCGTCGTTGCACAGCGGACGCACCCCGGAATAGGTGCGAATGATGTCGTCGCGGCTGAGCTGCTTTTTGAAGTGTTCGTTGACGATCTTCAGCAGGTAATCGGTTTCGCCTTCGGTGATCGCCACCTTCGCCGGATCGCCGGTGTACTCGCGGTCGGTCGTGCCGATGATGGTGAAGCGTTCCAGATACGGGATGGCGAACACGATGCGCTGATCTTCGTTCTGCAGGATGAACGCGTTCTCGCCTTCATACAGCTTCGGCACGATCAGATGGCTACCCTGGATCAGGCGAATGCCGTACTGCGACTCCAGTTTCAGGTCTTCACGAATGAATTTGGCGACCCACGGTCCGGCAGCGTTGACCAGAGCCTTGGCGTGAATGGAAAACAGGCTGCCGTCGGCGCGCTCCATGTTCAGGTGCCACTGGCCGCCGCTGCGGCGGGCGCTCAGGCAGCGGGTGCGGGTGTGCAGATGGGCGCCGTTTTCACGGGCAGCCATGGCATTGAGCACCACCAGACGGGCATCGTCGACCCAGCAGTCGGAGTATTCGAAACCGCGGGTGATGCTGGCATTCAGGGGACTGTTGGCGCCAAAGCGCAGGTTCTTCGAGCCCGGCAGTTTTTCCCGCTTGCCCAGATGGTCATAGAGGAACAGGCCGGCACGAATCATCCAGGCCGGACGCAGGTGCGGGCGATGGGGCAGCACGAAACGCATCGGTTTGACGATGTGCGGCGCTTTTTCCAGCAGCACTTCACGCTCGGCCAGCGCCTCACGCACCAGGCGGAATTCGTAATGTTCGAGATAGCGCAGACCACCGTGGATCAGCTTGCTGCTGGCCGACGAGGTGTGGCTGGCAAGGTCGTCCTTTTCGCAAAGGAACACCGACAGACCGCGTCCTGACGCATCCGCCGCAATCCCGACACCGTTGATGCCACCGCCGATGACGGCAATGTCGTAAACCTCGGAAAGGGGTGGAGTAGTCAAAGCGCTCTGGGCCATCGGGGCCTCCTGTCTGGATTCGATCAGGTTCGCTTGAGGCGAATTCGAACATTTGTGTTCATTTCCGAAAATAGTAACGCAATAAGACAGGGGCGACCACTCGGTATCGATTGAAAATACTGATCAGAGAGAAAGGAAAGGAACAAAAGCGAACATCGGAGGTGCAGCGAGGTGTCGGTATTGTGAATCCGTCAGGGGGCATGGCCTGTGGGAGGGAGCTCTGCTCGCGATGGCGATAATTAGGTCACCCTGGGTGTCTGACCTGACGCTATCGCGAGCAGAGCTCCCTCCCACCATTCTCTACCTGACGTGCGAGCGGCGGCGTCAGGCGATATCAGCAAAAGCGGGGATCAGACGATTTCCAGACGAATCTTGTTCTGCGCCAACAATTGCGCCAGCGCCGGGACCGGTGCCTGATCGGTGACCAGGCAATCGATCAGGGTGATCGGCCCCAGGCGCACCATGGCGTTGCGGCCGAACTTGCTGGAGTCGGCGGCAAGAATGACCTGCCGGGCGTTGGCGATGATCGCCTGGGACACCCGCACTTCCTGATAATCGAAGTCCAGCAGGCTGCCGTCTTCGTCGATGCCGCTGATCCCGACCAGGGCGAAATCGACCTTGAACTGGGTGATGAAATCGACGCTGGCCTGGCCGACCACGCCGCCGTCGCGGCGCACGTTGCCACCCGCCAGCAGCACTTCGAAATCATCCTTGCCGCTGAGGATCGAAGCCACATGCAGGTTGTTGGTGATGATTTTCAGATGGCTGTGATTGAGCAGGGCGCGGGCGATGGATTCGGTGGTGGTACCGATGTTGATGAACAGCGACGCGTGATCGGGAATCTGCGCGGCAATCGCCTCGGCAATGCGCTGTTTCTCGTCGCGCATCTGATCGGCACGCATGGCGTACGCGGTGTTTTCGATACTGGAGTCGTAGGCGGCACCACCGTGGTAGCGGCGCAACAGGTTCATCTCCGCCAGCTGGTTGATATCGCGCCGGATGGTTTGCGGGGTCACGACGAACAATTGCGCCATTTCCTCGATGCTGACATAGCCGCGCTCACGGACCAGCTCGAGGATCTGCTGTTGACGGGGTGGCAGATTCATTTTTTTTCCTTCGGGCAAGGGCGCCCATGATGCCGCAGGCAGCCATTACCTGTCAGCCGGAAAAAGAACCTGAAGCCACATGAGGTCCTGTAGGAGTGAGCTTGCTCGCGATGCGTTCTGTCAGCTAAATCTGTCACAGACAAATCGCTATCGCGAGCAAGCTCACTCCTACAGGGGGCGGGGTTATTCGGTGGTTTCGTGCGGCTCCCAGTCACGGGTGCGTTCGACGGCCTTGCGCCAGCCGGCGTAGAGTTTTTCTTTCTCTACGTTATCGCACTGAGGCTCGAACTTGCGTTCGATCACAGCCTTGTCCTTCAACTCGTCCAGGCCGCTCCAGAAACCGATGGCCAGTCCCGCCAGATAGGCCGCGCCCAACGCCGTGGTTTCGCGCATTTTCGGGCGTTCGACCTGAGTGCCGAGAATGTCGGCCTGGAACTGCATGAGGAAGTTGTTGGCCACCGCACCGCCGTCTACACGCAGCGCCTTGAGCGGTTCGCCGGCATCCTGCTGCATGGCGTCGAGCACGTCGCGGGTCTGATAGGCGATGGATTCCAGCGCGGCACGAATGATGTGATCGACCTTGACCCCGCGGGTCAGACCGAACAGCGCGCCGCGAGCGTAAGGGTCCCAGTAGGGCGCGCCGAGGCCGGTGAAGGCCGGCACCAGATAGACGCCGTTGCTGTTCTTGACCTTGGTGGCGAAGTATTCGGTGTCCATCGAGTCGTTGACGATTTTCAGCTCGTCACGCAGCCACTGCACGGTGGAGCCGCCGTTGAACACCGCACCTTCCAGCGCGTAGGCCACTTCGCCGCGCGGACCACAACCGATGGTGGTGAGCAGGCCGTGATTGGACTTCACCGCTTTTTTGCCGGTGTTCATCAACAGGAAGCAGCCGGTGCCGTAGGTGTTCTTGGCCTGACCGGGCTCGACGCACATCTGGCCGAACAGTGCCGATTGCTGGTCGCCGGCGATCCCGGCAATGGCAATGCCGCTCTTGCTGTGGCCGTAGACTTCGGAGGACGACTTGACCTCGGGCAGCATTTCCCGTGGTACATCGAGCACGTCCAGCATGCGCTGGTCCCACTCCAGGGTGTGGATGTTGAACATCATGGTGCGCGAGGCGTTGGTGTAGTCGGTGACGTGGACCTTGCCGCCGGTGAATTTCCAGATCAGCCAGCTGTCGACGGTGCCGAACAGCAGTTCGCCGCGCCGGGCGCGTTCGCGGCTGCCTTCGACATGGTCGAGAATCCACTTCAGCTTGCTGCCGGAAAAGTACGGGTCGATGACCAGCCCGGTGGTTTCCTTGATGTAATCCTCAAGGCCGTCACGCTTGAGCTGCTGGCAGATTTCCGTGCTGCGCCGGCATTGCCAGACCACGGCGTTGTAGATCGGCCGGCCACTGTCCTTTTCCCAGACCACCGTGGTTTCGCGCTGGTTGGTGATGCCGATGGCGGCGATCTGGTTGTGGTGCAGGTTGGCCTGGGCCAGCACCTTGGTCATGCAGGCCGTCTGGGTGGCGAAAATTTCCATCGGGTCGTGTTCGACCCAGCCAGGCTGCGGGTAATGCTGAACGAATTCGCTCTGGGCAGTGCTCACCACATTGGCATCGCGGTCGAAAATGATCGCGCGGGAGCTGGTGGTACCTTGATCGAGGGCGATGATGTAATTCTTGTTTTCGGTGTCGGTCATGTCGGTTGCCTGGTAATAAAGCCGGTATCCGGGAGAGCTGCCATCAGTTTACGTGCGAAAGGGCGTGCGTCACTCGATGACATCGAAGTCTCGCGCCTGATATTCGTATTCGAAAAAATATAGACGCAAACGAACGATGTCAAAGGTCGAAAGCGAACGGTGACGGCAGGCCTGTCACCACGCCGATTTTCCCGCCGGGTCGCGGGCCAGACTGAGGCGTTTCAAGAGCAGATGGCCTAAAGTAGTGGCAGCCAACAAGAAGCATTCTGGTCGTCTGGAGCCCTGCATGACCCCCGCACTGGATTTACTGAAAAAAGTTCGCGCCGAACACCGTATTCATAGCTACGAACATGATCCCAAGGCCGCTTCCTATGGTCTGGAAGCCGCAGAGAAACTCAACCTGCAACCCGCTCAGGTGTTCAAGACCCTGCTGGCCAGCACTGAAAAAGGCGAGTTGCTGGTCGCGGTGGTCCCGGTGGTGGGGTCGCTGGACCTCAAGGCGCTGGCCCATGCTGCCGGCGCGAAAAAAGCCGAAATGGCCGACCCGGCCGCCGCGCAACGTGCCACTGGCTATCTGCTGGGCGGCATCAGTCCGCTGGGGCAGAAGAAAAGATTGCGAACCTTTATCGACGAAACCGCTCAACCCTTTGCCACGATTTTTGTCAGCGCCGGACGACGCGGGCTGGAGGTCGAGCTGTCGGCCGCCGTGCTCGCACAACACACCAACGCGACATTTGCACAGATTGGCCGTGAATGATCGGGACGCGTCCTCTGGCCGGTCCGGATCATTGACGTTGTGACCAAAGCAGCGACCAGGGTCGGGCGCTGCGTACTTCAAATCACTGGGGATGCCTTCCATGCAGCTTGAATTTCATCAGGTCGATGCTTTCACCGATCAGCCGTTCGCGGGCAACCCCGCGATGGTCTATCGCCTGGATGCCTGGCTCGCAGATGAGCTGATGCAGCATATTGCCGCCGAACACAACCTGTCGGAGACAGCGTTCGTCGTGCGTGAGGCGCAGGGCTGGCATATCCGCTGGTTCACGCCGACCACGGAAGTGCCGTTATGCGGTCACGCCACGCTGGCCACCGCCCATGTGCTGTTTGAACAGTACGGTGAAACGGCGGCGGTCATCGATTTCATCGGCAAGTCCGGGCCGTTGAGCGTCACCCGTGAAAACGGTCGCCTGTTGCTGGATTTCCCGGCCATGCCGCCGAGCGAGGTGGGGGTCACGGTCGATATCGAGCGGGCACTGGGTGTCGAGGTGGTCGACGTGCTGGGTGCTGCCGCGCTGCTGGTGGTGCTGGAGTCGGAGCAGGCCGTGCGCGACTGCAAGCCGGACATGGCGGCCATTGCTCGCCTGCCATGGCCGGGCGTGATCATCACGGCCAAGGGGGATGGCGAACGGCATGACTTTGTCTCGCGCTACTTCGCGCCGAGCCATGGCATCCCGGAAGACCCGGTGACCGGCGCGACCCATTGCAGCCTGATTCCGTACTGGTCGGCCCGCCTGAACAAGTTCAGCCTGACGGCGTTTCAATGCTCGGCGCGGGGTGGGGAATTGTTCTGCCGCCTGGAAGGCGACCGGGTGAAGATCGGCGGGTATGCCACGCTGGTGGCGAGTGGAACATTGTCGTTGGGGTAGTGGTGAACGTCCGGCTGCCCCTTGTAGGAGCTGGCTTGTCCTGCGAGCGCGCCGGGGTCGCGTCCGACCGAAGTCGTCGTAAAACCTGCGCACGCGGTCTGTCTGATACACCCCATGCACAGAATTTACGACTGCTGCGCAGCCGGTCGCAGGACAAGCCAGCTCCTACAAAAGGGCAGTGTCAAATGTCCTGATGCACCGGCACGCTGCCCACGGCGGGGAACAGCACCAGATGTTCAGCGGCAACGCGAATCCCGGTTTCGTCGCCAGCGCGCAGGTCGACATGGCTGGGAAACAGCGCTTCCAGTTGCGTGCCGGTCGGCAATTGCAGGCGGTACAGGGTCGCTGCGCCCTGAAAGGTCTTGCTGGCGACTTTGGCTTTCAAGCGGCTGTCCGGCGCGTAGACAACGTCGTCCGGACGCAGCAGCACGTCCATCGGCGCGCCTGGACTTCCCGCATAGGCGCGGTTGCCACGCAGCAGGCCCAGTTCGGTTTGCACCGATTCGCTGTCGACCAGTTGCCCGCGAATGAAGTAACCCTGGCCGACAAAACTGGCGACGTAAGGCGTGGCCGGTTCGTGATACAGGTTGTAGGGGGTATCCCACTGTTCCAGCCGGCCTTCCTTGAACACGCCGACGTGGTCGCTGACGGCGAAGGCTTCTTCCTGGTCGTGCGTCACCAGAATCGCGCTGGTGCCACGGGCCTTGAGAATGTCGCGTACCTCATGGCTGAGGCGACGGCGCAGTTCGCCGTCCAGGTTGGAAAACGGTTCGTCGAGCAGCAGCAATTGCGGCTCGGGTGCCAGCGCACGGGCCAGCGCCACACGCTGCTGCTGGCCGCCGGACAATTCATGGGGGTGGCGCTTGCCCAGCGCGCCGAGGTTGACCAGTTCCAGCATCTCGTCGACCACCTGTTGCAGACGCGGGTGGTTGCGGATGCCGAAGGCGATGTTCTCGGCCACGGTCAGGTGCGGAAACAGCGCGTAGTCCTGGAACACCATGCCGATCCGACGCTTCTCCGGAGCCAGAGTAAAACCGGCCCTGGAAATGACTTCACCGGCCAGCACGATTTCCCCGGCATGCACCGGCTCGAAACCGGCGATGGCGCGTAGCGTGGTGGTCTTGCCGCAACCGGATGAACCCAACAGGCAACCGATGTCACCGGCGTTGAGATGCAGATCGAGGTTCTGCACCACACGCTGCTCCTGATAGCCGCAGGCGAGGTCACGCAGTTTCAGCAGCATGGGCGCACTCACGCGGGGCGATAGGCCGGAGCGACGAGGAATTCCAGCAAGGCCTTCTGCGCATGCAGGCGGTTCTCGGCCTGATCCCAGGCGACCGAACGCGGGTCGTCGAGCAGGTCTTCGCTGATCTCTTCACCACGATGGGCCGGCAGGCAATGCATGAACAACACGTCGTCGGCCGCGAGGTCGAGCAGGGCACGGTTGACCTGGAACGGCTTGAACAGCGCCAGGCGCTTGGCGGCCTCTTCTTCCTGACCCATGGAGGTCCAGACGTCGGTGCTGACCAGATGCGCGCCCTTGACCGCTTCGCGCGGGTCACGGGTCACGGTCACACGGTCGCCGGCCAGGGCCATGAAACGCGGATTGGGTTCGTAACCTTCAGGGCAGGCCACGCGCAGTTTGAAGTCGAACTGGATCGCCGCTTCTATATAGCTGTTGCACATGTTGTTGCCGTCGCCGATCCAGGCCACGGTCTTGCCCTGGATCGAACCGCGGTGTTCGAGGAACGTCTGCATGTCAGCGAGCAACTGGCAGGGGTGCAGGTCGTCGGACAGGCCGTTGATCACCGGCACGCGGGAGTGCGCGGCGAACTCGGTGAGGTTGCCGTGGGCGAAGGTGCGAATCATCACCGCATCGACCATGCGTGACATGACCCGTGCGCCGTCGGCGATCGGCTCGCCGCGACCCAATTGGGTGTCCCGGGGCGAGAGAAAAATGGCCTGACCGCCGAGCTGAATCATGCCGGCTTCGAAGGAAACCCGGGTACGAGTCGAAGATTTCTCGAAGATCATCGCCAGCACGCGGCCTCGCAGCGGCTCGAACAGCACACCTCGATTTCGCAGGTCCTTCAGCTCAATGCCGCGTCGGATTACGGCGCCCAGCTCATCTGGCGTGTAATCCATCATCGAGAGAAAGTGCCTGGTGTTCATCATTAACTACCTTGTCTGCAACAGACCGCAGATCCTCAAAGCCGGGTTTTATCGGGAAAACGGGCGAGACCTGCGGCAAAAGCCGCACGGGGCGACGAATAGGGAAGGCGCGAGGGTATAAGAAAATGTCGCCTCGTGCCAAGGCCCGCCGTGCGGGAAATTGCCTGTCAGACGTTCGGTCGCCGGAAATGGGCGCTTGCAGGACGCTTTTCATGTAACGAAGTGCTACAGTTGCTTCCATCGGCAGGCACTTAGCCACCTTTACCTTTCAAGGTTTTCGGTTGCGTGCCGATAAACTGGCGATTACTGCCGAATCTGTAATAGTTAAAACCGCCGCAGGCCTTCTGCGACGCGCTTCACGCCGTGGAGACCAGGACGTTTCCTAAACCGGCAGTGTGGGTTATAAAGACCGCTTATGTACTCCAGAGAGGGGTGGGGAATGGATTCAAAAGAGAAACAACTGACGGAATTGCTCGGGCTCACCGCCCGCACCCTGACGCACCTCACCGCTTCCATGACATCAATGTCGTTTGAACTGATGCGCAGCGAAGACGAAGTGACGCGTTCGGCAGGCCGTCGCATGATCGACCGCATGGCGACCATCAGTGCCGGGCTGGATGATCACTGGCGTCTGATCGGTGAACTGACCGGCGTGCAGGTTTCCCAGGAACAGGTCGAGACCGTGTCCGAGCTGCAAATGCAGCGCAAGGTCGTCACCCCCATTGGCGGTTCCGCCTCCTGAGTTTCATCCCTCTTTTCTGCCACATCAGGGTGAGTCATCGGCTACCCTGATGCTGCACGATTCACCGAATTGACGTCTCTGGCGCAGTCGGGCGACAAGCCCCATAGTTTTGTTTCCGCGATCACCCGGATCGCCCTACAAAAACATGAGACTGGCGATGACCAAGACTCTCCACCACCGTGCCTGTCACCTGTGTGAGGCCATCTGCGGCCTGACCATCGAAACCACTGTCGAAGACGACGCCAGCGTGCGGATCAGCTCGATCAAGGGCGATGCACAGGACACGTTCAGCCGTGGGCACATTTGCCCCAAGGCGGTGGCGTTGCAGGACATCCAGAACGACCCCGACCGGCTTCGCCAGCCCATGCAGCGCATCGGTGACCAATGGCAGCCCATCGAGTGGCAGGCCGCTTTCGACCTTGTTGCCGAACGCTTGCTGGACATCCAGCAGCGCCACGGGCAGAACGCGGTGGCGGTGTATCAGGGCAACCCCAGCGTGCACAACTATGGGCTGATGACCCACAGCAACTATTTCCTTGGCCTGTTGAAAACCCGCAACCGCTTTTCCGCGACTTCGGTGGATCAACTGCCGCACCATCTAACCAGTTACCTGATGTATGGCCATGGCCTGCTGCTGCCGATCGCCGACATCGATCACACCGATTTCATGCTGATTCTGGGCGGTAACCCGCTGGCGTCCAACGGCAGCATCATGACCGTGCCCGATGTCGAGAAGCGCTTGAAGGCGATTCAGGGCCGCGGCGGCAAAGTGGTGGTGGTCGATCCGCGCCGCAGTGAAACGGCGGCGATTGCCGATCAACACCTGTTCATCCGCCCCGGAGGTGATGCTGCGCTGCTGATCGGCCTGCTGCATACCCTGTTCGCAGAAGGGCTGACCCGTGACAGCCACTTGCCTGTGGACGGGCTGGAAGAAGTCCGCGCGGCCATCGGACCGATGGATGCCGAGGCGATGAGCCCGCGCTGTGGCGTGCCGGCCGAACAGATCCGCCAGCTGGCGCGGGATTTTGCGGCCGCACCCAGCGCGGTCTGCTACGGCCGCATGGGCATTTCCACCCAGGCATTCGGCACGCTGTGTCACTGGCTGGTGCAGCTGATCAATCTGGTCACCGGCAACCTCGATCGGGTCGGCGGGGCGCTGTGTACCGAACCGGCGCTGGACCTGGTGGCGTCCACTTCCGGTGGTGGTTTCAACCGCTGGCAAAGCCGCGTATCGGGCCTGCCGGAGTACGGCGGCGAGCTGCCGGTGTCGGCGCTGGCCGAAGAAATGCTCACGCCCGGTGAAGGGCAGGTGAGGGCGCTGGTCACCGTGGCCGGCAACCCGGTGCTGTCGACCCCCAATGGCCGGCGGCTGGACGAAGGGCTCGACGGCCTGGAGTTCATGCTCAGCATCGACCTGTACATCAACGAAACCACGCGCCACGCGGACCTGATCCTGCCATCCACCTCGGCGCTGGAAAACGATCACTACGACACCACCTTCAACATGTTTGCGGTGCGCAATGTCAGCCGTTTCAACCGGGCGATCCTGGCCAAGCCGGAAGGCGCGCTGCACGACTGGGAGATTTTTGTCGGCTTGGCCCAGGCGTTTGCCGCCCGCGCCGAACGTGAACTGAAACCGACGTTGCCACCCGCGCAGATGGTCGATAGAGGCCTGCGTGCCGGGCTATATGGCGATGCGTCACCTTACAAGCTGTCGCTGGAAACCCTGCGCGATTACCCCCATGGCATTGACCTCGGAGCGCTCAAACCCAATCTGACGACCCGCCTGAGAACCGCCAACGGCCGTGTTCAGGCGGCGCCGGAAGTGATCCTTGCCGATCTGGTGCGCTTCGCCACCTTGCCGGTTGCGCAGGGGGACGAGTTGCTGTTGATCGGACGGCGGCATGTGCGCAGCAACAACTCCTGGATGCATAACTATCACCGGCTGGTGAAGGGCAAGCCACGCCACCAGTTGCTGATGAACCCGGACGATCTGGCCAGTCGCGGCCTGGCGGACGGTCAGCGGGTGCGGGTGAGTTCGCGGGTGGGTGTGATCGAAGTGGAAGTGCTGGGCAGCCCGGACATGATGCGCGGCGTCGTCAGCCTGCCTCACGGCTGGGGTCATGGCCGGCCCGGCGTACACATGGACATCGCGCGCGAGCAGCCCGGTGAGAGTGCCAACGACCTGACCGACGAACGGCAGCTGGACGCGGTTTCCGGAAACGCTGCGCTCAACGGCGTGCCCGTGACCGTGGCTGCGGCATGACGGGCGTAATACTTTCGTGGAGAACTAAAGCCAAGACCGAGCGTTACGCTAGGTAATCCGTTACAATGCGCCACCGTGTCGACTTGTACAGTCGTAAAGTTCAGCCGAGGTGCT
This sequence comes from Pseudomonas sp. NPDC090208, assembly GCF_044746785.1. NCBI lineage: Bacteria > Pseudomonadati > Pseudomonadota > Gammaproteobacteria > Pseudomonadales > Pseudomonadaceae > Pseudomonas > Pseudomonas sp. NPDC090208. The sequence goes on from NZ_JBIVCU010000002.1 coordinate 453,368, forward strand.
CCGTGGATATCATTGAAACGATCAAAGACCAGATTGCCAAAAACACTGTTCTGATTTACATGAAAGGCGCGCCGAACGCCCCGCAGTGCGGCTTTTCGGCCAAAGCTTCCCAGGCGCTGATGGCCTGTGGCGAGAAGTTCGCTTACGTCGACATCCTGCAGAACCCGGAAATTCGCGCCAACCTGCCGAAATACGCCAACTGGCCAACGTTCCCGCAACTGTGGGTGGCCGGTGAGCTGGTCGGCGGCAGCGACATCATCACCGAGATGTACGAAAAAGGTGAGCTGCAGACCCTGATCAAGGACGCTGTCAGCAAGGCTTCGGCCTGACATCGGCCGCTTCGGCTTGCCGCACCTTGCTGGCAAGCCGACATGAAAAAGCCCCGCTCTCTGACGAGAAGCGGGGCTTTTTCGTATCCGGGATCTGAAGATCAGTCTTCTTCGCCCATCTGCGACTGCAGGTAGTTTTCGATACCCACCTTGTCGATCAGGCCCAGCTGGGTTTCCAGCCAGTCGATGTGCTCTTCTTCGGATTCAAGGATATCTTCGAGCATTTCACGGCTACCGAAATCGCCAACGCTTTCGCAGTGAGCAATGGCGGCTTTCAGATCAGCGTGGCCCTTGCGTTCGATTTTCAGGTCGCATTCGAGCATTTCCTTGGTGTGTTCACCGATCAGGATTTTGCCCAGGTCTTGCAGGTTAGGCAGGCCTTCCAGAAACAGGATGCGCTTGATCAGTTTGTCAGCGTGTTTCATCTCGTCGATGGATTCTTTGTACTCGTGCTTGCCCAGCTTGTTCAGGCCCCAATCTTCATACATGCGGGCATGCAGGAAGTACTGGTTGATCGCGACCAGCTCGTTTCCGAGGATCTTGTTGAGATGCTGGATGACTGTAATGTCGCCTTTCATGATCGAGGTCCCGTCGAAGATGTTTGTATATAAGGCGCAAGTTTGAGCTGACTACAGATGACTGTCAAACCTAAGTTATTGAATAGTAAGTGAAATTAAATATTAATAAGAATGTTTGTGTTCCGCATCTTATCGCTAAGCACTTGAATTAAGAGCATAAAAAAACCGGACACAAGGTCCGGTTCTTTGAAAACGGTCGAATCACGCAGCAGAAAATTCTGCCGGGTAGGCCAGTGCAACCTGGGCCGTTTGCAGTTCGGTCAGGGTTTCGCGCACCACTTCCTTGGCAAGGCAGGCGCATTTCCCGCATTTGCTGGCGACATTCAGCTTTTCGCGAACCTCGCGATAGCTGCAGCATCCTTCCATGATTGCTTCGCGGATTTGTCCGTCGGTGACACCTTGGCAGAGGCAGACATACATAAAAAGAAAACCGTCGCAGAGTTATTTGCTCGATGCCCCGGATAATAATGTTAATGAGAATGCTTGTCAAAAATAGTCAGGGGCAGATGGATGAAGGCCGATGAGCGGTCAGCCTTCCGGTGAGTGGACGGTACGTGTGGCTAGATTTGCGGTATGAAAAAAGCCGCCTGAAAAGGCGGCTTGTCCGGGCGAGTAGCTAAACGCTGGCTTGGGAGAGGTGCACCACCCCGTCGGTGATACTGAACTGGGCATCGTTGAGATTGTAGGTGCCGACCAGTTTGATGAGCGTGTCAGTGCCCTCGACGAATGTGTTGTCCGCCGAGACATCGTGGACGATGTAAGTGTCGCCCCCAAACTGGAACCATTTCAGCGATGTCGACAGGGTGGCATCGGCCGCTGCCGCCGTATTGAGTAACGTGGCGAAGTCTGGCCCCGTCACTGCAGCACTGAACGCGGTTTGAGTGGTCAGCGGGGTGGCGCCAGTCGTCTGGCTGAAATCCACATCGAGGTCCTGGCTAAAGCCCGAAATCGTCGTGAATGCAGTCGATGTGGACGTATTTTCCAGCACCAGGGTGTCCTGCCCGTTGCCGAAATCGAGAGTGGCAGCGCCGTTGCCTTTCAGCGTCAGAGTGTCTGCCCCTGCGCCGCCATGGTAGTCCAGCGTTCCGCCGTCGGTGTCGATATCAAGGTTGTTGGTGCCCGTGGCGCTGCCCCGGACCGTAATTCCCGTGCCGGTCAATGTCCCGCTGCTCCAGGTAAACCCGCCTTGGGTGAGGGCGCTGGCATCCACGTTGATCAGATCGGTGCTGTCGGTGGTCAGTGTCAGTCCGGCGTTGCCGGTCACTGTCACGTTTTTCAGCGACGTATCGTTCAGCGTGAGGGTGTTGTTGTAGTTGCCGGAGGGTGACGATCCGGTGTCTACGCTGCCGATCTCGATGTTCTCGACGTCTGACGCGGTAACCCCTGTGGTTGCGTAAGCAATACTGGCACCGGTGTTGTTTATCAGCGCAAGATTGAGCGAGTCGTTGGTGCCTGAGAAGTCCGCGCCGTTCAACTCGTAGGCGCTGCCGGCACCGGTCAGGATCAGGCCGTCGTCGTTGCTGAGATTGTCGAGCGTCAGGCCGTTGCCGCCTGATGTAAGGAAGGCGTGAGTGCCTGCAAAGTGGCTGACATCGATGGTCTGCGCCGTAGCCCCGGTGAAGGTGACCGATTCGAAGCCGGAGATCAGGCTGTCGGCGGTACTCGCCGCTGCGCCAGCATCGATGGTCAGCTCGTCCTGGCCGCTGCCTCCCGTGACCACGTGAGTGGCGGCGGCCGTGCCGGTCAGCGTGACATGATCGTTCCCGTTGCCGCCGCTGTAACTGGCTTTGGTGGCGTCGAGCGTCACGTTCAGGTCGCCGCTGGTGGTGGAGGCGTCCACGGAGGTGACGCTCGCCCCCGCCAGGTTGGCATTCAGTCCGGCCTGGCCGGTGACCTTGACGGTTTCCAGTGCCGACATACCTGCGGTCGAGGCCAGGGTCAGTGCGTGGTTGCCTGTTACGTTCAGGGTGGTCAGCGCCGAGTCGACGATGTTCGTCAGTGTTGAATCCGCGCCGGTATTGAATACGTTGAGGGTGGTGTAGACGTCCGAGTCATCTAGCTTGCCGCCAGTCACGCCGTTGAGTGTCAGATATAGTGTCGTGGTCGATGGATTCGGAGTCGATGATGAGCTGTTGTCGATCGTGATATCACCGCCTCCTGTCGTCAGGGACAGGTAGCTGAGGGCATTGTCCTTTACCTGCAGACTGAGATAGTTGGCGATATATATGTCTCTGATTTGTCCTACGGCGTTCGCGTCTGTGATCTTCACTGACACGCCGTTCACTCCGCCAGTGACGTTCACGGTACCCGCCGTCGGCGTAATGACGTTGTTTGCCGCATTGGTGATATCGACTGAATTGCCCCCGGTCACAGAGATAGTGTTGTCCGTAAATACCGGTGTATTGGCGGTACTGGTCACTTTCACTGCCGTGCTATTACCCACGACCAACGTCGTGTGAGCGTTGGTCACATTGGTGGTCAGTGTGGTCAGTCCGGTCCAGGTCGTCGTGTCGAGTTCCAGCGCACCGACGGTCGTAAACGATGCACTCTCTACGTTGGTGACCGCCACATTGGGCGCCACAATACTGCCCGGATCATTCACCACCAGTTTGTCGGACCCACTACCGCCATTGATCGAGTCGCCCGTGCCAAAGCCGCCCGCCACCGTCGAGGTAAACGTATCGTCGCGATCAGTGCCGGTGAAATTATCGATCCCAGCCGTCAGGGTAAATATCTCGCCCGGCGTGCCACCGCTGCCACCGGTATTGGTTGCGGTCACCACCGCATCGGCCAACGCCGCGTTGGCGGCGGTGACGGAGGCAGGGTCGGCACCCACGGTTTTCAGGAAGCTGCGGGCGTAGTCGAACGACGCGCTGCCGGCATAGCCGCTGATTTCGGCAGCAGTGTCGATTTGCGCGGTAAAGGCGTTGGCGATGATCAGCTTGTTCGCCACGGATGTCGCGTCGCTGTTCAGCGCACCGTTGACGATGGCCTGCGCGGCCTGGGCCAGCGACACCTTGCCTTCGCTGATCTGCGCTTTCCAGTATTGCAACCCGGCGTCATCCGGCGTGCGGTTGAACAGGTTGCCGTAGATGGCGGAAATCACTTCGTCGGTGGTCTGGCCGTTGTACAACGCCTGGGACTCTGCCGCGTCGGAAAAGCCGGAAATGATGCTGGAAAGATCACCGCCCTGGGCGTCGGCCTGGTTGGCCCAGTAGGCCAGACCGTCCGGGTCGGCGGGGCGGCCGAGGTAAGCGATATAAATCGTCTGTATTGCATTCAGATAAGCAGAGGCAGCCATTGGCAAAAACTCCAGAATTATCACTGCGGAATGCGCGATGGGAGCTAGAGTGATAGCACGCGGCTTGTAACATTTCCTGACACGTGGTGGTCACTCGTCGAATAGCTGCCCGCCCGATCAACGTCGGACACTGTCTGACGATTGCCCGGGAAGATGAGGTAGGTCAGTGAAACACTGACCGGCTGCAGCTGTTTTCAGCCCAACCCGTGCTTTGTGGCGAATGGAAAAGCTATGAGTGTGACGCTGGCTCTGGACGCATTTGAAACGGTTAAACGCTTTCCCCTGTCTGCCACGCTCTGGCAGCGTCTGTGTCAATTGGTGGGCCAATTGACCCCTGACGCGCGCCACATGCTGACCTGGCAGATCGTTCATCAACCGCTGGAGCCGGGGCTGGCTGAATGGCTTCGCTGCTCTGTGCTGGCCGATCTGACCAAGGATGCCCAGTGGTATGCCCGGCAAGCCGCCGAAGCCAGCGAGCACTGGCCTGCCGATGCAGTGATGAACCTGCTGGGTCTGGCCTGGCATCATGCGCTGGCCCGTGCGCCGGACCGCACCGTGCTGGCCGAACTGTTGGAAAAAGTCGATGCGCCCAGGCTGCTGCGTTTGCTCGCCCGGCAACTGGAACCGCCAGCCTTGCCGGAAGGGCCACGGGAACAGCGCCCGTTGCGAATCGCCATCTATACCCCGCAATTGGGTAACGAAACCCATGGCAGCACGCTGTTCACGCTCAATGTCATGAGTGCGCTGAGCGAAGACATGGCCGAAGTACAGGCTTTCAGCGCTCAGGAAAACCATATTCCCGCCATCGCCAGCTACCACGGCGGCACCGAATCCCTTGCCCCGGTCGTCGTGCAGCCAGAAACCCTGCGACTCAAGCGGCCCGGCGAGGCGCGCTTCACCCTGACCGATCCGCAGTTCTCGCTGCACCATCGTCTCGCCCAGGCACAGAATGCGATCACCGCCTACGCCCCTGATGTGGTGCTGTTTTCCGGCTTCATGTCGCCCTTGATGTACCGGCTCCACGAGCGTTATCCCACTGTCGGTCTGTCGGTTCATGCGTTGCCACCGCTGGTGCCGGTCGATGTCTGGCTGAGTGCCGAGCCCGAGGCTGCCCGCTATTGGTCAGGCGTGCCGGAACCTGCCGCGCTCGCCTTTCCCTTCCGCTTCTGGCCCAAGGGACAGGCTGAGCCGATTGATCGGGTTTCACTGGGGTTGCCGGCCGACTCCACGCTGCTGATCAGCGTCGGTTACCGGCTTGAAATCGAAATGCCGACACCCTGGATCGAGCGCATGTGTGCCTGGCTGGATCGCCATCCGCAGGTGCACTGGTTGCTGGTGGGCGTGGCCGAGACCGTTCCCATGGACAGCCTGCCGCGCCATGACCGGATTTATCGCGTACCGCCGCAGCCGCAGATCGAGCGATGGCTGGCGGCCAGCGACATCATGATCAACCCGCCACGCGCCGGAGGCGGTGGCGCGGCCGCACTGGCCATGGAACAGGGCGTGCCTGTCCTTGCGCTCAGGGACAGCGATGCCGGTGACAAGCTCGGTCCTTTCGCGGTGGACGATATCGACCGCTACCTGAACACTCTCGATGAATGGGCCGCCAGTCCCGAGCGGCGGCGCGAGGTCGGCGACGCCTTGAGAACCCGTTTCCATCAACGGCTGGATTTCTCTGCAGGCGCTGCCGCTTCCGGGCTGCTGAGCGCGTGCAGGCAAGCCATGCACCGTTTCCAATTGCGAGCTTCGCACCGTGAATGACCGTTACCCAAGCGTCTCGGACGACACCCGCCCCGTGGTGATTTTCGGCAATCTGCGTTCGGCCAGCCTGGCCTGGTACTGCCTGTGCCACGACAGCCCATGGACCGTCGCCGGGTTCACCGTGGATCAGGCTTACATGACGGGTCATAGGTTTGAAGGATTGCCGCTGGTGCCGTTCGAGGAGCTGGAGCGTCATTACCCGCCTGACGACTTTCGACTGCTGATCCCCATGGGCTACCAGCAGATCAACGGTGTGCGCCGGGCGCGTTTCGAGGCCGCGAAAAGGCGCGGTTATACCTTCGTCAATTACATCTCCAGCCGGGCAAGCGTCTGGCCGGACCTGGTGGTGGGCGAAAACGTGCTGATCTACGAGCACGCGATCATCCAGCCATTTGTCCACATCGGCAGCAACAGCATCATCCGCAGCGGCGCGCACGTGTCCCATCACTGCACGATCGCCGACCACGCATTCGTCGCCGCGCAAGTCGCCATGGGTGGCGAAGGCTATGTCGGGGAACAGGCGTTCGTCGGTGTCGGCGCGGTGTTGAGGGACCGTATTGTCCTGGCCGAACGCACCTTTATCGGGGCGGGGGCGGTGGTGCTCAAGGACACAGAAGCCGACGGGCTCTATGTCGGCAATCCCGCGAAAAAAATGCCAAGAACCGCACTGGAAGCATCGGGGGGCTGAATGCAGGTCGGGAAACCGTTTTTCATCAACCTGGCCTGCACGGGTGTGATCCCCACTAGGGCCATGAGCGCCCATGTGCCGCTGAGCCACGACGAAATCCTCGCCGATGTGGCGCAGGCCATCGCGCTGGGCGTACAGATGGTGCACCTGCATGCGCGTGACGAGGAGGGCGTGCAAACTGCGGATCCTCAGCCCTATGGCCGCCTGATCGAAGCGATTCGCGCCCTGCCGCAAGGCCGGCAACTGATCGTCGGCGTCACTACCAGTGGCCGTCTGGACGCCGGTTTCGAGGCCCGTTCACGGGTACTGGCACTGGACGGTGATGCCCGGCCGGACATGGCCAGCCTGACCTTGAGTTCGCTGAACTTCGCTCAGTCCGCCAGCATCAATGCGCCGGACACCATTCGTCGACTGGCCGCGCGCATGGCCGAGTGCGGCATCAAGCCGGAGCTGGAAATCTTCGACGCCGGAATGGCGAACTTCGCCAACGTGCTGCTCAAGGAAGGGCTGCTGCAACCGCCGGTGTATGCCAACGTGCTGCTGGGCAACGTTGCCGGCGCCCAGGCGGACTTGTTGCAACTGGCGGCGATCCTGGCGGCGCTGCCCGTCGACAGCATCGTCGGCATCGCCGGGCTTGGCCGCTTTCAGTTGGCGGCCAACGGGCTTGGCTTGCTGGCGGCCGACGGTGTGAGGGTGGGGCTGGAAGACAATCTCTGGTTCGACCAGCAACGAACCATACCCGCGTCCAATCGCCAGTTGATCGAACGGGTGCTCGCCCAGGCCGCGTTGTTCGAGCGGCCGCTGCTTGACCGCGCCGCTCTCAGGGAACGTTTGGGGATCGCACGTTGAACGACGATTTCATCGTATTCGGTGCGCCCGATATCGGCGACGCGGAGATCCGCGAAGTGCTCGACACGCTGCATTCGGGATGGCTGGGCACCGGGCCGAAGGTGGCCGAATTCGAGCGGCGCTTTGCCGAGTTCAAGGGCGTCGAACCCGAGCGGGTGGTCGCGCTCAATTCCTGCACCGCGGCGCTGCATCTGAGCCTGGTGGCGGCCGGGATCGGGCCGGGTGACGAGGTCATTACGTCACCGCTGACGTTCTGCGCCACCGTCAATGCCATCCTGCATGTGGGCGCGCGCCCGGTGCTGGTGGATGTCGATCCGCTGACCATGAATCTGGACCCGAACGGCCTGGAAGCCTGTATCACTGCGCGTACCAAGGCGGTGCTGCCGGTGCATTTCGCCGGACTGCCGTGCGCCATGAGCGAGATTCTGGCCATCGCCCGGCGTCACCGGCTGATCGTGATCGAAGACTGTGCGCATGCGATCGAAGCGTCTTATAGAGGCCGCCCCGTCGGAACCCTGGGTGATTTCGGTTGTTTCAGTTTCTACGCAACCAAGAACATGACCACCGGCGAAGGCGGCATGCTGCTGGCGCAAGACCCGGAGCACGCTGGGCGCATTCGCAGGCTTGCCCTGCATGGCATGACCCGTGACGCCTGGAAGCGCTTTTCCGATCAAGGCTACGCGCACTATCAGGTCGTCGAGGCCGGATTCAAATACAACATGATGGATCTGCAGGCCGCCATCGGCATCCACCAACTGGCGAGGGTCAGCGACGGCTGGCCGCATCGCGAGAGGATCTGGAACCACTATCGCGAGGCGTTCAGCCATCAGCCGGTGATCCTGCCGCCTCAGCCTCCTGCTCACGTCCGTCACGCCTATCACCTGTTCACCCTGCAGATGGACGTTGATCAGGGCGCGGTGACGCGCGACACATTCATCGAGCGCATGACCCGCGCCGGAATCGGGGTGGGCGTGCACTATCTGGCGTTGGGCGAGCATCCCTACTATCAGCAGCACCTCGGCTGGCGTCCCGAAGACACGCCGCACGCGACCGCCATTGGTCGACGCACGGTGAGCCTGCCATTGAGCCCGGTGCTGACCGACGAGCAGGTCCGGCGGATCGTGGAGGCGGTGCAGGAGCATGTCCGGGCAATCTGACCGGCAGGCCATTCACCGTGTCGCGTCGAAAGAGCAGGTCAAAAAAACCGGCCACAAGGGCCGGTTTTTTCGAGCGTGCGCACGTCAATCGTCGAAGTCGTGCCAGCCGCCCATTTCCTTCCAGCGGTTGACGATGCCGCAGAACAGCTCGGCCGTCTTCTCGGTATCGTAGCGGGCCGAATGCGCCTCGCGGCCGTCGAAGTCGATGTCTGCTGACTGGCAGGCTTTGGCCAACACGGTCTGACCGTAGGCCAGACCAGCCAGGGTGGCGGTGTCGAAGCTGGAGAACGGATGAAACGGGTTGCGTTTCATGTCCAGACGCGCCACGGCGGCGTTGAGGAAGCCCAGGTCGAAACTGGCGTTGTGGCCGACCAGGATCGCCCGCTTGCAGCCGTTGGCTTTCAGGGCCTTGCGCACGCCACGGAAGATATCCGTGAGCGCGGTTTCTTCACTGACGGCCATGCGCAACGGGTGATCGAGCTTGATCCCGGTGAACTCCAGCGCTGCCGGTTCGATGTTGGCGCCTTCGAACGGTTCGACCCGGAAGAAGTAGGTGTGCTCGGGGAACACGAAGCCTTTTTCGTCCATGCCGATAGTGGTCGCGGCGATTTCCAGCAAGGCATCGGTGGCCGCATTGAAGCCGCCGGTCTCTACGTCGACGACGACCGGCAGGTAACCGCGGAAACGCGCTGCCATCGGATGTCTGGAGCCGGTACCGCCGCCAGAGCCTTCCAGGTCGTCATCGTATTGGTCTTCACTCACGCGTTTTCCTCCAGCAGGCGCCAGCGCAGTTTCTCTCCGGCGCGCAGCGGGATGACAGACAGCTCGCCGAACGGCAGGCTGGCAGGCGCAGTCCATTCTTCGCGGACCAGCGTGATGGTGTCGGTGTTGACCGGCAGACCGTAGAACGCCGGGCCGTTACGGCTGGCGAAACCTTCCAGCTTGTCCAGCGCGTTGCGCTGTTCGAAGGCTTCGGCATACAACTCGATGGCGGCGTAGGCGGTGTAGCAGCCGGCACAACCGCAAGCGGCTTCCTTGGCATGCTGGGCGTGCGGTGCCGAGTCGGTACCGAGGAAGAACTTGCTACTGCCGCTGGTGGCGGCGTCGAGCAGGGCGACCTGGTGCGTGTTGCGCTTGAGGATCGGCAGGCAATAGAAGTGCGGGCGAATACCGCCGACCAGCATGTGGTTGCGGTTATACAGCAAGTGGTGGGCGGTGATCGTCGCACCGACGTTGTCCGAAGCTTCGCGCACGAACTGCACGGCGTCGGAGGTAGTGATGTGTTCGAATACCACTTTCAGCGTCGGGAAACGCTCGACCACACGGCGCATATGCTCGTCGATGAAGATCTTTTCGCGGTCGAACACGTCGATGTCGCCACGGGTAACTTCACCGTGGATCAGCAGCGGCATGCCGACTTCGGCCATGGCTTCCAGCACCGGGAAGATCTTGTCGATGCTGGTCACGCCGGAATCGGAGTTGGTGGTGGCACCGGCCGGGTACAGCTTGGCCGCGTGCACGAAGCCGCTGGCCTTGGCGGCACGGATGTCCGCAGGCTGAGTCAGATCGGTGAGGTAAAGCACCATCAGCGGGTCGAAACGGCTGCCTTGCGGGCGCGCGGCGAGGATGCGCTGGCGATAGGCATCAGCTTCCTGCGCGTTGCGTACCGGCGGCACGAGGTTCGGCATGATGATGGCGCGGCCAAAAGTGCGCGCTACGTCAGCGACGGTGTGGGGCAGAACGGCGCCATCACGAAGATGGATATGCCAGTCGTCGGGGCGCAGGAGGGTCAGGCGTTCGGACATTGGGGATTCCAGGCGGGCAAACTCGCTGGGAATGCTACCGGAAAAGACTCTTGCAGGCACTCGCTATCAAGTTTTGCGACAACTAACCGATAGCCACGTGTAGGCGATAAATTTTGTAACGCCGTGAATTCTTGTGGAGCCTGCCGTGCGCCAGCGATATCTAGCCCTCCTCAGTGTGTTTGCCAGCCTGCCGGCGATGGCGCTCACGTTCCAGACCCGTCTGGAGAACATCGAGTGGAAGGTAGAAGGCGATCAGTTCGAGTGCCGTCTGAGTCAGCCGATCACCGATTTCGGTACCGGTGAGTTCGTTCGTCGCGCCGGCGAGCAGGCGACTTTCCGACTGAAGACCACTGCCTACAGCCTCGGTCCCGGTTCGGCGACGTTGATTGCTGCCGCCGCCCCGTGGCAGCCGGGGCGGGGCGACGTCAATCTGGGTGCGGTGAAGGTCGGCAACGGCGAGATTCCGTTCAATTCCAGCCAAGCCCAGGCCGGGCGTCTGATCAGTGGCCTGATGGAAGGGCGTAGCCCGGTGATCCGGCATTTTTCCCGTGACAGCGGCGGGCCGATGGAAGTGCGTCTGCTGCCGGTGAAGTTCAACAAGGCCTATGCGGATTTCCAGCTGTGCACCGCCAAGCTGCTACCCATGAACTTCGAGCAGGTCCGTCAGGCCGAGATCGGCTTTCCCGGTGGCGGCATTGATCTGGACGCACAGGCCAAGCGTCGGCTGGATACGGTGCTGGCGTACATGAAGGCTGATCCGACGGTCAATCGCGTCGAACTGGACGGCCACTCCGACAACAGCGGCAATCGCCTGACCAACCGTGACCTGTCGCGCCGTCGGGCGCTGTCGGTCATGGATTACCTCAAGGCCAATGGCGTGCCGGAAGAGCAGATCACCGTGCGCTTCCACGGTGAACAGTATCCGCTGGTACCCAATACCAATAACGCCAACCGCGCACGTAACCGGCGAGTGAATATCCATCTGGATCGCGTGGCCGAGCAGAAACCGCTCGTCGCACCGACGCCCGCTGCCGCACCGGCTCCGGCGCCGACACCTGCGCCAACCGCCCCCGCATCGACACCGGCACCCGCCGCGTCGGGCCCTGCGTCTGCGCCCGCCGCGCCGAAAGCACCGTCTGCCGCCCCGGGCGTGGCCGTGCCGAAAACCTCATAACCCATTCGGGTCGTAGATCCGACAGCTTTTGTCGCTTCATCGTCAGAAGCTGTCGCGCCACTGTAAATCCAACGCTTTGACCGGTAGAATCAGCGGTTTTCCGTACAACGCGTTGGAGTGATGGCATGGCGGACGTAAACAAGGTAGTTCTCGCGTATTCCGGTGGCCTGGATACTTCGGTAATCCTCAAGTGGCTGCAAGATACGTACAACTGCGAAGTGGTGACTTTCACCGCTGACCTGGGTCAGGGCGAAGAAGTCGAGCCAGCACGCGCCAAGGCGCAGGCCATGGGCGTCAAAGAGATCTACATCGACGACCTGCGCGAAGAATTCGTGCGTGACTTCGTTTACCCGATGTTCCGCGCCAACACTGTCTACGAAGGCGAGTACCTGCTGGGTACCTCCATCGCGCGTCCGCTGATCGCCAAGCGTCTGATCGAAATCGCCAACGAAACCGGCGCCGACGCCATTTCCCACGGCGCAACCGGCAAGGGTAACGACCAGGTCCGCTTTGAGCTGGGTGCCTACGCGCTCAAGCCAGGCGTGAAAGTCATTGCACCATGGCGTGAGTGGGACTTGCTGTCCCGCGAGAAGCTGATGGACTACGCCGAAAAGCATGGCATCCCGATCGAGCGCCACGGCAAGAAGAAGTCGCCGTACTCCATGGACGCCAACCTGCTGCACATCTCCTATGAAGGCGGCGTGCTGGAAGACACCTGGACCGAGCATGAAGAAGACATGTGGCGCTGGACCGTTTCGCCTGAAAACGCTCCGGACAAGCCGCAGTACCTGGAACTGACCTACCGCAACGGCGACATCGTTGCGCTGGACGGCGTGGAAATGACCCCGGCCACCGTACTGGCGACCCTGAACCGCATCGGTGGCGAGCACGGCATCGGTCGTCTGGACATCGTCGAAAACCGTTACGTCGGCATGAAGTCCCGTGGCTGCTACGAGACCCCTGGCGGCACCATCATGCTCAAGGCTCACCGCGCCATCGAGTCGATCACGCTGGACCGCGAAGTCGCTCACCTGAAAGACGAGCTGATGCCGAAATACGCCAGCCTGATCTACACCGGCTACTGGTGGAGCCCTGAGCGTCTGATGCTGCAACAGATGATCGATGCGTCGCAGGCTCATGTGAACGGTGTCGTGCGTCTGAAACTGTACAAAGGCAATGTGATCGTGACCGGTCGCAAGTCCGACGATTCGCTGTTCGATGCCAACATCGCGACGTTCGAAGAAGACGGCGGTGCCTATAACCAGGCGGACGCAGCGGGCTTCATCAAGCTCAACGCGCTGCGCATGCGTATCGCGGCAAACAAGAACCGCAAGCTGTTCTGATGTAGTTCATGTGTAAGGTGCAGCCACTTCGGGGCTGCACCTTGTTCATTCTGTCGGCTCGGCCGATTCTGCTGTATCCCTTCTCTTTTATCTGATCCCGGTAACCGGACATGCCTTTGCAGGACTGTGCAATGGGCCAGACGTTTATTCCTCTGTCATATTCTCTGTGTCGGATATCACGTCTGCCGAATGTTCCTTTTTCTGTGGATTTTTGAACTCGAAGCGATAAGCCTTACCGATATTCCAGATGTCTCGCACACCCAGATCCAATAACTGGGCAATCTCCGGCACCGTGTAGCCCAGCGTCGAGTAATGCATGGCATGACCGGCAATGACATCGTCGACCGTAGCCACTTCCCGACTGCGCGCTGAACGTAGTCCCCGGACGGGGCGGCTGTAGAGAATTTTCAGGCCGTTTTCGCTGGCCAGGCGCTTGATCTCCTTACGGTTCATACGCAACGAATATTGCAGTGCGGAAACCCCGGCGCCCTTGGCAACCAGCCCCTTGAGCTGCTCCAGCTTGGCGTACATCTGTGCCTCGTGATCGGGCTCGATGGCGAGTTCTACGGCAAGCTCCGCGGATTCACCTTCAGGGACTACATCGATGACGCCGCCCTGGGCGAAAAACTGTTCTACAGCGTCGGCCAATTCCTGATGTTCTCTATGACTGGCGGCTGAAGAAACCCCTGTTTTTTTATTCATGGTTTATTCCTTTTGAACATGTTGATATACAGGGTCTGAAAAAGACCGAAACGCCCGTTCAAAAAACTTCCATGCACCGGTCGAGACTATCTTGAGGCGGCAGATATCCTGCTCGCGCTTGAAATCCAGGCAAGGAGTACTTAACAGCATTAGCAACAGAGGCTGATAAAAATAGATAGCCGATGTTGGTGCCAACGGTTGGGCAATTGACTGACGAAAAAAGTAACGATTGGTAATAGGATTTGCAAGTAAAAAATAAAAAACAGCTCTCTTGTTTCTTTTGGTTTTTTTAGTTGTTTTTGGCGAGGTCGTAATAGTCTGTTAGTTCTGTAGTATTTTTCTGCTTTGTCCAAAGTTGGCTAGATTAAATATAAGTGATGGTATTACGTGAAGGTCGGACGAGCTCGAAAAAACGAATGAGGCGGTCATTTTCCGGTTTTCAGATTTTTCGCGATATGCCGCCCTGACCGTTTTTTTTTAGCGGGCCGGTGGTCGGGAGGCAGCATGGCGTCTTGCGTAGCGTCTCGCATTGCAGCGACAGAGATGGTTCCGAAATTTCTGTAGGTTTTTTCTTGTAATAAATATGTATGAAAAAAATCTTGCGTGTGTGTGTAGTTTTTCAACGACGGACTGCAAATCGCTGTGAGCTGGCGGTTGGCAACATTTTTTGATTGTTGTCTTCTGGTGGGTGGGCAGGATGTGCTTATCCTGAAGCAGGCACGGTCAATGGAGCGGAGTCGATCAGTTTGCGGTTTCCGAATTCAAGAGCGGGTGTTTGCGAGGAGAAACAATGTTTCGATCCTGACCACCTGTCGAGACGAATAGTCCTATCAGGTCTTTTGTTGGCGGACAGGCGTATTGTAATAATGAATTTCCGAAATACCGGCTCAACCGACCCTGTCTTCTTGTATGGAGCATGTCGTTGTATTTGGGCGAGCAAGCCCATGAAATGTATCGGTCGAGCAGTTGAACAGGCAGGATTTGTAGGAAATTTCTGTTGGTTAAGTGGGAAAGGTCTTTGCCTGCTAGTCCATAGGGAGGAGCGCCATGCAAAGCACTAAACGACTAAGCTATTGTGCGGGCTCTGAAATTCGAACAGTAAAAAATTGGACTGCTCATGAATAAAGTGTTGATCGTGGATGATCACCCTGTCATTCGGCTCGCCGTACGCATGTTGATGGAGCGCCATGGCTATGAGGTCGTCGCCGAAACGGATAATGGCGTGGATGCATTGCAGCTGGCCCGCGAGCATCTCCCGGACATTGTCATTCTGGACATCGGTATCCCGAAGCTGGACGGCCTTGAGGTCATTGCCCGTCTGTCGGCGATGACCTTGCCTTTCAGGGTACTGATCCTGACTTCCCAGGCGCCAGGGCATTTCTCGATGAGGTGCATGCAAGCCGGCGCTGCGGGGTATGTCTGCAAGCAGCAGGACCTTACCGAGCTATTGAGTGCCATCAAGGCCGTTCTGTCCGGGTACAGCTATTTTCCCAATCAGGCGTTGCATACGGTGCGTTCCAGCCTGGGTAATGCCAGCGAAGCGGAGATGGTGGACCGTCTGTCCGGGCGCGAAATGATGGTGTTGCAGCAGCTTGCGCGAGGCAAGACGAACAAGGAGATCGCGGACAGCATGTTTCTCAGCAACAAGACCGTCAGTACTTACAAGACGCGGCTGTTGCTGAAACTCAATGCCCACTCGCTGGTGGATCTGATCGAGCTGGCACAGCGTAACGGATTGGTCTAGAGAAGGGACGGGGACGCTATCGCAGCGGGGATTTTGCTTTATGGGCGTCCGCGATGGGTTCGAATCTACAGGCTGAAGCCTCTCAGGTTATCGAGAGGCTTCGAACCGTTCATTTGGGGATTACAGGTCGAAGTCGTAATCTGCCAATTGCTTCTGCAGGCGGCGTTCTTCCAGCAGGTTGTCGATGGTGCGGCGCTTGCTCAAATTGGTCTTGGCGGTTTCTACAGGCACTTGTGCGGCTTCATCAGAGTCTCCGCTGACGAAATCATCATCAACGTCCATCTGCTCTTTGTCAGTGCTCATACAGTTGACTCCAGACTTAGGCTGTCATTGGCGCACCTTATAGCGACAAACTTCGATGGGGTAAAAAAGATTTTTTCAATCGATCGGATCGAAAAATATCTATTGCTCAATCGTCAGAGGTTTTCTGCTTGTATTCGCACAAGTCTTCTATTCGGCAGCTACCGCAGCGGGGCTTGCGGGCGATGCAGACGTAGCGTCCGTGCAGAATCAGCCAGTGATGCGCATCGAGCAGATAGTCCTTGGGCACAAACTTCATCAGCTTGTTTTCCACTTCCACCACGTTCTTGCCCGGGGCAATTCCTGTCCGGTTGCTGACCCGGAAGATGTGGGTATCGACCGCCATCGCCAGTTGGCGGAATGCCGTGTTGAGCACGACGTTGGCGGTTTTGCGTCCTACACCTGGCAGCGCTTCGAGGGCTTCGCGGGTCTGCGGAACCTCGCCGCCGTGTAGTTCCACCAGCAGGCGGCAGGTCTCGATGACGTTTTTCGCCTTGCTGTTGTACAGGCCGATGGTCTTGATGTACTCCGACAGGCCTTCCACACCCAGGTCGTAGATGGCCTGGGGCGTGTTGGCAACCGGGTAGAGGCGGGCAGTGGCCTTGTTGACGCTGACGTCGGTGGCCTGAGCGGACAGGATGACCGCAATCAACAACTCGAAAGGGTTGCTGTAAGACAACTCGGTCTTTGGATCAGGATTGTCCTCGTGAAGGCGACGAAAAATCTCCAGACGTTTTGCTGCATTCATGAGGTGTGCTTTTCCTTCAAGACGGTCGGGTCGAGTCTCACGGCTCCGGTCGCTTGTATGTCAGGTGTTTGCCGCCAATTCAAGCGCTTTCAGGGTCTGTTCGGCTTCAGCGACTTCGGCAGTCAGCGTGGTGATCTGCTCGGGGCTCGCGTCGTTCGCCTGGGCCTTGTTCAGCGCTGCACGGCGCATCGCCAGCTGGATTTTCGCCCGGTTGAACGCCGCCTTGTCGAACGGGGCCGACGTACTGGCAGGTGTGGCCGTAGCCGTGTCTGGCGCCTGGTTTTGCAGCGCGGCGAGTGCCTGTTCGGCTTTCTCGAATTCGTTCTGCAACTGGGCCAGTTGCGCAGCCTGCTCTGCCGTTGGCGGATGGCCGAATGCCTTGAGCGAGCGATTCAACTGGGCGCGGGTCATGGTGACATTGACCCGTGCCTGTTTCAGGCCCGCGTCGGAGTCGGCGGCTTTCTGCTCACGTACCCGCGCCAGCGCAGCCTGTACCGGATCCACCGGCGTGGCGGTCTCGATTGCAGGGCGCTGTTGACGCGACAGACGGCTGGCCTGGCGTTGCTGTTCCTCACGTTGCAGGCGGGCGTTGCGTGCTTCGAAACGTTGTCTGGCGTGGTCGCGTCTTGCGGAACGAGCTGCTCGCTGTGAGTCGTCGAGTGTCATTCCGGCCACGATGGGCACCACTGTCGGAGGCAGGGGCAACATGTCAATGCAATCGACCGGGCAAGGCGCAATACACAGGTCGCAGCCAGTGCATTCATCGGCGATCACGGTGTGCATGAGCTTGGCGGCGCCGACAATGGCGTCGACCGGGCAGGCTTGAATGCATTTGGTGCAGCCGATGCATTCGGCTTCGCGGATGAAGGCGACTTGTGGCGGGGCGGTGCCGCGTTCGGTGTCCAGTGGCAAGGCCACTACGTTCAGCAGGCGCGCCAACGCTGCGATGGTTTCATCGCTACCTGGCGGGCATTTGTTGATGGCTTCGCCGCCGGCAATGCCTTCGGCGTACGGCTTGCAGCCGGCATGGCCGCACTTGCCGCATTGGGTTTGCGGCAGCAGTGCGTCGATACGTTGGATGAGGGTCATGCTTTGATCCGGCCGACGCCCCACAAGGAGCGTCGGCCAACACGTTTACTTGATGCGCTGGCCCGGCTTGGCGCCGCTGTCAGGGCTGAGCAGGTAGATTTCTTCACCGCCGGGGCCGGCGGCCATCACCATGCCTTCGGAGATCCCGAAGCGCATTTTCCGTGGTTTGAGGTTGGCGATCATCATGGTCAGACGGCCTTCCAGCTCCGCCGGGTTCGGGTACGCGCTCTTGATGCCGGAGAACACGTTGCGCTTCTCGTCACCGATGTCCAGGGTCAGGCGCAGCAGCTTGTCGGCACCTTCGACGTGCTCGGCCTTTTCGATCAGCGCCACGCGCAGGTCGATGGCGGCAAAGGCGTCGAACTCGATTTCCGGCGACAGCGGATCCTTGGCCAGTTCGCCATTGCCCTGTGGTGCGGCGCCGGTATCGGTGGCGCTGGCAGCCAGGTCTTCTTTCGAGGCGTTGGTCATGGCTTCCACTTTGGCCGGGTCGATACGGGTCATCAGGGCCCGGAACGGATTCAACTGATGGTTGCCGAGCAGGGTCAGGTGGTCGTCCCAGGTCAGCGGCGCGACATTGAGGAACTGTTCGGCATCGGCGGCCAGGTTCGGCAGCACCGGCTTGAGGAAGATCACCAGTTGACGGAACAGGTTGACGCCCAGCGCGCAGATCGCCTGGACTTCGTCCTGTTTGCCTTCCTGCTTGGCCAGCGACCACGGTGCCTTGTCGGCGATCCAGGCGTTGGCGCGGTCGGCCAGGGCCATGATTTCACGCATGGCGCGGGCAAAGTCGCGGCCTTCATAGGCTTCGGCGATGCTCGGCGCGGCGGCGAGGAAGGCGTCGGTCAATTCCGGCGCGGCGTTGCCGGCAACCAGCACGCCAGCGTTGCCCTTATGGATGAAGCCGGCGCAGCGGCTGGCGATGTTGACCACCTTGCCGATCAGGTCGGAGTTGACCTTCTGCACGAAGTCTTCGAGGTTCAGGTCGAGGTCGTCGACACCACGGCTCAGCTTGGCAGCGTAGTAGTAGCGCAGGTATTCCGGCGACAGGTGCTCAAGGTAGGTCCGCGCCTTGATGAAGGTGCCACGGGACTTCGACATTTTCTGGCCGTTGACGGTCAGGTAGCCGTGGACGTTGATGCCGCTCGGTTTGCGGAAGCCCGAGCCTTCGAGCATCGCCGGCCAGAACAGGGCGTGGAAGTTGACGATGTCCTTGCCGATGAAGTGGTACAGCTCGGTGCTGGAATCCTTGTTCCAGAACGCATCGAAATCCAGTTCCGGGCGACGGGCGCAGAGGTTCTTGAAGCTGGCCATGTAGCCGATCGGCGCGTCCAGCCAGACGTAGAAGTACTTGCCCGGCTCGTCAGGGATTTCGAAGCCGAAATACGGCGCATCGCGGGAGATGTCCCACTGTTGCAGGCCGGAATCCAGCCATTCGGCGATCTTGTTCGCGACGGCGTCTTGCAGGGTGCCGCTGCGGGTCCAGCCTTTGAGCATGGCGTCGAAGGCCGGCAGGTCGAAGAAGAAATGCTTGGAATCCTTGAGCACTGGGGTAGCACCGGAAATTGCCGATTTCGGGTCTTTCAGGTCGGTCGGTGCATAGGTGGCGCCGCATTTTTCGCAGTTGTCGCCGTACTGGTCTTCAGTGCCGCATTTCGGGCAGGTGCCCTTGATGAAGCGGTCGGCCAGGAACATTTTCTTTTCCGGGTCGAAATACTGGGTCACCGAACGCGTGGCGATATGCCCGGCATCACGCAGACGGGTGTAGATCAGGCTCGACAGCTCACGGTTTTCTTCGGCGTGGGTCGAATGGAAGTTGTCGAAGTCCACCAGGAAGTCGGCAAAGTCGGCGCTGTGTTCGGCCTGGACGTTGGCGATCAGTTGTTCCGGGGTGATGCCTTCCTTCTCCGCGCGCAGCATGATCGCCGAACCGTGGGCATCGTCCGCACACACATAGATGCACTGATTGCCGCGGTGCTTCTGGAAACGCACCCACATGTCGGTCTGGATGTACTCGAGCATGTGGCCAAGGTGGATGGAACCATTGGCATAGGGCAGGGCGCTGGTGACGAGGATCTTGCGTGGCTCGGACATGGGGCTCGGCTACTTTGAAGTGAAACGGAGGTCGGCCACTATAAAGCTCCGGCGGTTTTTTTTCATCCCGCAGATGAGCAGCGGCTGGCAGGACAAAACAGCAATACCTGTCCGATGCAAGACCTGTAGGAGCTGGTTTGCCCTGCGAGCGGCGACGAAGTCGTCGTAAATCCGGACGGCCCGGTGTGTCAGGTGCACCGCATGCACAGGTTTTACGACGGGTTCCCCGCCGCTCGCAGGGCAAGCCAGCTCCTACAGATTCGGGGTGAAATCCAGCCCCCCGCTTGTCCGACAGACGCGGTAGGATAGCCGCCTGTTTTGCTCAGTCTTTTCTCGGGAGTGACCCATGAGCGCTGTAACTCGCGCAGCGGTGGAAGCCGTCCTTCGCCAATATACCGATCCCTATTTGAACCAAGACCCGGTCAGTGCCGGTTGTGTGCGTGCCATCGATATCGACGGTGAGCGCGTCAGCGTGCAACTGGAGCTGGGTTACGCCGCCGATCTGTTCAAGAACGGCTGGGCGCAGATGCTGCAGATGGCTATCGAGGGCCTGGACGGCGTGACCTCGGCCAAGGTGCAGGTCGCCACTGTCATTACTGCGCATAAGGCCCAGGGGCAGGTGCCGGGCTTGGCCAACGTCAAGAACATCGTCGCGGTCGCGTCCGGCAAGGGCGGGGTCGGCAAGTCCACCACGGCGGCCAACCTGGCGCTGGCGCTGTCTCGCGAAGGCGCGCGGGTGGGGATCCTCGACGCCGACATCTACGGCCCGAGCCAGGGCGTGATGTTCGGTATCGCGGAAGGCACCCGGCCCAAGGTCAAGGATCAGAAGTGGTTCGTGCCGATCGAGGCTCACGGCATCGAAGTGATGTCCATGGCGTTCCTCACCGACGACAACACGCCGATGGTCTGGCGCGGGCCGATGGTATCCGGCGCGTTGCTGCAACTGATCACCCAGACTGCCTGGAACGATCTGGATTATCTGGTCATCGACATGCCGCCCGGCACCGGCGACATCCAGCTGACCCTGGCGCAGAAAGTCCCGGTGGCCGGTGCCGTCATCGTCACCACGCCGCAGGATCTGGCGCTGCTGGACGCCAAGAAAGGTGTGGAAATGTTCCGCAAGGTCAACATCCCGGTGCTCGGCGTCGTGGAAAACATGGCGGTGCATATCTGCTCGAACTGCGGCCATGCCGAGCATCTGTTCGGTGAAGGCGGTGGCGAGAAGCTCGCTTCGCAATACGGTGTCGAACTGCTGGCCTCGCTGCCGCTGTCGATGCTGATCCGCGAGCAGGCCGATGGCGGCAAGCCAACGACCATCGCCGAACCGGAAAGCCAGATCGCCATGATCTATCAGGAACTGGCCCGCCACGTCGGCGCGCGCATCGTTCTGCAGGAAGCCGCATCGCCGGCGATGCCGAACATCAGCGTCAGCGACGACTGATCGCAGGCCGTTCCCGCACAGCTCCGTGCGGGAACGGCCTGATTTCTACGCCTCCAGCGCCCGCAGGCGCAGGCGGCGAGCCTCTTCTTCCTTCGACTGGCTTGGCAGCAGGGTGAAATCGAAGTCGATCTGCGCGAAACGCTGATTGACGCCCCGGGCTTCGCAAGCGGCCGGATCATCGTGGAAACGGATCTCGGCGATCAGTTCGTCGCGGGTCGCATAAGCAAAATCATCATGCAGGTATTGGTCGCCCGCCAGATTGATCTGGGTGGTCAGGTGCCGGTAACCCGGTGCGCTGATGAAAAAGTGGATGTGCGCCGGGCGCTGACCGTGGCGACCGATGGCGTCCAGCAATTGCTGGGTCGGCCCGTCAGGTGGGCAGCCGTAACCGCTGGGTACGATGCTGCGCAGTTGGTAGCGGCCATCGGCGTCGGTTTCGATGCGGCGACGCAAGTTGAATGCCGACTGGCTGCTGTCGAAATACGAATAATTGCCTTGGGTATTGGCGTGCCACACGTCGACGATGGCGCCGGCCAACGGCTTGCCTGCACTGTCCAGCACGCGGCCCTGCATGAACAGCACGGTGCCGGGGTCCAGGCCGTCGTCCAGCCGGGCGATGTACTGGCTCAGCGGAGCGCCGGCGACGTACAGCGGGCCTTCGATGGTGCGTGGCGTACCGCCGCTGACGCCGTCCGCCGCGTCCTGCGCGTCGAGCAGCAGGTCCAGGTAGTGTTCCAGGCCCAGCCCGGCGGCCAGCAGCCCGGCTTCACTCCGTGCGCCCAGCACGTTCAGGTAATTGACCGCCGTCCAGAACTCTTCCGGGCTGACCTGCATGTCCTCGATCAGCCGTACGCTGTCTTCGAGAATGCGCTTGATCAACGCCTTGAGTCGCGGATTGCCGGCGTCGTTGTGCAGCCCGCTGGCTTCTTCAAGGAAATGCCGGACGGCTGTCGTATCGGAAATTTTCACGGCCATGAACGTCTCTCGTCTTGTTGTTTTTGTGCGCGGGCAAACCCTTGCCCGCCTCGCCGAACAGCAGAGCAAGGGCGGTGCCAAACCGTGAATATTTTTTAACTATCTGTTTTTAAAGGATAAAAATACATTTTGCGATGAGGCTTGGCGGGTGACGATTGTCCAGATCATCAATGCTCGCCTGCGCCATTGCGCAAATGATCAAACGCCGCCCCGGGTCTCTTCGGCGGGGCCCTTCTTCAAACGGTAAGCCAGTGCCGGTCGGGTCATGCCCAGCAGGCGCGCGGCCTCCGAGACGTTTTGCTGGCTGCGATCCAGCGCCGCCTGCATCAGCGCATCCTCCACCGAGGCGAGGCTGATGCCGCCGTCGAAAATCTGCTCGATCCATGGCTGGGACTGCCCGCCGGATTTTTCTGCCAGGCGCCCGTCGCTGGTCAGCCCGACGCTTTGTGGCAGTGCCTCTTCGTGGGGAAACAGCGAATCGATGGCGATGCTCTGGTTCACATCGGTGATGATCACCCCGCGCTCCATGAGGTTCTCCAGTTCGCGGATATTGCCCGGCCAGTCGTATTGCAGACATGCCTGCAAGGCGCGGTCGGAAAGGCCGAGGGTTTTCTTGCCGTAGCTGGCGTGGAGCTTGTCGAGGAAGTGTTCGATCAGCAGCGGGATGTCCTCGTGGCGTTCACGCAGCGCTGGAATCTTTACCGGAAACACATTCAGACGATAAAACAGGTCGGCGCGGAATCGCCCGGCCTTGACCGCGTCTTCAAGGTTTTCATGGGTGGCGGCAATGACCCGGACGTTGACGCGGCGGGTCTGTGAGTCGCCGACCCGCTCCAGCTCCTGCTCTTGCAGCACTCGCAGCAGCGATGCCTGGGCGCGAGCTGTGAGCTCGACGATCTCATCGAGAAACAGCGTACCGTTGTGCGCCCGTTCGAAACGGCCCATGCGTGACTGCTGAGCGCCGGTGTAGGCGCCTTTTTCCACGCCGAACAACTCGGCTTCGATCAGGTCCGGCGGGATCGCCGCGCAGTTGAGCGCGACGAAAGGCCCGCCGGCGCGCTCACTGCGCAAGTGCAGGCTGCGGGCGATGACTTCCTTGCCGACCCCGGTCTCGCCCAACAGCAGCACCGACGCCTTGCCGGGGGCGACCTTGTCGATCAGCGTGCAGGTCTTGCGATAGACCGCCGACTGACCGATACCGTAGAACTGCCCGGCCTCCTGCTGCAGGCGCTGGCGCATGTTGGCCACCTGGACCTGCAAGACCTGCAGCTCATCAATGATCGGGTCGCTCTGGAAGTAGCGCATGAACGCTTCGGCGTCCTCCCACTGCTCGGCGGGTTTGCCGACGATCCGGCAGTGCGCGTCGCCGCAACCACGGCAGCTGACTTCCTTGTAGAGAATCTGCCGACCCAGAAAGAACGAGCTGTAGCTGATCGCATAACCCAGCAGCATCCAGCACACCGGTTGGTCGGAGTGCAGGTGTTCGGCGGAGCAGTTCTCCACCTCGAAGGAGTCCTGCCATTCGATCTCGGCGTAGAAGTGGCCGTTGTCCAGATCGATGTCGATGGTCTGCGGCAGGACGTTGACCATGCCCTTGAGCGAGTGCAGCTGCGGCCCGGTGAAGAACATCTCTACGTCGCTGCCGTTGGGGCGCAGCTTGCGCGCCAGTTCGGCGTCCTTGAGTCCGGACTGATAACCCAGGCGCAGGAAGAAGCCCTTGGCCCGTTCGACGCCGAGCATTTCGATCAACTCGCGTCGACAGGACGCCATCATCGACACCTGGACCAGCAGCATGCGCTGTTCGTCCAGCCAGATCTTGCCCTGGCTGCCATGGAAGCGGACCTGGTCGGTCAGGTCCTTGAGCGCCGGCACAGGCTGCGACGCTTTGTACGTGGTCATCATGCGGTACGCCCCTGATTTGTAATTGTGTGGGGTGGCGTCAGGCTGTGGGTCGTGTCCCGCTCAGGCCATGGCGGGGGTGTGACACGACCTTGCGACCTGCGGTTTTTGTCCCCCGCGAGGCGCTCCTGTCTTTTTCTAAGCGGCCTGAAAGCGCAGAAAAAGTCAATCTCCCCATCGATTGGTCATTTGCGTGATTGGCCCTTTCCCGATTGATCAAATGCTCAATTCAGCGGCTGGCGCAGCGGCTGAAGATGCTCGGCGGAGCGCTTTGGGTTAGAGCGTAAATTGTTCGTAACTGTATGAATAATAATGGATTTATTGAGTTGTTTTGTTGCGTTGGCGCAGGCTGGCACAGCGATTGCTCAGGACCTGTTGCCCCCAACCGGGCACGTCCCAACTGGAGCCGCCGAACATGAATCACACCGGCAACACCTTCGATCAGATGCAGCGCTATGTGCGTGTTCGCAGCGATGCGGACGCCGCCTTCGTCGAATTCGATTTCGCCATTGGCTATCCGGAGCTGTTCGTCGAACTGGTCCTGCCACGTCGGGCCTTCGCGCTGTTCTGCGAACACAACAACGTGCAGCACATGGACGCAGCGATGGCCCAGGCCGTCGACGACGACATGCGCAAGTGGCGCTACGGCGAAAGCCACGAGCCGACCGGACACTGAGCGCCACCGGCAAAACCCCCGACGTCACCGATAAAAACAACAGGACTTCGTCATGAGCATCGAGATCAAGACCGCGACCGTGGAGCCGATCCGGCACACGTTCAGCCACACCCGCCGACGTTTCGGCGACAAACCTGCCAGCCGCTATCAGGAAGCCAGTTTCGATATCGAATCGGCGACCAACTTTCACTACCGGCCGCTGTGGCAGCCGGAAAAACTGCTCAATGACGCCAGCCGCACTGCAGTGGTGATGGCCGACTGGGGCGCGATCAGCGACCCGCGGCAGTTCTACTACGGCGCCTATGTGCAGGCCCGGGCGAAGATGCAGGAGAACGCCGAACACGATTTCGCCTTCTGCGAAAAGCGCAACCTGCTGGCGACCCTCGACCCCGCGCAGCGCACCCGGATTGCCCGCCTGCTGCTGCCACTGCGCCATGCCGAGCTGGGCGCCAACATGAACAACAGCGGCATCGCCGCCGACGGTTTCGGCACCAGCCTGACCCAGATGCACATGTTCGCCGCCATGGACCGTCTGGCCATCGCGCAGTACCTGTCGCGCATCGGCCTGATGCTGGAAGACGACGGACTGGCGCTGCTGGCGACGGCCAAGCAGCAGTGGCTGGACGATCCGGCCTGGCAGGGCGTGCGCCGTTATGTCGAAGACACGCTGGTGATCGGCGACTGGTTCGAGCTGACCCTGGCGCAGAACCTGGTCAGCGATGGCCTGGTGTATCCGCTGCTGTTCCACACCTTCGACGACCAACTCAGTGCTGCCGGCGCAGGGCAGGTGGGCATGCTTACCGAGTTCATGCGCCTGTGGTTCGCCGAGAGCCAGCGCTGGGTCGATGCGCTGGTCAAGACGGGCGCCGGTGAAAGCGCGGCCAACCATGGCCTGATCGAAACATGGGTCGGCCACTGGCGCGGTCGGGCGCTGCAAGCGCTGGCGCCGCTGACCGGGATCGGCCTCGGGGCCGAGGCGCTGGACGCCGTCGACCAACAGTTTGCCGCGCGCTTGAAGAAGATCGGCCTGACCGGAGCAGCCCCATGAATTCCCTCGTTTACATCGCCTTTCAGGACAACGACAGCGCGCGCTACATCGTCGACGCCATCACCCAGGACAACCCCCATGCGCAGGTCCAGCATCAGCCGGCGATGATCCGTGTACAGGCAGAACAGCGCCTGGAGATCCATCGCGCGACGGTCGAGGAGAAGCTCGGGCGCACCTGGGACGTGCAGGAAATGCTGATCGACGTGATTACCCTCGGCGGCAACGTCGAGGAAGACGACGACAGCTTCGTCCTGCACTGGAACTGAGCCGCGCCCCATCACAACAAGAACCGGAGACGACCATGGCCGCCAAACGCCTGAACCAGAAAGAAAAATACCGCTGCCTGACCCGCGATCTGGGCTGGGAGCCGAGCTATCAGCGCAAGGAAGACATCTTCCCCTACGAGCGTTTCGAGGGCATCAAGATCACCGACTGGGACAAGTGGGAAGACCCGTTCCGCCTGACCATGGACGCCTACTGGAAATACCAGGCGGAGAAAGAGAAGAAGCTCTATGCGATCTTCGATGCCTTCTCGCAGAACAACGGCCATACCCACATTTCTGACGCGCGCTACGTCAATGCCTTGAAGCTGTTCCTGTCCGGCGTGACCCCGCTGGAATATCAGGCCTACCAGGGTTTTGCCCGGGTGGGGCGGCACTTCGGCGGCACTGGCGCGCGGGTGGCCTGCCAGATGCAGGCGATCGACGAACTGCGCCATGTGCAGACGCAGATCCACGCCATGAGCCACTACAACAAGCACTTCAACGGCCTGCACGACTTTGCCCACATGCACGACCGGGTGTGGTTCCTGTCCGTGCCCAAGTCGTTCTTCGAGGATGCCCGTACCGCCGGCCCCTTCGAGTTCCTCACGGCGATTTCGTTTTCCTTCGAATACGTGCTGACCAACCTGCTGTTCGTGCCGTTCATGTCCGGCGCGGCCTACAACGGCGACATGGCGACCGTCACCTTCGGCTTCTCGGCGCAGTCGGACGAAGCGCGGCACATGACCCTGGGGCTGGAAGTCATCAAATTCCTGCTGGAGCAGCACGAAGACAACGTGCCGATCATCCAGCGCTGGATCGACAAATGGTTCTGGCGCGGCTACCGGCTGCTGACCCTGGTCGGGATGATGATGGACTACATGCTGCCGAACAAAGTGATGTCCTGGGCGGAGGCCTGGGAAGTCTATTTCGAGCAGGCCGGCGGCGCGCTGTTCAAGGATCTTGAGCGCTACGGTATTCGTCCGCCCAAGTACGTCGAACAGGCCAATATTGGCAAAGAGCACATCTCCCATCAGGCCTGGTCGATCTTCTATCAGTACAGCCAGGCCACCAACTTCCACACCTGGATGCCCACTGACGAAGAGCTGGACTGGCTGTCGGCCAAGTACCCGGACAGCTTCGACAAGATCTACCGGCCACGTTACGAGCACTG
Organism: Pseudomonas sp. NPDC090208; assembly: GCF_044746785.1. Lineage (NCBI taxonomy): Bacteria > Pseudomonadati > Pseudomonadota > Gammaproteobacteria > Pseudomonadales > Pseudomonadaceae > Pseudomonas > Pseudomonas sp. NPDC090208. Next base: position 480,503 of record NZ_JBIVCU010000002.1, read on the forward strand.
GCGCGCGTTGCAGGAAAAGGGCGAGCGCTTCTACAACCCGACGCTGCCGATGCTGTGCCAGATCTGCCAGATCCCGCTGTCGTTCACCGAACCGGATGATCCGACCACCCTCAGCCATCGCAGCGTCGAACATGAGGGCGAGCGCTATCACTTCTGCTCCGACGGTTGCTGCGACATCTTCAGTCATGAACCGATGAAGTACGTGCAGGCGTGGCTGCCGGTGCATCAGATCCTGCAGGGCAATTGTGGCGGCGGTGACGTCGAGTCGGTGGTGCGCGATTACTACAACATTCAGTCCGGCCAGGACAATTTCGAGTACCACGGCTCGCCGGAGCACCGCCGCTGGCAGCAATGGCACCCCGACGCCAAGGGCGCGCCTGCCGACGCCGACGCCAGCGGCGATCTGCCACGCAAGGCCAGTTGAAGCCTGGCGGGTGCCGTTCGCCCGCCCTCACGCAAGAATAAGGAACAGCAATCATGTCCGTGACCGCCATCGGCCGTTATCACGCCGAACCCCTCGACTTGCAGCACCACTTCCACGGCGCGCAATTGGTGTATCTGTGCTGGGAAAATCACTTGATGTTCTGCGCGCCGTTCACCTTCCCGTTGCCGCCCCAGCTGGGCTTCGCCGACTTTGTCGAACAGGTGCTGAAACCGGCCATTGCGCAGCATCCCGATGCTGCCCGGGTGGACTTCGCTCAAGCGCAATGGCGTCTGAATGACCAGCCGTTCATGCCTGATCCACACGCAAGCCTGAGTGCCAACGGCATTGCCCACAAAAGCCTGCTGCACCTGTCGACCCCCGGTCTGAATGGCCTGGCCGGCAGCGGCAACTGAGGAGGTCGCCATGAGTTATCACGTCACCATCGAGCCGACCGGCGAGCAGATCGAAGTCGAAGAAGGGCAGACCATTCTCCAGGCGGCCCTGCGTCAGGGTGTATGGCTACCGTTCGCCTGCGGTCATGGCACCTGCGCGACCTGCAAGGTCCAGGTGCTGGAAGGCGAGGCCGACCTCGGCGCGGCGTCGTCTTTTGCCCTGATGGACATGGAGCGCGATGAAGGCAAGGTGCTGGCCTGTTGCGCAATCCCGCAGAGCGACATGGTCATCGAGGCCGACATCGACGTCGATGCGGACTTCCGTGGCTATCCGGTGACCGACTATCAGGCCGTGGTCAGCCGCATCGTCGATCTGTCGCCGACCATCAAGGGTGTTCACCTCAAGCTCGACCGGCCCATGGCCTTTCAGGCCGGTCAGTACCTCAATCTGCAATTGCCGGGGATCGACGGCACCCGCGCGTTTTCGCTGGCCAATCCGCCGTCGTGCGGCGACGAACTGGAGCTGCATGTGCGCCGCGTGGAAAACGGTGTCGCCACCGGTTTCATTCATGACCGGTTGCAGGTCGGCGACAGCGTCGAAGTCTCCGGGCCATACGGGCAGTTCTTTGTTCGTGGTTCCCAGGCCGGTGATCTGATCTTCATCGCCGGCGGCTCCGGACTGTCGAGCCCGCAGTCGATGATCATCGAACTGCTGGAGCAGGATGACCAACGCCGCATCGTGCTGTTCCAGGGTGCGCGCAATCGCGCCGAGCTGTACAACCGCGAGCTGTTCGAGGAACTGGCGCGCAAGCATGCCAACTTCCAGTACATACCGGCGTTGAGCCAGGCGGCGGACGACCCGGACTGGCAAGGTTTTCGCGGGTATGTGCATGACGCGGCGAAGAAGCACTTCGACGGCCGTTTCAGCGGCAACAAAGCCTATCTGTGCGGGCCGCCGCCGATGATCGACGCCGCTATCACCTGCCTGATGCAGGGCCGGCTGTTCGAGCGCGACATCTTCATGGAGCGTTTCTACAGCGCAGCCGATGGCGCCGGCGAGGCCCAGCGGTCGGCGTTGTTCAAGCGGATCTGACATCGCCTGCGCCACACCGATCTACCCCACCGATCCACCGCATGTCGCTTCCTGGCCTGAGCGCCAGGGAGCGGCACGCACGCGACCCATAACAATAAAAAGGTTGAATTCGATGGCTGAAAAAATCGTATCTGCGCTGATTCCTGTCTCCCTCGGTTCGCTGCTGGCGCTGTGCATGCCGGCGCAGGCTTCGGAGGGCGGTGGCAGTTCCTACCCCATGGGCGCGGAAAACTACCTGTCCGGCGCCATGCCGCCTCCGGGGTTCTATGGTCAGCTGTTCGTCAATCATTACGAAGCCGACAATCTGCGCGGCAACGACGGCAAGAAGTTGCCCGTGGATTTCCGGGTCAGGGCCAACTCGATCACGCCAAGGCTGATCTGGGTCACCGACCAGACCTTGTTGGGCGGCAACGTCGCCATGCATGTCATCGCGCCACTGGTGGATCTCAAGGTTGACCTCAACGGTCAGTCCCAGAGCAAACAGGGGCTGGGTGACGTGATTTTCGGCACGGCACTGGGCTTTCATCACTCCGAGAAGTTTCACAGCATCCTGTCGATGGACTTCATCGCCCCGACCGGGCGTTATGATCGCAACGACCTGGCCAATATCGGTCGCAATTACTGGGTGTTTGAACCGGTGTATGCCATGTCCTACATCGACCCGGACGGGTTGAACCTGGACGCCAAGGTCATGTACGACTTCAACCGCAAGAACCCTGACACTGACTACCGCTCCGGTCAGGAACTGCACGTCGACTACGCCGTCGGCTGGGGGCTGGGCAATGGCTGGGTGCTGGGCGTGGGCGGGTACATGCTGCGCCAGACCACCGACGACCGGCAGGACGGCCACACCATAGAAGACAACAAGGGCAGGGCGTTAGCTATCGGACCGTCGGTCAAATACACCAGCAAGGACGGCTGGTTCCTGACCGCCAAGTGGGAGTCGGAAACCCAGGTGCGCAACCGCGCTCAGGGCGACGCTTACTGGTTGAAGCTGACGGTGCCGTTCTGATTGACAGGCATAAAAAAACCCGCCGATGAGGGCGGGTTTTTTCAAGCGATGAAGCAGAAGTTAGATAACTTCAACTTCTTCAGCTTGCATGCCTTTCTGACCGCGGGTAGCGATGAAAGAAACCTGTTGGCCTTCTTTCAGGCTCTTGAAGCCGTCAGCCTTGATGGCTTTGAAGTGTACGAACAGGTCGTCACCGGATTGTGGAGTGATGAAGCCGAAGCCTTTTTCATCGTTGAACCACTTGACGGTACCGGTTTGGCGATTGGACATGGTGTATCTCCTTGGACAAAGTTAACTGCGACTCAGGAAAAGCCCTGGCCGAGACTGAGTGCAAAGAGCAGGAAAATTCATGGAGATGGTTGGATCGAAATTCAACATCGTGTAGAGATTCTCAGTGACACAAGCAACACAGTGGCGCCACCTTAAACCTTTTTCCGGAGTGTGCCAATGCTTCCTCGACGTTTATTTCGGCGGATGACAGACGGTTGCCGCAAGGCCACGGCGTGCGCAGTCTTTGAACCGGAGGCCGCGGCCCGGTAAGATGCCGGACATCTTTTTCACCTCGCTATTCAGGACACCGCCATGAGCATCAAATCGGACAAGTGGATTCGCCGCATGGCGCAAGAGCACGGCATGATCGAGCCGTTCGTGGAGCGCCAGATGCGTGGCGAAGGCGCTGACCGCCTGATCTCCTTCGGGGTGTCCAGCTACGGCTACGACGTGCGCTGCGCCGACGAATTCAAGGTGTTCACCAACATCAACTCGGCGACCGTCGATCCGAAGAATTTCGACGAAAAGAGCTTCGTCGACGTCAAGAGCGACGTCTGCATCATCCCGCCGAACTCGTTCGCTCTGGCCCGCACCGTCGAATATTTCCGCATTCCGCGCAATGTCCTGACCATCTGCCTGGGCAAGAGCACTTACGCGCGCTGCGGCATCATCGTCAACGTGACCCCGCTGGAACCGGAGTGGGAAGGTCACGTCACCCTGGAATTCTCCAACACCACCACCCTGCCGGCGAAGATCTACGCCAACGAAGGCGTGGCGCAGATGCTGTTCCTTGAGTCGGACGAAGAGTGCGAAGTGTCCTACAAGGATCGTGGCGGCAAGTACCAGGGCCAGCGTGGCGTGACCCTGCCGCGCACCTGATTCACCGTTGGTCATGTCGAGACGGAATTAGTCTCGACATCGGCACTCTATTGCACTGAACTGTTCCCACCTGCGCCTCGCGGGTGGGGCCGACGCTCAGGAGTGCCCTATGAAGAGACAATCTAAACCCAGCAGCAAGGAAACCGACCCGGGACACAATCAGGTCGGGTTGCTGGCTTGGTCGCTGTTAGCGCATCCACATCTGAACAACATGGTCGCCGGCGGTATCCCCGGTCAGCCGACGCCCGATACCCCCAACGATTACCCTCAGCCTGAGGAGCCTGGCGAGCCGACCTTGCCGGACGAACCGCCACCCGCGCCCGTGGCCTGAGATCGCCGGGCTGCCGGTGTCGCGGTACCGGCAGCCTTACGATGACTCGCCCGGAACAAACGTTTCAGCTGTCTGGAAAAATCGTCAATTTGCCTCCCAGACCGCGCCATCGCCGATTACATAAATCCGACTGTCTTCCCTGCGCTGAATGCTGAATCCGCCGGTAAACGCACCGAAGGCGGGCAGAAGGCTGACGTTCGCTTGCAGGTAAAAGCAGGGCAGGCGCAGGCGCTGACGGCCTTTGCCAACCAACCGATAGACCGGATGCACATGGCCGGCCAGCACATGGCGGTCAGCGTGAGGTTCCGGCTCATGCTGCAAGGCAAACGGCCCCAGCAGCAGCGGCTCTGGCACCACGTCGATACGTAAATAGTCCGGCGGGTCGCCCGCGCGCTTATCGTGATTACCGCGAATCAGGGTGATGTCCAGCGAGGCATGTCGCTCGCGCCAGGCCGTCAGGGCCGACAGGGTGGCGGGCGCATGGGATTGCGGAGCATGGAGGAAATCGCCGAGAAAGATCAGGTGCTGCACGTCATGCCCCGCCAGCAAGAGATCCAGCCGCCGCAGGTTGTCGTCGGTGGTGCCGTGGGGCACCGGTTGGCCAAGGCGGCGATAGGCGGCGGCCTTGCCAAAATGCGCATCGGCAATCAGCAGGGCTCGCTTGTCCGGGTAGTAGACGGCCTTGTCCGCCAGCAGCCAGATTTCGGTGCCTGCCAGCCGGGTCGCCAGATAGGGCCTCATGGGCTGACCTCCGGACCGGCGGCGCTTTCCAGATCTTGCACCATGCGGGCGATGCGGTCGGCAAGCTTTTCCGTGCTCAGACTTTCGCGCATGCGTTCGACCAGCAACGGGAAGGCCATGGGTGTCGGGCGCTTGATCACGTGCAGGTCCAGCGTTCGGCTATTGATGCGGCGCAGGGTCTGCTCCAGGCGGCTCACTTCCAGTTCCTGGCGCAGCACTTCCTGCTCGGCCTGGGTCAGCAGCAGGTTGTCGGCGTCGTATTGCCTGAATACCTCGAAGAACAGGCCGCTTGAGGCCTGCAACTGGCGGTTGCTCTTCGGCGCACCGGGGTAGCCGGAAAACACCAGCCCGGCGATCCGCGCAATCTCGCGGAAACGGCGCAACGCCAGTTCACCGGCATTGAGGCTGGCGAGGATATCGATCAGCAGGTCCTGCTCACTGAACAGCTGTGGGCTCAGTTGCTGCGACCAATCGATGGCCGTTGCGCTGAGCAATTCAAAGCCATAGTCGTTGACCGCGATGGAGAACGTCAGCGGCGTGTTGCGGCTCAAGCGCCAGGCCAGCAGGCTCGCCAGCCCCAGGTGTACGTGGCGACCGGCGAAGGGGTAAAGGAACAGATGCCAGCCTTCGCGGGACTTCAGTTGCTCGGCCAGCAGCGTGTCCTTGCGTGGCAGAGCCGACCACTGCCGTTGCACCTCCAGCAGCGGGCTGACGCAGTGCATTTCCGGGCTGCTGAAGTCGCCGTGGGCGGCGGCATCGAATTTTTCCACCACAGCGTCGGCCAGTTCGCTGGACAGCGGCATGCGTCCGCCGCTCCAGCGTGGTACGGCGGCTTTCTTGCCGGTGGCGCGGCGCACGTAGGCGGTCATGTTTTCCACCCGCACCAATTCCAGCAACCGGCCGCTGAACAAAAAGCCGTCTCCGGGTTTCAGCCGGGCAATGAAGCCTTCTTCGACACTGCCCAGCGAGCCGCCGCCACCGCCTTTGCTCCAGTACTTCACGTTGATGCTGGCGTCGCTGACGATGGTGCCGACACTCATGCGATGGCGTCGCGCCAGGCGCGCATCGGGAACCCGCCAGACACCGTCTTCGTCGGGTTCGACCCGGCGGTAATCGGGGTAGGCGGTCAGTGACAGCCCGCCATGGCGGACGAACGCCAGAGCCCATTGCCATTCTTCATCCGTCAGGTCGCGATAGGCCCAGGCGCTGCGGACTTCGGCCAGCAGCTGTTCAGGGCGGAAGCCGCCCCCCAGTGCCATGCTCACCAGGTGCTGTACCAGCACGTCCAGCGGCTTGTACGGCGACTCGCGCGGTTCGATCGAACGTGCATCGACCGCATCCCGCGCGGCAGCCGCCTCCACCAGTTCCAGACTGTGGGTCGGCACCAGGGTGATGCGCGACGGGCGTCCGGGTGCGTGACCGGAGCGCCCGGCGCGCTGCATGAGGCGGGCGACCCCTTTCGCCGAGCCGATCTGCAGCACACGTTCGACCGGCAGAAAGTCCACGCCCAGATCCAGGCTTGAGGTACACACCACGGCTTTCAGATGGCCTTCCTTCAAGGCGCGCTCGACCCAGTCACGTACTTCCCGCGCCAGAGAACCATGGTGCAGGGCGATCAGGCCGGCCCAGTCAGGTCGTGCATCGAGCAGCGCCTGATACCAGATTTCCGATTGCGCCCGGGTGTTGGTAAACAGCAGGCAACTGCTGCTGGTGTCCACTTCGGCCAGCACTTGGGGCAGCATGCGCAGGCCCATGTGCCCGGCCCAGGGAAAGCGTTCGATGGCGGCGGGCAGCAGGGTGTCGACGATCAGTTCCTTGACCACCTTGCCCTGCACCGCCGTGCCGCCGCTGCCGAGCAGCACCTCTTGTGCATGCTGCTGATTGCCGAGAGTCGCGGACTGGCCCCAGACAATCAGCGCCGGGTTCCACTGGCGCAGGCGGGCGAGGGCCAGTTGCAGCTGTACACCGCGTTTGTTGCCGATCAGTTCGTGCCATTCGTCGACCACGACCATGTTCAGGGTCGACAGCGTGGCCTGGGCATCGGCGCGGGTCAGCAGCAAGGTCAGGCTTTCCGGGGTGGTGATCAGCGCCGACGGCAGGCGTCGGCCTTGTTTTGCCCGCTCGCTGCTGTTGGTGTCGCCGGTACGCAGGCCGACTGTCCAGGGAATGTCCAGTTCCGCCAATGGTGCTTCCAGTGCGCGAGCGGTGTCCGCGGCGAGGGCGCGCATCGGCGTGATCCACAGGACGTTGAGCGGCGCCGCTGCCGGTTTGCGTTTGTGGGGTTTGTCCTCGCCGGGAGACGTCGCCGGGCGGGCGAAACGGTTGAGTGCGGCGAACCATACCGCGTAGGTCTTGCCGGCGCCGGTGCTGGCATGCAGCAACCCGGACTCGCCCCGGCCCACGGCGGCCCAAACCTCCTTTTGAAAGGCGAACGGTTTCCAGCCACGGGCGGCGAACCAGCGCTGGGCAAAGTTGACGGTTCTGGGCATGCGCAGGCTCTGACGGGGGTTAAGTCAAAGACCGCGAGGGGAGGGGATTAGTTTTGTGGGGGATTAAGGCGAAATGGATCGCACCACGGATTTGTAGGAGTGAGCTTGCTCGCGATTGCGTTCTGTCTGAAACGAATGCATGCCTGACATAACGCAATCGCGAGCAAGCTCACTCCTACAAGGGATACGCGGTTATTTCAGGTTGCCGCTGAGGAACTGCTTCAGGCGTTCGCTCTTCGGGTTGCCCAGCACGTCGTCCGGGTGGCCGATTTCTTCGATCTGGCCCTGATGAAGGAACACCACCTGATTCGCGACCTTGCGGGCGAAGCCCATTTCGTGGGTCACCAGAATCATGGTCCGGCCTTCCTCGGCCAGGCCCTGGATCACCTTGAGCACTTCACCCACCAGCTCCGGGTCGAGCGCCGAGGTCGGTTCGTCGAACAGCATGATTTCCGGTTCCATCGCCAGCGCCCGGGCAATCGCCACGCGCTGCTGTTGACCGCCGGAAAGGAACGCCGGGTACTGATCGGCGACACGGGCCGGCAGGCCGACTTTTTCCAGATACTTGCGCGCGCGGTCTTCGGCCTCGGCCTTGGACACGCCCAGCACCCGGCGCGGGGCCATGGTGATGTTTTCCAGCACGGTCATGTGGCTCCACAGGTTGAAGTGCTGGAACACCATCGCCAGACGGGTGCGGATGCGCTGCAGTTCGGCCGGATCGGCCACGCGCATGCCGGTGGCGTCGCTGACCATCTTGATCTGCTGGCCGTCGAGGGTCATCGCGCCGTCGTTGGGTTGTTCAAGAAAGTTGATGCAGCGCAGGAAAGTACTCTTGCCCGAACCGCTGGCGCCGATCAGGCAGATCACGTCACCGAAGTTGGCCTTGAGCGAGACGCCCTTGAGCACTTCGTGGTCGCCGTAGCTTTTATGCAGACCATCGATGGTCAGTTTGTACATGACTGGCAATCCTTAAGGAGAAAGTAAGTAGCCGCTGCGGAAGGCTTCGGTGCCGGCGACATGGGCGATGACCATGCCGGCGGTTGCCATGCGTCGCAAGGAGCGGGCGTACATAAGGCCGGCGTTGGCCGCGTGGATCGGGGTCACCGTGTCGCTGATCGGGTCGATGATCTCTGCGATCAGTTGCCCGGCTTCGACGTATTCGCCAGGCAAGGTGCAGAACACCAGCAGGCCGCCGACAGGCGTGGCAACCGGTTCGACCGCCGCCAGTGGCGTCGCCGGGTAAATCAGTTCGGGAGGCGTGGCCGGCTCGCCGGCAATCGCGCCGTAGTGCATCAGGTAGCTGATGATCGCCTGGCAGTCGCGGCTGGCGAGGGCATGGTTGACGTCGCCCTGACCACGCAATTCGACGGTCACGGAAAAACTGCCCAGTTCGATCGGGAAGCGCTTTTCGAAACGCTGCTGCAGTTGCCACCACACCAGCGTGAAGCACTCGTCGAACGACTGACCGCCGGAGTCGGTCGCCAGCAGGCTGGCCTGAGCGCCGATGTAGCGCGACAGCAGTTCGACCTGCGGCCAAGCTTCCGGCGTGGTGTACAGGTGTTCGACCGATTCGAAGTCGCAGTGCAAATCCAGCACCATGTCGGCATCGCATGCCAGCCGCTGCAGAGTCAGGCGTTGCGAGTCCAGTTGGGTGGCGGCGACGAGCGCTTTCAAACCGGCGCGCAGGCTGTTGCGGATCAGCGTGGTGTTGCGTTTCGCGTCGTCGCCGAGCAGCGGCTCGACCTCGTCGCCGACCTGTTGGGCGAGGTCGACGAAATGGCGATTGAAGTTTTGCCCGCTTTCCAGCTCGTAGCGGCCCAGCGGGGTGTCCATCAGCACCTGTTCCAGTCCGGCGGGGTTGGCCACCGGCACCACGACGATTTCGCCGAGCAACTGGCCGGCCCGCTCCAGTTCTTCAAGGCGTTGTTTCAGGTACCAGGACACCAGCATGCCGGGCAATTCGTCGGCATGCAGCGATGACTGGATGTATATCTTGCAGGCGCCGTTTTCCGGGCCGTAATGAAAGCTGTGGATCTGCCGCGCGGTGCCCGGCACCGGGGCAAGCAGATCGTGGGTCTGGTGTCGCATGGGCGGGTCCTAGTGAGACGGGCCGAGGAAGGCCAGCCAGCGGCGTTCGGCAAGGCGGAAGAGGCCGACCAGTATGAAGGTGACTGTCAGGTAGATCAGCGCGGCGATGCCGAATGACTGGAAGGTCAGGAAGGTGGCCGAGTTGGCGTCGCGCGCGACCTTGAGGATGTCCGGCACGGTGGCGGTGAAGGCCACGGTGGTCGAGTGCAGCATCAGGATCACTTCGTTGCTGTAGTACGGCAGCGAGCGGCGCAGGGCCGACGGCATGATCACGTAGGTGTACAGGCGCCAGCCGGTCAGGCCGTAGGCCTTGGCGGCTTCGACTTCACCGTGGTTCATGCTGCGGATGGCACCGGCGAAGATTTCTGTGGTGTAGGCGCAGGTGTTCAGGGCGAAGGCGAGGATGGTGCAGTTCATCGCATCGCGGAAGAACGCGCCGAGCATCGGTTGCTCACGCACCGCAGCGATGCTGTAAATGCCGGTGTAGCAGATCAGCAGCTGGATATAGAGCGGGGTGCCGCGAAACAGGTAGGTGTAGAACTGCACCGGCCAGCGCACCAGTGGATTGGGTGAAACGCGGGCGATGGACAGCGGAATCGAGCAGATGAAGCCGATGGCGATGGAGGCGCTGAGCAGCCACATGGTCATGGCCAGGCCGGTGATGTTCTGGCCGTCGGTGTAGAGAAACGCGCGCCAGTAGTCTTGCAGCAGTTCGATCATCGTTGAGCCTCCCGGCTGCCTGCGGCGTAACGCCGTTCAGCCCAGCGCAGGGCAAAGTTGGAAACGCTGGTGATCAGCAGGTAGATCAACGCGGCGAGTACCAGGAAATAGAACAGTTGATAGGTGCTCTTGCCGGCATCCTGAGACGCCTTGACCAGATCGGCCAGACCGATGATCGACACCAGCGCGGTGGCCTTGAGCACCACTTGCCAGTTGTTGCCGATGCCGGGCAGGGCAAAGCGCATCATCTGTGGGAACACCACGAAGCGGAAACGCTGGGCGCGGCTCAGGCCGTAGGCCGTGGCGGCTTCCACCTGTCCGCGCGGTACGGCGAGGATCGCGCCACGGAAGGTCTCGGTGAAGTAGGCGCCATAAATGAAGCCCAGGGTGATGACCCCGGCGGCGAAGGGATCGATCTCGATGTAATCCCATTCCATGATTTCGGTGAGGCTGGTCAGCCAGGTTTGCAGGCTGTAGAAAATCAGCAGCATCAGCACCAGGTCCGGCACGCCGCGAATCAGCGTGGTGTAGACCTGCGCCGGTACGCGCAGTAACGCGGTCTTCGACAGTTTGGCACTGGCGCCGAACAGGCCAAGCACGATGGCCAGCAGCAGCGACATTACCGACAGTTTGACGGTCATCCAGGTGCCTTGCATCAGCAGCGGGCCGAAGCCCTTGAGGCTGAACGCGGACAGTCCCAGGTTTTGCAGGAGAGTTTCGAACATGTGCAACCTATACAGTCAATAAAAACGCCCATCGACTTCAGCGGGGGATTCGGATGACCGCTGACGTGGACGGGCGTTAGTTTTCTTACTTGCCGCTGTACAGATTCAGATCGCCGAAGTGTTTCTTCTGGATCTCGGCGTATTTGCCGTCATCGTGGAGCGCCTTGATGCCTTTATCCAGCAGGGCCTTGAGCTCTTTGTTGCCCTTGGCGATGCCGACGGCGGTCTTGGCTGGCAGCAGTGGATCGTCGATTGGCTGGCTGACTTCGTAGTCGGCGCCTTGTGGCGACTTCAGGAAGCCCAGCTCGGCTTGCAGCATGTCCTGTACGGAAGCGTCCAGACGACCGGACACCAGGTCGGCATAGACCTGATCCTGGTTGGCGTAGGCCTGGGTCTTCACGCCGGCCTTGTCGAGGATGGCCTTGGCGTAGGCTTCCTGGATGGTACCTTGCTCGTAGCCAACGGTCTTGCCTTTGAGCGAAGCGGTGTCGGCGGAGAGGCCGGAACCTTTCTTGTAGACCAGCGAGGTCGGGCCGGAGAACAGTTCGCTGGAGAAGTCGATGACCTTCTCGCGCGCCGGGGTCACGGTCATGGACGAGATCACGCCGTCGAACTTGTTGGCTTTCAGGCCAGGGATCATGCCGTCGAAGTCGCTTTCGACCCACTTGCACTTGACCTTCAGCTCGGCACAGATCGCGTTGCCCAGATCGATGTCGAAGCCGACCAGGCTGCCGTCAGCGGCTTTCGATTCGAATGGAGCGTACGAAGGATCGACGCCGAAACGCAGTTCCTTGTAATCCTTGGCCATTGCAGTACCAGCGGCCACACACAGGGCGAGTGCGGAAAGGGTCAGCCAGGCTTTTTTCATCGTTCAGTCCTTAAAACCAAATGGGGCGTTGAGTAGACGCAAAGGCTTGCTACCGGCAAGTGCCAGACCGCAAAAAGACAGCAATTTCCGAACCAAAGAGACGAACGTGCGTTTTAAATGTACGGAGTTGTCGCAATGATGACTTTGAGCCATCTCTTGTCTTTTTTCGGGGCTTCAAGCTGCGTGCAGATTAGCTGGATTTGCTTCGGCTGTAAGTACGTTATTGCGCGCAAACGTAGCGATTGGCGCTATTGACCGTCGAGTTGCAGCAATCGGCCCGAGCCATCGCCGCTTTGGTGCATCGACGCGGGAAAATGTGCAGTACTGCTACCGGGGGAGGGGCGCAGGCGTGTTCCGTCGGGCAGGTGTCACCGCAACTGTTACTGTCCATAACAGGGCGCTGCAAAAGCCCTGCACCAGGATGGTGCTCAGCTCAGCAGATCCTGCAAGGTCGCCAGGCTGTCGGCCTCTGCCACCGGCTTGTCCTGACGCCAGCGCAGCATGCGCGGGAAGCGCACGGCGATCCCGCTTTTATGGCGTTTCGACAGGGCAATGCCCTCGAAGCCGAGTTCGAACACCAGGGTCGGGGTAACACTTCGTACCGGGCCGAATTTCTCCAGGGTGGTCTTGCGGATGATTGCGTCGACCTTGCGCATTTCTTCGTCGGTCAGCCCCGAATAGGCCTTGGCGAACGGCACCAGCGCACGTTCGCCGGCGTCCGGTGGACCGTCCCAGACGGCGAAGGTGTAGTCGCTGTACAGACTGGCGCGACGGCCATGACCGCGTTGGGCGTAGATCAGCACGGCGTCGACGCTGAACGGATCGATTTTCCATTTCCACCACACGCCCATGTCCTTGGTCCGGCCCACGCCGTACAGCGCATCGCGGGCCTTGAGCATCATGCCCTCGACCCCGAGGCGGCGAGAGGCTTCCCGCTGTTGGCCGAGGTCGAGCCAGTCTGTGCCAGTGAGCAGCGGTGAGGGCAGCAGCAATGGGCTCTGCGCGTTGGCGATCACCTGCTCCAGCTGACTGCGCCGCTGATGTTGCGGGCGGTTGCGCCAGTCTTCGCCTTGCCATTCCAGCAGGTCGTAGGCCAGCAGCACCACCGGCACGTCCTGAAGGATTTTCTTGCTCAGGGTCTTGCGGCCGATGCGTTGTTGCAGCAAGGCGAAGGGTTGTACCGAAGGCACATCCGCGTGTGGGGGCTGGCTGACGGGTGAATCTTCGGCGTCCGGCGTTTTCCAGACCACGATCTCGCCATCGATCACCGTGCCATCGGGCAGGCTCTGCAACACATGCAACTCCGGGAAGCGGTCAGTGACCAGCTCTTCACCCCGCGACCAGATCCACAGGCGACCGTCGCGCTTGACCAGTTGCGCGCGGATGCCGTCCCACTTCCATTCCACTTGCCACTGGCTGACGTCACCGAGCAGTTCTTCGAATTGCTCCACCGGCTGTTGCAGGGCGTGAGCGAGGAAGAACGGATAGGGCTGACCGCCACGCTGGGCGTGCTCGTCGGCGGACTCTTCAGCGATCAGGCGCAGATAACCTTCGCCGCTCGGGCGGTGCGAAAGGTCGGTGTAGCCCACCAGCCGCTGGGCCACGCGCTTGCTGTCGATACCGGCCAAGGCCGCCAGCGCACGGGTCACCAGCAGCTTCGACACGCCGACGCGAAAACTGCCGGTGATCAGCTTCAGACAGACCATCAGGCTCTGCCGGTCCAGTTGCGCCCAGAATGTCGGCAAGCGCTCGGCGAGGGTTTCCGGCGGCAGGCCGCGCAACGGCAGCAGCCTGTTTTCCATCCAGTCGGCCAGACCCTCATCGGAGCGGTGCGACGCTTCGGGTAGTAACAGCGACAGGGTTTCTGCCAGATCGCCGACAGCCTGATAACTCTCTTCGAACAGCCATTCGGGCAGACCGGACAACTGCATCGCCTGCTCGCGCAACAACCGGGTCGGCACCAACTGCCGAGGTCGGCCACCGGCGAGGAAATACACGGCCCACGCAGCATCTTCCGGCGCGGCATGAGTGAAGTAATCCTGCATGGCCGCCAGCTTGGCGTTGCTGGAGGTGGTGGCGTCGAGTTGCGCGTACAGCTCGGCGAAGGCCTTCATGAGGACGCCTCTTCGGGATCAGCAGTTTTGGCCGGAGCGTCGTCTTCTTCATCGCCGTATTCGGTGGTGAAGCCTTGGGCGTCGAGGCCCGACTCACGCAGATAGCGCACCAGTACCGCCACCGAGCCGTGGGTGACCATCACCCGCTCGGCGCCGGTGTTTTCGATCGCCCACAACAGCCCCGGCCAATCGGCATGGTCGGACAGGGCAAACCCGCGATCCACGCCACGCCGGCGGCGGGTGCCGCGCAGCATCATCCAGCCGCTGGCGAAGGCGTCGCTGAAATCGCCGAAGCGGCGCATCCAGGTGCTGCCACCTGCGGAGGGCGGCGCGATGATCAGCGCCTGACGCAGGGCCGGGTCGGTTTTCTTGAAGTCGCCGGCGTAACGGGTTTCCGGAATCCGTACGCCGGCTTCGCGATAGACGCGGTTCAGCGGCTCTACCGCGCCGTGGACCAGAATCGGCCCGATGTCCGGGTCGATGCCATGGAGGATGCGCTGGGCTTTGCCGAACGAGTAGGCGAACAGCACGCTGGCCTTGCCGACGGCGGCATTGGCGCGCCACCAGTCGTTGATACCGGTGAAGATTTCGGCCTGGGGTTGCCAGCGGTAGATCGGCAGGCCGAAGGTGGATTCGGTGATAAAGGTGTGGCAGCGCACCGGCTCGAACGGCGCGCAGGTGCCATCGGGCTCGACTTTGTAATCCCCCGAGGCGACCCAGACTTCGCCCTGATATTCCAGACGCACCTGCGCCGAGCCAAGGACATGCCCGGCCGGGTGCAGGCTGAGTTTCACGCCGTGGTGGGTGATGGACTCGCCGTATTCGAGGGTTTGCAGGTTGATGTCCTGACCCAGCCGCGAACGCAAAATGCCTGCGCCGGGGGCTGCGGCCAGATAGTGGCCGTTGCCGGTTCGGGCGTGATCGCCGTGGCCGTGAGTGATGACCGAGCGCTCGACCGGACGCCACGGGTCGATATAGAAATCCCCCGGCGGGCAGTACAGACCTTCAGGGCGGGCGATGACGAGATCCATGCGCAAGAACCGGGCAGGGGGCTTGTCAGGTAGAGCGGTGGGGCGCGGTAGAAGTTCTGTTGAATTGCGCGCCACCCTTGTAGGAGCTGGCTTGTCCTGCGACCGGCGGGGAACCCGTCGTAAAACCTGCGCACGCGGTTTGCCTGACACGGCCAGTGCGCATGGATTCACGACTGCTTCGCAGCCGGTCGCAGGACAAGCCAGCTCCTACAAGGGGGGGGCAGCGCCCGATCCAGGCTATTTGCCCGGCGTCAGCGTCAACCGCTGCTTGCCATACACCTTCTCGAAGTTCTCCGGCTGCATCGGTACCGACATGTACTGGCCCTTGACCCATGGCTCGATGCCGTCGCTGTAATGCGGGCTGGCCGGGTTGCCCGACTGGCCACCGACACCTTGCGCCATCATCGGCTCCTGCTGGGCGAAGTCGACAATCATGCGCATGGCCGGAATCACCGCTGCATCGAAATCCTGTCCCCAATGGAAGCCCGAGGCATTCAGCGTGGTGTGATCGCCACCGGCCGCCATCGGCCCCTTGATCACGCCAGCCTTGCTGCCACCAATGGCCGCTGCCAGTTGCGCGCTCTGTGAGGTCCACTTGTACTGGTGCAACTTGCCCCATTGCCAGGCTTTGTGATCACCGCCCAACTGGCTTTCGCCAGCGCTGATCGCAGCGGCCAGACTGCGGGCGAGAATCGTCGGCTTGTCTTCCTTCTGCGGGGTTTTCACGTCGTCCCAGAACGGGCTGTCTTCACGCCCCAGCAGATGGTCGGCCTGCGGCGAGTACGACAGGTCGGCGCTCTGCACCAGGGCTTTCCACGCTGGACTGGTTTCCGGGCCGAGTTCGTCGAGGAAGATCTGCCGGGCGCTTTCCTGCAGGAACAGCTCATAAATGGCGGCGTCCGCCGACACTGGCGACAGTCGGCCATCGAACGCCATCAACCGGCTCAGCGCTTCGCGGGCCTTGTCGCGATCAGGTGCGGGCAAAGCGTCGATAGCGGCTTTCAGCGGCTTGGCCATGCCCGGCGCTTCAAACATTTTCTTCAGCTTGGCGGCGAAGGTGGTGGTCTGGTCGTACTGCATACCGATAGTGCTGCGGCTGTCCTGCTTGCCCAGGCTGGCCAGCTCGGCGATGCGCTCGGCACGCTCGGGGTAATCCCACGAGTTGGACAGTTGCATGCCGTAGCCTTTTTGCATGGTCCGCTGGTTGGCCGTGGCGATCCAGCCTTGCTGCGGGTCCTGATCGTACGGATGCAACATGGCGTCGGCGTAGCCGTCCCAGTCGTAGCGGCCTTCCCAGCCCGGCGATGGAATCAGGCCCAGCCCGTCACGACGGTTCGGGTAGCGCCCGGTGACTTGCCAGCCGGTGTTGGAGGCGTCGGCAAACACCATGTTCAGGGTGATCGCGCGGATCTCGCGGCTGGTGTCGAAGGCGCGTTCGACGTTCTGCGCGCGGCTCAGGTCGAACAGCGCGTCGAGGCTCTTGTCGTCCTTGGCATCCGGGGTCTGCAGAGCAATGCCCAGGCCGCTGGCCAGTTGCGCCGAACTGCCATTGAGCAGCCCGCCGTGGCGAGTCGCGTAGGCCGCTTCACGAATCGGCCGCTGGCCGCGGACGAAATAGGTTTCTTCATGGCTGCTGGCGGGCACCCATTTATTGTCGGCCATGACCATCAGGCGGCTGCCTTCGCGTTTGACCTTCTCCAGGAACAAGTCCTGGTTGTCGCCCATGGCCGGGCCCATGCCCCACGCCAGTTTGCCGTTGAAGCCGGACAGCACCAGCGGCAGGCCGGCCACGGTGGCGCCGGCGGCCTGGTACTTCGGCGCGCGGATCTGCACGAAATTCCACAGCGACGGCAGCGTCGCCGGCAACTGGCTGTCGGTCGCCAGCAGGCTCTTGCCGGCACGGGCGCGGGACGGAGAAATCACCCAGTTGTTGGAGGCAGAGACGCCCAGCAGGTTGAGGTCGGACAGTTGCAGTGCGGCCTTGTCGAGGTCGCTCAGGCCCGGCATCTGACTGCCCAGGTTCAGGCCCTTGAGCTTGTCGGCCTCGGCGAACGGCAATTCTTCATCCGGATAGGTCGGCAACAGCCAGGCCAGCTTGTCGGCGCCGACTTTCTGCGCCAGCACCAGCGAGGAGATTTCCTCCTGCAGGTTCACCGACAGGCTGAAGTTGAGCAGGGCGAAGATCAGCGCCGAGTCTTCGGGCTTCCAGTATTCGGGCTTGTAGCCGGCATCGGCGAGGTCCGCCGGCAGCTTGTCGCGGTAGCGGAACAGGTAGGCGTTGACGCCACGGGCGTATACCTCGAAGAAGCGCTTCAGGCGTGGCGACGACGCGTTGTACAGCTCGCCGGCCGTCTGTTTGAGGTTGGCGGCGCGCATCATGCGGTCCAGATCCAGCGCCCCGGCGCCGGCGATTTCCGACAGACGGCCCTGCGCCAACAGACGCATTTGCACCATCTGGCTGATGCGGTCGCTGGCATGCACGTAGCCCAGGGTGAACAGGGCGTCGTGGAAGGTGCTGCTTTCGATCAGCGGCATGCCCAGGTTATTGCGACGCACCGACACGTTCTGCGCCAGCCCCTTGATCGCGAACACACCGCTGGTGGGCGGCAGGTTGTCGCGGTCTTCACCGCCCAACTGGCAGCCGGCAAGGCTCAACAACCCCGTCACGACGGCGGCAGTGCGCAAACGCGCTTTCACGGATGAACGGGCTGGCGAGGCCATGACGAAGCTCCTGCGGGGGTAGGCGTTGGAAAGGCGCTACGTTAGTGAGCAGGCCGACGCCACGCAAGCCGGGGGCAGGAGTTTATTTTCATGCTTTTGCAGGGCGGACACCGAACGGTTATCCGGATTGGCACGATTCATTTGTAGGAGCCGGCTTGCTGGCGAACGACGGTGTGTCAGGCGCCACGGCCTCGTATGACACACCGCCGTTCGCCAGCAAGCCGGCTCCTACAGGTTGCCGATCAAGCCTTCGGCGGATTGATCTTGTCCACCAGCGCGTACGCGCGCTTGACCGCTTCACGGCTCTGCACCGATTCGAACCAGCGCTTGAGGTGCGGGAAGTCGTTGAGGTCTTGCAACTGGAAGGTGTGCGGCACGATCCACGGGTAAATGGCCATGTCGGCGATGCTGTAGGCCTCACCGGCGACAAAGGCGCGGTCGGCCAGACGCTTGTTCAGCACGCCGTACAGCCGCGCGGTTTCGTCCGTGTAACGCTTGATCGCGTAAGGCACTTTCTCCGGCGCGAAGCGATTGAAGTGGTGATTCTGTCCGGCCATCGGGCCCAGACCGCCCATTTGCCAGAACAGCCATTGCAGCACTTCTTCGCGGCCGCGCAGGTCTTTGGGAATGAAACGGCCGATCTTGTCTGCGAGGTACAACAGAATCGCCCCGGATTCGAACAGGCTCAGTGGTTCGCCGCCGTCACTCGGTTGGTGGTCGACGATCGCCGGGATGCGGTTGTTGGGGGCAATCTTCAGGAAGTCCGCTTCGAACTGCTGACCGGTGCCAATGTTGACCGGAAAAATCCGGTAGGGCAGGCCGGCCTCTTCCAGAAAGATGGAAATCTTGTGGCCGTTGGGGGTAGTCCAGTAATGCAGGTCGATCATGGAAAGCTCCGGCTGAGTTCCAGATAAATAGAGGTAGGTGCCTGTTTTACCCTCTTGCCTGCCTGGCGCACAAATGAAAACGGCCTGATCGCTCAGGCCGTTGTCAGTCCATGGCGATCAGGCGCCGTGGCACTTCTTGAATTTCTTCTCGCTGCCGCATGGGCAAGGGTCGTTGCGACCGACGTCCTTCAGGGCGTTGCGCACCGGCTCCTGAGGCTCGTGGTTGCAGTGCGGACCATGCACGTGGCCGTGGTCGTGATGATGGTCGTGGTGATCGTGATCGTGGTTGCAATCAGGACCATGCACGTGGGCTTGCTGGTTCATGGGGTTACTCCGGAATTAAATCGCCGGGGATTATCTCGCCGTTACGACCAATACGCACGCTGTGTCCGAATAAAAATCCGGTCTTGAGCTTGCCTTCCAGCCGGTAATGCACCGGTTGGTTGGCTTTGCCGAGCATCTTCGAGATGTCCTTGAGGTGCTCCCACAGGTTGGTACGGATCGGCACCGAAAAATTGCGGTGGCTGTTGGCCTTGACGATGAACCATTCGCTGGACTCGCCCTCGCTGAGCAGCATGTCGTTGAGCATGACCTTGTAGCGCAGGCCGCGCACCAACAGGCTGGAGTCATTGGGGTTGTCGACACGGAAGCGCAGCTTGAAGTCCTGGCGCAGCAGCTTGGTCTTGACCACGTCGACCTTGAGCAGCTTGACGTCGGGCTCCTCGTAGCCGCCGGTCATCCAGGTCGAACACCCCGAGATCGCCAGCATCGAAAAAAGGCAAAGCAGTCTGATCACACGAGCCTGAAACACCATGGGTTCACTCCCTGTTCGGGCCTGAGTATAGGAGCAACTCGCCGTTGCAGACAGGCTGCGCCATACTCGTGCGCTGTGTCGAAGGAGTATTGACCCATGAAGCTGTACGAAATTGCTTTTTCCGGCCAACTGGTACCCGGCGCTCAGCTGGATCGGGTGCAGGCGAACATGGCCAAGCTGTTCCAGGCCGATGCCCAGCGCATCGCTCTGCTGTTTTCCGGTCGCCGTCTGGTCCTGAAAAACGGTCTGGATCAGGCTTCTGCGGAAAAATACCGGTCGACGCTAGAGCGTGCAGGGGCCTTGGTCGAGGTGGTGGAAATGCCCGGTCAGGTGGAAGTCGAAGAGGTCGAACTGGCTCCGCCGCCGGATCAGCCAAGCTGGACGCGCAAGCCGTCTGCCTTTGCGCCGGCCCCCATGGCGCCTGTCACAGCAAGATCAGAAGAGAAATCCCGTCTCGAACCGCGCGACGTGTACATGGCGGCGTTTGTCGATGTCGACGCGCCGGACTTCACCCTGTCCGAACTGGGCAGAGACGTTCAAGACCCCAAAGCCGCCCCGGTGGCGCCACGTCTGGATCTGTCCGGCCTGAGCCTGGCCCCGGCCGGCAGCGACATGGGCGAGATGAAAAGCGACGAGCATGTGCTGGTGCCGGATATCTCGCATTTGAAGCTGGCGTGATTCAGAGGCATCCGGACCTTCCTGAAATGTGACCTGACTATCTGAAATAGGCGCGAATAAACGGTGGGAGCGAATTCATTCGCGATGCGGTGGCCCGGACAATACCTTGGCGTTGGCCGAGATGCCGTATCGCGAATGAATTCGCTCCCACAGGGTAAGCCCTCGTCGCCTGCATCCACTCAGGCCATATACGCCGAACAACACTTCTTGAATTTCTGCTCGCTGCCGCATGGGCAGGCGTCGTTGCGTCCGGCCTTGAGCGCGACGGTGGGGTCGATGAAATACCAGCGGCCCTGATTCTGGACGAAGGCCGAACGCTCGCGATGGCTGTGCTCGCCAGCGGCGTCATGCCAGCGCGCGGTGAAGGTGACGAAGGCGTGTTCAGGCTTGCCGCCGAGCAACTCGGCGTTTTCGACGTCCAGCCCCAGCCAGGTACTTTGCGCACTCCACTGGCTGATCGAATCGCGGTCCAGGCCACTTTTCTGCACCGGCAACGTGGTATCCAGCAGGTAATCCACCAGCCCCAGCACATAGGCGCTGTAGCGCGAGCGCATCAACGCTTCGGCACACGGCGCGGGCTGTCCGGCGTGATAGCGACCGCAGCAGGCGTCGAGAAGATTGCCGCTGCCACAGGGACAAATTGCACTGCTCATGATGCGTGTCTCACCACCAGTACTTGCCAAAATTCTCCGGGTTGGCCCAGAACTTCGCGTTCAGCCAGTCCGGCACCTGTTTGTATTCGCGCAGGTCGTAGGTGAACAGCGTCAGTACCTGTTCGTCCCGGGCGAAACGCTCGCTGGCCTGCAATGCCAGCGAGTAGAAATCCGTGGTCTGCCAGCCGCAGGCCTTGAGATCGGCCAGCACGGCGATGCGGCTGGCGTTGAGGTTTCGGATGCCGCCGAGCAATTCCAGGCCGGTACGCTTGGGGATGTGCTCCAGGCAATCGACCACCAGCGCCAGATCGAAACGCTGGCCCGCCAGCTCGGCCGGCAAAGTGCCGGGCGCCGCCTGCGCCAACTCGGTGTCGGGGTGGGCTTCCTGAAACGCCTGCAGGGCCGGAAAGCTGTCGGCGCCGATCAGCAGCAGACGCTGCGGTGCGTAACGATCAAGCAGCGCGGCGAGCGCCTGTTGCGGCGTGCGGGTGGAAAAACTGTCGCTCATCGGTATCCCTCAATTGAGCCAGCAAGGTTAGCGCGACGGCTGCATGTGAGCCAGAGCTGTGACCTTTTCAGCGGGTGCTTGAACTTTTTTCGTGATTGCCCTGACAAACCGACTGGTGAAGGCAAAAGGCTATTTCAAAAAGAACGTGCCGGTTTGTGTGCTGAAAACCCATAAAACCCCCGGTTTCAGGGTGGCGAATGGCCCAAGTGCCGTCTTTACTGCATTTCAGTCGGTTTAAGCCGATACCAAAGGAGAAGAACTGTATGAGCATGATTCGCACAGCGTTACCTCTGATCTTGGTTACCAGTGTGTTGACGGGCTGCGCCGGCTTGCAAAAGACCGACTGGCCTCTGTGTGCTGCCGGTGGCGCGCTCACCGGTGCGGCAATCGGTGCCTTCCAGACGGCGTCTGTGGCGGCGGGGCTCGGTGCGGCAACGGGTGTGATGGCGGGAGCCTATTGCTGGGTTCACGGTGATGGTGACGACGATGGCGACGGTGTGAAAAACAGCGTCGACAAGTGCCCGAACACGCCGAAAGGCACGCCGGTCGACGCGACCGGTTGCCCGATCGTGACGCCAGCGCCTGAACCGGTAGCACCGGCGCCTCTGCCTAAAGAAGAAGTCATCACCATTCGTGACGTGCACTTCGAGTTCAACAAGTCGAACCTGACGCCAGCCGACAAGCAGCGGCTGGACATGGTTGCCACCAAGCTGAAAACCGAAGCGCCTAATGTGCAACTGCGTGTCAGCGGTCACACCGACAGCGTGGGCAGCGACAAGTACAACCAGAAACTGTCGGAACGTCGCGCGCATGCCGTGACGGATTATCTGGTCAGTGCCGGTGTGCCTCGCAGCGCGTTCGTGTCGGTAGAGGGTGATGGCGAAAGCCGCCCTGTGGCAGACAACAACACGGCCGAAGGCCGCGCGTTGAACCGCCGTACCGAGATCAAGATCAATCGTTGATTGATGGCTGTACGGAAAACCCCGCTTCGGCGGGGTTTTTTTATGAATGTCCCCCGAGGTTTCTGTGTGGCCTGTGTAGGCGCTGGCTTGCCCTGCGACCTGCCGGGTACCGGCAGCAAGACCGGCGAATGCGGTCCGCCTGAAACACCACGTGTACTGAATTTACGACTGCTGCGCAGTCGGTCGCAGGGCAAGCCAGCTCCTACATGTGATCACCACGAGTTTTCGCCCTCCCTCTGGAAAAACCGCCCCCTTCGCCGTACTGTGCGCGAAGCGTTTTTTTGCACCAGAAAACTAAAAAAATATCAGGGGCGGGTCATGAAGGTGCTTTGGGGGTTGGGGAAGATCCTGACGTTGGCATTCTGGCTGGTCGTGCTGTTCAACCAGGCCGTCACGCTGCCGATGCCGTTCGGGATATTGATCACACTGGCGGGCGGCGTTCTGCTGCTGATGCATGTCATTCAATTGCTGTTTTTCAACGGTAGCCTGCGGGGGCGTCGACATCCCTGGTTCGATCGCTTGCAGATTCTGCTCTTCGGTATTTTTCACCTGCAATCTTTCGGTCGCCGCCAGGCGGAGGTTCACCATGCGTAACGTGTTGCTGATGACGGCGGGCCTGCTGTCGGTCCTGAGCAGTTCTCTGGTCATGGCCCAGGCCATTTCTGTGGAGCCGCATTCGCTGATGCGTCTACCAAGCAACACCAGCGTGTTGCAACTGGAGCGCCTGGAAGTGGCCGATTATGGCACCTTGCTGATTCCGGCCGGGCTGACGGTGGTCAAGGTCGATCAACTGGTCATGGGCCATGAGTCGCGGATTGCCATCGTGCCGAGTCCGGAGCCGTTCAGCCTGCAGGTCAAACGTGGCGAGCTGGGAAGCGGTGCGCAGATCACCGCGCGCGGCGCGCCGGGAACGTTCGAGAAGGCGCCGCTGCCAGGCCGCAATCTCAACCTGCGGGTCGAGCAGTTGAATGCCGATCTGTTGTCCATCGATGCCCGTGGTGGCGCCGGCTCGCCGGGTTTCGTCGGCCTGGATGGCGGCAACGGCAAAGACCCGGGTTGCACCTGGGGTTCGGCCAGCCGTGGTTTCGATGGCGACAACGGTGGCAATGGTCGTGATGGCGCAGCGGGCGGCCTTGTGCGTCTGGAGTTGCCGCAGGTGTTCCCGGATGACCACGTCAAGGTCAATGTGCAGGGCGGTGCCGGTGGTGTGGGCGGTGAAGGCGGACGCGGTGGCAAGGGCGGCGCGTCCAAGGGCTGCCTGATCTATCGCGCCGACGGTGCGAAGTCGGGCAAGAACGGCGAAAAAGGCCAGACCGGTGCGCCGGGGCCAGCCGGCTCGGTGAACGTTCGCAAGCTTTGAGCGCAGCCTCCTGGCAAAAGAACCTGTAGGAGCCGGCTTGCTGGCGAACGCGGTCTGTCATTCAACGTTGTAGCGTCTGATCGGACACGTTCGCCAGCAAGCCGGCTCCCACGCCCTTCGGGCAGAATCAGTCGGCAAAGCCTTTTCCTACAGAAACATCAAAACCCCGGACGCGCCGCTGCAATCGCCACCACGGCAATCCCCACCAACAGATTGATCCCCACCAGCCGCCTGATGCCGCCCAGCGCCGCCGCGCCGTCGGCCCATTGCTCGGCCTCTACGGCCTTGCGCAACTGCGGCAGGTTCAGCGTTGAAATGCGCAGAAACAATGCAACCATCACCACATACAGCCCGATCATCACCTGCACATAACGTGGTGCGGTCTGAAAACCGCTGAAGTTGATGTGGATCATGCCGATGCCGGTCACCGGCAGCATGATCACCGCGCACCAGACCCAGACGAAGAAGCGTGGAAACACCTGCAGCCACAGCTTCAGACGGGCAGGGCCTTCCAGTGCGGCGACGACCGCCGGTCGCAGGACCATCCAGGCGAAAAACATCCCGCCGACCCACAAAACCGCGGACAGCACGTGAAGCGTGTAGACAAAGGCTACAGGTGACATCGAGAACTCCGTTCTGCGCAGAAAGATTTAGCGCGGTATGATAGCCGCCCGCTGAGAGTACTGAAGATATATCCAGCAGTTTTTTCACCTTGTAACTGTGACGCCGAGCCAACGACCCAGCCCATGATCAGCACCGAACTCAAGATCCAGATTCAGGGCGCCTATTCGCGTTTCCTCGAAGCCAAAAGCCTCAAGCCGCGCTACGGCCAGCGTCTGATGATCGCCGAGGTGGCCAAGGTGCTGGGTGATGTCGACACCGACGAGGAAGGCCGGCGTTCGGGCGACCCGGCGGTGGTCGCGGTGGAGGCGGGCACCGGTACCGGCAAGACGGTAGCCTACGCCATCGCCATGATCCCCACGGCCAAGGCAGCAGGCAAGCGGCTGGTGATCGCCACGGCGACCGTGGCCCTGCAAGAGCAGATCGTGCACAAGGATCTGCCCGACCTGATGCGCAACAGCGGGCTGAGTTTCACCTTTGCCCTGGCCAAGGGCCGGGGCCGTTACATGTGCTTGTCCAAGCTCGACATGCTCTTGCAAGAAGGCAACGCACAAAGTGCCACCGCGCAGCTTTTCGAGGAAGAAGGCTTCAAGATCGAAGTCGATGAAGCCAGCCAGAAGCTGTTCACCAGCATGATCGAAAAGCTGGCGGGCAATAAGTGGGATGGCGACCGCGACAGCTGGCCACAGGAGTTGGCCGACCAGGACTGGGCGCGACTGACCACCGACCACAGCCAGTGCACCAACCGTCATTGTCCGAATTTTCAGCAGTGTGCTTTCTATAAGGCGCGCGAAGGCATGGGCAAGGTCGACGTCATCGTCACCAACCACGACATGGTCCTCGCCGACCTGGCGCTGGGCGGCGGCGCCGTGTTGCCGGACCCGCGCGACACCCTCTACGTGTTCGACGAAGGCCACCACCTGCCAGACAAAGCGATCGGCCACTTTGCCCATTTCAGTCGCCTGCGCTCCACCGCCGACTGGCTGGAACAGACCGCGAAGAACCTGACCAAGCTGCTCGCCCAGCATCCGCTTCCGGGGGATCTGGGCAAGCTGATCGAGCAAGTGCCGGAGCTGGCGCGGGAGATCAAGACCCAGCAACAGTTCATGTTTACCGCCTGCGAGCAACTCGCCGACTTCAAGGCCGGCGAAGACATGGAAGGCCGCGAGCGCCCTCGCCATCGCTTTGTCGGTGGCGTGGTTCCCGAGCACATGCGCGAGATGGGCATCGAGCTGAAAAAGGGCTTTGCCCGTCTCGACGATCTGTTCACGCGCCTGACCGAATTGCTCAAGGAGGGCATGGACGGCGAGGTCAACATCGGCATCGCCAGCCATCAGGCCGAGGAGTGGTATCCGCTGTTCGGCAGCCTGCTGGCCCGTGCCCATGGCAACTGGGAACTGTGGACGGCGTTCACCGCCGAAGACCCGGAAAACAGCCCGCCGATGGCGCGCTGGCTGACCCTGGCCGAAAGCGGCTCGCTGTTCGACATCGAGGTCAATGCCAGTCCGATCCTTGCCGCAGAAATGCTCCGTCGCAATCTGTGGAACGTCGCCTACGGCGCGCTGGTGACGTCGGCGACGTTGACCGCGCTGGGCAAGTTCGACCGTTTCCGCATGCGTGCCGGCCTGCCCAAGGACGCGGTAACGGCGGTGGTGCCGAGCCCGTTCCACCATGCCGACGCTGGCGTGCTGCGCGTCCCGGATCTGCAGGCTGATCCGCGCAACGCGGCGGAACACACGGCGGCGATCATCCGCGAACTGCCGGATCTGGTGGAAGGCTCCAAGGGCACGCTGGTGCTGTTTTCTTCGCGCAAACAAATGCAGGAAGTCTTCGACGGTGTGCCCCGCGACTGGCGCAAGCGGGTGTTCATTCAGGGCAACCTGTCCAAGCAGGAAACCCTGAACAAGCACAAGGCACGGGTCGATGGCGGCGAAGAAAGCGTGCTGTTCGGCCTCGCCAGTTTTGCCGAGGGCGTCGACTTGCCGGGCGATTACTGCGAGCACGTGGTGATCGCCAAGATTCCGTTCGCGGTGCCGGACGATCCGGTAGAGGCCGCTCTGGCCGAATGGATCGAAGCCCGGGGCGGCAACCCGTTCATGGAAATCGCTGTGCCCGATGCTTCGCTGCGCCTGATCCAGGCCTGCGGCCGCTTGCTGCGCACGGAGAAGGATCGCGGCGTCATCACCCTGCTGGATCGCCGTTTGGTGACCCAGCGTTACGGCAAGGCCATCCTCAATGCGCTGCCGCCGTTCCGTCGCGAAATTTCCTGAAGTGTATCGGGGATGAAATGCAGTTGATCGGGTCTTATCTGACGCCGGTCGATCTCATCCTCCCTTGAGTCCGCGCCGGCCCATTCGCGGGCAAGCCTGCCCCCACAGATTCGAGTGGTTCACCGAGCGGGTGAATAGCGTCTTGTGGGAGCGGGCTCGTCCGCGAAAGCGATGTTCGCCTCGCGATCACTCAGGAGCCCACATGATCCGTCGTTCACTGCCCGCCGCCATTGCTTTGCTGTGCGCGGGTCCGCTGTCTGCGGCCGATAGCCAGCAGACGCTGTTTAACTTCGTCCGCCCCGCCGACGTGGTGCAGGTCACTACCCAGGACACTAGCCTGCCGCAATCCAACGCCGAGCAGACCGCTGAAGGCGAGGTGTTGCGCCGGGTGGTCTTCAATCCGGTGGCGCGGCCCAGCTTGCGTCTGACGCCGCAGAGCGGCGTGTGGGACTGGAGCGGCGACAGCGCCATGACCTTGCGCCTGCAAAGCGCTATGGATTGGGCGCTGACCCTCTACGTGCAGATCCAGAGCAGCGACGGCAAAACCCTCGACAGCCGCATCGACTTACCGGCAGGTCCGGCGCAGACCCTGATCGTGCCGTTGCAGGCCAGTTCTCCGCTGAGCCAGGGCATGCGCGCCGGGCCGCCGATGCCGTGGACTTATGAAGGGCAGCGCGTGTTGCTGGCGAGTACCAGCGGCGAGCTGAATCCTGCGCAGGTCACCTCGGTGACGGTGTCGATGTCGAAGCCGGATGTGGCGCAGAGCGTGCTGATCGAAAAGTTCGGCGTGCAGCAAGGCGACGCCATTCAGAAGGCGGTCTACAGCAACCTGCTTGACGGCTACGGTCAGTACAGCCGGGGCAAGTGGCCGGAAAAAATCAGCAGTGACGACCAACTCAAAAGCCTGGCGGCCAAGGAGCAACAGCAACTCAAGAGCTGGCTCAAGGAGCGTCCTGCCCACGACCGCTACGGCGGCCTGATCAAAGGCCCGGCATTCGAGGCCAAGGGCTTTTTCCGCACAGAGAAACGCAACGAACGCTGGTACCTGGTGACGCCGGACGGGCATCCGTTCTATTCGCTGGGCGTCAATGCCATCGCCGCCGACGACAGCCAGACCTACATCGAAGGCCGCGAAGGCATGTTTGCCGGCTTGCCGGGCAATGACGATCCGCTGGCGACGTTCTACGGTAGCGGCGATGACCGTCGCGGCACCGGTGCCAGCAAGAACCGCGCGTTCGACCATGGCCGCTGGTTCGATTTCTACGGCGCCAACCTGCAACGCACCTACGGGGTGCCGCCGTGTATCGAAGTGGCGAAACCCGCTGCAGTGGCTGCACCGGAGCCA
This sequence comes from Pseudomonas sp. NPDC090208, assembly GCF_044746785.1. Classification (NCBI taxonomy): domain Bacteria; kingdom Pseudomonadati; phylum Pseudomonadota; class Gammaproteobacteria; order Pseudomonadales; family Pseudomonadaceae; genus Pseudomonas; species Pseudomonas sp. NPDC090208. Next base: position 508,499 of record NZ_JBIVCU010000002.1, read on the forward strand.
GACGAAGCAGCCGACACGACGGGCAGCGATGAGGCTACTGCTTCGACCGCTGTGGTGGAAAAACCGGTGGTGCCGCAGCCGACAGTCGAGTGCAAGCCGGTCAATCTCGACCTCAAGCGCTGGACCGATCACACCCTGCAACGCTTGCAGGCCTGGGGTTTCAACACCATCGGCAACTGGAGCGAGCCTGAGCTGGGTAACCGCGAGCGGGTGCCTTATACCTTGCCGCTGTCCATCGTCGGCGATTACGTGAGCATCAGCACCGGGCACGACTGGTGGGGCGGCATGCCGGATCCGTTCGACCCGCGCTTTGCCATGGCCACCGAACGCGCAGTGGCTATTGCCGCCCGCGATCATCGTGATGATCCGTATCTGATCGGCTACTTCGCCGACAACGAACTGGCCTGGGCCGGTACCGGCGCTGACCCGAAAGACCGCTACGCGCTGGCTTACGGCACGCTGAAGCTGACCACGGACTCGCCGGCCAAACGCGCTTTCCTCAAGCAGTTGCGCGACAAGTACCGCAACCACGCCGGTCTGTCCAAAGCCTGGGGCATCGACCTGCCGGCCTGGGAATTGATGGAAGACCCCGGTTTCGAGCCGCCGCTGCCGAGCCCGGAGCACCCGGAAATCGAAAATGACTTCAAGTACTTCCAGCGTGTATTCGCCGAGACTTACTTCAAGACCATCGCCGATGCCTTGAAATGGCATGCGCCGAACCACCTGCTGCTGGGCGGGCGCTATGGCATCAGCACCCCGGAAGCGGTGGAGGCCTGCGCGAAATACTGTGATGTGCTGAGCTTTAATTTGTACGCGCTGACGCCGCAGGACGGCGTGGACTTCGCGAAGCTGCGCGAACTGGACAAGCCGGTGTTGATCAGCGAATTCCATTTCGGCTCGCGGGACCGTGGTCCGTTCTGGGGCGGTCAGGTTGAAGTGCCACGGGAAGAAGACCGCGGCCCGGCCTACGCCAATTTCCTGAAAGCCGCGCTGGCCGAACCGTCCATTGTCGGCGTGCACTGGTTCCAGTACCTCGACCAGCCCGGCACCGGACGCATGCTCGATGGCGAAAACGGCCATCTGGGTCTGGTGGGCATTACCGACGTGCCGTATCAGGGCTTCATCGACGCCGTGCGCAAGGCCAACGGGCAGGTGGCGGAAGTGATCGGCAAGACCCCCTGAGAGCCGCCCGTTGTAGGAGTGAGCTTGCTCGCGATTTTCAAAGTCAGAAAGGCTTCGCCTGACACGCCGCCATCGCGAGCAAGCTCACTCCTACACGGATAGGCGCGCCGTGCCGAGAGAGTCCAAACACCCTAAAGCCAGTGGGAGGGAGCCCTGCTCGCGAATGCGGTGTGTCACGGCCATTGATGTGTCTGGCACACCGCATTTAGCGGATTTACGACCGCTTCGCAGTCGGTCGCAGGGCAAGCCAGCTCCTACAGTAATAGGCGCGCCGTGCCGAGAGAGTCCAAACACCCTAAAGCCAGTGGGAGGGAGCCCTGCTCGCGAATGCGGTGTGTCACGGCCAGTGATGTGTCTGGCACAGCGCATTTACCGGATTTACGACCGCTTCGGTCGGACGCGACCCCGGCCCGCTCGCAGGGCAAGCCAGCTCCTACAGGGTTTTGTAGCGTGGCGGATACGGTAACGCAGTTCCCAAATCCCCCAATCGCTGGAACAATGCACGCCATTTTCAGCAGCCCCCACCGGAGAGCGACATCGTGCAGATTCAAGGCTATTTCGAGCTTCAATTCGAAGCCGTGCGCGAGGCGTTCGCCGAGTTGTTCGACGCTCCGCAGGAGCGTGGCGCGGCGTTGTGTGTGCAGATCGGCGGGCAGACCGTACTCGACCTGTGGGCCGGTACGGCAGACAAGGACGGTGCCGAGGTCTGGCACAGCGATACCATCGCCAACCTGTTCTCCTGCACCAAGACCTTCACCGCTGTCACCGCGCTGCAACTGGTGGGCGAAGGCAAGCTGGACCTCGACGCACCGGTGTCGCGCCTGTGGCCGGAATTCGCGGCGGCCGGCAAACAGTCGGTAACCCTGCGCCAGTTGCTCTGCCATCAGGCCGGTCTGCCGGCGATTCGCGACATGCTGCCCGCCGAGGCGCTGTACGACTGGCAGGCCATGACCGCTGCGCTGGCCGCCGAACAACCCTGGTGGACACCGGGGGACGGGCACGGTTACGCCGCGATCACCTACGGCTGGCTGGTAGGCGAGATGATTCGCCGCGCCGACGGTCGTGGACCGGGCGAATCCATTGCTGCGCGGATTGCCCGACCTTTGGGGCTGGACTTCCACGTCGGCCTGCCTGACGAAGAATTCCACCGGGTCGCGCATATCGCCCGGGGCAAGGGCAATGCTGGCGACGAAGCGGCCCAGCGCCTGCTGCAGGCGACCATGAAAGAACCCACGTCGATGACCGCGCGAGCGTTCACCAACCCGCCGTCCATCATGACCAGCACCAACAAGCCGGAGTGGCGGCGCATGCAGCAACCGGCGGCCAACGGCCACGGCAACGCGCGCAGCCTGGCCGGCTTCTACAGCGGCCTGCTCGACGGCAGCCTGCTGGAAGCCGAACTGCTCAATGAGCTGACCCGCGAGCACAGCATTGGCCAGGACAAGACCCTGCTGACCCAGACCCGCTTCGGTCTGGGCTGCATGCTCGATCAGCCGACAGTGCCGAATGCCACCTATGGCCTGGGCGCCAAAGCCTTTGGTCATCCGGGAGCCGGTGGCTCGGTCGGTTTCGCCGATCCGGAGCACGATGTGGCCTTTGGCTTCGTGACTAACACATTGGGTCCGTATGTGCTGATGGATCCGCGTGCGCAACGTCTAGTCCGGGCGCTTGGTGAGTGTTTGCTATAACAGTCACCGATAAGTGCTTGTTCTACCGACTGTCAGTTAAACCGCCCATAACGGAACCGTAGGGCGGTTTCTTTTTCCAACTCGGCGTTTATGCGTGTTATATGGGCGCTGCTTCGTTCATTTTCTGATCAATTACTGGTGTGAATCACCCATGTCTGCCAACAAAAGTCTTGCTTTTGCCCTGTGTCTCGCCGTCACCGGCTGCGCGCAAACGCCTCATGATTCCAGCGCCAGCGCTGGTGCACCGACCAAACCGCAAGCCGGTTCTGCCGCTGCCGAGGTCGCCAAGACCGAAGCCGAGAGCGGTAGCCACTGGTACTGGCCGTTCGGCTCCGATCACGGTCAGACCGACAAGAAGCCTGACGTCGCGGCAACCCAACCGGCGGCCAAGCCGGCTGTGGCCAAAGCCGATGACGGCAGCAAGTGGTGGTGGCCGTTCGGCAGCAGCGAGGCGAAGAAAGACGCCGCGCCTGTTGCGCCGAAGGTCGACCCGAAAGTGACCCAGGCCTGGCTCGACCAGTACGAGCCGCGCGTGCGCGAGGCGATCAAGGACAGCAAATTCGAATTCGAGCGCCGTGAAGACGTGCTGGTGGTGACCGCGCCGGTAGACAGCACCTTCAACCCGGACCGCCCGGAAATGCTGCTGCCGATCAACCTCGGCCCGATCACCCGTATGGCCAAGATCGTCGAGGGCGATCAGAAATCCGCCGTGCTGGTCCTCGGTCATGCGGACGTCGCCAGCGACACCAACCTCAAGATCAGCCAGCAGCGTGCTCAGTCGGTGGCAGCGATCTTCCGCCTCAGCGGCCTGGAGCGTAACCGTCTGAACCTGCGTGGCATGGGCGCGACGCTGCCTCGTGCGAGCGCCGATACGGCCTCGGCCAAGGCACAGAACCGTCGCGTGGAAATCATCCTGACGCCACAGGATTCGATGGTCGCCCTGCTGGCCAAGTACAACCTGCCAGCGCCGGCACCGACCATGGTTGCCGCCGCTCAGGAAACCAAACCGGCTGCGCCGGCCCCGGCCGTCAAGGCGGCTCCGGCCAAGGCTGCCCCGGCAGCGAAGAAAGCCGCGCCGGCCAAGGCAGCAGCGAAGAAGGCCCCAGCCAAGAAAGCGACGCCAGCGAAAAAGGCCACTCCGGCCAAGGCCGCTGCGAAGAAACCGGCTGCCGACGCGCAGGCCAGCAGCAACTGAGGGTAATATCGCGATCCCGTCCACGGATTTCGATAAAGGAAGGCAGTGATGAGCCAGCGTCTGGCTGATATGCGTCGCAACTACGCCCGCGAAGGTTTGACCGAGGCCCAGGCCCCGGAAGAACCTTTTGCGCTGTTCCATCAGTGGTTCGACGAAGCGGTGAAAACCGAACAGGCGCCGGTGGAAGCCAACGCCATGACCCTGGCGACTGTCGATGCCGACGGTCGCCCGCACTGCCGGGTGCTGCTCCTCAAAGGGCTGGACGCGCAAGGCTTCACCTTCTTCACCAACTACCACAGCGCCAAGGGCCAGCAACTGATGGCCCGGCCCTACGCTGCCATGACGTTCTTCTGGCCTACCCTGGAACGTCAGGTGCGGATCGAAGGGCAGGTGGCGAAAGTCAGCCATGCCGAGTCCGATGCCTATTTTCAGGTACGCCCGCTGGGCAGCCGCCTGGGGGCGTGGGCCTCGCCGCAAAGCCGGGTGATTGCCAATCGCGAAGAACTGGAAGGTCTGCTCAAGGCCACCGAGGCGCGTTTCAGCGATACCCAGCCCGATTGCCCGGAACACTGGGGTGGTTATCGCCTGGTGCCGGACCGTATCGAATTCTGGCAGGGACGACCGAGTCGACTGCACGACCGTTTGAACTATCGTTTAACGGACGGGCAATGGACGCTCGAACGTTTGGCCCCTTGAACAAGGGGACTCTGCGGTCATATGGCGCCTAGGCAGGCGCGCAGTTGATCGACCTCAAGTGCATTTCCTTGAATCAATGCCGCACGCCGTCGTCCATACCCGTAGACGTCGGCGTGTTGCTGTATCACGCCTGAATAAACGTAAATTATCGGTACAGGCCCGTGACATCGGCTGACGTCGCAGAGTCTAATGGCTACCTGTTCCTCTGGAGAAAACCTTATGCGTAAGTCTGTTCTGTTGGTTGCTTCGTTCACCGCCATGGCGCTGACGCTGGGCGGCTGCACATCGAGCCTGACCGGCGACTCGTATTCCCGCGATGAAGCTCGCCAAGTGCAGACCGTTCGCCTGGGCACCATCGAGTCGTTGCGTCCGGTGAAAATCGAAGGCACCAAAACCCCGATCGGTGCCGGTGCCGGTGCGATTGTCGGCGGTGTTGGCGGTAGCGCCATCGGTGGTGGTCGCGGCAGTATCGTTACGGCGGTCATCGGCGCGGTTGCCGGTGGTCTGCTGGGTTCGGCAGCCGAAGGCGGTCTGACCCGTGCCCAAGGTGTCGAGATTACCGTGCGTGAAGACGACGGCAGCATGCGCGCCTATGTCCAGGAAGTGCAGGAAAACGAAATTTTCCGCGTTGGCGAGCGTGTCCGCATCATGACCGTCAACGGCACCAGCCGCGTGAGCCACTGAGCCCTGCGCGGTTGATCTGACAGCTGTAGACATGAAAACGCCCCGACTTGTCGGGGCGTTTTCATTTTCCGGCCGCTGCTATCACGCGACCTTGCGGCTGGACATTGCCGTCAGCGCGTAACCGAGCAGCGCTGCCAGGATCGAGCCGGTGAGAATGCCCATGCGGTCCATCCCGGCAAACTCGCTCTGACCCGGCACGAACGCCAGAGAGCCGACAAACAGGCTCATGGTGAAACCGATGCCACACAGCACCGAAACGCCCAGTACCTGACCCCAGTTGGCGCCGGTTGGCAGCACGGCCATGCCGGTCTTGATCGCCAGCCAGGTCAGGCCGAACACGCCGACGGTCTTGCCCACCAGCAGGCCTAGCGCAATGCCCAGCGGTACCGCGTGGGTGAAACTCTCCAGCGTCGCGCCAGCCAGTGGCACACCAGCGTTGGCGAAGGCGAACAGCGGCAGGATGCCGTAGGCCACCCACGGATGCAGGCCGTGTTCCAGCTGTTGTAGCGGCGACGGAGTGTCCTTGCCGGTTTTCAGCGGAATGCAGAACGCCAGCACCACGCCGGCCAGGGTCGCGTGGACGCCACTCTTGAGTACGCAGACCCACAGCACGATGCCCAGCAGCACGTACGGCGCCAGTTTCACCACGCCCAGCCGGTTCAAGGCAATCAGGCCGACAATCGCCGCCGCCGCGACTGCCAGTGACAGGCTGGACAGCTCACCCGAATAGAACAACGCGATGACGATGATCGCACCCAGGTCGTCGATGATCGCCAGCGTCATCAGAAACAGCTTGAGCGATACCGGCACACGCTTGCCGAGCAGGGCCAGCACGCCGAGGGCAAAGGCGATATCCGTGGCCATGGGGATGGCCCAGCCACTCATTGCAGCCGGATTATCCTTGTTCAGGGCCACGAAGATCAGCGCCGGCACGACCATCCCGCCAATGGCGGCGGCTCCGGGCAATACCACTTGCGAAGGGCGCGACAGGTGCCCCGACAGCACTTCGCGCTTGACCTCCAGACCGATCAGCAGGAAGAACACCGCCATCAGGCCGTCGTTGATCCACAGCAGCAGGGGTTTGGCGATTTTCAGGGCGCCGATCTGGGCCACCACCGGGACGTCGAGCAGGTCGGTGTAGAGCCAGGACAGGGGCGAGTTGTTGATGATCAGGGCGAGGGCGGCAGCGGCGATCAGCAGCAACCCGCCAGCAGCCTCAAGCTGGAAGAAACGTTTGAAAGTATTGCGTACGGGCAAGGTCACACTCCATGGACATGCGCAAAGGAGGAGACACCCTAACCCGGTGGCTTATTTCTGAAAACAAAAGTTATATTCGATTTGGTTATTAAAAATCAGAGATGATTCTGTATACAACGGATTTGAAAGAATCGTTACAAAGTGCTGCAGGGCTTGATCTACGAGGTGTGTAGGAAATATCTCTGTCTGGAGTCGGCGGTGCCCAGGTTGGCCCCATCGCGAGCAAGCTCACTCCTACAGGTATGGGGTTTGTAGGAGTGAGCTTGCTCGCGATGACGTTTTATCAGCCGATGCTGCGGTAGCTGACACACTGCTATCGCGGGCAAGCGCGCTCCTACAGCGGGGTCCTGCTTTATTCGGTGATGCCCAACATGCTCTTCGCCAGCGCTTCGGCGATGCGGATGCCGTCCACGCCTGCCGACATGATGCCGCCGGCATAACCGGCGCCTTCGCCGGCCGGGAACAGGCCTTTGACGTTGAGGCTCTGCATGTCGGCGCCACGGGTGATGCGCAGTGGCGAGGAGGTGCGGGTCTCGATGCCGGTCAACACCGCGTCGTGCTGGGAGAAACCCTTGATCTGCTTGTCGAACGCCGGCAATGCCTCACGGATCGCCTCGATGGCGAAGGCGGGCAGGGCGTCGGCCAGGTCGGTCAGTTTCACGCCCGGCTTGTAGGACGGCTCGACCGTGCCCAGTTCGGTGGACGCCTTGCCGGCGATGAAGTCGCCGACCAGTTGTGCCGGCGCTTCGTAGTTCTCGCCGCCCATGATGTAGGCGTGGGACTCCAGACGCTCCTGCAACTCGATGCCGGCCAGCGGGCTGCCCGGATAGTCTTCGTCCGGGGTGATGCCGACGACGATGCCCGAGTTGGCGTTACGCTCGTTGCGCGAGTACTGGCTCATGCCGTTGGTGACCACGCGGTTCGGCTCCGACGTGGCGGCGACCACGGTGCCGCCGGGGCACATGCAGAAGCTGTACACCGAACGGCCATTCTTGGCGTGGTGCACCAGCTTGTAGTCGGCAGCGCCGAGTTTCGGGTGGCCGGCGTATTTGCCCAGGCGCGCGCGGTCGATCAGGCCTTGTGGGTGTTCGATGCGGAAACCCACCGAGAACGGCTTGGCTTCCATGAACACGCCACGACCGTGGAGCATGCGGAAGGTGTCGCGGGCGCTGTGACCGAGGGCCATGATCACGTGGCGGGATTCGATCTGCTCGCCACTGTCGAGTACCACGCCATGCAGTTGGCCGTCATCGATCAGCACGTCGGTGACGCGCTGCTGGAAGCGCACTTCACCGCCCAGGGCGATGATCTGCTCGCGCATGTTTTCGACCACGCCGGTCAGGCGGAACGTGCCGATGTGCGGCTTGCTGACGTAGAGAATTTCTTCCGGCGCACCGGCCTTGACGAACTCGTGCAGGACTTTGCGACCGTGGAATTTCGGGTCCTTGATCTGGCTGTAGAGCTTGCCGTCGGAGAACGTGCCCGCGCCGCCTTCGCCGAACTGCACGTTGGACTCGGGGTTGAGCACGTTTTTGCGCCACAGGCCCCAGGTGTCCTTGGTGCGCTGACGGACTTCCTTGCCGCGTTCGAGAATGATCGGCTTGAAGCCCATCTGCGCCAGCAGCAGGCCGGCGAAGATGCCACACGGACCGAAGCCGACCACCAGCGGGCGCTCCTGCAGGTCGGCGGGGGCGTGGCCGACCACCTTGTAGCTGACGTCCGGCGCCGGACCGACGTGGGTGTCATTACCCAGGCGCTTGAGCAGGGCCGCTTCGTCGCGGACCTGGAAGTCGAGGGTGTAGATGAAATGCAGCTCGGTGGATTTCTTGCGCGCGTCATAGCTGCGCTTGAACAGGGTGAAATCCAGCAGATCGGCGTCGGCGATGCCCAGACGCTGCACAAGTGCGACGCGCAGTTCTTCGTCCGCGTGATCCAGCGGCAGTTTGAGTTCGGTGATTCGTAACATGAAAAGGTCCGGTTTCGGGCCGCAGGATCGGCCCGGCAGCGCTACAAGAACCGGCGATTATAAGCCACATTGGGCGGGGAGCGGTGGGGGAAGCCGACGATGTCGAAAACCTTTGCGCCGTTTTGGTCAGGTACCGGCTCGAAAATGTAGGAGTGAGCTTGCTCGCGATTGCGATCTGTCAGAGTCAGATGAGTTGACAGGTACACTGTAATCGCGAGCAAGCTCACTCCTACAAAAAGCAGTGATCTCAATGCTCCTGCAATGTGGCTCTATCAGTCGTTGCGCATCCCGCCAAAATACGCGCAACCGCGCTGGACCTGGCCGTTGACGCGCAGTTCTGCCGTCAGGTGCTGCACCGAGCCATTGGCCGGGTCGACACAGCGCTGCGGCGCGACGTACAGCTCGACGTGCTGGTCGTTGGCATCGGTGATCAGATTGAAGCGGCCTTCGGGCATTTGCTCTTCCATGTACGGCACGGCGAACGGCTCGCGACCTTCACGCTCCAGCACCAGGCCCTTGCCGCTGGCGTTGAGGTTCCATTTAGGCCCGTTGCCGCTGGCGTGGATGGTCAGGCGCTTGAAGTTGGGGTCTTCGCAGGCACCGGCCGGTCGCTCGATGCGGTACAACTGATAGACGTCGGCCTGGCCGTCGCTGCCTTGGGCGCGACTGGCGACGAAATTGCCGCGCACGTCGGCGAACGCCTTGCCGTCCTTGTCCACCACCGAAGCGGCTTCCTGCAGGATGCCGGTGTTGCCGTTATCCAGTACCACATAGCGGCGCTGCTCGCTGCACGGCTGGAAGAACAGCTTGCCCTTGTCACCGCTGAGAATGCCCTGCATGCGGATCATGCCGGCTGTGGACACCGTGTTGTCGGCAGGTTTGGACGGCAGCCACTGGCAACCGGCAAACAGCGGCAGCAAGGCGAACAGAACAGCAGAACGGGCGGTGAGCATGGGCGGTCTCCAATCAGGTGCCGCCACGTTACTCAGGCTGCTCGTTCATCACAAGGGTTGAGCGTGCCGATGCGATCGAAAGGGTATGTCCGTTCGAATAGTTTGCCGATCAAGGCGCTGTCACTACTATCGGCTTTTTCCTCCCGATAAAACCCTCGAACGGCCATCCCGATTTGTCAGAAAGGAAACAATCATGAGCGAGATGGACGATCTGGCGGCGTTCGCCATGCTGGTGCAAGCCAACAGTTTCACCCTGGCGGCGCAGTGGCTGGACACCAGCACCAGTCAGCTGTCCAAGCGCATCAGCAAGCTGGAAAAGAACTACGGCGTGACCCTGCTGCACCGCACCACGCGCAGCCTGACCCTGACCTCGGCGGGCGCTATCCTGTTGCCGGAAGCCCGAGCCCTGCTCGCCCAGCGCGACCGGGTGCGCGACGCCATGGCCTGGCTCAGCGAGAGCCTGGTCGGCACGGTGCGCCTGACGGTGCCGTTGTCGCTTGGCGAAACCATGTTCGAGGGCCTGCTCAACGAGTTCGCCCGCACCTACCCGGACGTGCAGGTCGAGCTGGACGTGAACAATCAGTTTCGCGATCTGCGCCGCGACGGTTTCGATCTGGGTATCCGCTCCAGCGTGGGCATCGACGAGCGTCTGGTGGCGCGGCCGCTGTTGTCGCTGCAGGAGCTGACCTGCGCCAGTCCCGGATATCTGGCGGTCAACGGCAGGCCGCAGACTCCCGATGCGTTGCGCACTCATCGTTGCCTGCTCAACAGCCATTACGCCGGCCGCGAAACCTGGGTCTATCAGCAGAACCACGAACTGACCCGGGTCAATGTGCGCGGCACCTTCGCCAGCAACCACTACGGCCTGCTGAAGAAGGCTGCACTCAGCGGCGCCGGCATTGCCCGCCTGCCGTCGTACATGGTCGCTCGTGAACTGAAGGACGGGGAGTTGCAGTGGCTGTTGCGTGACTACCAGACCCCGGTGTCGTCGCTGTTTCTGGTGCACCCGTGCGAAGGGCAACTGCCCCGGCGGATTCAGGTGATGGCGGATTTTCTCGGCGACTGGTTCGAGCGCAGCAGTGTGGCGCTGCAACAGCTCTGAATCGTGGGCACAAAAAAACGGCCCCGAGAGGCCGTTTTTTGTCGGGACTTCGTCCCTTCGCGGGCAAGCCCGCTCCCACAAAGGCAGCATGAGTTCCGTAGGCGCCGGCTTGCTGGCGAACGCGTCAGTTCAGCCACCTCGATGGCGGATTACCCACCTTGTTCGTCAGCAAGCGGGCTCCCACAGCGGCATCAACCGCCCAGATACGCATCCCGCACTTTCGGATCGACCAGCAACTCCGCACCGGTGCCTTTCATCACCACCCGGCCGTTTTCCAGAACGTAGGCGCGGTCGGCGATTTTCAGCGCCTGGTTGGCGTTCTGCTCGACCAGGAACACGGTCACGCCATCACGGCGCAGCTGTTCGACGATCTCGAAGATCTGCTGAATGATGATCGGCGCCAGACCCAGCGACGGCTCGTCGAGCAGCAGCAACTTGGGTTTGCTCATCAGCGCCCGGCCGATGGCGAGCATCTGCTGTTCGCCGCCGGACATGGTGCCGCCGCGCTGGTTGAAGCGCTCCTTCAGGCGCGGGAACAGGTGCAGGACCTTGTCCATCTGCTCCTGATAATCGCGCTTGTCAGTGAAGAAACCGCCCATGGCCAGGTTTTCCTCGACGGTCAGGCGGGCAAACACGCGGCGGCCTTCCGGCACCACCGCGATGCTCTTGCGCATGATCACCGAGGAATCCAGACCGACCAGTTCCTCGCCCATGTAGCGGATGCTGCCGCTGTGGGCGCGGGGCGACCCGCAGAGGGTCATCAGCAGGGTGGATTTGCCGGCGCCGTTGGCGCCGATCAGGGTGACGATTTCACCTTTCTGCACATCGATGCTGACGCCATGCAGCGCCTGGATCTTGCCGTAGAAGGTGGAAACGTTGTCGAACTGCAGCATTTACGCTTCCCCCAGGTAGGCTTTGATCACATCAGGATTGTCACGGATCTGCTCCGGCGTGCCGTCGGCCAGAGGCGTGCCCTGGTTGATCACCACGATGTGGTCGGAAATGCTCATGACCAGCTTCATGTCGTGTTCGATCAGCAGAACGGTCGCGTTGTGCTCGTTACGCAGCACACCGATCAGCGCCTTGAGATCTTCGGTTTCCTTGGGGTTCAGACCGGCAGCCGGTTCGTCGAGCATGAGAATCCGCGGGCGGGTCATCATGCAGCGGGCGATTTCCAGACGGCGTTGCTGACCGTAGGCCAGAGTGCCGGCAGGGCGGTTGGCGAAGTCTTTCAGATCCACCGCTTCCAGCCAGTGCTCGGCGTATTCCATGGCCTCGCGCTCGCTCTTGCGATACGACGGGGTCTTGAACAGGCCGGACAGGAAGTTGGTGTTCAGGTGGCGGTGCTGGGCGACCAGCAGGTTTTCCACGGCGGTCATTTCCTTGAACAGACGCACGTTCTGGAAAGTCCGCACCACACCCTTGCGGGCGATCTGATGGCCGGCCAGACCCTGGATCGGTTCGCCGTCCAGCAGAATGGTGCCGGCGGTCGGTTTGTAGAAGCCGGTCAGGCAGTTGAACACGGTGGTCTTGCCGGCGCCGTTGGGGCCGATCATCGACACGACCTGCTTTTCGTTCACGGTCAGGCCGACGCCGTTGACCGCCAGCAGACCGCCGAAGCGCATGCTCAGGCCAGAAGCCTGCAGAAGTGGACGGCTCATCAGCGTTCCCCCTTGAGTTTCATGACGGGACGCTGCATCGGCAGGAAGCCCTGAGGACGCCAGATCATCATCAGCACCATCAAGGCGCCGAAGCCCAGCATGCGGTATTCGCTGAATTCACGCAGCAGTTCGGGCAGCAGGATCATCACCACCGCCGCCAGGATCACGCCCAGTTGCGAGCCCATGCCACCCAGCACGACGATCGCGAGGATGATCGCCGATTCGAGGAAGGTGAACGACTCTGGTGTGATCAGACCCTGACGTGCGGCGAAGAAGCTGCCGGCGAAACCGGCAAATGCGGCACCCAGGGTGAACGCGGAAAGCTTGATCACGGTAGGGTTCAGACCCAGCGCACGGCAGGCGATCTCGTCTTCGCGCAGCGCTTCCCAGGCACGGCCGATCGGCATGCGCAGCAGGCGGTTGATGACGAACAGCGCAGCCAGCGCCAGCAGCAGGGCGATCAGGTAGAGGAAGATCACCTTGTTGATGGAGTTGTATTCCAGGCCGAAGAACTCGTGGAAGGTTTGCATGCCTTCAGCGGCCTTGCGCTCGAAGCTCAAGCCGAACAGCGACGGTTTTTCGATGTTGCTGATGCCGTTCGGGCCGCCGGTGATGTCGGTCAGGTTACGCAGGAACAGACGGATGATTTCACCGAAGCCCAGGGTCACGATGGCCAGATAGTCACCGCGCAGGCGCAGCACCGGGAAGCCCAGCAGGAAGCCGAAGGTGGCCGAGGCCAGGCCAGCCAGTGGCAGGCAGATCCAGAAACCGAAGCCGAAGTAGTGCTGCAGCAGGGCGTAGGTGTAGGCGCCGACGGCGTAGAAACCGACGTAACCCAGGTCCAGCAGGCCCGCCAGACCGACCACGATGTTCAGGCCCAGGCCGAGCATCACGTAGATCAGGATCAGGGTGGCGATGTCCACTGCGCCGCGCGAGCCGAAGAACGGCCAGATCAGCGCCGCAACGACGATCGCGCCGAGGAACCAGCGCTGGGTCGAAGGCAGGGTCAGGAAGTTGCTGGTCTTGGCCGACACCAGTTGGGTCTGCGGACGCGAACGCCACATGGCGCTGATCTGCTCGTTGAACAGCACGCGCAGGAACATCAGCACGGCGGCGGCGAAGATCACCAGTACGGTGGTGGTGCTGGCACCGATCACGGCCAGATTGACCCCGACGATTTCCAGCTTCAGCCCGAGGATCGGGTAGGCGACGGCCAGCACCAGCAGGGCGCTGAACAGGGCCGATTTGAGATTCCTGGTCATACTTTTTCAACCTCCGGACGGCCGAGCAGGCCGGTTGGCCGGAACAACAGCACCAATACGAGAAGACCGAAGGCCACGACATCCTTGTACTGGTCGCCGAACACGTCGGCACCGAACGCTTCGGCGACACCCAGCACCAGACCACCGAGCATCGCGCCCGGGATACTGCCAATACCGCCCAACACCGCAGCGGTGAAGGCCTTGATACCGACCAGGAAGCCGGCGTTGGGGTTGATCACGCCGTATTGCATGCTCAGCAGCACGGCCGCAACGGCCGCCAGCGCAGCACCGATGACGAAGGTCAGGGCGATGATGTTGTTGGTGTTGATGCCCAGCAGGTTGGCCATCCGGATGTCCTCGGCACAGGCGCGGCAGGCGCGGCCCAGACGGGAACGGGAGATGAACCAGGTCAGGCCGAGCATGGCCAGCACGGTGACGATGAAGATCAGGATCTGCATGTAGGAGATCACCACTTCATGGGTACTGCCGGGGCCGAACACGAAGTTGCCGGGAATCAGGTTGGGGATCGACTTGTCCTTGGAGTCCTGCGACAACAACACGGTGTTCTGCAGGAAAATCGACATGCCGATGGCCGAAATCAGAGGGATCAGGCGGTTGCTGCCACGCAGCGGCCGGTAGGCCACGCGCTCGATGGCATAACCGTAGGCACTGGTCACCACGATACTGGCGACGAATGCAGCGGTGATCAGCAGGGGCAGGTTGTCCAGGCCCAGCATGGTCAGGCCGGCCAGGGCAATGAAAGCCACGTACGAACCGATCATGTACACCTCGCCGTGGGCGAAGTTGATCATGCCGATGATGCCGTAGACCATGGTGTAGCCAATTGCGATCAAGGCATATGTGCTGCCAATGGTCATGCCATTAACGAGCTGTTGGAAAAAATGATAGATGTCTATCTCGGGCATTTTGCCACGCTCCTAAAAACCTTCTCGGTGTTTCACTGGTGAAGTCTTTGTCCCGCTCGCGCGTCGTGATCTACGTCCGCGTTGGCACGAGCCCAGTGATTCACTGGTGCGGTTTCAAGATGTTCAGGCTATCGGAATTCTTGTGAAACCCCGCGTGCCAGCTAAAACAAAGCCCACTGCTGTTGCAGTGGGCTTCGGGTTCAACCTGAGGCGTGTGATTACTTCACAGGGGCTTCAGTCTTGGTGCCATCTTTGTGCCAGGTGTAGACGACGAATTTGAAGTCTTTCAGGTCACCCTTGGCGTCGAAAGACAGATCGCCGGTAGGGGTCTTGAAAGTGCCTTTGTGAATGGCTTCGGCGACTTTGGCGGTGTCTTCGGACTTGGCGGTCTTGATGCCTTCGGCGATCACTTCGACAGCGGCGTAGGCCGGGAACACGAATGGGCCGCTCGGGTCTTCTTTCTTCGCCTGGAAGGCTGCTACCAGTTCCTTGTTCGCCGGATCCTGGTCGAACGACTTCGGCAGGGTCACCAGCAGGCCTTCGGAAGCGTCCTGGGCGATCTGCGAGATCGAGGCGTTACCCACGCCTTCCGGACCCATGAAGCCGGCTTTCAGGCCTTTTTCCTGAGCCTGACGCAGGATCAGACCCAGCTCAGGGTGGTAGCCGCCGTAGTAGACGAAGTCGACGTTGGCTTGTTTCATCTTGGCGATCAGCGAGGAGAAGTCCTTGTCGCCGGCGTTGATGCCTTCGAACAGGGCGACTTTCACGCCGTCTTTTTCCAGGGTCTGCTTGACCGCGGTGGCGATACCTTCACCGTATTGCTGCTTGTCGTGGATGACCGCAACGATCTTCGGCTTGACCTGCTTGGCGATGTATTCGCCGGCTGCCGGGCCCTGGGCGCTGTCCAGGCCGATGGTGCGGAACACCAGCTTGTAGCCACGAGCGGTGATGTCCGGGCTGGTGGCAGCCGGGGTGATCATGATCACGCCTTCGTCTTCGTAGATGTCCGAAGCAGGCTGAGTGGAGCTGGAGCACAGGTGGCCGACGACGAATTTCACGCCATCGTTGACCACTTTGTTGGCGACCGCGACCGCTTGTTTAGGGTCACAGGCGTCGTCGTATTCAACGGCCTCAAGCTTCTTGCCGTCCACGCCGCCTTTGGCGTTGATCTGCTCGATCGCCATCTTGGCACCGCTGAACTGCATGTCGCCGTACTGGGCAACAGCGCCCGTTTTCGGGCCGGCGATGCCGATCTTGATGGTGTCGGCTGCGAACGAATGGCTGGCAACCCCCGCCAGAACCAGTGCGGCAAACAACTTGGAAATCTGGTTAATACCCTTAGTCATGATGCTCCACTCTTGCGTTGTAGTTTTTATAATCCTGACGGCCAAAGCTGCAGGACCGGATTGATTTATCCAGGCCACACCCCCGACAACTGTACCGGAACAGTTTAGAGCGCCGGTCGAGCGCTTGAAAAGCTGGCTACCGGGGGCAAAACCTGTCTATGTCGCTTAATCGAAAGAAAGATACACAATCAAGCCGGTCTATCTGACGAACCGGTCGTCCCGGTTATCGGCCTGTGCGAAATTCTCTGCAATCAATCACTTGAATCCGGGTTTGTCGAGACGATCGGCGGCGCTATCATTGCGCGCACTTTCGATTCGGTGAAACCCATGACGCAAGAACCTAGCACCCTCTATGCCAAACTGCTTGGCGAAACGGCCGCGATCTCGTGGAAAGAATTGCAACCTTTCTTTGCCAGGGGTGCCCTGTTGTGGGTCGAGCCCACCCAGGATCTGATCGCGGTTGCCGAGGCATTTGCCGAGAATGACGAGGCCAAGGTAGCCGCCTGGCTCGGCAGCGGGGAGGTCGGCAAGGTCTCTGAATCAACGGCTCTGGACCTGCTTGAGCGTGACCCCGAGTTGTGGGCGGTAGTGGTGGCGCCCTGGGTGTTGATCCAGGAACGTGCATGAGTGAGATTTGCGCGCCATTTTGGTGCGTACAATGGTGGCAAAGTGGGTAGGTCGGTAACTTCAGGTGTGCGGGTGGTAGCAGATTTGGGGTTGGTTGGGGATGGCTACTCTGATGCCCTTCGGGCGTTGTTCGCCAGCAAGCCGGCTCCTACATTTTTTGCAACGTGCCGCACCTGCATCACCGCGTTGTTCGCTTTAAGGTAAACCACAAAAATCAACGCCAAACACCAAGGCTACCAACCCGGTCCATCAGGCCATGGCACGTTGCAAAAAATGTAGGAGCCGGCTTGCTGGCGAACAGCGCCCGAAGGGCATCAGAGTAAGAAATCCCAACCCCACCCTCAATTCAAATACCCCGTCTTCCCCGTATGCTGATTCAGCGAGATCACCCGGGTCTTGCCAATACGATGACGGTAGATTTCCCGCAGGTATTTCACCGCTTTCTTCACGCTTTCACGGGAGATGCGGATGTCGTTGATCGACACGAAACGCTCTTTGTCGTCGATCAGTTCACGGTATTTCTTTTCGTACATCGGTTTGATCGCGTACCAGTTGGTATCCAGGATCTTCGCCGGGTTTTCATATTCGTTGAGCAGGTCGTCGATACGGTTTTCGTCGAATTCATCGCTCGTGATGAAGTCGAGAATCGAGTTGTCCAGGGTGTCGTCGAAACGATAGGGCTGGCGCGCGAAGCAGCGCTTGATGAACGCCACGATCAGGGTCAGGAAATCGTCCGACAGGCACGGGCTCTTGGCGATCAGGGTGGTCAGCGACAGGTTCGGCGAAGCGCCGATCACCAGCGCGTAACGCTTGAGCGTGGTGTTGGGGAACAGGCTGTTGAGGTGGGTCTTGAGCCGGTTCAAGTCCATGTACGACAGCTTGTAGTCCTTGGGCAGCGACACGATCGACACCACCGACGAGCAATTCTTGAAGAAGTGCAGGTCGTGCAGCGCCGCTGCGTCGTAGCCGGACGTCTTGTACTGTTCAAGGGCCGCCTGGTAGCGCCGTGACTCGATCGGCAGCAGGCTGATGCCCTCGATGGCCTGGGTCATCTTGTTGAAGTGCGGCAGGTCGATGGAGCGGAAGAACAAGTCGTCGATGTCCAGACGCGGCTGCTCTTTTTCGAAGATTTTCAGCTTGTCGGAGCCGGCCTGCGGGGTTTCCGGTACCACCGATTCGGCGTAGGCAATCGCGACCGGGCCGGCCAGGCTCATGAACAGGTCGTTGGCATCCAGGCGAATGGTTTCGCCGATGTCGATGCCGGCGCGCCGGAAGTAGTTCTGGTCGTAGTCGGTGGTGACGGCCTGAGCGGTCAGAATGTTGAAGATCTGTTGCGAGATGTACTGGTTGGCGTGGCGCTCCATGGCGTTGACATCGATGTTCTCGATGGTGCCGTCATCGCTTTCTTCGGCATAGCGCATGATGTCGTTGGAGATCAGCATCATCGCGTTCCATGGGCGAATGCGCCCCATCACGCTGGCTTCGCTGCTGTCTTCGTTCTCGAAGTTGTACGAGAAGTCCCACTCCTCGGCCAGGTACTTGCAGAGCAGCCGGCCGGCGTTGATGTGCAGGGCTTCGGACATTTCGCTGCGGTGATCGGAAATGTTCGGCAGCACGCAGATGCCGCTGGTGAAGATCGGCTCGAAGACAAACGAACGCCCGCGCTTGCCGTCGTTCTCGCCGGCCGGCTTGGTGTCGAAGGTCTTGTTCATGTACGAGTACTGCTGGGCCAGGCCGAATTCCGAGGCCATGCCCGAGCCGGTACCGCCGCCGGCGCTGAAGATATAGAAGTACAGCCGCGACTGGTTGGCCTTGATGCCGCAGGAATCGATCAGATAGGAGTGGATCAGCTTCCAGTCGGCGCTGGAAAAGTGCTCGGTGTTCTTGTTGAGAATGATCTTGGCCAGGTACTGACCGAGGATCGGCGCGTTACCGGCGCCGCCGGCATGCACCTCGGAGAGGTCCATGATCTTCATCTTGCTGTAGTCCTTGATGAAGCCGCTCTTCTCGCCCTTGCGCGAAAAACGGATGCGTCCGGCGATGTCCTTGTCCAGGTCGCCCAGCATCACCAGCGGCTCGACCAGAAACACCGGCTTGCTCGACTTGTTCTGCACCAGCCGCAGGTTGTTGCGGATCCAGCGCGCCGGGCTGTAGCCCTTGTCGTCGCGCAGGCGGTCATCGTTGTTCAATTGGTTGAGGTAAAACGTGCGGGCGTTGTACACCAGTTCGGCGACGTCCAGCGCGATGTTCGAGCCGCAGCGGCCCAGGCCGATCAGGCAGACCGAAGGGAACTGCTGGTCGGCGCGGTTTTCGGTGTCCTCGAAATGCGCCGACGGCGGAAACACCATGTCACGCAGGCCGTCGAGGTTGTCGAGGATGCGGTCGGTGTCGGTTTCGGTGAAATAAAGATAGGACTGGGTAGGCACGGGCTGCGGACGATAATGGCCTTGCGGAACGATGCTGTGCTCGTTGAGTACGGTCTGCAGGAGTTCGGTGACAGCGCCGGCTGCCTCGGATTTATTGGTCATTGCACGCCATGCCTGAGGGATGGCGCCTAAGTGTCATCGCGCCATCATCAAAAGAAAGCGCCGACTCTACAGCGGGTGATCGGCGCCGAGCGATAGGGCCGCACCCTAGTGTCGGCTAGGGGAATCCCCCGGTTGATCGGCGTGTCCGGGGGCTTCTTGAGAAAAGACCGGCGAGGATGAGGGCTGCGTCACGCGATCAGCCAGCCGGGTGGGCGTGAATCCGGTTGATGGCGATTTCTTCTTTTTCCGGGCGGCACAGGGACGGGCCGGCGTGAATCTGACTGGCGCGGGCGCCCACGCTCTCCAGCAGGGCCGGCGTCGGGCACAGGCTGACCGGTTTGCGCTGGTTGAGTTGGTGCACCAGAGGAAGCAGTTTCTCCAGTGGCAATGGCTTGCTGAACAGATAGCCTTGCACGTAATCGCACTGGTAATCGCTGAGGAACTCCAGCTGCGCCGCCGTTTCCACGCCTTCGGTGACCACCTTGAGCTGCAGGGTATGGGCCATGACGATGATCGCGTGGACGATCTCCATGTCCTGGGGCGAATTGGGCACGTCGATGATGAACGAGCGGTCGATCTTCACCGTGTCCAGAGGCAGGCGCTTGAGGTAGGCCAGCGACGAATAACCGGTGCCGAAGTCGTCGATGGACAGCGAAACACCGAGTTTGCGGATCTGGTTGAGCAGTTCGGCAGTGGCGCTGATGTTGCCCATCAGCGCGTTCTCGGTCACCTCCAGCTCCAGACGGCGCCCTGGCACGTCCGCTTGCTTGAGCGCGTGTTCGATTTCCTGGAGCAGCTCGGCACGGGCCAGATTCAGCGCCGAGCAGTTGACCGCGATGATGATGTTGTCGAAACCGGTGTCACGCAGTGCGGCGAGGTCCCGACACGCCTGGCGCAGTACCCAGTTGTCCAGCTCGGCGATCAGGCCATTGTTTTCGGCGATGGTGATGAAGCGGTCCGGGGTCAGCAGGCCGTGGGTCGGGTGCTGCCAGCGTACCAGGGCTTCGAGCTTGGCCACGTGGCCGCTGGACAGATCGACGATCGGTTGGAAATGCAGTTGCAGGCCCTGGTTCTCGCGCAATGCACTGCGTAGCTCTTCTTCCAGGTGCAGCTCCAGGCTGGCGCGGGTTTTCAGGCTCTCGTTGAAGAAATTCAGCGTGTTGCGGCCGTGGTCCTTGGATTGGTACAGCGCCAGATCGGCGTGCTTGAGCAATTCGTCGCAGGTGTCGCCGTCATGGGGAAACACGCTGATGCCGATGCTGGTGGTCATGACCATGCGCCGGCCGACCAGGGCGATCGGCTCTTTCATGTGGTTCATGACCCGCTGCGCCAGGAAGCGCGCCTCGTCGAGGTCGTTCTGGCCGCTCAGGTTGATCAGGATGCAGAACTCGTCGCCGCCAAAACGGGCCACCACGTCGGTGATCCGTGTCGCGCTATGAATGCGTTCGGCGATCACCTTCAGCAATTCGTCGCCAGCATCATGGCCGAGGCTGTCGTTGATGCGTTTGAAATGATCGATGTCGAGGAACATCACCGCCAGCATGCCTTTGTTCAGCTTCTGTTCGATCAGGCGCTCGGCGAAAATCTGGTTGAAACCACGGCGGTTGATCAGGTTGGTCAGGGCGTCGTAATGAGCGGCTTGCTGCAGCGATGCGCGCGCCTGATCGAGTTGCGTGAGCAGGGTGTTCACCCGGCGCAGGTCATTTTCCTTGCTCTGCAGTTTTTTGTCGGCGAGTGCGGCGCTGACGCTGCCGGCGATGATCAGCAGCACGATGAGGGTAATGGTCAGGCTCAGTTGCAGGCTGTTTCCCGCCGTTGCCGGTTGCAATTCGACGTCGTTAGGCACCATCAGGTGCAGTGCCCACATGCCCATGAAATGGGTGCTGACGATGCCCGCGCCGAGCACCAGGCTGGCACCGCATTTGAGCCACACGTGGGAGCGCCCGCTCACTTGGCGCATGTAGGTCGCCAGCACCAGCGCTGCCAGGCTGCTGGCGATGGCAATCACGATCGAAGCGACGAACCGTACAGGATCGTAATACTGCGTAGCGCCCGAGCGCAGCGCAGACATGCCCAGGTAATGCATGCTGGTAATACCCAGACCGATGCATACCGACACGATCAGGTAGTCCCGAACGGGCAGGCGCGGATGGCTCAGCGCTTTCATGGTCACCATGCCGGAGAACAGGGCCATGCCCAGTGAGGCGATGGTCACCGGCAGATCGAAGTGCATTTCCAGCGGGGCCTGGAACGACAGCATCCCGATGAAATGCATGGCCCAGATCCCCACGGCCAGGCACAGGGCACCCAGCGCGCGCCAGCGCAGTCGGGCAACGTGGCGTTCGACATGGCTAACCCTGTCGGCGATGTCCAGCGTGGCGAAGCTGGCTACGCAGGCAACGAAATACGCGAGCAGGATCAACGGCCCGCTGTGGGTGCATTCCAGCAGCATCCGGCCATGTGCAGGCATGGAAGAAAGAAAGTGCAAGCCCAGCCAATCCATAGCGTGCCTTGTCGTCCGTCAGTAGGGGGAGGGGGGAAGCCGGCCATCCCTCGGAATGAGGGATGGCAAAGTGGAATGATTATAGAGGTGTAAAGTTTTTAAACACCTTGCTGCGGACGGATGTACCAACTATTTCGACATAAGAAATCGGATAGATAGTTCCGAAAATATAAAGATCATCCCTGATCTTGTCGCCTTCTACGCCGATTCAGGCATTTGAGTGTATTCAAGCGGGGGTAGCCCGAAAGCAGCACGGGCGATATCGCACGTCGAGTTGGCTTCGCCGTTTTCCCACGAGGCGTCGAACTCGCGACATGTGGAGGAGCGTTGTCCATAAATTGAACAGCTGACGCCTTTGCCGACCTCACCCTGCAGCGCAACACAGCGCGGCGACTTCTGGTCGGTGCCCAGCATCGCCACGCGGCTGGGACTGATGCTCGTCACCAGATCATCGGGCACGGTGCCGCCGGAGGATGCGCATTCCCCCCAGAAAAAAGACACGCGAAAGTGAGAACAGCAGGCACCACAATTCAGACACGGGCTGACATCAGACATGGCTATGTACTGCAAAGAGAAGTGTTGGGGGGAGGGGGCGAAAGCGCAGCATTCTAGGCATTCCATCGGGCCTGTGAAGTGGGCTCACAAAATATTTTCGACGGTGTCCGACGTCCGGCGAGAGCGGCGTTGTCGCGGTGCGATGGGCGGGTATCAGCTTTACGAATATTTACAGACAGTCGGCCGTCCGCTGACTAGATTGCAGGTGCCGGGGCGGAAGGCCTTTGGCCAAAAACAACAATCAAAGGGACGGATGACTCATGCGTGATACCCATCAGGCGGCCAATGCGTGGCGTGTGCTGTTCCTGCTGTTTCTGGCCAATCTGTTCAATTTTTTCGACCGTACCATTCCGGCGATCATCATCGAGCCGATCCGCATGGAGTGGCGGCTGAGCGATTTTCAGATCGGCATCATCGGCACCGCCTTTACCCTGGTGTATGCCGTTGCCGGTCTGCCCCTGGGCCGACTGGCCGACACTGGTTCGCGGCGCAAGCTGATGGGCTGGGGCCTGGCCGTGTGGAGCGGGCTGACGGCGGTGAACGGGCTAGTCGGCAATTTCTGGGCATTTTTGCTGGTGCGCATGGGCGTGGGTATTGGCGAAGCCAGCTATGCGCCAGCGGCCAATTCGCTGATCGGCGATCTGTTCCCGGCCTACCGTCGGGCGCGGGCCATGGGCATTTTCATGCTGGGCCTGCCGTTGGGCCTGTTGCTGGCGTTCTTCACCATCGGTGCGATGGTCAAGGCGTTCGACAGCTGGCGTGCGCCGTTCTTCATTGCGGCGGTGCCGGGGCTGCTGCTGGCGGTGTTCATGTTTTTCATCCGTGAACCGGCCCGTGGCGCGGCGGAGACCGTGGCGATATCCCAGGAAAAGATCGACAAGCCGATTCGCCGGGTGCTCTCCATCCCGACCTTTCGCTGGCTGGTGCTGGCCGGCCTGGCGTTCAACTTTGCCACCTACGCCTGTAACTCGTTCATGGTGCCGATGCTGCAACGTTACTTTCTGATGCCGTTGCAGGAAGCGGCGATGGCCACCGGCATGATCGTCGGCGTGACCGGGCTGGTCGGGCTGACGGCGGGCGGCTGGATCGCCGACAAACTGCATCAGCGTTGGGCCAATGGCCGACTGCTGTTTGCCGCGCTGAGCATGACCGTTGCCAGCCTCTGCACAGGTTATGCGTTGCACGCCGGGCGTATCGAGATCGGTGTGTTCGTTGCGGTGTTCAGCGTCGGCTGGCTGTTCTCGTACAACTTCTACACCTGCGTCTATACAGCGATTCAGGACGTGGTTCAGCCGCGTTTGCGGGCGACGGCGATGGCGTTGTTTTTCGCCGGCCTGTACCTGTTGGGCGGTGGCCTGGGGCCGGTGGTGGTGGGCCTGCTCTCGGACCATTTCGCCCATACAGCGATGGCAGCCGCCGAGGTCGAGCAGATGAGCGAGGCCTTCAAGGCCATCGGCCTGCACGACGCGATGTACCTGATTCCGGTGGCGTTGGCTTTTGCGCTGGTCTTTCTGGCATGCGCCTCACGTTGTTTCAGTCGCGATGCGCAGCGGATGCGTGAGGGGATGGTCGCGGACGAGGCGCTGGGGCGAGGGGTGAAACCGTCGGTGGCGTGACCGTGCTAACGCTCATGTCAATGCGGCTGATTGTAGGAGCGCGCTTGCCCGCGATAGCGCCAGACCAGTCAACATAATGCCGACCAGAATGACGCTATCGCGAGCAGAGCTCCCTCCCACGGCCTTTGGCCAGAATCAAAAGCTGTCGGTGAACCGGCGTGGAATTGATGGTGGGAGCGAATTCATTCGCGAGAGGCCGGTACATCCGACAGAGATTGACCGGATTCCCCGGTTGGAACGCCGATCCCATGGTGGGAGGGAGCCCTGCTCGCGAAGACGTCAGACCAGTCAACACAATGTCGTCCAGAATGACGCTTTCGTGAGCAGGGCTCCCTCCCACGGCCTTCGGCCAGAATCAAAAGCCGAAGGTCGCAGGGCGTCAGCCGGCGACCAACACCCGGATCGCTTCCAGGCGCAGCGCTGCCTTGTCCAGCATCGCCAGACCCTGCTCACGCAGTTCGCGCAACGCCACCAGTTCGCTGTCGCGGACGGTCGGGTTGACAGCTTGCAGGGCGGTCAGGCGCGCCAGTTCTTCGTCGGTATCCGCTGCCAGGCGACGCTGAGCTTCGGCCACACGTTCGGTGTGTTTTGGCGCGACCTTGGCTTCAGCGGCGTTGATCTGCGGCGTCAACGCATCGCGCTGGGCCTGGATGAACTTGTTGGCACTGGCGCGCGGCACGCTTTCCAACTGATCGTTCAGGGTGGTGAACGACACGCGCCCCGACAGATCGTTACCGTTGGCGTCCAGCAGGCAGCGCAGGGCAGCCGGCGGCAGGTAGCGGCCCAGTTGCAGCGAACGCGGCGCAACCACCTCGCTCACATACAGCAGCTCCAGCAGCACGGTGCCAGGTTTCAGCGCCTTGTTCTTGATAAGCGCCACGGCGGTGTTGCCCATCGAACCGGACAGCACGAGGTCCATGCCGCCCTGCACCATCGGGTGCTCCCAAGTGAGGAACTGCATGTCCTCGCGGGACAGCGCCTGGTTGCGGTCGTAAGTGATGGTCACGCCTTCGTCGTCGCCCAGCGGGAAGCTGGCGTCGAGCATCTTCTCGCTCGGCTTGAGGATCAGCGCGTTTTCCGAATGGTCTTCGCTGTCGATGCCGAAGGCGTTGAACAGGGTTTCCATGTAGATCGGCAGGGCGAACTGGTCGTCCTGTTCGTGAATCGCCTCGACCAGCGCGTCGCCTTCGCCAGCGCCGCCGGAGTTGAGCTCCAGCAGACGGTCGCGACCGGTGTGCAGTTCGTTTTCCAGGCGCTCGCGCTCGGTGCGGGCCTCGTTGACCAGTGCTTGCCAGTCATCTTCATCGCCGCCTTCCAGTTGCGGCAGCAGACGCGGGCCGAACTGGTGCTGCAGGGCGTTGCCGGTCGGGCAGGTGTTGAGGAATGCGTTCAGCGCCTGGTGGTACCACTGGAACAGCCGCTCTTGCGGGCTGGTTTCCAAGTACGGCACATGCAGTTCGATGACGTGCTTCTGGCCGATCCGGTCCAGACGGCCGATGCGCTGTTCCAGCAGGTCAGGGTGCGACGGCAGATCGAACAGCACCAAGTGGTGGGCGAACTGGAAGTTGCGGCCTTCACTGCCGATTTCCGAACAGATCAGCACTTGAGCGCCGAATTCTTCGTCGGCGAAGTAGGCGGCCGCGCGGTCACGCTCAAGGATGTTCATGCCTTCGTGGAACACCGTGGCCGGAATGCCGGAGCGCACGCGCAGGGCATCTTCCAGGTCCATCGCCGTTTCGGCGTGGGCACAGATCACCAGCACCTTGACGCGCTTGAGCATCTTCAGCGTGTCGATCAACCAGTCGACGCGCGGGTCGAAACGCCACCAGCGTTCTTCTTCGCTGGTTTCGCCCTGGGCCTGGAAGCTGACTTCCGGGTACAGGTCGGCGTGTTCGCCCATCGGCAGTTCGAGGTATTCGGCCGGGCACGGCAGCGGGTAAGGGTGCAGCTTGCGCTCCGGGAAGCCCTGCACGGCGGCACGGGTGTTGCGGAACAGCACGCGGCCGGTGCCGTGACGGTCCAGCAATTCACGGATCAGACGTGCGCTGGCTTCGGTGTCGCCATCAGCCACGGCCGCCAGCAGCGCTTCGCCTTCGGCACCGAGGAAACCTTGAATGGTCTGGTGCGCTTTGGGTGACAGACGGCCTTGGTCGAGCAGTTCTTGCACGGCTTCGGCCACTGGGCGGTAGTTTTCGCTCTCGGCGCGGAAGGCTTTCAGGTCGTGGAAACGGTTTGGGTCGAGCAGGCGCAGACGGGCGAAGTGGCTGTCCTGACCCAGTTGTTCCGGGGTCGCGGTGAGCAGCAGCACGCCGGGAATCACTTCAGCCAGTTGTTCGACCAGCGAGTATTCAGGGCTGACCTTGTCTTCGTGCCAGACCAGGTGATGCGCTTCGTCGACCACCAGCAAGTCCCAGCCAGCAGCGAACAGCGCGTCCTGGGCTTTTTCGTCATCGACCAGCCATTCCAGCGACACCAGCGCCAGTTGGGTGTCTTCGAACGGGTTGCTGGCATCGCTTTCGATGAAGCGCTCGGCATCGAACAGGGCGACTTGCAGGTTGAAGCGGCGGCGCATTTCCACCAGCCACTGGTGCTGCAGGTTTTCCGGCACCAGGATCAGTACGCGGCTGGCGCGGCCCGAGAGCAGCTGGCGATGGATGACCAGACCGGCTTCGATGGTCTTGCCCAGACCGACTTCGTCGGCCAGCAGAACGCGCGGGGCGATACGGTCGGCGACTTCACGGGCGATGTGCAACTGGTGCGCGATCGGCTGGGCACGTACGCCACCCAGGCCCCACAGCGAGGATTGCAGCTGACGGCTGGTGTGCTCCAGCGTGTGGTAACGCAGGGAGAACCACGCCAGCGGGTCGATCTGCCCGGCGAACAGGCGATCGCTGGCCAGGCGGAACTGGATGAAGTTCGACAGCTGGGTTTCCGGCAGGGTCACCGGCTGGTTCTGTGCGTTGAGGCCGTGGTAGACCAGCAGCCCGTCGGCGTCCTCGACTTCGCGAACGGTCATTTTCCAGTTCTCGAAGTGAGTGATGGTGTCGCCCGGCGAAAAACGCACCCGCGTCAGCGGCGCATTGCGCAAAGCATACTGGCGGGTGTCGCCAGTGGCCGGATAGAGCACGGTCAATAAGCGGCCATCCTGTGCCAGAACGGTGCCTAAACCCAGCTCGGCTTCGCTGTCGCTAATCCAGCGTTGCCCCGGTTGATACTGCTGCGCCATGCTGCCTGACTCCCGCCTTGAAAAAGCCGACTATGGTAACGGAACGTGGCGCCCAGGCCAAAGACACAATGCAAAAACGCCCGTATTTATTGGGCCTTGACGTGTGGTCGGGCACTTGTTGCGAAAAACATAGTCGAAACTTCCGCATCTCACGGCTCAAGTCGACGAAACGGCGGCCGACAGCTTGATAACAGGAGACCATTACCATGCTGCCACCGCTGATTCCTTTGAGCGCGGCTCCCGTGACCTCGCAGCAGGACCCGGTCAAGCCGACTCCGGACATTCCTCCCGTGGCGCCGGCGCAGCCGAGCTCCAATGAAAGCACGATCAACATGGGCCAGCGCGATCCCGAGCAGGCGCAATTGCTGTTGCGCGAAGAACAACGCCGACAGCAACGGCGACGACGTGATCGACGAGTTGCCGACCGTCATCCTGATCTGAACGAAGGCCCGGCCGTTCCTGGCGACACGTTGAATGCTGACAATACGGTCCCGGTGGTCCCGATCATCGACGACGAACCGCGGCAGGGGCTGTGGGTGGATTTGAAGGTTTGAGGCTGGTCAGGGTGCATCCGATTGCGCATTATGATGGCCAACAGGCATTCGAGAGCAGCGCGCCATGAGCGACGACAAACTGGTGGACCTGAGCGCCGAACGCGCCAGGCGTATTCACGACCTCAACGACAAACGGCTCAATGAAGTGCGCCAGGCCTTCGAGCAGGCGATGCCTCTGGGCAAGAGCAAGAAAAAACCGAAAAACAAGCCGAAAAAACGCTAGATCGCCAGCTCTCTCCCTCCGTTACACAGAATCCGTCTGCCACTGCTCTTGATTGCCGTGGCATTGATCTGGATCAACATCTCCTTTGCCAAGCCTGATTACTCTGTGTCTATCCAACAGGAGCACAGCAGGAGGGGCGTTTATGTTTCTCGACCATGCAGTGATTGCCGGTGTGGCCACCGTCGGTTTGATGGTGACGTTTTTCGCCGGGCTGGGATTGTTTATCTGGAGAGACTCGCACAAGCGCGGCAGGGATTGAGTCTTTTATAAAAAGAGCACGCAAGGCATTTGGGGCGACTTCGGTTGCCCGTTTTTTTTGCGGCCTCAAAAGCGCGGTGTGTCTGATGGATTGCTGACGCAGCCTGTTTCGCCTCGCGGCGAGTTACGCGGACCCTTGTAGGAGCTGGCTTGTCCTGCGAGCGGCGAGGTACTCGTCGTAAAACCTGTGCACTCGGTTTGTCTGGTCTTGCGCTGTAGCTGCTAACGCAGCCTTGTTTCGCCTAGCGGCGAGTTACTTGGAAGAGCCCCAAGTAACCAAGGGCTCTTTACCCCGCCATACGGCACCTCGCTAATGCTCGGTGTTCCCTCACACAGGCAATGCTCCGTGGGCACGCCGCGAATGGGCCATCCATGGCCCACGCGGCTCTCGCGACATCCTGTCGCTCAACCCACTCCACATCGCCTGCGTTCGGCCTTCTGGAACGGGGCCCAAGATCAAAATCAAAAGCCAGATCAAAAGCCGGCGAAACCCAAACTCCTGTGGGAGCGGGCTTGCCCGCGAAGACGTTCTTGAAATCGCCACCGCCGGCAAGCCGGACTGCTACGGGTGGGTGAATACCATCTGCTTTTGCTTCTGGCCGAAGGCCGTGGGAGGGATTATGTGTTTTTGCAGCAAATGGCACTGTTTGCCGAAATCCAGCAAACACCACATTTCCGCGGGAGGGAGCTCTGCTCGCGATGGCGTCGGGCCAGTCAACGCAATTGTCGACTGACCCACGAAAGCACCTGTTCGCCCAACCTCGAATCGGCCTCAGCCCACGGTAATGGTCGGCAGTTCGGTCAGGTTCACGGTCTGCTCTTTACGCGGTGCCAGGATCTCGGCTTCGCCTTCGACCACCAGTTCGTCGTTCTGGTTGTAGACGTTGGTGGCGATGCGCACTTTGAACTTCGGCAGCTTTTCCAGGATTTCCAGGCGCACGGTCAGTGTGTCGCCAATCTTCACCGGCTTCTGGAAGCTCATTTTCTGGCCCAGATAAATCGTGCCCGGCCCAGGCAGTTCGCAGGCCACTGCCGCGCTGATCAGCGCGCCACTGAACATGCCGTGGGCGATACGGTCCTTGAACATGGTTTTCGAGGCGTATTCAGCGTCCAGGTGCACTGGGTTGCGGTCGCCGGACATTTCGGCGAACAGCTGAATGTGGCGCTCTTCGACCGTCTTGGTGTAACTGGCCTTCTGGCCGACTTCAAGGGCTTCGTACGGCGTGTTGGTGACTTGAGTCATGTTGCGGTCCTGTAACGTCAAGGGTGAATTGAACAATTCTGTCCGGTCATTCGCTGCGGCGAGGACGTGGCTGGGTCAGCGCACGGTCCAGCCAGCCCAGCAGGTCGCCGGTGACCTCGTCGCGGTTGGTTTCGTTGAAAACCTCGTGCCGCGCCTGCGGGTAAATCTTCAGCTCCACGGCCTGATGATCGGTGCCGCTCAAGGCGTCGGCCAGATCCTTCAGACGCTTGCCTTCGCTGACCGGATCACATTCTCCGCCAATGATCAGCATCGGCAGGCTCTTGTCGATCTGCGCCAGGTTCGACAGTTTACTGATTTGTTGCAGGCCGCCGAGCATGTCCAGCCAGAACTGGTTGGTGCAGCGGAAGCCGCACAGCGGGTCGTTTATGTACAGATCGACTTCCTGCGGGTCGCGGCTGAGCCAGTCGAAGCGGGTGCGCGCCGGTTTGAAGCGATTGTTGAACGCGCCAAATGACAGGAAATCGATCAGCGCGCTGCGCCCGTCCGGGCCCTGGCGCCAGCGCTCCAGGCGGGCAACCACGGCGGCGCTGCGGTACAGCGACACCGGCTGGAGATTCGAGCCGCTGAGCACCGCACCCTGCAGGCTGGCGCCGTGGTGCAGCAGATACGCCTGGGCGACGTAGCTGCCCATGCTGTGGCCGAGCAGAAACACCGGCGTGTCCGGGTGGCGGCGGGTGATCGCGGCGTTAAGGCTGGCCAGATCACCGACCACCTTGTTCCAGCCGTCGTGGTCGGCGTAATGACCGAGAACGCCATGCGCGGCGGTGCGTCCGTGGCCGCGCTGGTCGTGGGCGTACAGGGCGAACCCGGCTTCGCTCAGGGCCGCGCCCAATCGCGCATAACGTCCGCTGTGTTCGGCCATGCCATGGGCCAGCATGACCACCGCCCGCGGATTGCCCAGCGGCAGCCAGACATTCACGTACAGGCGGTTGTGGTCGTTGCTGTCGAGCCAAAATGCGTCGTGTCTCATGGCGTTTCCCTTGCCTGTAAAGAAATGTCTCGAAAAAGGCTTCGTCGAGGCTGTTTTACAAGTG
Source organism: Pseudomonas sp. NPDC090208 (assembly GCF_044746785.1). NCBI lineage: Bacteria > Pseudomonadati > Pseudomonadota > Gammaproteobacteria > Pseudomonadales > Pseudomonadaceae > Pseudomonas > Pseudomonas sp. NPDC090208. Next base: position 538,805 of record NZ_JBIVCU010000002.1, read on the forward strand.
TATAGCCGGTGACGAATGGCAGCCCGATCACCTGCAAGATTCACGTCATTGATGACGGCGAATGGCCTATTTGCCTTCCTGGTGTTAGCTGCTAACGTCCGCCAGACACCCCGCTTCGCGCGCCGGGTGCGGCACTCTCAGGTAAGAGGATAAAAAGAACATGCAACCTGACTTCTGGAACGACAAGCGCCCGGCGGGCGTCCTCAACGATGTGGACCTGAAGGCCTACAAGTCAGTCGTGGAAGTGTTCGAGCGTTCCTGCAAGAAATACGCGGACCGGCCGGCCTTCAGCAACTTGGGGGTGACCCTGACCTACGCCGAACTTGAGCGCCATTCGGCGGCGTTTGCCGCTTACCTGCAACAGCAGACCGAACTCAAGCCGGGCGACCGCATCGCCGTGCAGATGCCCAACCTGATCCAGTACCCCATCGCCGTGTTCGGTGCGATCCGCGCCGGGCTGATCGTGGTCAACACCAACCCGCTGTACACCGCGCGGGAGATGCGCCATCAGTTCAAGGATTCCGGTGCCCGCGCGCTGGTGTACCTGAATATCTTTGGCAAGAACGTCGAAGAAGTGCTGCCGGACACCGACATCCAGTACCTGATCGAAGTGAAGATGGGCGACATGCAGTCCGCCGCCAAGGGCTGGCTGGTCAACACTGTGGTCGACAAGGTGAAGAAGATGGTGCCGGCCTACAACTTGCCCCAGGCCGTGTCGTTCAAGAGCGTGCTCAAACTGGGGCGCGGCGACCATCTGCAGCGGGTGCAACTGGATCTGGAGGACATCGCCGTCCTGCAATACACCGGTGGCACCACCGGCTCGCCCAAGGGCGCGATGCTCACTCATGGCAACCTGGTAGCCAACATGCAGCAGGTTTACGCCTGCATGCTGCAGCACGATCCGAAGGGGCAGCCGATCTTCCGCCAGGGCAGCGAGATCATGGTCGCGCCGCTGCCGATGTACCACATCTATGCGTTCACGGTGAATTGCATGTGCATGATGGTCAGCGGCAACCACAACCTGCTGATCACCAACCCACGGGACATCGGCGGCTTCATCAAGGAGCTGAAGAAGTGGAAGTTCTCGGCGATGATCGGCCTCAACACCCTGTTCGTCGCGCTGATGGAGCACCCGGACTTCAAGAGCCTGGACTTCTCCAGCCTGCGTCTGACCAACTCCGGCGGCACCGCGCTGGTGAAATCCACTGCCGAGCGCTGGAAAGCCTTGACCGGTTGCCCCATCGTCGAAGGCTACGGGCTGACCGAAACCTCGCCGGTGGCCACCGCCAACCCCTACGGTGACCAGTCCAGGCTGGGCACGGTGGGCATGCCGGTGCCGGGCACCACGGCCAAAGTGATCAATGACGAAGGTGTCGAACAGCCTGTCGGCGAACGTGGCGAACTGTGTCTCAAAGGGCCGCAGATCATGCTCGGTTACTGGCATCGCCCCGACGCCACCGCCGAGGTGCTGGACAGCGAGGGCTGGCTGAAAACCGGCGATATCGCGGTGATCGACGCCGACGGCTTCATCAGCATCGTCGACCGCAAGAAAGACCTGATCATCGTCTCCGGCTTCAACGTCTATCCTAACGAAATCGAAGACGTGGTCATGCGCCATCCGAAGGTCGCCAACTGTGCGGTCATCGGCGTGCCGGACGAGCGTTCCGGCGAAGCAGTGAAACTGTTCGTGGTGCCGCGCGATCCGGGCCTGACCCAGGAAGAACTGAAGGCCTACTGCAAGGAGAATTTCACCGGCTACAAGGTGCCCAAACAGATCGTTCTGCGTGAATCGTTACCGATGACGCCTGTAGGAAAGATCCTGAGACGCGAGCTGCGCGACATCGCGTGAGGTCTTCGGAGATGGATGAAACGGCGTGTTGATCACGCCGTTTTTGCGTCTGGGCGACGGAAATAAACGTCCTTTAGCCGTCCGGCTTACCGGCGAAAGTGCCCGTAAATTCGGCACCGCAGGCCATCAAGAGGAAAGCGGCAGAGATACAAATCATGGTCATTTTCGACAATTAGGTTCATTGCTCTAAAAGTGACCGTAAAATGTTCAAGAGTCGAGTTTATGACTGTAGGGCCTGTTATAGGCTCTTCTCGCCCTCTGGCAAAGCTGCTACGCTCGGCCCGCTTTTAGTTCTGTCGATGCACAAAACCAGTGGCTACAAACATTCCAAACACAAGAAATCATCGCGTTGAGCGGTGTGTAGAAACGCTGTCGCTGAGGAGTCGGCTTCCATGATCGAAAACTTCTGGAAGGATAAATATCCGTCTGGCATTGCTGCCGATATCGATCCGGATGAGTATCCAAACGTTCAGGCGGTATTGAAACAGTCCTGCGAGCGTTTCGCCAACAAACCTGCATTCAGCAACCTGGGCAAGACCCTCACTTACGGTGAGCTGTACGCATTGTCCGGCGCATTTGCCGCGTGGCTGCAACAGCACACCGACCTGCAACCGGGCGACCGTATCGCCGTGCAGTTGCCCAACGTGTTGCAGTACCCGATTGCGGTGTTCGGTGCGATCCGCGCCGGGCTGATCGTGGTCAACACCAACCCGCTGTACACCGCGCGGGAAATGGAACATCAATTCAACGACTCCGGGGCCAAGGCGCTGGTGTGCCTGGCGAACATGGCGCATCTGGCCGAGAAGGTCGTGCCCAAGACCGGCGTCAAACACGTCGTGGTCACCGAAGTCGCCGACCTGCTGCCGCCGCTCAAGCGCCTGCTGGTCAACAGCGTCATCAAGTACGTGAAGAAGATGGTGCCACCGTTCCATCTGCCCAAAGCCGTCAAGTTCAACGATGTGCTGGCGCTGGGCCACGGCAAGCCGGTCAACGACGCATCGCCCAAAGGCAGTGACGTGGCCGTGCTGCAATACACCGGCGGCACCACCGGCGTGGCCAAGGGCGCGATGCTGACCCATCGCAACCTGATCGCCAACATGCTGCAGTGCAAGGCGCTGATGGGCTCGAACCTCAACGAAGGTTGCGAGATCCTGATCACGCCGCTGCCGCTGTACCACATCTACGCGTTCACCTTTCACTGCATGTCGATGATGCTGATCGGCAACCACAACATCCTGATCAGCAACCCGCGCGACCTGTCGGCGATGGTCAAGGAGCTGTCGAAGTGGAAGTTCAGCGGCTTCGTCGGTCTGAACACGCTGTTCGTGGCGCTGTGCAACAACGCCGACTTCCGCAACCTGGATTTCTCCTCGCTGAAAGTCACCCTGTCCGGCGGCATGGCCCTGCAACAGGCGGCGGCCGAGCGCTGGAAAGAAGTCACCGGTTGCTCGATCTGCGAAGGCTACGGCATGACCGAAACCAGTCCGGTGGCCACCGTCAACCCGATCCAGAAGATCCAGATGGGCACCATCGGCATCCCGGTACCGTCGACCCTGTGCAAGACCATCAACGACGCCGGCGAAGAACTGCCGCTGGGCGAAGTTGGCGAGCTGTGCGTCAAGGGCCCGCAGGTCATGAAGGGCTACTGGCAGCGTCAGGAAGCCACTGATGAAATGCTCGATGCCGAAGGCTGGCTGAAGACCGGTGACATCGCGGTGATCCAGCCGGACGGCTACATGCGCATCGTCGACCGCAAGAAGGACATGATTCTGGTGTCCGGCTTCAACGTTTATCCGAACGAGCTGGAAGACGTGCTGGCGACCCTGCCGGGCGTGTTGCAGTGCGCGGCCATCGGCGTGCCGGACGAAAAGTCGGGCGAGGCGATCAAGATCTTCGTGGTGGTTCGTCCAGGTGCCACGCTGACCAAGGAGCAGGTGATGGAGCACATGCGCGCCAACGTCACCGCCTACAAGGTGCCGCGTAGCGTCGAGTTCCGCGATGCGTTGCCGACCACCAACGTCGGCAAGATCCTGCGACGCGAGCTGCGTGATGAAGAGTTGAAGAAGCTGGCCCTGAAAAAACCTGCCTGATTCGTCGCAACACCGACAGACCCCGCCCTCGTGCGGGGTTTGTTGTTTATGGCTGACGCCAAGTCCTGCCGACGCCCGCGCCTTGTTGACACACGCGATCCCCTGTAGGAGCTGGCTTGTCCTGCGAGCGGCTGCGAAGCAGTCGTAAACCCTGACGACTATGCAGTTCTGACACACCGCGTTTGCTGAATTTACGACGACTTCGTCGCCGCTCGCAGGGCAAGCCAGCTCCTACAGGGGATCGCGGGACAAGCCACGCTCCTACAAGGGGGAGCGTTTTGATCCATCGACCTGCATCCAGCCCCGCAAATCTGCGACAATCCGCGCCCTGAATTCAGACAGACAAGACTTCGCGCCCTGATGACCGACGAATCGCCTTCCATCGACCAACTGCTCAAGAACCTCGACCAGGCCATGACCGCTGACCGTCATCGCCTGCGTCGCCAGTTGCACGAACTGCGCAAGAAGCCCGACGAGGCGAAGCTGGCGCAGTGGGTCGAGCGCGTGCAGGCGTCGTTCGCCAAGGTCAACAGCCGCAAGCAGAGCCTGCCGGTCATTCGTTATGACGAGAACCTGCCGATCGCCGCCCGTCGCGACGAAATCAAGGCAGCGCTGCTCAAGCATCAGGTGCTGATCATCGCGGGCGAAACCGGCTCGGGCAAAACCACCCAGTTGCCGAAAATCTGCCTGGAAATCGGCCGCGGCCAGCACGGCCTGATCGGTCACACCCAGCCTCGGCGGATTGCGGCACGCAGTGTCGCCAGCCGGGTCGCCGAAGAAATCGGCACGCCGCTGGGTTCGCTGGTCGGCTATCAGGTGCGCTTCGAAGACCAGAGCGACGACAACACGCTGATCAAGCTGATGACCGACGGTATCCTGCTGGCGGAAACCCAGCACGACCGTTTTCTTGAACGCTACGACACGATCATCGTCGACGAAGCCCACGAACGCAGCCTGAACATCGACTTCCTGCTCGGTTATCTGAAAACCCTGCTGCCGCGCCGTCCGGACCTGAAAATCATCATCACCTCGGCGACCATCGACCTTGAGCGCTTCTCCGAGCACTTCGACAAGGCGCCGATCATCGAAGTCTCGGGCCGCACCTTTCCGGTGGACACCTGGTATCGCCCGCTGACCGCCGAGCAGGACGAAGAGGGCAACGCGGTCGAAAATGACCTGACCGTCGATCAGGCGATTCTCGCCACGCTGGACGAACTGGCCGCTTTCGAGCGCAGCGAACGCAAGTCGCCGGGCGACGTGTTGGTGTTCCTGCCCGGCGAGCGGGAAATCCGCGATGCCGCCGAAGTGCTGCGCAAGGCCCAGCTCAAACACACCGAGATCCTGCCGCTATATGCGCGGCTGACCCCGGCGGAACAGCAGCGCATCTTCCAGTCCCACCCGGGTCGGCGCGTGGTACTGGCGACCAACGTCGCGGAAACCTCGCTGACCGTGCCCGGAATCCGTTATGTGATCGACACCGGCACTGCGCGGATCAGCCGTTACAGCTATCGGGCCAAGGTCCAGCGTCTGCCGATCGAAGCGATCTCCCAGGCCAGCGCCAACCAGCGTAAAGGCCGTTGCGGCCGGGTCGAGCCGGGCCTGTGCGTGCGCCTGTACAGCGAAGAGGATTTCCTCTCACGCCCCGAATTCACCGATCCGGAAATCCTGCGCACCAACCTGGCGGCGGTCATTTTGCAGATGCTCCACCTGCGTCTGGGGCAGATCACCGATTTCCCGTTCATCGAGCCGCCGGACGGCAAGGCCATCAGCGACGGTTTCAACCTGTTGCAGGAGCTGTCGGCGGTCAATCGCGAAAACCAGCTGACCCCGCTGGGCCGCCAGCTGGCGCGTCTGCCGGTGGACCCGCGCATGGGCCGCATGCTGCTGGAAGCGGCGAAGCAGGGCAGCCTGCAGGAAGTGCTGATCGTCGCCAGTGCCATGTCGATCCAGGACCCGCGCGAGCGGCCGCCGGAGCGCCAGCAGGCCGCCGATCAGGCCCACGCGCAGTGGAAGGATCAGGATTCCGACTTCGCCGGGCTGGTCAATCTGTGGCGCGGTTTCGAGGAACAGCGCCAGGCGCTGGGTTCAAGCCCGCTGCGCAACTGGTGCCGACGCAACTTCCTCAACTATTTGCGGCTGCGTGAGTGGCGTGACTCCCATCGCCAGCTCAGCCTGATCTGCCGTGACCTGCAATTGACGGTCAACAAGGAACCGGCGGATTTCCCGAAATTCCACAAGGCGGTGCTGTCCGGTCTGCTCAGCCAGATCGGGCAGAAAACCGAAGAAGGCGATTACCTCGGCGCCCGCCAGCGGCGGTTCTGGGTGCATCCTTCTTCGGGCCTGGGTCGCAAACGCCCGCAATGGATCATGGCCGCCGAACTGGTGGAAACCACCAAGCTCTACGCGCGGATGGTGGCGAAGATCGAGCCGGACTGGATCGAGCCGCTGGCCGGTCACCTGCTGAAGAAAAACCACTTCGAACCGCACTGGGAGAAGAAGCGCGGCCAGGTCGTGGCATTCGAGCAGATCACCTTGTTCGGCCTGATCGTGGTCGGACGGCGCCCGGTGCATTTCGGTCCGGTCGACCCGGTGGTGTCCCGCGAGCTGTTTATCCGCGAGGCACTGGTGCGCGGCGAGATCCAGTCGCGGGCCAGGTGCCTGAGCGCCAACACGAAGCTGCTGGAACAACTCGACGAACTGGAAGCCAAGGCCCGTCGCCGCGATATTCTCGCCGACGAGGAAACCCTGTACCGCTTCTACGACGAGCGTCTGCCGGCGGAAATCCACCAGACCGCGACGTTCGACGCCTGGTACCGGATGGAGAGCCAGAAGAACCCGCAACTGCTGATCATGCGCGAGGAAGACGTGCTGGCCCGCGAGGCCAGTGAAGTCACCGCCAATCAGTACCCGGACACGCTACGGCTGGGTGAATTGACCCTGGCGCTGAGTTATCACTTCGAGCCGAACCACCCGCGTGACGGCGTGACCCTGCGCGTGCCGGCGCCGTTGCTGCTGTCGCTGCCGGCCGAGCGCCTGGAATGGCTGGTGCCGGGTCTGTTGGAAGCCAAATGCGTGGCGCTGGTGCGTAACCTGCCCAAGGCATTGCGCAAGAACTTCGTGCCGGTGCCGGACTTCGTCAAGGCAGCGCTGCAACGTATGGTCTTCGCCGACGGCTCGCTGCCCCAGGCACTGGGCCGCGAACTGCTGCGCATGACTGGCGCACGGGTGCCGGACGAGGCCTGGAGCGAGTCGGCGACTCAGGTGGAAAACCACTTGAAGATGAATCTGGAAGTGGTCGACGGCAACGGCAAGTTCCTCGGCGAAGGCCGCGATCTGGACGAACTGACCGCACGTTTTGCCGAAGCAGGGCAAGCCGCGCTGGCGGTGCCGCAATCGGTGAAAAGCCAGCAGCCGGTGGAAGCCAAGGGTTTTGCCAAGGTCGAGGAAAAGACCCAGCAGAAGATCGCCGGGCTGTCGATGACGGTGTATCCGGCGCTGGTTGAAGAGGGCGGCACGGTCAAGGAAGGTCGTTTCTCGACGCTCGCCGAAGCCGAATACCAGCACCGTCGCGCTTTGCAGCGTCTGCTGTTGCAGCAATTGGCGGAGCCGGCGAAATTCCTGCGCAGCAAACTGCCGGGTCAGACTGAGCTGGGCCTGCTGTACCGCGACATGGGCCGGGTCGATGCGCTGATCGAAGACATTCTGCTGGCCAGCCTCGACAGCTGCATTCTCGACGGCGAAACCAGCCTGCCACGGGACGGCGCCGGCCTGTTGTCGCTGGCCGAACGCAAGCGCGGCAGCCTGACTGAGCACGCCGAGCGTCTGGCGAAGCTGACCCTGGACATTCTCAAGCTGTGGCACGGGCTGCAAAAGCGCTTCAAGGGCAAGATTGATCTGGCCCAGGCCGTGGCTCTGAACGATATCAAGGGGCAACTGGGCAAGCTGGTCTACCCGGGCTTCGTGCGCGAAACCCCGGCGCTGTGGCTCAAGGAGCTGCCGCGCTACCTGAAAGCCATCGAACTGCGTCTGGAAAAGCTCGGCAGCCAGGTGCAGAAGGACCGCGTGTGGAGCATCGAACTGGGCAACCTGTGGGCGCAATACCAGACCCGCGCCGATAAGCATGCCCAGGAAGGCAAGCGTGATCCGGAGCTGACGGTGTATCGCTGGTGGCTGGAGGAATACCGCGTATCGCTGTTCGCCCAGCAACTGGGAACCAAGGTGCCGATTTCCGACAAGCGCCTGAGCAAGCAGTGGAGCGCGGTGGAGGGCTGAGCACCGACCTGTAGGAGCCGGCTTGCTGGCGAAAGCGTTGTTTCAGTACCCATGATGTCGACTGATACACCGCAGTTCGCCAGCAAGCCGGCTCCCACAGTTGCAGTGACAGTGACGGTGACAGTTTCATATCGATCCGCGGCATTGCGCCGGCGGGATAGCGCCAAATACCAGCCGTTGTGGCACACTTTGCGACCTGAATTCCAAAAGCTTCACGAGATGTTTCCCGCTTGCGGGACCCTTTTTTATCGTTGCATTGGTACGGTCGTTCCAGAAGCGGCCGGTGCCGTGCTCGCACAGGCCCTTTGCCTGCTGCCGTCAACATAAGAGGAACGACCGTGTACGAAGTCGTGATCAGTGGCACAGGGCTTTTCACCCCGGCCAACAGCATTTCCAACGATGAGTTGGTGCAGTCTTTCAACACCTACGTCGCCCAGTTCAATGCCGACAATGCCGCCGCCATCGAAGCCGGCGAAGTCCAGGCGCTGACTGAATCGAGCGCAGCGTTCATCGAAAAGGCCAGCGGCATCAAGAGCCGTTTCGTCATGGACCGGGAAGGCATCCTCGATCCGCAGCGCATGAAACCGCGTCTGCCCGAGCGCTCCAACGACGAATGGTCGATCCTCTGCGAAATGGGCGTGGCCGCGGCCGAACAGGCGCTGCAACGCGCCGGCAAGACCGCCGCCGACATCGACGGGGTAATCGTCGCCTGCTCCAACCTGCAACGCGCCTACCCGGCGATCTCCATCGAAATTCAGGCGGCGCTGGGTGTGCAGGGTTTCGGCTTCGACATGAACGTCGCCTGTTCCTCGGCCACCTTCGGCATCCAGACCGCGTACAACAGCATCAAGCTCGGTCAGGCCCGCGCCCTGTTGGTGATCAGCCCGGAAATCTGCAGCGCGCACCTGAACTTCCGTGACCGCGACAGCCACTTCATCTTCGGCGATGCCGCCACGGCGGTGGTGGTCGAGCGTGCCGATCTGGCGACCTCGGCGCAGCAGTTCGACATCGTCAGCACCAAACTGCTGACCAGCTTCTCCAACAACATCCGCAACAACTTCGGCTTCCTCAACCGCACCGCCGAAGAAGGCGAGGGCAAGGCGGACAAGCTGTTCGTTCAGGAAGGCCGCAAGGTGTTCCGTGACGTCTGCCCGATGGTGGCGGAACTGGTGGGCACGCACCTGGGCGAGAACGACCTGAACGTCAGCGACGTGAAGCGCTTCTGGCTGCACCAGGCCAACCTGAGCATGAACCACCTGATCGTGAAAAAACTGCTGGGCCGCGACGCCAGCGTCGAAGAAGCGCCGGTGATTCTCGACACCTACGCCAACACCAGTTCGGCCGGTTCGGTGATCGCGTTCCACAAATACCAGGACGACCTGCCAAAAGGTGCGCTGGGTGTGTTGAGCTCGTTCGGTGCCGGGTATTCGATCGGCAGTGTGATCCTGCGCAAGAAGTGATTGCCGCCGGTTCCGGTCGCTGATCGGAATCGGCAACTGTGGGAGCGAATTCATTCGCGAAAGGTCTTTCAGGCGCCGCAAGTGTGTCGCTTGCACCGACTCATCGCGAATGAATTCGCTCCCAAATTTTTTTTCTGCACGGCATTGATGCCCACCAATAAAAACAGCCCGGTATCGACCTGTCGAAACGGATGATGGGGATCCGACAGGGCGATACCAGGCTGGGGGAGTCACCTCAGACCCTGAGGGAGCACTCAGGGCCTGCGGTTTTTAACTTGCCGCTTGAAGCGTGTCGCTTCCCGCCTTAGAACTTGGCGATAGCGTCGATCTGCAGGGTGTTGGCGTCTTCGTCACGCGGCAGAGCGGAAGTCGCGAAGTCTGCCTTGGTCAGGAAGTAAGTCGCGCCCAGGGAGAAGTTCTTGTCGATGTCGTAGGACACGCTGAACTTGTGACCACGGGAACCGGTGGTGCCGTTGGCGAAGTCGGAGTCGGTGAAGGCACCGACCACGGCGTTACGCTGAGTATCGCGGTAGTTGTAGTCCAGCGCGAAACCGAACACCTTGGTCTTCACGCCCGCCAGCCAGGCAGTGTCCTGGTTGCTGTCGGTGGCGCTGTTGACCACGTACTGACCATAGATGCCGACCGGTACTGGCAGGCTGGTCAGGTCCAGTTGACCGAAGCCTTCATACAGACGGAAGTCGTTGGTGTTGTTGCCGTTGATGCCCAGGCCACAGAAGGTGGTCGCAGTGCTGGCAGAGCCCGGGATACAGTCGTTGGAGTTCGAGTACTGGTACACCGAAGCACCCAGGGTCGCTTTCATGCCGTCGGTGATGGCGAAGCGGCTACCCAACTGAGCGGCGTTCAGGCGCAGGTCGTTCTTGAACTGAGTACCGTCACCGCTGATGTTGTCCTTGAGGGTGTAGGTACCGGCGCTACCGAACAGCTCGAAGCCCTTGCTGATCGGCAGGCTGTAAGTGGCTGCCAGACCTTCCGGGTTGATGTCGGCGTCCCAGATCACGTCGCCTTCGCTGACCCATGGCTGTGGCATCTTGCCGCCGATGATGTGCAGGTTCTGAACGGCAGTCGGGTGGAAGTCGATGTAACCCTGATCCAGCCACAGGTCTTTCTTGGTGAAGTAGTCGTTCAGGTCGACGTTGGTGGAGTTGGCCTTGTTGTCGCCACCGGTGGCGATACGGATACCGGTGCTGACTTGTGGGTTGATGTCGGTGTAGGCGCCCAGACGAACACGAATACGCTGACGGTTCTTGTCCTGGCTGTTGTTCTGGTCGTCGATCTTGACGGTTTCCTGGCGAACGCGGACGTCACCCTTGAATTGGGTCTTGGCGGCCCATGCCACTTTCTGTTCGAACGCCGACAGCTCGGAAGACTTGGCGGTCGCTGCGGCGATCTGATCGGCCTGGGCTTTCTGGGCTTGCGCTTGAGCCTGCTGATCCTTGGCCAGTTCGGTTTGCAGCTCGGTGTATTGAGCAGGCGAAATCGAACCGTTGGCCTTGAGCATGTCGAGCAGTTTCGCGTCGACTGCGGCGCTGGCCGGAACACTCAGGGCCAGCAGCATACCGCCACACAGGGCTGCCGCAGTTTTCGTGGAAGCAAGACGCATATCAATCTCCGTAGATGAGAGGGATGACAAAGCCATCCAGGGAACAACCGACCAAAACGGGCGGAAAAGAAATCGGCGCTTTTAGAACAGGGGGTTCTGAAAACAGGCGCCAGTATCACGGCCGTTTATGACGAAACGGTGGCTAAGTGATGGCATGTCGATGACAAGTGAAAAATCGTTGAACCCGCGAGCTAGAGCGCTGTCGCGGTAAATTTCATGTGCAAATTGTTTCAATAGGTGATACTGCGCAAACGTTGGCGCGGTGAGGCGGAGAGGTGTGATGGCGTTACATCGGTTGGACAGGTTGTCGGAACTGGCAACCGCAGAGTGGGATGCGCTGATACCCGGCGACTCGCCGTTTTTGCGCCACGCCTTTCTCAGCGCACTGGAAGACAGTGGCAGCCTCGGTCCGCGTTCGGGCTGGCGCGCCGAACACCTGTTGCACTATGAAAACGAAACGTTGATCGCCGCCCTGCCGGCTTACCGCAAGTGGCATTCCTACGGCGAATACGTGTTCGATCATGGCTGGGCTGATGCCTGTCGTCGCGCCGGCATCGCCTATTACCCCAAGCTGCTGGTGGCCGTGCCGTTCAGCCCGGTGAGCGGACCGAGGCTGCTGGCAAAGCGCCCGGAAGATGGCCGGGAACTTCTGGCGGCGGTGCCGGGCTATGCCGAGATCGAAGGGCTGTCCAGCGTCCACGTCAACTTCACCGACCCGGTGGCCGACGCCTTGCTCGCCGAACAACCCGGCTGGTTGCAGCGCATCGGCTGTCAATACCACTGGCAGAACCGCGGCTACCGGGATTTTCAGGATTTCCTCGATGCCTTGAGTTCACGCAAGCGCAAACAGATGCGCAAGGAACGCGAGCAGGTGGCGGGGCAGGGCTTTGGCTTTGAATGGTTGCACGGCCATGAATTGAGCGAAGCGCACTGGGATTTCGTCTATGCCTGCTACGCCAACACCTATGAGGTCCGTGGGCAGGCACCGTACCTGACGCGGGAATTCTTCAGCCTGTTGGCCGAGCGCATGCCCGAGGCGATCCGCGTGGTGTTGGCGCGACAGGGCGCACGGCCGGTGGCAATGGCCTTCAGCCTGGTCGGCGGTGACAGTTTCTACGGGCGTTACTGGGGCTGCCTGGCCGAGTTCGACCGGCTGCATTTCGAGACGTGTTTCTATCAGGGCATGGATTACGCCATTGCTGAAGGCTTCAAGCGCTTCGATGCCGGGGCGCAGGGCGAGCACAAGCTGATTCGCGGATTCGAGCCGGTGATCACCCATTCCTGGCACCACCTGGCCCACCCCGGATTGCGCGAGGCGGTGGCGGGTTTTCTGGAGCAGGAGCGGGCGGGGATTCTGGCCTACGCCGAAGAGGCGCGCGCGGCGTTGCCGTATCGGCAAGCGTGATACACGTCCCTTGTAGGAGCTGGCTTGCCCTGCGAGCGGCGACGAAGTCGTCGTAAAATCTTTGCACGCGGTGTGTCTGACACTACCAATGCGTATGGATTTACGACTGCTTCGCAGCCGCTCGCAGGACAAGCCAGCTCCTACAGAGACCGTCGGCAAGCCGGATCGCCACGGGTTCTTTACTGCCGTCAGTCCACCCCCACAAACCCCCCGGTCTGATGCGCCCACAACCTTGCATACAGGCCTTTTTGCGCCAGAAGCTCTGCATGGGTGCCGCTTTCGGCGATCTGACCGTTCTCCAGCACCACCAGCCGGTCCATGCGGGCGATGGTCGACAGGCGGTGGGCGATGGCGATCACGGTCTTGCCCTGCATCAGGGTTTCCAGGCTTTCCTGAATCGCCGCCTCGACTTCCGAGTCCAGCGCGGACGTCGCTTCGTCCATGATCAGGATTGGCGCGTCCTTGAGCAGCACCCGGGTGATCGCGATGCGCTGGCGCTGACCGCCGGACAACTTCACCCCGCGCTCGCCGACATGAGCGTCCAGGCCGGTGCGGCCTTCGGCGTCCGACAGCAGCGGGATGAACTCGTCGGCACGGGCCCGGCGCATGGCTTCCCACAATTCCGCATCGGTGGCGTTAGGCTTGCCGTACAGCAGGTTGTCGCGGATCGAGCGGTGCAGCAGCGAGGTGTCCTGGGTGATCATGCCGATGTGCGAGCGCAGGCTTTCCTGGGTGACATGGGAAATGTCCTGATCGTCGATCAGAATCCGCCCGCCCTGCACGTCGTACAAACGCAGGAGCAGGTTGACCAAGGTCGATTTGCCGGCGCCAGACGGGCCGATCAGACCGATCTTTTCACCGGCGCGGATGTTCAGGTTCAGCGCCTGAATCACGCCCCGGCCCTTGCCGTAATGGAAATCGAGGTTCTCGAATTTCACTTCACCGCGCTCGACATGCAGCTTCGGCGCGTGGTCGCGGTCGGTAACGCCCACCGGCTGGGAAATGCTCTGCAGGCCGTCCTGGACCATGCCGATGTTTTCGAAGATGCCGTTGACCACCCACATGATCCAGCCGGACATGTTGACGATGCGGATCGCCAGACCGGTCGCCAGCGCGATGGCACCGACCGAGATCAGCGACTGGGTCCACAGCCACAGGGCCAGGCCAGTGGTCCAGACGATCAGGATGCCGTTGAGGGTGGTGATCACGGTGTCCATCTCGGTGATCACTCGGCCGGCGAGCTGGGTCTTCTCGGTCTGTTCGCTGATGGCTTCGCGGGCGTACTGCTGCTCGGAACTGGTATGGGCGAACAGCTTGAGGGTGGTGATGTTGGTGTAGCCGTCGACGATGCGGCCCATCAGCTTTGAGCGGGCATCGGACGACACCACCGAGCGCGCCTTGACCCGGGGCACGAAGTACCACAGCGCCAGAATGAAACCGAGAATCCAGCACAGCAACGGAATCATCAGGCGCCAGTCGGCCTCGGCGAACAGCACCAGCGCACCGATCGAATAGATCAACACGTGCCACATGGCATCCACCGTCTGCACAGCGGAATCGCGCAGAGCGTTGCCGGTCTGCACGATGCGCTGGGCGATGCGTCCGGCGAAGTCGTTCTGGAAGAAGTTCAGGCTCTGCTTGAGCACGTAACTGTGGTTCTGCCAGTTGATCATGCTGGTCATGCCGGGGCTGATGGTCTGGTGCACCAGCAGGTCATGCAGGGCGACGAAGATCGGTCGCAGGATCAGCGCGACGATCACCATCCAGGCCAGCTCGAAGGCATGCTCGCTGAAGAAGTTCGGATTCGGCGCGCCCTGGGCCAGGTCGATGATGCGGCTCAGGTAGTTGAACAGCGACACCTCGATCAGCGCGCCGATCAGGCCGACCACCAACAACGCGACGAAACTGGGCCAGACCTGGCGCAGGTAGTACACGTAGAAGGACACGACTTTGTTCGGCGGGGCCGCGGTGGGAGCGTCGCGGAAGATATCGATCAGTTGCTCGAAACGGCGATAGAACATTGGCTATGACGCCCACCCTTGAGCAGGCTCTCCTTTCTGCGGGACTGAGGATTCGTCCCCGATTCAGACCGCATGAATCCGCGAATGCTCACGGTTTATTCAAACGATCCGTCTTCCAAAAACCAGAAAGCCGGGCAAGTGCCCGGCTTTCGCGCACCTGCAACAGCTTAGTTCACGCGTTTGGCCGACTTAATGAAAATCGGGTCCAGCGGGACGTTCTGCATGCCCTGCTTGTTGCCGGTCTGCACGTTGACGATCTGATCGACCACGTCCATGCCTTTGACGACCTTGCCGAACACGGCATAACCGTAGTCACGCACACCGTGGTCGAGCATGGCGTTGTCGACGACGTTGATGAAGAACTGGCTGGTGGCCGAGTTGACGTCGGAGGTGCGCGCCATGGCGATGGTGCCACGGACGTTATGCAGGCCGTTGTCGGCTTCGTTCTTGATCGGGTCGTTGGTCGGCTTCTGCACCATCTGCGCAGTGAAACCACCGCCCTGGACCATGAAGCCCGGGATCACCCGGTGAAAGATGGTGTTGGAGTAGAAGTTGCTGTCCACGTACTTGAGGAAGTTCTGGGTACTGATCGGCGCCTTGTCCTGATCCAGCTCGATTTCGACCTGGCCGAAACTGGTGTCCAGCACGACATGCGGCGCCGTGGCGGCCATCAGGTTGGAAGCGAACAGCGCGGCAGCGGCGGTGAGGGCGATTTTCTTCAGCATGAGGCAGAGGTCCTGAATGGTTGTTCGACTGCAAACAGCTAGCAAGGGAAGCACGTTTGTGACGTTTTTGACAGGGGGGTAGCTCGTTCGGATGAATGTTTGATTCTTGCTTTGGAGCGCTGGCCTGTGGGAGGGAGCCCTGCTCGCGAAGGCGTCGGATCAGCCGACACCGGAACCGCAGACCAGATCGATTCCCGTAGCAGTCCGGCTTGCCGGCGGTTGCGATTGTGACAACGTCACCGCCGGCAAGCCGGACTGCTACGGGAGTGCGGCGGCTGGCTGCCGATGCGCCGCCAGAAACTCCAGCAACACCTGATTGAACTTGTCCGGCCGGTCCAGCGGTGTGGCATGGCGTGAATCCTCGATCACCACCACCCGCGCATCGCGTATCAGCGCGGCGTAGGCCTGTTTCAGGGCCACCGGGGTGTAGTCGCGATCGGCGGTGACGATCAACGTCGGGCAACTGATCCGCGACAGGTGCTCTTGCACGCCCCAGCCGACGATGGCGTCGAAACTGGCGAGGTACGCGCGCTTGTCGTTCTGCGCCCAGCGTCGGGCGACTTTTTCGCGCAACTCGGCCTGTTCCGGTTTCGGAAACAGGTTACGGCCCAGACCCTTGCCGATCGCCTCCATGCTGACCAGCCGCGCCAGCACCCAGCGCTTGGCCACCTGACGAAAGTCGCTGAAGCTCTTGACCTTCACCTGCGGCGAGCTGTTGACGATGCACAGACTCTTGAGCAGTGGCGGCTGATCCACCGCCAGCTGAAAACCGATCATGCCGCCCATCGACAGGCCGACCAGATGCACCGGGCCGGTCTGCAGGTGATCGAGCAAGGCTTCGATGTCGGCGCTGAAACCGGGGATGCTATAGCGCTCATGAGGCTTGTCCGACCGCCCGTGGCCGCGCACATCGACGGCAATCACCCAATAGCGCGCGGCCAGCGCCGGGATCTGGTATTCCCAGTCCTGCGCGCTGGAACCCAGCCCGTGGACCAGCAGCAAAGGCTCGCCCTGGCCGAAGGTTTCGTAATGCAGGGCACAACCGTCGTGTTCGAAGTAGGGCATGGTCAAACGTCCTTGTAGCAAGAGTGGAATACCACCTGTGGGAGCCGGCTTGCTGGCGAATGCGGTGTGCCATTCGCCATACGGGTGTCTGAGCAAATGGGTTCGCCAGCAAGCTGGCTCCTACAGGAAATCCGTATACGTTGAATCAAACCACCTGCTGCGGCGCCGCAAACGGCGCATCCAGCGGCGCGGTGTCGAAGGTGCGGATCAACTCCACCAGAATCTGCGTCGCCGGGCCCAGCGGTTTGTCCTTGCTGGCATAAAGATAGAACTGTGGACGGCGGCTGCCACCTTTATCCAGCGGCAGCATTTTCAGCACGCCTTCGCGCAGCTCCCGTTCGATCATGTGCCGTGGCAGCCACGCAAAGCCCAGCCCGCTGCTGACGAAGGTGGCGGCGGTGGCCAGACTGCCCACGGTCCAGCGCTGCTCAGCGCCGAGCCAGCCGACATCGCGCGGCTGATTGCGCCCGGAGTCGCGGATCACCACCTGCAGCTGGCTTTCCAGATCCTGAAAGTTCAGCTCGCGCTGCATCTGGTGCAGGGAGTGTTCCGGATGGGCCACGGCGACGAATTCGACGCCGCTCATTTCCGTGCCCAGATACCCCGGAATGCTGAAACCGCTGATCGCCAGGTCAGCCACGCCTTCGAGCAAGACCTCCTCGACCCCGGACAACACTTCTTCGCGCAGGCGCACGCGGCAGCCACGACTCTGCGGCATGAACGCGGTCAACGCGCGTACCAGGCGGGCGTTGGGATAAGCGGCGTCCACTACCAGGCGCACTTCGGCCTCCCAGCCTTGCTCCATGTGATGGGCCAGGTCTTCCAGCTGGCTGGCGCTTTTCACCAATTGCCGCGAACGGCGCAGCAGTACCTCGCCAGCCTCGGTCAGCACCGCCTTGCGGCCGTCGATGCGCAGCAGCGGCACACCCAACTGGTCCTGCATGCGCGCCACGGTGTAGCTCACCGACGATTGCGAGCGGTGCAGGGCTTCGGCGGCCTGGGCAAAGCCGCCGTGGTCGACGACCGCCTGCAGGGTGCGCCATTGATCAAGGGTCACGCGGGGCGCTTTCATCTATCGTTCCTGTTGTCCTAAAGTGGCGGTCCCTCACTGGAGACTGCCGCATGAAAAAATTCTGTTGTGTGCTGCTGGCGATGCTGCCCCTGACTGCGTTCGCGTATCCCATCGAAGTCGAGAAACAGATCAAGGGCGTGCAAATCGACTACAACAGCCATGACACCGCCTATGACATCGGCAACATCTCGGTGAACAACTACGGCGACGTGCCGGCCAAGTGCACCGTGGTGTTTCGCAACGGCCCGGAAGCACCGCGCACCCGTCGCGTGCAGGTGGCGCCGAAGAGCAGCACCGAGGTCACCGCCAAGTTCAACCGCGAGATCGTCAAGCTGCGTATCCAGCTGAGCTGCGAGCCGCAGTAAGCCCGATGTCCATGGCAGGGCAGGCAAGGCCTCTCTGCCAACAAAACAATTTATTAGATATTTAGCAGCAGTTTTTTACGCTTTTTTATCGATTTAGTCACGCTTAACCTTCACTCCATCGAATTCACACACTCATTCATTCGCTGGAGCCACCCACATGTCTCGCGTACTCGTCATCGAAAGCAGCGCCCGTCAGCAGGATTCCGTTTCCCGTCAACTGACTCGGCAATTCATCAGCCAATGGCGCAACGCCCACCCGGCTGACGAAATCACTGTGCGCGATCTGGCGGTCAAACAGGTGCCACACCTGGACATCGACCTGCTGGGCGGCTGGATGAAGCCACAGGATCAGCGCACCGCCGCCGAACAGGCTGCGCTGGAGCGCTCCAACGAACTGACCGACGAACTGATCGCCGCCGACGTCGTGGTGCTGGCTGCGCCGATGTACAACTTCGCGATTCCGAGCACGCTGAAATCCTGGTTCGACCATGTGCTGCGTGCCGGCGTCACCTTCAAGTACGGCGAAACCGGCCCGCAAGGCCTGTTGACCGGCAAGCGCGCTTACGTGCTCACGGCGCGCGGTGGCATCTACGCCGGCAGCACCCTGGATCACCAGGAACCCTACGTGCGTCAGGTGCTGGGTTTCATCGGTATCCACGACGTCACCTTCATTCACGCCGAAGGCCTGAACATGGGCGGCGACTTCTCCGAGAAAGGCCTGAACCAGGCGGTGGCCAAGCTCGCACAGGTGGCTTAATCGACCGTTAATGGCGGCGAGTGACACTGCTCGCGTCTCATCGACACCCCTTTGGCGCTCGAACCGCTCCTGAGTGCATTGCCCGATGACCTGCCAGATTGCGCCGGGTCATCGGGCTTTTTATTGGCCTGGGCACAGGCGGCACCCCCGTCTTTAGGTCGTATTGACGCGTGTATCACCCGCGCCAGAGCCTCCCGCCGTGCGTATCAACGGCACTGATGTTTGTTATTCGCACGCTTGGTTTTTCATCCCCCGGCCCGCCGCATAAAGTTACTCCATCGAAACGATTTAAACCCCTCTTCAAACTTAAACGACTTACCGGAGAATACGATCATGAAAAAGTCCATCGCCTTTGGTTTTGCACTCTCGATCCTGGCTACCGGTTCGGCCATGGCCAGCCCTGAAAAGACTTATCAGCGCGCCATCGTCGATGCTTCCAGCGCTACCGTTCTGGACAGCAAAGTTGCCAGCAAAGACGTGATCAAACCATTTGAAAGCAAAGCCGGCACCGTGATCGTTGCCCAGAACCGCAAAGAATTCGGTTCGCAGTATCAGCGTTACGAGTAAGTTTTGTGGTAACAACAAAAGCCCGGCAGATGCCGGGCTTTTTGTTTTATATGTTTTCCGTTAGTGAGTTGTGAATCGGATCCCCTGTGGGAGGGAGCTCTGCTCGCGAAAGCGCCAGGTCAGCCACTGCAATATTGATTGGACGAATGCTTTCGCGAGCAGGGCTCCCTCCCACGGGGATTTATGCCAGCCGGACTTCTTCCGCATCAATCGTGAACGCTGTGAAAGCCATGAAAAGCCTCGACTTAGAGCTATTCCTCTCGATATCAACCACGCTGATGTTGGCTATTCCGAAGCTTGGTTTCTCATCTCCCGTCACTCCGCATAAAGTTGCTCCAACGAAACGAATTAAACCCTCTTCAAACTCAAACGACTTACCGGAGAATACGATCATGAAAAAGTCCATCGCCTTTGGTTTTGCACTCTCGATCCTGGCTGCCGGTTCGGCCATGGCCAGCCCTGAAAAGACTTATCAGCGCGCCATCGTCGATGCTTCCAGCGCTACTGTTCTGGACAGCAAAGTTGCCAGCAAAGACGTGGTCAAACCTTTCGAAAGCAAAGCCGGCACCGTGATCGTTGCCCAGAACCGCAAAGAATTCGGTTCGCAGTATCAGCGTTACGAGTAAGTTTCGCGGTAACAACAAAAGCCCGGCAGATGCCGGGCTTTTTGTTTTTGTATGTTTTCCGCTAATCGCCTTGTTCACACAGTCCCCGTGGGAGGGAGCCCTGCTCGCGAAAGCGCCAGGTCAGCCACTGCAATATTGATTGGACGAATGCTTTCGCGAGCAGGGCTCCCTCCCACGGGGATTTATGCCAGCCGGACTTCTTCCGCATCAATCGTGAACGCTGTGAAAGCCATGAAAAGCCTCGACTTAGAGCTGTTCCTCTCGATATCAACCACGCTGATGTTGGTTATTCCGAAGCGTGGTTTCTCATCCTTCATCACTCCGCATAAAGTTGCTCCAACGAAACGATTTAAACCCTCTTCAAACTTAAACGACTTACCGGAGAATACGATCATGAAAAAGTCCATCGCCTTTGGTTTTGCACTCTCGATCCTGGCTGCCGGTTCGGCCATGGCCAGCCCTGAAAAGACTTATCAGCGCGCCATCGTCGATGCTTCCAGCGCTACTGTTCTGGACAGCAAAGTTGCCAGCAAAGACGTGATCAAACCTTTCGAAAGCAAAGCCGGCACCGTGATCGTTGCCCAGAACCGCAAAGAGTTCGGTTCGCAGTATCAGCGTTACGAATAAGTTTCGCGGTAACACCTAAAAGCCCGGCAGATGCCGGGCTTTTTTTATATGTTTCCCATTTTTATGTTGCAAACGCAGTCCCCGTGGGAGGGAGCCCTGCTCGCGAAAGCGCCAGGTCAGCCACTGCAACATTGACTGGACGAATGCTTTCGCGAGCAGAGCTCCCTCCCACGGGGATTTGTGTTGGGCATGAAGGCTGTGAACCCATGCAAGGCCTCGACCTAGAGCCTTCTCTCTCGATATCAACCACGCTGATGTTGGCTATTTCGAAGCATGGTTTCTCATCCCTCGTCACTCCGCATAAAGTTACTCCAACGAAACGATTTAAACCCTCTTCAAACTCAAACGACTTACCGGAGAATACGATCATGAAAAAGTCCATCGCCTTTGGTTTTGCACTCTCGATCCTGGCTGCCGGTTCGGCCATGGCCAGCCCTGAAAAAACTTATCAGCGCGCCATCGTCGATGCTTCCAGCGCTACCGTTCTGGACAGCAAAGTTGCCAGCAAAGACGTGGTCAAACCTTTCGAAAGCAAAGCCGGCACCGTGATCGTTGCCCAGAACCGCAAAGAGTTCGGTTCGCAATATCAGCGTTACGAGTAAGTTTCGCGGTAACAACAAAAGCCCGGCAGATGCCGGGCTTTTTGTTTATCCGGTGTAAAGCCAGATAGAACGAATGAATAAGGTCGATAGGGGAATGGCTATAATCAGCGCCCCTGATGTCTGGAATAAATAGCGGTGTTTTTTAATGCTTCGGTGATGGGCATACATTGAATCCAACAAAACGAAACACCCCCAACTTACCGGAGTGATCATCATGAAAAAATCCATCGCCCTTGGCTTCGCACTGTCGGTTCTGGCTGCCAGCTCGGCTTTCGCCGCGCCTCAAGCTTCCACCGCCGGCCAGACTATCGTTCTCGAACCGACCTATATCCACGCCACCGCCATCGACGCCAAAGCCGCTGACAAGCAAGCCGCCCAGCCTTTCGCCAGCTCGTCGTCGCACAGCGTGATCGTCGCCGAAGTGCGCAAAGAGTTCGGTTCGCAGTATCAGCGCTACGAGTGAGTTGCGCTGCAAGACCCCAAAAGCCCGGCGGATGCCGGGCTTTTTGTTTCTGTCAGATCTCGCGTCCCTTTTCTTCGGTCAATTGTTGCAGCAACAGCAATTCATCTGCCTTGTATTGCACCTCCAGTGCAAGGATCCGTTCGCTGGCCTGTTCCGGTGTATCACCGGGGTAGAGGTCAATCAGCGCCAGCACTTGTTCCTCGAAAGCGTCCTTCAAGGTGCGGAAACGCTCGGCATAAGTGTCGCGCAAGTACGCCTGCCAGAAATCCCTGTGAATGGCGTACTCCATGAACGGCTGGCCGGTCTCGCCGTTGTAGACCCGATCCAGTGCCTGGTCCAGCTCCAGCCGCGTGACATTGGCCACTGGTGCAAACAGCATTTGTCGAGGCGGTAACGGCAGATCGAGCTCTGTCGCCCAGGTCAGGCGATACAACAGGCGCACTTCTGCTTCGTCGCGGCTGCCGGTCTGTTGTCGGGCCGCATTGTCCAGCTCGTCCAGCCGATACAGTCGGCGCACCAGCCGATAAAGCGACGAACCACGCTGCTCTTCGGGCACCTCGCGCAGTGACTGGCGAATGAACACCTGGACCTCCATCTGGTTGAATTCCAGGCGGATGCCGTCCGCGCAGGTAGTGTGGGTGCGCATCTGGATCAGTGGCTCTTCAGCCATGCCATTGAGGGTCTGCAGCAACGCCGGATCCTGCGACGCCGCTTCAAGCACATGCCAGACCCGTTCGATGAGTTCGACACGGCTGGCGCTCTCCCGATAGTCAGCTGTGGCGCGCAATCCGTCGATCAATGCCAACAGGTCCGGCGCTTCGTTACTGTCCTCCAGTCGTTGCCAGACTTCGCCGCGACGGGTGCTCAGTTCCATGGGGCCATTGAGCCACGGTTCACTCGGTGTCTCAGGCGATTCGGCATCGGAGTCCTCTGATTCGGAAGTGCTGCCATCAGACTCATGCCGCGGCCTGCGCAGCTCTCGAATATCTTCAGGCAGGTCCATCTCGAAACCGTAGGTGCGGTTATAGGCGTTGGATAAATGAGCGCGGGTCATGGCGTCGCGGGACAACGGGTTGAGGTGCAGATCGATGTAGGTGTGAGATTCCGTATTGTGCGGGTTGCTCAGCAACCACTCTGGCAGTTCGGTGATCCGGTTATCACGCAAGACCAGCGAGTCCATTGATTGCACAGTGGTCTGATCCAGCCAGGCCGGCCATTCCTCCAGACCAACGTTGCGCAGTTCGAGCGACAGACGATTGCGAATTGCCAGTGCCGACACGTCAGTGATCGCACCAATGGTGTTGCCGTCCAGAATCAACTGACTCATCGCTGGCATGCGCGCCATGAAGTCGATGGCTGCCTGATCAATAACCAGATCCAGGCCGCTCAGGTCCAGAATCTCGACCATGGGCAGCGACACCAGTACTTCTGGCAGGCTGCTGAGTGAAGGGGTTTCGCTCAGGCTCACAGCGGTCAACTGTGGAAAGCGCGGCAGCAGTTGGTTGAGCTGGTCGATGTTGTCAGTGGTGTGACCGACGGTGAGGTAGCGCACTCGCTGAAAAAAGGCTTCGGGTAACGTGTCGGGGAAGTCCGCGACGGCTTCGGCATCCAGGGTCAGTACGGGTTGAATCAGGTTATCGGCACCGTCATGCCAGAAGCGCGCAAGTTCCTCGACGGTCCGAGTGCGTGACAGGTTGATGGGTGTTGCTTCGCTGACAGGATTCCAGCTGTGCAGCGCGGCAAGCAACGCCGTGCGTTCCTGTTCGATGGTTTCAAGTTGGGGCAGCAACGATTCGGGCACATCGAGTTCAAAACGATAGCGAGAGCCTGACCATTCGCTGATACGCGCCCTGGTGATTGCTCTGTGCTGCAGGGGATTGCCTTGCAGTCGAACAAGCGAGTGTGGTCCGGCCTCGGTGCCGCCCAGCATGAGGAATTCCGGCAGGGCGCCGATCCGGTTGTTAGCCAGCGACACCACGGCGATGGAGCTCATTGCCTGCACGTGAAGAGCGACTGGCCAATGGCTCAGATTGGTTCGTTCCAGCCCCAGGTAGTCGAGGGTCAAACCACTGATGTCGAAGGCCTCGAAGTGCAGATTGTTGCCGCTCAAGTCGAGTCGACGCAGGTGTGGCATGGTGCGAAAAGCCCGGGTGTCGCGCAGCATGGTCCCGCTCAGGGAAAGCGTTTCGATCCGGGGCATCAGTCGCGCGATCTGACCGGGCATGTCCATGGACCAGTCCCGGGAGCTTTCACTGTTGACGACTTCCAGAAACGTCAGATTGGGGAAATGCCGGAGCACGACCTCCGGGGTTTGCCCTTCGAAGCCCAGGTGCTCGTCTTCCCACGGAAAGGCCATGCGTACACGTTGCAAGGCCAGCGACGTTGTCCGCTCGCTGATGAAGGCCGGCAGTTCGGCAGGAAAATCCCTGACGTAGAAATTAC
Organism: Pseudomonas sp. NPDC090208; assembly: GCF_044746785.1. Lineage (NCBI taxonomy): Bacteria > Pseudomonadati > Pseudomonadota > Gammaproteobacteria > Pseudomonadales > Pseudomonadaceae > Pseudomonas > Pseudomonas sp. NPDC090208. Next base: position 562,834 of record NZ_JBIVCU010000002.1, read on the forward strand.
CCAGACGTAGCGTCGGGATCGCCCGGCCCAGTTCAGGCAACGCCGTCGCACGCCAGTGTTGCCAGAGGGCCTGTTCCAGCGTCCGACGGTTCTCTCGTCGTACGTCGTTGACCGAGGTCTCTCGGTCCAATGCGTTCCACCAGGGTTGCAGGCTGTTACGCAGTGCGATCTGTTCATCGAAAAGCTGATCGAGGCGTGCGCTGATCTGCTCACGGGTGAGGTTGACGCTCAAGGTACGCAGGATGTCTTCGGCAAACGCGTCCTCGAATTCCAGCAGGCGAATCTTGTCCAGCAGACTTTCCTCGCTGATGTAACCGGCCATCGCCCCTTTGCCACTCAACGGATAACCGATACGGCCGTCGGCCAGACGCATGGGCGAACGGCTCGCAGGCTTTGCCGGTTCCATCTGCAGCACGCCCATCAACGTGCGCCGCGCGAGCAGCGGTTCTTCCTGGATGAAGTCTTTCAGCTCGCCGGCCTTCCACACCTCGGGTATGTGCAAGGCGCTGCGGACCTGATCAGGCAGGACATGCAGCAACGCTCCATACACATTGTCGCGACCATGCAGGCTCTGATTGTCGGCGTCCTGAGCCAGGTAGCCGTCGCCGTCCTTGATCAACACCTTGAGCTCGGCAGCGTCTGCCGCGCCGATGCTGTCGAGCAACGGGCCGGTAAACGTGCGGTCGCGCACCTCGATACGGATACTTCCGGGCCAGCCGGGCAGTGTTTCGAGGGTATGCAGGATGAGCTTGTGGGTGTCGGGGTTGTCCACCGAATCCACATACAGCCCCTCATAAGCCCTGCTCAGGCGAATTTGCTGCACAAATGCCCGCGCTTCTTCGGCCAGACGCGACGGTACGCGTAGCTCATCGCGCAATTGTGTGAGTTCCTCCTGACTGGCGTGACGCAGCAATTCTTCCACCACCGGCGTCGGCAAGCTGCTGAAATCCCGCTGCACAACGGCCACCTCGGAACGGCTGCTGGCCTGAAGCTGTGCATAGCGTTGCGCAAAGAGTTGATCGCGGCGGGCATGGGCCGTCTCGGTCAGCCGCTTGCGCAGTTGCCCGGCTCGCACCTCTGCGGCGATCTGGCCAATGCCCGGTTCTTCCCCGAGCAGGGTCTTGATGGCAGGTTCGTCGAGCCCGCGCAGTGCTTCGGTCACGACGTCGTCGACGTGTGGATTCACAGGCACTCCCTGCGGCCAGCCGGGCAGTTCCTGCAGCAGTCGAGCCTGCAAAAGCGGGTCGGCGCTGGTATCGCCGGCATCCATCTTTTTCAGGAATTGCTCCAGCTCCCAATCGATCCCGAAACGCTGCATGGCGTCGACCAGCAGGGCCGGCGGGGAAGCGAGCTCTGTCAGGGCATGACGCAAGGCGGATTCGTGGACGCCGCTGGTTTCCAGGATGAGTTGCAGATAGTCATCGGAAAACGGCTCTGCCAAAGGACCGAGGCGACGCAACAGCGTCAGTCCTTGCCAGTCCAGCGGCTGATCCAGCTCGTGCAGCCAGGCACCGGCGCCGTTGTGTCGCAGTTCTGGCGCATAGGCATTGGCGCGGGTGGGGTGTTCGAGGCGATAGGTGGATGTCTCGGTCGAGGCTTTCACCGCGAAGGTCCGGCCGTCGAGGGGCAGCCACAACGTGTTCTGGAAAGCGTACAGGCCAGAGGCATCGGCCTTGAGCCCGGCGGGTAATTCGATATCGTGGGCGAATGGCGTGATATCCGGTTTCCACAGGCGGGTGCTGCCGTCCGGCATCTGCACCTTGCGCATCTGGCTGATCAGTTCGGGGGCCTGAAGATCGGGTGCGGCGCCAAGGGCGGCCATCAGCGCGAGGTTTTCCGCGACGTCCATCAGGTAGTTCCAGGCCTGCTCCTTTTCGCCATGGCTCAAATCTTCAATGCCTTCGTAGGTTTCATACAGCAGTTGCCCGGCGGTCACCGCCAGCATCACTTCGCCCAGACCGGGAACGACGAATACCGCGGTATTGAGCACGGTCAGCGCCGTGTTGGCGAAATATTCGACTTTTTCGATCAGGGATTTCCGGTCCTCGGCGGCCGTGGGCACCGCCTGGAACAGGCCATCGTCTCGGAGCACCGCCACTTTCTGAGTACATACACTCGCCACCAGACCTCGTTTCATCTGCTCGTCACGCAAGTGCAGTTGTGCGTTTTTATCGATGGTCTGGTAGCTGCCGTCCAGCGACGACACCATCGGATAGAGCACGGCGTTCAACCGCTTGACGATGTCGCTGCGCTGGCGAGCCGGAATGTAGCGCTCGAAAAATTTCAGATAGTCGGGTTTGAGCATCCGGTCGCGCAGCGCATCGTGAAAGTGTGCAGACGACGGGTACATCTTGATCGGGGTTTCAGGATCGTTCGGCAGGTAGACCAGCACCGGTTCGACGCTGCTGCTTTCGTCGCGGTTCTTGCTAATCATGGCGACGCCGGTCAGTTCGACGTCCCACAGCCGCAGAAAACTGCTGGTTGCCAGCGGAGCCTCCGCTGTCGGCTGGCCTTTGCGCACCACGCTCAACGCCATGTCACGCATCGGCTCGTCGATCAGGCCGTTCAAGAAGGCCAGCTGCACTTGCACCTGGAACGCCGAATGCTCGGCCTTCATGAACAGCCCACGACGGTTGGCAGTCGCGACGCCCTCGGCCTCACCCGGCCCATCGACTGGTTTGACCAGCGAGTCAATCAGGGCCTGGTATTTGCCCCCCAGATCCAGCTCGCGGCAAAGCGAAGCGAATGCGTGGGGAGTGATGTCCACCTCATCGCCCTCGATCAGGATACCGTTGACGGGGTAAGTACGGAAAATTCCCGAGCTTTGCCCGTCCGGCCCATTCATTCCGCCGGCTTCGGCTTCTCTGGCCTCGAAGTTCTGCAGGGCGGCGGCCAGCAGCGGCTGTGTTGCGCGCTTGAGCGCCACCTGTAGCCGAGCCATCGGGTCCTGTGACAACTGCGCGAACGAGGTGCTTGTGTCGACCTGTTGCGCGTGAAACAGATAGGTGCTGCGGACGTCCAGGTCCAGACCGAAACGTTCCTGGATGGCGGCTTTGAGCAGCGGCTCGGCAAAGTTTTCAATGCTGGGCAACTGGGCAAGGGCTTCGCCCAGCTGCCGTTCATAGACCAGATGGCGAGCATAGTAGGCGTGCAGTTTTTCAACCTCGGCAGGCGCTGGCGCCACCCACGGTTTTGGCTTTATGCCCAGTTGGCGCAACTGGGCGCGGCTGTCTGAAGGCGCGTCGAGCAACCATTGGGGGACCTTGAGGCCGGAGAGCGGTGTAGCGTGACTGGCCGGATCAGCGTTGGAGAGTGGGGTCATTTCAGTGCCTTTATCAGTGATAACAGGCATCCGAGGGTATTGATGCGCTCCCGCAACAAGGCACTACATATAAGTGTTTCGGGGGCTTCGCTGGCATGATCAACTCGACATCGCCGGCATCAAACGGTGAGCCCCGGGAACTGTTGGCAGGTGTCTTCATCAACAAAATGGGCACTTCGAGGTAAAGAAACTCGGCGGATGCCCGCGAAACCGTTACCCTATGCGACTGTTTTTTTGCATTCCGCCGAGGTAACACCCGTGTTCTCCCAATTCGCCCTGCACGAACGCCTGCTCAAAGCCGTGGCCGAACTCAATTTCGTCGAGCCTACGCCTGTGCAAACCGCGGCCATTCCGCTGGCGCTGGAAGGGCGTGACCTGCGGGTGACGGCGCAGACCGGCAGCGGCAAGACCGCCGCGTTCGTGTTGCCGATCCTCAATCGCCTGATCGGCCCGGCTCAGGTGCGCGTCGACATCCGCGCGGTGATCCTGCTGCCGACCCGCGAGCTGGCCCAGCAGACCCTCAAGGAAGTCGAGCGGTTCTCCCAGTTCACCTTCATCAAGTCCGGCCTGATCACCGGCGGCGAAGACTTCAAGGTGCAGGCTGCGATGCTGCGCAAGGTGCCGGACATTCTGATCGGTACGCCGGGTCGCCTGTTGGAGCACCTCAACGCCGGCAACCTGGACCTGGAAAAGGTCGAGGTGCTGGTGCTCGACGAAGCCGACCGCATGCTCGACATGGGCTTTGCCGAAGACGTCGAGCGTCTGGCCAACGAATGCGCCAACCGTCAGCAGACCCTGCTGTTCTCGGCCACCACCGGTGGTTCGGGCCTGCGCGAGATGATCGCCAAGGTGTTGAAAGACCCTGAGCACCTGCAGGTCAACAGCGTCAGCGAGCTGGCCAGCGGCACCCGTCAGCAGATCCTGACCGCTGACCACAACGTGCACAAAGAGCAGATTCTCAACTGGCTGCTGGCCAACGAGACCTACCAGAAAGCAATCATCTTCACGAACACCAAGGCCATGGCCGACCGCCTGTACGGCCGTCTGGTCGCCCAGGAATACAAGGCGTTCGTGCTGCACGGTGACAAGGATCAGAAAGACCGCAAGCTGGCCATCGAGCGCCTGAAGCAGGGCGGTGTGAAGGTCCTGGTGGCCACCGATGTCGCTGCCCGTGGCCTGGACGTCGAAGGTCTGGATCTGGTGATCAACTTCGACATGCCGCGTTCCGGTGACGACTATGTGCACCGCGTCGGTCGTACTGGCCGTGCCGGCAGCGAAGGTCTGGCGATCTCGCTGATCTGCCATGGCGACTGGAACCTGATGTCGAGCATCGAGCGCTACCTGAAGCAGAAGTTCGAGCGCCGCGTGATCAAGGAAGTCAAAGGCACCTACGGCGGGCCGAAGAAGGTCAAGGCGTCGGGCAAGGCGGTTGGCGTCAAGAAGAAAAAGACCGATGCCAAGGGCGACAAGAAAAAAGCCGCCGCCAAGGCGCTGACCAAACGCAAGACCGTGAACCGGCCGAAGTCCGATTCGCTGGTCAGCCAGGATGGCCTGGCGCCGTTGAAAAAGCGCGTAGTCCGTCCGCCGGTTTCTGAGTAACACCGCTTTCGGTGCATGAAGCTCCATTGTAGGAGTGAGCTTGCTCGCGATTGCAGTTCGTCATAGGCAGAAGTGTTGACTGACAAACCGTAATCGCGAGCAAGCTCACTCCTACAGGTTCAATGTCACCCCTGCGCCTTCTTCGCCGCTTCATCCATCTCCTTCAATCGCTGGTCGATCAGCTGACACTTGTCTGGCAAATCCTTGCTGGCGGTTTCCAGCTGCATGTCCTTGATCTCCTGATTCAACTCCTTGGCTTTCGCCGGATTCTGCTGGGTCAGTTTCTGCACTTCCTGCGCCAGCTGTTCGCGTTTGGCTTCGGCTTCCTCCGGCGTGCAGGCGAACACTTGCGTGGTCGCGAGCAACGTCAGGGCGGCGGCGATGCTCATCAGGGTTTTCATGGTGGCCTCTGTTTCCATGGCGGGCTTACTGGAATGGAGGCCGCGCGTCCGACAAAAGTTCAGCCTTCGACCGTCCGGCCCGCCGGCTGAACGGCGTGCCCTGCGCCGGGTCACACCTACTGAGCACCAGGCCCGGGGACGGGATGTCTCGGGTCACCATTCCCTGCAGGAGGTTGGAATATGGCTGACAAATACGATTGGGATCTGGTCGAGCGTCTGCTGCACGAAGTGCAGAACAGCGCCGGCAAGCCGTTCGCGCCGCGCAAGTACGCGGAAGAGCATGCCGCTGCCAAGGCCGCTGAAGGCGAAAACCCCGGGGATCTGGATGCCCTGAAGATGCGCGCCGCCGATCTGGAAGCCCTGCTGTTCAAGCGCGGTTTCATCGAGTCACGCCCGGAAGAAGAGGGCGGCAACGGTGAGAACTTCGTCCTCACGCCACGGGGTTCCAGCCTGCTGGCAATGATCGACAGCAGCATCCCCGGCAACGACCATCCGCGCCAGGTACTGGACGAACAGGTCGACGCGCTGGACCCGGAGACCTTTGATCAGGTGTCGTCGAAAGCGCAGGTGGCGTGACTCAGGCTGAGCGCCGATCTTATTTGTGGGAGCCGGCTTGCTGGCGAATGCGTTGGGTCAGCGACATTGATGCGTCTGATCCAGCGTATTCGCCAGCAAGCCGGCTCCCACAAGAACGGTGCAGTATTCGATTTCACGCCGCCTTGTTCGCCGCCTTCAGACAGCTCAAATCCATGAAGTCCTGCCGCACATCGGCAATCTTCGCCAGGAGCTTCTGTCGCTGTTCTGGTGAGCTTTGCGCCATCAGGTCGTTGATCAGCGAAATGGCGGCCTGTTCGGTGTGGTCGTAGGCATCGCGGTATTCCGCGGTCCAGAACGTCTCGCGGTCTTGCAGCAAGCGGGCGATCTTCTGATCGAAATCTGCGGCCTGACGCTGTTTCACCGCCGTCACCAGCAATGACTGCCAGTGCGCGCGGTTGTCGATCCACACGCGGTTCTGTTCGCCCAGCGAGGTCGACCACTGCATGACGCGGTCCTTCTGCGCTGGGTTCAACTTGCCGATCCACGGATTCAGGCGTTTTTCCATGCGCTGGGCACGGTCGCGGATCTGCCGGTCCAGCGGCTGATCGACGAATTCGGCTTCGTGTTTGCTCAAGTCCTTGGCGAAGGCGGCCTGCATTTCCGCCACTTGCTGGTCGTTCAACTGGCGCAGCAAACCCACTGCCGAAGGGGTGATTTCCCGGGAAATGGTCGCGATGGCCTGACGGGCTTCGGCGGTGCGCGCCTTCAGTTGCGTTTCATTGACCTGTCCCGTTTCGACCATGCTTTGCAGGCGGTCGAGCCAGCTCAGATAGCCGGGAATCTGCGTGCTGCAGTGCCAGCTCAGGTGTTCCTTGAGGCGCTCGTCCAGCCAGTCCTTCTGCGAGGCGTTCATGTCCAGGTAGTCGTTGAGCGACCACGGAATGATCAGATCCAGATGCCGGTACGTCAGCCCGATCTGACTGCAACCGACCAGCAGGGACAGGGTCAGCCACAACCCGAGACAGACCTTCGACACGATACCCATGACAGCTCCTTGCTCGTTCGTCTCCCAGTTATAGAGCAGGTTGTGCCATGCCGGTTCAGCCCATCAGAAAAACGAGCGCACCACTTTCAGTGTCACCGTGCTTTCGCACTGGCTGTTGTGGCCGCTGTAGGCGCTGCAGTCGGCGCCGGACAGGCTGGAGCCGCTGTACATCAGGTTCATGTCCATGCCCAGCCACGGCCGCGACAGGTTGAACGACCAGTCGTTGTAGGTGCTGACCATGCCGCCGCCGTCGATCAGCGCCGGGCTGTCGAGCTGGTGGTTGCCGTATTGCATGCGCAGGTCCATGCCCAGCGGCACCATGCCGCCGAGATCGAGAAACAGCGTGCTGTCCTGACGCCCGGCGTCGGTGCTGAAGGCGGTGCCAATACGGCTGTCGAAGATGCGAAAGCCGGCATACAGCTCATGGCTGTCGATCTGGCTGGTGTTGGGGTAGCTGTAACGGATCACCCCCAGTTCATAGCCCAGGGTCTGATCGAACGGTTTCTTGAAACCCAGGTAGGAGTCGACTTCCAGCGTGCTGTCCGGCGTCAGGCCCGCGCTGGGCGACCACTGGCCGAAGTAGAAACCGCTGTCGTGGGTCAGGTCCAGGCCGCCATGGAAGGTGGCGTCGCCCTTGCCGGGGGTAACCAGACCCTGCGCCATGGTGCGGCTGGGGGTGGTACCGAGTTTGAGGCTGAAATCGCCCAGTTCGCGTTCCATCACCTGGGCGCTGGCGAACTGGCAGGTCAGCAGAGTGCCGGTCAACAGTGACCCGGCCCATCGGGAAAAACGGCGAGCATGAGGCATGCTTCACTCCTCAAGGTTCACAGGAGTGGATCGAAGGTGTCATATCGAAGCTGTCGTAATCGAAACCGTCACGTCTGGACGGCTGATGACTCGATAGGAACCGCGAGCTAGAGCCCCGCAAGCATACCCATGAATGATCGGGGGACGCGACCGTCGGTCGATTTGTCACAGAAAAATTGAACTTTGCGATCAGTTGTTCAACGACACCAGCTTGTTGACCACGATCAGCGCCTGCTGAAACGACGGGTAACCGCTCTTGGCGACGTCCAGTTGATCGTACTGCAAGCGATAGGCGCGGGCCTTTTCCTGGTCACGCATGCCGGCCTGCTGGGCGAGCAGGGCAATCGCCAGCGGGTACTTGCGGTCGGCCGCGTCCTGCAGCATGCCGTTGACCTGCGACTCTTCGGCATTCAGCCGCAGCAACAGCACCGCCTGATAAAACTCGGCCTCGCCGGTACGGTCCTGTTTCGCCGCGCGCTTGAGCAGGGCGCTGGCCAGTTCGTAGTTTTCCTGGCGGCGCTCGTTGATCATCCATTTGGCTTGCAGCATGTCGTTCTGATACAGCAGATAGTCGGCGCGGCACGGGCTGCCGATCGTCGAGGTGTCGCAATTGCGCGTCGCACAACCGCCCAGGCCCAGACAGAGCAGGGCGCCTAAGAACATCCATTTTTTCATGTGGCAATTCCGCTGAGGCGTTCGGTCATCGGGCCGCGCCGTGCCTGCGAGGCCCCCAAGGCCAGGCGACAACGCGCCGGTTATCAGCAGACAGTAAAGCAGAGCTTTCGTGCCGCGTCGGACTGCCATCTCGGACTGCCTTGTTGGAAGCCATATTGGAAGCCACGTTGCAAACGCCCCGCGGAACCGGCACTGCGGGGCAATCTCGGCTAGAATGCCGCCCACGTAACGAAGGTATCCGGACATGGCTTTAGTTGGGCGCTACAACAGTTTGCAAGTGGTGAAACATACGGACTTCGGTCTGTATCTGGACGGCGGCGCGGATGGCGAGATCCTGCTGCCCAATCGCTATGTGCCCAAGGGGCTTTCCCAGGATGAGGACGAAGAAGAGTGGCTGAACGTCTTCATCTACCTGGACAGCGATGACAAGCTGATCGCCACCACGGAAAAACCAAAAATGCAGGTCGGCGAATTTGCCAGCCTCAAGGTCAAGGAAGTCAACAGCATCGGCATCTTCCTGGACTGGGGCCTGTCCAAGGACCTGCTGCTGCCGTACTCCGAAGAAAAGCGCCCGCTCAAGGCCGGTGACTACTGCGTGGTGCATGCCTACCTGGACAAGCACACCCGGCGCATCACTGCGACCACCCGGCTGGATCGCTACCTGGACAAGGCGCCGGTCAGCTACAAGGCGGGCCAGCCCGTTGACCTGCTGGTGGTGGAAGAAACCGCCATGGGCTTCAAGGCCATCATCGACAACAAGCACTGGGGCCTGATCCACAAGAACGAGGTGTTCAAGTTTCTGCGTTCGGGCATGCAGGAAAAAGGCTTCATCAAGGAAGTGCGCGCCGACGGCAAGATCAGCCTGAGCCTGCAGCCGGTGGGCGAGCAACTGGCCAGCGGTCTGAACGCGCAGATCCTCGACAAGCTGCGCCAGAACAACGGCGTGCTGGCGGTCAGCGACAAGAGCGACCCGAAGGTGATCAGCGACCTGTTCGGTGTCAGCAAGGGCAACTTCAAGAAGGCGATTGGCGGCTTGTACAAGCAAGGCCAGATCGTCATTCATCCAGACCGCATCGAGCTGGTCTGAGCTGATCCCTCCTGCGTTCCCGCGTCGTCGACGGATGTTTGCAGCACTCGTCGCCGGGCGCGGGGTCTCAGCCCTTGAAGGCACCCGCTACGGGTGACGATGCAGGGGCTCTCCCATGAAACGATGGCTTGTCGCGTATCTGTCCACGCTGCTGACTTTTCTGCTGCTCGACGGCCTGTGGCTGGGCGTGTTGATGGGGCCGACCTATCGCGAACTGCTCGGACCGCTGATGCGTGCGCAGCCGGTGATCCTGCCGGCGCTGCTGTTTTACCTGATCTATATCGCAGGCATCGTGCTGATCGGCGTGCTGCCGGGGCTCAGACGCGTCAGCCTGGCCCATGCCGCCGGTTACAGCGCGCTGCTGGGGATCATGGCTTATGGCACATACGACCTGACCAACTGGGCCACGTTGCAGGGCTGGCCGGCGCAACTGGCGTTGCTCGACTGGGCGTGGGGGACGTTTGCTTCGGCGGTGGCGGGGAGTGTGGGGTATGGCGTGGCACGATCCCTGTAGGAGCTGGCTTGTCCTGCGACCGGCTGCGAAGCAGTCGTAAACCCTGACGACTGTGCAATCCTGACACACCGCAAACACCGGATTTACGACTGCTGCGCAGCCGGTCGCAGGGCAACCCAGCTCCTACAACGGGCGTGTGAAAAGCCGAGCTGTTACTTCTGCACAAACCCCACAAAACTCAAATTCGAACCCGTCGGGCGCATGTCCTTGAGGAACGAGTCGCGGTCGGCGGACAGTTCCAGGCTGACCGTGGACTTGCGCTTGCCCTCGTTGCGAATGGTCAGACCTTCAAGATTCTCGCGCATGAATTTCGTCGTCACTTTCAGGTGAATCAACTCGTCCGTCGCTGGCGTGTGCAGCAGCAGGTGCAGCCATTCGTACTGGCCGACGGCAAGGCGGCTTACCGGCAGGTCGAACCACCAGATGTTGCGTTTGGGGTCCAGCACGGCGAAGTGGGTGTTGTTGGTGCCGAGCACGGCTCCGCCCAGTTGCTCGTTGCGCCGTGCGATGGCCTGCTGCTTGTCGATTTTCATAACGTTCCTGTGAAGCTCTGTGACGTGAATCCGGGCGCGCATTCTCCGGGGTTGCCGAACAAACATAAAGGCAAAACTGGCGGAAGTGATGAAAAGTGCTGTTACATCCGTCCGCCCGCCACTCGGAAAAAACTTGAAACTCCTGGGATAGACGCCCGTCAACCGTTACGTCGATGTGATGACAACGCGATTCTCAACCGGGAACTCTTTCCCAGGAGTGACATCCATGAGCAGCACCAGCGATAAAGTCAAAGGCATGGCCAACGAAGCGGTCGGCAACGTCAAGCAAGGCGTGGGCAAGGCCACCGACAACGACAGACTGCGCGCCGAAGGCAAGGCGCAAGAACTCAAGGGGGAGGCTCAACAAGCGCTCGGCAAGACCAAGGACGCCGTGAAAAAGGGTGTCGACAAGGCCTGACGCCTGCGTGCCCGGGGCCGTCTCGAAGAGATGGCCGCCGTCCGGGCAGCGAACCCTCAGCGACCTGTAGCGGCCATCCCGGGATGGCCGTTGTCGTGTCCGCCCGGGCAGATTCTGAAACATAACAGCCATGACAAAAGTGCTTAACTCAATGTAAAAAGCCGGCCCGTTGTTGCGGGCATGCGGAATTTCCCAGCGTTTGCCCCCTCGTACAGGTAAATGTGTTTCAGATACGTCGCGAAAGGAGACGCCATGATATTCCCGGATTTGCGCCAGTTGCGTCTGACGACGGTGTTGGTCAAAACGGTCAAAGAGTTTCTCGATGACGAGATGTCGACGTATGCCTCGGCACTGGCTTATCAGATGCTGTTTTCGCTGTTTCCCTTCCTGCTGTTCCTGATCGCGCTGATCGGCTTCCTGCACCTGCCGGATTTCTTCAGCTGGCTGCGCCTGCAGTCGGAACTGGTGCTGCCGCCGCAAGCGCTGGACCAGGTCAACCCGGTGATCGATCAGTTGCAGCAATCCAAGGGCGGGCTGTTGTCGGTGGGTATCGTCATCGCCCTGTGGACGGCGTCGGCCGGTGTGCGCCTGCTGATGAGCGCAATGAATGCCGCCTACGACGTGGTGGAAGGACGTCCGGTGTGGAAGCGCATTCCGCTGTCGATCCTGTACACCATCGGCATTGCCGGGATGATGCTGGCGACGGCCGGTCTGATGGTCACCGGTCCTCAGGTGATGAGCTGGCTGGCGGCGCAGATCGGCATGGAAGACTTCATCGTGACGCTGTGGACCATCGTGCGCTGGCCGGCAATCATCCTGCTGATGATGGTGGCGGTGGCGATCATGTATTACGTGATGCCGGACGTGAAACAGACCTTCCGCTTCATCACGCCCGGCTCGGTGCTGGCGGTGGTGGTGTGGATCATCGCGTCGCTGGGCTTTGCCTACTACGTCAAGACCTTCGCCGACTACAACGCCATGTACGGCAGCATCGGCGCGATCATCGTGCTGCTGCTGTATTTCTACATTTCCTCGGCGGTGTTGCTGCTCGGCGCGGAGATGAACGCGGTGATCGAGCACATGTCCGCCGAAGGCAAGGACGCTGGCGAGAAGGTCCCCGGTGATGGCGGCGCCGATGCGTCATTCGAGAAGCAGCACGTGTCGGGGCTGGGCCGCGATCACTCCCATGATCATGACGAGTTGGGGCACCCGGCGTTGAAGGCCGACGAATCCTGAACGGAGTTGTGGCAGGATGTGTCATCTGACCCGGCGCATCCGCCACTTCAAAAGGTTCTGCCATGATTCGCGAAATTCTGAAAATGGGTGACGAACGTCTGCTGCGCATCGCGCCGCCGGTGCCTGAGTCGATGTTCGGTTCCGCCGAGCTGAAAACCCTGATCGACGACATGTTCGAAACCATGCACAGCGTTGGCGGCGTCGGGCTGGCAGCGCCGCAGATCGGCGTCGACCTGCAACTGGTGATCTTCGGTTTCGACCGCAGCGAACGTTACCCGGACGCCGAAGCCGTGCCGCAGACCATCCTGCTCAACCCTTTGATCACACCGCTTGAACCGACGCTGGAAGAGGGCTGGGAAGGTTGCCTGTCGGTGCCGGGGCTGCGTGGGGTGGTCGAGCGCTACGCCCATATCCGTTACGAAGGCTTCGACCCCGACGGCAAGCCGATCCAGCGCGTGGCCCATGGTTTTCATGCACGGGTGGTGCAGCATGAATGCGACCATCTGATCGGCCGTCTCTACCCCTCACGCATCACCGATTTCAGCCGTTTCGGCTTCACCGAAGTGCTGTTCCCCGACATGGACCCGAATGCGGATGATTGAGGATTTTCGCTCGGCGCTGGTGAACTGACCTGACAGGGTCCTGTACCTGTAGGAGTGAGCTTGCTCGCGATGGCAGTGGGTCAGTTGACATCTTGGTGTCTGACCTGACGCCATCGCGAGCAGTGCTCACTCCTACGGTTTTCGTGGTGTCCGGTGCTTCCCGGGCAGACCTGCTCCATCGTAGGAACTCCACACGTCAACGGTTCAACGCACCATCGCAATCAACGCCTTGGTCTGGCGATAACGTGCCAGCCGATCCGCCAGCGCTTGCGGCATGACAGTGGTTTCGGCGAAGCCCATTCGCGCGTAGAAATCAGCCAGCGCCGCGTCACAGAACAGCCACACGCAACCCTCGACGTCTTCCGTCGCCACTTGCACCAAGCGCGCGGCAATCCCGCGTCCACGCCGCTCGGGCGCCACGAACAGTCCGGTCAGCCAGTGCCCGCCCGCGACCGGGGTCAGGTTCAGTGCGGCGACGATTTCCCGGTCTTTCGCCACCCAGATTTGCGCCTCGCCCCTGGCGCGCATGCCGGCCCGGTGTGCGCGATAGAACTTGTCGAGTAGCGGACGTTGCAGGTCGGGCAGGGGCTGATAGTGCATGGGATGCGTCGGGCGGGCAGCGGTTGGGGTTTTCGTTCTACCGTCATAACCCATCGATCTACAAGATTTTCCTGCCTCGTTGCACAAGGGAATGACAGCCCGGATGCAGGAGCCCGACATGCCCCATTACCTCGACGACGCGCAGCGTGACGACATTTTGCGTCTGCGCGCCGGTTTTACCGGTCGTACCGAGTGGCCGACCTGGCTGTTGCTGATCGGGGTCTACACGGGCTGGCCGACGCTGTTGCTGTTCAGCCCGCAACTGGGCGTGTGGCTGACCACGGCCTTGATGATTCCGCTGCTGGTGTTGTGGCTGTCGCTGCAGCATGAGTTGCTGCATGGCCATCCGACTCGCCTGTTGTGGTTGAACAAGGCGCTGGGCTACGCGCCGTTCGCGGTGTGGTACCCGTACACCCTGTACCGCGACAGCCATCTGCTGCATCACCGCGACGAACACCTCACTGACCCGCAACACGACCCGGAAAGCCGCTACCTGAGCCAGTTGCACTGGCGCCAGACCGGGCCTGCAATGCGTCTGTTGCGCTGGCTCGACAAAACACCGCCGGGACGCCTGCTGTTCGGCGTGCCGCTGGCGCTGTGCAGCCTGATCGGCGACGAGTCGAAGCGCCTGCTGCGCGGCGACCGTCAGGCCTGGCTGATGTGGTCGACTCACGGCTTCTTTCTGCTGCTGATGTTCATCTTCATCGAACGCTACAGCGCACTGTCCGGCCTGCATTACCTGTTGCTGGCGAGCGTGCCGGCGCTGGCGATTTCCATGGTCCGTTCCTATTACGAACACCGCCCCGACGAGCATCCGCACCAGCGCACGGTAATCAACGAGGCGGGCTGGCCGTGGCGCTGGCTGTTCCTCAATCTCAACCTGCATCTGGTCCATCACGATCTGCCGGGGCTGGCCTGGTATCACATTCCCGAGGTCTACCGCGCACGCCGCGAACAGTGGCTGGCGCGCAGCGGTGGTTTTCTGCTGCCGGGGTATGCTGAACTGTTCCGGCGACACAGCTTCTCCGCCATCGACAGTCCCCAGCATCCTTACCACTAGGCGCGTTTTTTCATGTCTCAGGGTTTTGCCGAATTACTCATGTACGTCGCTCCGCCGCGGGTCCGTGTGGCGCAGGAGCAATGGCTGGAGCGCGTCCTCGAACGCCTCGGCGCGCAAAGGCTGGATGCGTCGGCGCTGGATTTGCACGGGCTGTGGTTGTCGCCGCAGATGTTGCTGACGCAGACCTGCGGCTATCCGCTGATGACCGCCTTGCGCGGGCAGGTGCAGGTGGTCGGGCGCCCGGCCTACCAACTGCCACACAGCCGTGACGGCCAGCATTGCAGCCTGCTGGTGGCGCGGGTCGATGATCCTCGGCAGACCCTGGCCGCGTTTCGCGGCAGCCATGGTCTGCTCAATTCGCGGGACTCCAACTCGGGAATGAACCTGTTTCGCCACACGCTGGCGCCGCTGCAACAGGACGGCAGGTTTTTCGGTGAGGTGTCGCTGAGCGGCGGCCACCGCAACAGCCTCGCCGCAATCAAGGCCGGGCAGGGCGATCTGGCGGCCATCGACAGCGTGACCTTCGATTACCTGGCCCGCGACCACAGCGATGAGGTCGCCGGCCTGAAGGTGATTGCACGCACCGCTACCGGCCCGTGTCTGCCCTACATCACCCGGCTGGGGGCCGACGGCGAGGTGATTCGCCAGGCGATGAATCAGGCCCTGCTCGAGTTGCCGGACGTGGCGAAGGTATTGGCCATCAGCCAGGTCCTCCCGGCGACAGAGGCGGATTATCAGGTGCTGCTGGAGTACGAGCGCGAGGCCCAACAGGCAGGATTGAGCGCGATATAAACGCCTTGCGCGGACTCCTGTAGGAGCCGGCTTGCTGGCGAATGGCGGTGTGTCAGCCAACCTCTGTTTCACTGACCCGGCGCGTTCGCCAGCAAGCCGGCTCCTACGGGAGGAAACCTTTTAAGAATCTGAAGGAATATAAAAATCACCTTTAAGTATTTTTAACGCATAAAAACCGTTGCTAGCATCGCGCTACCGGATCACCGGACTTCTGCCTGTCATTCACCACGGGAAACCTTCATGTCCGGTGCCGAGATCAGCGAACTGTTCCATCGCCATTACCGCTGGTTGTGCAACCGGCTGAGTCGTCATCTGGACTCCCACGCCTGTGCCGAAGACATTGCCTCGGAAGCCTTCGTGCAACTGCTGGCGTCGCCCAACGTGGTGGCGATCCGCGAGCCGCGGGCGTTGTTGACCACCATCGCGCAACGGCTGATCTACCAGCGCTGGCGTCGGCGTGATCTGGAGCGTGATTATCTCGATCGCCTGGCGCTGGAAGACGACGCGCACGCCGCGTCCGCCGAGCAACTGGCCGCCACCCTGCAACTGCTCGACCGCATCGACCGGCGCCTCAATCGCCTGCCCGGCAAGGTCAAGGCCACCTTCGTGCTGGCCCGTGGCGACGGCCTGACCTACCCGCAGATCGCCCGAACGCTGGGCATCTCCACGCGCTCGGTCAGCGACTACATGGACAAAGCTGAAACCTGTTGCCGGCGCGCTTGTCTGGAATGAAGCGTGTGCTGTGCTAAACCCAACTGGGCCATTCCATCCTCTGAGCCACGAGAAACGACAATGACAACGATCAAACACTTGCTGGGCGGCTCGCTGCTGGCGTTGGCGGCACTGACGCATTCGGCGTTCGGTGCAGAAAAGCCCACGCCCATTCACTTCGGCGACATCACCTGGGAAAGCGGTAGTCTGATCACGGAAATCCTGCGCACCATCGTCGAGAAGGGCTACGGCTATCCCACCGACAAGCTGCCGGGCAGCACGGTGAGCCTGGAGGCGGCGCTGGCGAAAAACGACATTCAGGTGATCGGTGAGGAATGGGCCGGCCGCAGCCCGGCGTGGGTGAAAGCCGAGGCGGAAGGCAAGGTGCATGGCCTGGGCGATATCGTCAAAGGCGCCACCGAAGGCTGGTGGGTGCCGGAGTTCGTGGTCAAGGGCGACCCGGAGCGCGGCATCAAGCCGCTGGCGCCGGACCTGAAATCCGTGTTCGACCTGCCCAAATACAAGGACGTGTTCAAGGACCCGGAATCACCCAATCAGGGCCGCTTCCTCAACAGTCCGACCGGGTGGACCTCGGAAATCGTCAACACGCAGAAACTCAAGGCCTACAAACTGACCGACAGCTACGTCAACTTCCGCACCGGCTCGGGCGCGGCGCTGGACGCGGAAATCGCCTCGTCGATCCGTCGCGGTCAGCCGGTGCTGTTCTACTACTGGTCGCCGACGCCGCTGCTGGGCCGTTTCAAGCTGATCAAGCTGGAAGAGCCGCCGTTCAACGAAGCCGCCTGGAAAACCCTGGCCGACGCCAGCAACCCCAACCCGATCGGCTCAAGCTCGCTGGCGGCGCACCTGGCGATTGGCGTGTCGGAACCGTTCCGCCAGCAGTACCCGGATCTGGTGAGCTTTTTCGCCAAGGTCGATCTGCCCATCGATCAACTGAACAAGACCCTGGGCGTGATGAGCGAGAAACGTCTTGAGCCTGACGCCGTGGCGAAATCCTTCCTCAAGGACCACCCGGAAATCTGGAACCCGTGGGTGCCGGCTGAAGTAGCGAAGAAGGTGACGGCCAGCCTCTGATCCCATCGCCGAATCTGTAGGAGTGAGCTTGCTCGCGATTAAGGTGTGTCAGTCACGCGTGAGTCATCAGGCAGATCGCAATCGCGAGCAAGCTCACTCCTACAACTGCTCTCAGCAGTTTCCCGCTTTTCGTGGTCTGAATCGTTCACAACGCCCGGTTGACTGGCAAACCCTTGCCCAACTGCTAATTTCACCGGGCAGTCAATGAGTTGATCACACAGAAAAAGTCGCCGGGGAGAGGACATGGGATATCGCAGATCGACGGCGTTGACGGTGTTCGGGCTGGTCGGCGGGCTGCTGCTCGGTCTGTTGCTGGAAGTACCGCTGAGCCTGGCCGAAGAAGCGGCACCGGTCGAGATTCCAGCCAGTGCGCTGGCCTTCGTGCAGGATCACCATCTGGGCGAAAGCCTGGGCTGGCTGGGGTATCAGGTGGCGTCGCGCACGGTGACGTTCACCACCATCGTCGAAACGGTCGGTCGCACTAAGGCGCAGGAAATCGTCCAGGACGAATTGCAGTACCTGCAGCCGCAATATCAGCAGGAGTGGGACCGCAACCTGGCGGCGGCTTATGCCGCATCGTTCTCGTCTGAAGAACTGCAGGCGCTCGACGTCGGCAATCCTGCGCCCGACATCGCCAGGAAATTCAAGGACAAACAGCGCGACGTCGGCCTCAACATGAAAGAGCGCTCCAGCGAGCTGCTCAAGGTCTACGTCTCCACAGCGCTGGACAACGCCCTGAAAAAAGCCAAGCCTTGACGCTCTACGGCGCCGGTTCGACGGCGACGCGGGCTATTTTTCGACTGAACAGGGGAAGGACACACCATGGACCCATTCATGCAGGCAGCCATCGATGAAGCGCAAAAGGGTCTGGAGGAGGGCGGCATTCCCATCGGCTCGGTGATCGTCCACGACGGCAAGATCATCGGCCGCGGCCACAACCGCCGGGTGCAGGAAGGCAGTGCGATCAAGCACGGTGAAATGGACGCCTTCGAAAACGCCGGACGCCAGCCAGCGCGGGTCTATCGCGAAGCCACGCTCTACACCACTCTGTCGCCTTGCGCGATGTGCAGCGGCGCGATCCTGCTGTATGGCATCCGCAAGGTCATCGTCGGCGAAAACGAAACGTTCATGGGCGAAGAAGAGCTGCTGCGCAGCCGTGGCGTGCAGGTCGACGTGGTGCACAATCCGACCTGCATCGGCCTGATGAAGCAATTCATCGCCGACAAGCCTGAGTTGTGGAATGAGGATATTGGTGAATAACAGCTTCCTGGGGTGCCCGAGATCTTGTGGGTGCCGCTGAACCTGTGGGAGGGAGCTCTGCTCGCGATGGCGTCAGATCAGCCAACACCATGCTGAATGACCCACCGCTATCGCGAGCAGAGCTCCCTCCCACGGCCTTCGGCCAGAAGCCGACCGTGTGAACACCTCTGACCCCTGTGGGAGGGATCGGAGGTTACGACGGTCGCGAAGAGGCCAGAACAGCCGCCACTGAACCCGAACTCGTACCCCGTAGCAGTCCGGCTTGTCGGCGGTGACGCCATTGAAATCGCCACCACCGGCAAACCTGACTGCTACAGGGACAGATTCACGTCAATGCAACTGCAACGTCGAATTGAACTGGCTGATGGCATCCACCACGTGCCGTGAGCCCTGCTGAATCTCCAGGATCACTTCGCCGGCCTCGTTGGCCAGCTCCACCCCGGTGCCGGTTCGGCTCAGGCTGGATTGCATGCTCGACACCGCGCTCTTCGCCAGTTCGTTGTTCTGCCTGACCACATCGACGATTTCCACCGTCGCCTTGCTGGTCCTCGCCGCCAGGCCGCGCACTTCATCGGCCACCACCGCAAAGCCGCGCCCGTGCTCACCGGCCCGTGCCGCCTCGATGGCGGCGTTGAGCGCCAGCAGGTTGGTCTGGTCGGCAATGCCGCGGATCGTCTGCACGATGCTGGCGATCACCTCCGACTGCTTGTTTACCGCATCAATGCTGCGCGCCGCTTCATTGAGGTCGTGGGAAATGTGCTCGATCACCTCCACCGTCTGCTGCACCACGCTGGAGCCCTTCTGGGCACAAGCGTCGTTGCGCACCGAGGTGTCGTGGGCGGTGGTGGCGGCGTTGCGTTGCACGGTGACCTGCTCGGTGATGTCGCTGGCGAATTTCACCACCTTGTACAGCCGGCCCTTGGCGTCGAACAGCGGGTTGTAGGACGCCTCCAGGTACACCGTCTCGCCGAACTTGTTCACCCGCTCGAAACGGTGCGAGTGATATTCGCCGCGATTGAGTGACGCCCAGAACGCCTTGTAGCTCGGCGAATCGACCTCGGCGCGGGTGCAGAACAGGCTGTGATGCTGGCCGATCACTTCGTCGCGGCTGTAGTGCATGGTGTGCAGGAAGTTTTCATTGGCCTCGACGATATGGCCGTCCGGCGAGAAAGAAATCATCGCCATCGAGCGGCCAATGGCGTTGATCATGCTCTGATTTTCATGGTCCCGGTGGGCGCGCACGGTGATGTCCGAAGCGACCTTGAGCACGCTGGTGACATGATTGTCGTTGTCCAGCACTGGCATGTAACTGGCTTCCAGCCAGATTTCCCGGCCTGCCTTGTCCAGGCGCATGAAGACCCCGCACAGCGGCTCGCCACGGCCCAAGTCGCGCCAGAACTTACGGTAAGCCTCGGTTTCATACAGCTCTTTCTCACAAAATATCCGGTGATGCTTGCCGATCAGTTCGTCGCGCGAATAGCCCATGGCACGACAGAATTTCTCATTGGCATTGAGGATGACCCCCTCGGGGCTGAATTCGATCATCGCCATGGAGCGACTGATCGCTGCCAGCTGGGCCTTGGCCTGACAGAGCGCAGCGGTGGATACCTGTAATTCGGCTTCGACGGCCTTGCGATGTGAATTGAACATTCGCCACATACCTCAGTGATTGCGAAATGCGGCCGCAATGGCCGTCTTCCTTGATGAGCTGTTATGGGAGTTCGACCCGCCGGACAGGTGCTTGAGTCATGGCGGGATGGCATCAGTTATCGAATTGACGAGGGAAACACCGCTGAAAGCAGCGGGGCAGAGCATCGGCGGGCAGTTTTGGATGAGCTTCGCCGGTCGACCGATGGCAAGTGGGGCGACGAAGGGAGCTGGAGCGGCTGCTGAGTTGACCGGTAATTCCATGTCGGGCGCCTGACGTCCATGTCGATGACTTGCCTGCAGGCCTTGAAATACTTGGCGTGCGGCAATTGCTCAGAGCATAGACAAGCTATTGG
The DNA here is from genome assembly GCF_044746785.1 of Pseudomonas sp. NPDC090208. Lineage (NCBI taxonomy): Bacteria > Pseudomonadati > Pseudomonadota > Gammaproteobacteria > Pseudomonadales > Pseudomonadaceae > Pseudomonas > Pseudomonas sp. NPDC090208. The sequence goes on from NZ_JBIVCU010000002.1 coordinate 583,131, forward strand.
CGCTTGCCAGATCCATGATGGCAATTTCGCATTTGAGTGCGCCGTCGGTCGGAACGGCGCAATACACCTCGGTGATCAGGCCTTGATCACGGCCGTGCCGAACAGCTGCACCTGCTGCAAACGGCCATTTTCTTCGAGCAGACGCACGGGGGCGGTGCCGCCGGGCATGATCACCTCGACCTGTCCGGCCTTGACCCAGCCGCTGAACCAGGCCGCCGAAGCCACGGCGCTGGCGCTGGTGCCGGAAGAGGCGGTCGGCCCTTCGCCGCGCTCGAACACACGCGCCAGAATCCGCGTGTCGTCCAGGCGCGCGGCCCATTGCAGGTTGACTCCGGCCGGGCACGGGTCGCCGCTGCCAAACTCACCGGCGGTAAAGGCAATGCGGGTCAGCGCCTGATTCAGCGGCTCTTCGTGCAACTGTTCAAAGCTCGGCAGCGCGTTCTCATCGCTCACCAGCGTCACGCAATGAGGGTTGCCGACCCGCACGAACACGCTGGTCTGCCAGTCGCCGTGCAGTTCGGCCAGGCGCTGGACGCGACTGACCGTGCGGCCATTCAGATTGGCCTCGCCGACGCCCGCGCCTTTGGCTGACACGGCGGCGGGGCCGAAGCCCGGGGTGCCGATGTCCAGCCAGAAGCCGTTGACGCCATCGACCGTGGCCGGGTCGACGCGGGTCGGTGCCGGGCTGAGCGAGTCAGCGCCGTCGTGATGCACGTTGAGGGTGAAGCCTTCAGCAGCGCTGACCGTGCGATTGTCGGTCAGCGACTGGGAAAAGATGGTCAGGCCGTTGCCGCTGCGCTCGGCCAGTGTGCCGTCGGTGTTGACGATCAGCACGTCAAACGGCCCGCCGCTCTTTGACGAATCGCGCTGGAACGGGCCGACCAGCAGGCCGTCCGAGCGGTGCGGTTTGCTGCCGGCCGGGCGCTGGCCTGCGGGCCAGTCGCAGATCAGCGCCACAGCCTTGTCGGTCCAGTTGCGGCGGTTGGCTGCGGCGCCGGCGGCCGAATCCGGCAGCGCCACGCCAAGGGCGCGCAGCGCTTCGGGGGAAATCACGGCGTAAATGTTGCCGCGTGCATCGTAGAAAGGAGCCATGGCGTGTCCACATCAATCCGGGGAGCGCGCATTAAATCATGGCTCGCAGGAAGCCTTCACAGGATCAGGGTCAGCCACGCCGAGGCCAGCAACAGCAGGGCCATCAGCCGGTTGAAATACAGCACGCTGCGGGCGGATTTGAGAAATCTGGCCGCGCCGACGCCCATGCAGGCCCAGAGGAACATGCACGGGATGGACACCAGGAAAAACGTCAGCGACAGCCACAGCACCCGGTGCAAGCGCTCGCCGTCGGTGCCGGCGAACACGCTGACCACTGCCAGGGCCATCATCCACACCTTGGGATTGACCAGTTGCAGGCTGGCGGCGCTCCACAGGCCCAGACGCGGGCCTTCGGCTTTGCGGGACGGGTCGATGGCCTCGGCCGGCGCCGAGAAAATCTGCCACGCCAGCCAGGTCAGCCAGGCGATGCCGATCCAGGCCATCGCGGTCTGCGCCTGGACATGGCTGGCGAGGGCCTGACCCAGCCCGGTGCCAATGGCCAACACCACCAGCGCGGCGGCGGCACAGGCGCCGAACACGATCGGCAGGGTCGGGCGCAGGCCATGGCGTGAGCTGTTGGTCAGCACCAGGATGTTGGTCGGGCCGGGGGTGATGGAAGCGACGAAAGCGAACAGCAGAAACGGCAGAAAGGTGTCCATGGAACCACTCGAATGCGATTGATCGTGAAGGGATCATCGCCGTGGCGGGCAGCTCAGTCTGGAAGATTTGAGCAGCGTCTGCGGTAGTCCGCCGGGCTCATCCGGTAGGCGCGCTGGAACCAGCGACCGAGGTGGCTCTGGTCGGCAAAACCGAGGGCGGCGGCGACATTCGCCGGTAACTCGCCACCGGCCAGCAGGCGGCGGGCGCGGGTCAGGCGCAGTTGAATCAGATAGGCATGGGGCGCCAGGCCGAATGCGGCCTTGAACGCGCGGCTCAGGCGAAAACGGTCGACCCCGGCGACCTTGGCCAGATCGTCCAGGCCGATGTCCTGATGCAGATGGCTGTGCAGATAGTCGCGCGCCCTTTGCGCCGCCAGCGGCAGGCGTGGATCGGGATTGACCAGCGCGCGCCAGCGCAGGTGGCTGGTCAGGCTCGCCAGCAAACCGTCCAGCGCGGTCTGGCGGACGATGCGCAGTTCATCGTGATGCAGCGCGGTAAAGGCGTTGGCAGTGGCGCAGGCCAGCCGGCGGTCATCGGCCAGGGTGGCGGCGAAGGTCAGTTGTGCGTTGTCCGGCGCTTCCTCGAACTGAGCGCGCAACTCGCGCTCCAGCCACTGCGGGTCGAGGTACAGCGTGCGGTAGGTAAAACCACCGTCCTGCGGTGCATGGCCATCGTGGATCTCGCCCGGCTCCAGCAGAAACACCTTGCCCGGCGTGCTGTTGTACTGCTGGCGCCGGCAGTTGAACTGCTGCACGCCCTGCTCGGTGATGCCCACCAGGTAGGTGTCGTGCCAGTGCGGGTCATAGGCATGCCCCTCGAAATGCGCGCGCATCGTCTCGATGCCGGACGTGGCGTCCTGCTTGAGATCGATCCAGTGGCGTTCGGGCATGTGGGGGCCTTATGTGTGACGTTGGTCTGTAGGAGCTGGCTTGTCCTGCGACCGGCTGCGAAGCAGTCGTAAATCCGGCGAACGCAGTGTGTCAGGCTAATCGCGTTTGCTGAATTGACTGCCGCTTCGCGCCAGGTCGCAGGACAAGCCAGCTCCTACAGGGGGACTGTGGTGTTTGGGGAAACTGTACTCCGGCAGATGACGCAAGGTCTGGAACATTTGTGCAAGCGCCGACGGGTTGCGCGGTTCAACGGGTCCTGCGGACTATTCTTGTTACAAAGCGAATCATCCTACACGTTGCTCATCCATCCCTATGGCGCGAACCTACGGCTTCGATCGCCATCAAACACCCCATGCGTCCCCTTTCGACAGCAGGTAAATGATGAACAGTTTTCTGCGAGGCCTCGCGATCTTTCTTCTCGGCGGCGTGCTGAGCATCGGTCTGTTGAGCCTGGGTCTGGTCCAGGCCGGCGAGCCGGTCGCGCCCCTGCAACTGGCCGCCGGGGCCAACAATCAGCCTGACAACGGCGTGATCCGTCAGGTCAATCCCAACAGCCAGCAAGGCACCCGTTCCACCGCACCGACGATGCGCGGCCCCTACCTTGGCCCGCCGCAGACCCGTCAGCCCACCCTGGAAAACGGCGGCATCGGCAACGGCTACCCCACCCGTCAACAGGCGCCACGGCCGTCCAGCGGTAACGAACGACGCAGCAATTGAACCGGCAACACCCGACCATTGACAGCGAACGTCTATTTTTCACCCAGAAGGAATCGCCCATGTTGCATAAAACCCTGCCCCGTCAACGCCTGCTTGCCCTGTTGTGCGCCTCTGCCTTGATCGGCCTGTCGTGGCAGGCATCCGCCGCCACCTACCAGAGCGAAGAGGGCACGCTGACGGTGGATGAAGTCGTGGGCGGTTTGCAGCACCCATGGGCGGTGGCGTTTCTGCCGGGCAACAAGGGCATGCTGGTGACCGAGCGCACCGGCAACCTGCGCCGGGTGACGCCGGAAGGCAAGCTGACGGCGCCGATCTCCGGCGTGCCGCAGGTCTGGGTGCAAGGGCAGGGCGGCCTGCTGGATGTCGAGCTGTCGCCGGACTTCGCCAAGGACCGCATGGTCTACCTGACCTACGCCGAGGCTGCCAGCGACGGCAAGACCGGTGGCACGGCTGCCGGGCGCGCGCGGCTGTCGGACGACATGACCCGGCTGGAGAACTTCACGCGGATCTTCCAGCAGCAACCGAAACTGTCGGTGGGCAACCACTTCGGCTCGCGCATCGTGTTTGACCGCGACGGCTATCTGTTCATCGCCTTGGGTGAAAACAACAACCGCCCTACGGCGCAGGATCTGGACAAGTTGCAGGGCAAGGTCGTGCGCCTGTACCCGGACGGCTCGGTGCCCAAGGACAACCCCTTCGTCGGCCAGAAAAACGTCCGCCCGGAAATCTGGAGCTACGGCCATCGCAACCAGCAGGGTGCGGCGCTCAACCCGTGGACCGGCACCCTGTGGACCAACGAGCACGGGCCGATGGGCGGCGATGAAATCAACATCATCGAGCGCGGCGCCAACTACGGCTGGCCGATCTCGACCTTCGGCATCGACTACACCGGCCAGCCGATCTCCGAGTCCAAAGGCAAGATCGTTGAAGGCGTGAAGAACCCGTTCCATGTCTGGGAAAAATCCCCGGCCATCAGCGGCATGGCGTTCTATGACTCGGACAAGTTCAAGCAGTGGGACCATAACGTGTTCATCGGCGCGCTGGCGGCTCAGGTGCTGATCCGTCTGGAACTGAAAGACGACAAGGTGGTGCATGAAGAGCGCCTGCTGGGCGAACTGAAATCGCGCATCCGCGACGTGCGCCAGGGGCCGGACGGCTACCTGTACGTGCTGACCGACGAGCAGGACGGCAAGTTGCTGAAGGTGGGGCTGGCACAGTAACGGATCGCGCGTTGTTGAATTGTGGGAGCCGGCTTGCTGGCGAATGCGTCTGGCCAGACACCACAAGGCTGACTGGCACGGCGCCTTCGCCAGCAAGCCGGCTCCCACAGAACACCGGGGCGTTTATCCCTGATATTCCTGAGCCGACACCGGTACATCGAACACCCGGTCGAACACCCACTGAAACACCAACGCATAAAAGAAGAAAAATACGAACAACCCCAGGTCTGTCACCAGCGCCGCCCACCAGGAAATGTCCAGCCACCACGCCACCAGCGGCACCAACAGCAGCACCAGTCCGCCTTCGAAACCCAGCGAGTGCAGTAAGCGCCGTCCGAACGTACGCTCGCGGCTGGGCTGGCGGGCTTCCCAGTACTCGAAGACGTAGTTGAACAGCACGTTCCAGATCAACGCGCTGACCGAGAGCATCACTGACAAAGCACCGGCGTGGGCCAGGCCGTCGTCATAGACCAGCGCAATGCTTGGGGACAGCACCATGATGGCGATGGCTTCGTACAGCACCGCTTGAACGACTTTGCGGGTGGGGCCTTGCATGGTGTTCTCCAGCGTCGATTGAAGGAATGGTCGCCACCTTAACCGCCCGTCGCGGGGTTGAAAAATGAGATAAATTGACCCCGCTTCAATTCATTTCATGCAGGGAGCTGCCGGTGTTTTCCACTCTTCCACTGAACGCGTTGCGCACCTTCGAGGCGGCGGCGCGGCTGGGCAGTTTCAAGGCCGCCGCCGAGGAGCTGGCGGTGACCCCGGCGGCGATTTCCCATCAGGTGAAAAGCCTCGAGGCCTGGCTCGGCGCGCTGCTGTTCGAGCGCTCGGGGCAAGGCGTGCGGCTGACCGAAGAAGGCGAGCAACTGTACCGTCAGACCCACCGCGCGTTGTTGGATATCAGCCTGAGTCTGGAAAGCTTCAGCCCGGAAACCGCCTCGCAGACCCTGACCCTGTCGACCACGCCGGGGCTGGCCGCGGCCTGGCTGATTCCGCGGCTGGCGGGATTTTATCGGCGCTATCCGCAGTTCAACGTGCGTGTCGACACCCGTAACGAACTGGTCGATCTGCTGCGTGATTCCAGCATCGATCTGGCGATTCGCACGGTCAGCCGCGACGACCCGAAGCTGTTTCACCAGCCGCTGATGGACGAGCGCTTTGCCGTGTATGGCGCGCCCGACGTAGTGGCAGTGCTGCAGGGTGGCCCGCTGGAATTGATTGACCTGCGCTGGCAGATTCCCGGTGCCTACGCCGTCGGCTGGCAGAGTTGGTGCGCCTTGGCCGGGCATGACGACTGGTTGCAGACCGCGCGCCTGCGCGAGTTCGACGACGAGCATTTCGCCTTGAGCGCGGCAGTCGCCGGTCATGGTCTGGTGCTGGCGAGCAATGTGCTGGTGGCCGACAGCCTGGCCCGGGGCGAACTGGTGGCCTACCGACCGGAAATCAGCCTGCCCGGCCCGCGATACGTGGCCGTGTGCGTGCCGGGACGTGAGCGGCAGGCGCCGATCAAGGCGTTTCTGGAGTGGCTGGCGCAAATGGCATCTCTTTCCTAGACGCCATCGCCATCTCGGCGGACGTAAGTCCTGTGGGAGGGAGCTCTGCTCGCGAAGGCGCCCGTTCAGACACTGCTGCGTCAACTGACTCACCGCTTTCGCGAGCAGGGCTCCCTCCCACGGGTGTTGTGTTCCGCAAGGTGGTTCCATCAGGGCCTGCGCGGCAGCAGGCTCGGCACCGCGTGCATCAGCGCGTTGATTGCGAAACCGATGAACATCACCCCGCATAGCCGGGTAATGGTCAGCTCATGGCGCTGATACACCGCCCGCACCTGCCGTGCGCCAACCACGCTGACCAGAATCGTGTAGGCCGCGATGCCGCCCAAGGTGCTGATCAGAATCAGCAGCGGCAGCATCGACCAGTTGAGCAGCTCGGTACGGCTGGAGAGCAGGGCGGTGAAGGTCGCCACGGCCACCGGGTATGCCTTGGGGTTGGTCAGGCCGAACATGATGCCGTGCCAGAACGGATGCCGTGTGGTGGTCTTGCCGTCGCCTTCGCTGCTGCGCTTGGCACGAATTGCCCGCCAGCCGAGCCAGAACAGAAACAGCCCGCTGATGATGCCGAGCACGTCGAACGCCGTGGTGCCGACCACCCGCGCGCCGATGATTGCTGCCAGTGCCGTGCTGCACCAGATCACATCGCCCAGCAGATGGCCGCAGAGAAACGCCGCGCCAGCCCGTCGGCCTCGGGACGCACCGATGCCAAACACCGCCAGCACGCCGGGGCCCGGCGAAATTCCATAAATAAAGCCGGAGGCGAGCACGGCCATGAGCAGCGAGGGCGTCATAGGGAAACTTCCTTGAAGGGGGAAGCTGGAGTGTAAAGCAGCGCCGGACTGATTTTCGAGGCGGGCGGAACGTTTATGTCGTGGTTGTAAAAAAATCACGCAGAACGTAAAAGGTGCGCCGCTGTTAGCCGCTTCGCCGGATCCCTCTTTTGCGGAAGACCTCTCTCTTGTGGGAGCGGATTTATCCGCGAGGTGGCTTCGGATTCAGTGCGGCTCTTATGACTGATCGCGGATAAATCCGCTCCCCCTTTTTGCCTATCACCCAAGACCGCCAGGAGCTTCGTTCTGATGACCACCCCGCACTTCGCCCGCCGCCTGTTGCCTCTGAGCATTGCCCTGGCCTCGCCGTGGCTGGCGGCGCAGGAAGCCGAGCCGCTGACGCTGGAGGCGGTGAAGGTGTCCGGGGAGCAGGCGTCGGAATACCAGGCCAGCAGCGCTTCGGTCGGCGGATTCAATGACGCGCCGCTGCTGGACACCCCGGCGTCGATTGCGGTGTTCAGCGAAGAGCGCCTGAAAAACCAGCAGGCCAGATTGCTCAGCGAAGTGCTGCGCAACGATGCCTCGGTGGGCGACAGCTATGCGCCGATCGGCTACTACGAAAACTTCGTGGTCCGCGGTTTTTCCCTGAACGCCGCCAACAGCTACCGCATCAACGGCCGCAGCATCACCGGCGAGCAGAACGTGGCGCTGGAAAACAAGGAACAGGTTGAACTGCTCAAGGGCCTGTCGGGGCTGTCCAGTGGCGTGTCGGAGCCGGCCGGTGTCATCAACTACAAGACCAAGCGGCCAGAGGACGTGCGCTCGGTGACCGTCTCCACCAACGAACACGGCGAGCGCTACATCGCCACTGACGTCGGCGGCTGGTTCGGCAGCGAAAAACAGTTCGGCCTGCGCGCCAACGTCGCCCACGAAGACATCCGCTCCTACGTTGAACACGCCGACGGCCAGCGCGATTTCGCCTCGCTGGCGTTCGACTGGAACATCAACGAGCAGTCGACCCTGCAATTGGACGTCGAGTACCAGACCAGGGAACAGCGCTCGGTGCCCGGCTATCAGCTGATCGGCGGCAGCGAGTTGCCCCATGACGCCTCGCCGCGCAAGTTGCTCGGCTATCAGAGCTGGTCGAACCCGGTGGGCATCGACTCGCTGAACATGAACGGGCGCTACGAATACCGCTTCAACGACGACTGGAAGGCCAGCCTCAGCGCCTCGCGCAGCCGCGTGGTGATCGACGACTACAGCGCCTTCGCCTACGGCTGCTATTTCCAGAGCGACTGCTCGACCACACCGGTCACCGGGCATTTCAACAGCGACGGCGGCTACGACATCTACGACTTCCGCAGCCCCGATGACACCCGGCGCAACGATGAAGTCGAAGCGAGCATGACCGGGCGTTTCGCCACCGGCAGCCTCACGCACGAACTGACCTTCGGCACCAGCGCATTTCGCCGCACCGTCGACACCCGGCCGTATTTCAGCGAGTACGTCGGTTCTGGCAACGTCCACCAGACGCCGGACACCTTCGCCCCGTCCGACCTGCCCGTGGGCCACACCGAGCGCCGCCTCGACAGCCGCCAGTACGGGCTGTTCGCCACTGACCGCATCAGTTTCAACGAGCACTGGCAGACGGTGCTCGGCGGGCGCCAGGTGCGGCTGGACGAGAAGGCCTACAACGAAGACGGCAGCGACAATCGCCACACCCAGCGCTCGATCTTCCTGCCCCAGGCGGCGCTGATCTACAAGCCGGTGGACAACGTTTCGCTGTACACCAGCTACAGCAAGGGCCTGTCTTTGGGCGGCACGGCGTCGGTGTTCGACACCAACGTCGGCGAAATCCTCGCGCCGACGATTTCCCGCCAACTGGAAGCCGGGATCAAGTACGACTGGCAGCGCATGAGCTTCACCGCTGCGCTGTTCCAGACCCGTCAGGCCTACCAGTATTCGAAACCCAACGACGACGGCACGCTGACCTTCGTCCAGCAGGGCCAGCAGAAAAACACCGGCCTGGAGTTGAGCGCCAATGGCTGGCTGACCTCGCAACTGCAGATCGCCGCCAGCGTCGCAGCGATCCGCGCGCGGGTGGAGGACAGCGGCACGGCGGCCTACGAGGACCATCAGGCGATCAACGTGCCGAAGTATCGTGGCAGCCTGTCGGCCGATTACAGCCTGCCGATTCCGGGCCTGGCGCTGCTCGGCGGCATGCAGTACAGCTCCAGCAAATACGCCAACCGCGAAGGCTCGGTGAAGGTCGACGACTACACCGTATTCAACGCCGGCAGCCGCTACAGCACGAAAGTCGACGGCTACGACACCGTGTTCCGCCTGACCGTCGACAACCTGTTCGACAAACGCTACTGGCGCGACGTCGGCGAATACCTGGGCGACGACTACCTGTTCCTCGGCGCCCCACGCACGGCACGGCTGTCGGCGACAGTGAGCTTCTAAGCCATCGCTCCTACAAAAAATCTCGGCGTCCGAAAGATTGCCAACGCCCGCCAGCCGGACAGATGACCTGTGGGAGGGAGCCCTGCTCGCGAAGAAGGCCGTCCAGACACTGCCGCACCCACTGACCCAACGCTTTCGCGAGCAGAGCTCCCTCCCACGGCCTGCGGCCAGAATCACAAGCGATTCGCGCCTGGCACCAGTCAATCAGGCGTACCTGCGATGCCGGTCGAAAGACCGCCACCATCCGCCAGCCGGACAGGTGACCTGTGGGAGGGAGCCCTGCTCGCGAAGACGGCCGTCCAGACACTGCCGCACCCACTGACCCAACGCTTTCGCGAGCAGAGCTCCCTCCCACGGCCTTCGGCCAGAATCAAAAGCGGTTCGTGCCTGGCACCAGTCAATCAGGCGTAGCTGCGATGCCGGTCGAAAGACCGCTACCATCCGCCAGCCGGACAGATGACCTGTGGGAGGGAGCCCTGCTCGCGAAGAAGGCCGTCCAGACACTGCCGCACCCACTGACCCAACGCTTTCGCGAGC